>NZ_JAQQXQ010000014.1 GCF_028595285.1 Erythrobacter fulvus | reverse complement strand
ATCTCCGCTTCACGCAGCTTGCCGATGATCTCTTCCGGCCTGTGCTTCCTTGCCATTCCATTCCTCCTTCGTGACCAATTCTAAAATAGAAATTGGGCCACTCAGAAGGGGGCAGATCAGGGCGTGATGCCAGACATTTGCGCCCATCACCTGAAAGTTGACTCGGTTCTTGAGGATCGACGGCCGCGGCTTGACGCGAAAAACATGATCGAACCAGGCAAAGGTGATCGCGCTCGTATCGAATTAGGCCACTCGATCGATTGGGTAGCCTCGAAGCTCGGTCGGTTTGAACGACTGCTGCGAGCCGAAATGGTCGTAAGGAGCGATGAGCAAATAGCGCTCGGCATCCGGCCGATGTCAGGAATGCTCTTGGGAGTATCGAACCGCCGAGATCTGACCACCGTCGTAGTAACCGGTGATCGAAAGCACCGGAATATCGATTTGCGCGAAGTCATGGCCGTAAAGTAGCATCCCTTGCCGGTATTCATCGTAGGATGGATGTTGAAACCAGGGATTGGGCGTGCCGTCGATCTTGTCGATATCTTTGTAGGGCCTGTAGGCAGGCGCCCCGCATCGCTGAAAGACGGACTACCACCCTATAGGATCATCAGTTTGGAAGAGGCCAAGCACAACCAATACGTCTCACTCGAAACGTGAGATCGAATGTCGCGCCAATTAATCGTTTTAAACCAGGGATATAAATTGATTTAATGGTAGCGGAGGAGGGACTCGAACCCCCGACACGCGGATTATGATTTCTCGGCTTATTGAACAATTTCAATTCCTTCGCCTGTAAACTTTACCCGCACCATGCCCTTACCGATCAATGACTTGCCGATATGGTGTAAACCGCTCACGCACTCAGCCGATCGACCAGACTGACAATCACCCGAGCCTCATCGACATAGCGGGCGCGCACGCCGGCGATGCGTTGCGAGGTCCAACCCACGATCCTCGCGATCTCATCATCCGTGAGGCCCTTAGTCGCCAGCCACGTCACATAGGTGCCGCGCAGATCATGCATGGTACGATCAAAACCTGCAGGCTTGTTGCGCTGAAATACTGTGCCCAGCCCGCTCTCGGTCCAAGGCTCGCCACGACTGTTGCGAAGCACCGTCCCTGCCTTGTGCTCGATGCTTTCGAGGAACGTGCGCAGCTCAGGCACCACCGGGATTACCGCCCTGCCCTTGCGCTTACGGGTCGTCAGGATGATCGCCTTGTCGGAAACCTGAGACCAATCGAGCCGCACGAGATCCCCAAGGCGCAAGCCCGTCATGCTGGCCAAGCGAAGGGCCTGCAAGAGGTGCGCGGGAGCGTCTTTGAACGCCTCCCAGTGGCGCGGCTCCCATACCTTGTCTGACTTGTCTGCGCTGTGCAGGTGGTTGATGCCAGCTGCGACGTTGACGGTCAGCAGCGCATTATGCACCGCCCAGCCTAGCACCGTCGCCATAGTCACGGTCGCCTTGTCGGCAGTGCGCGGTTGGCCGCGCCACTGGTCGCGCCATTCGATGATCTCACGGCGCATCCGGCGATCCTCAAAAGCCGCGATCGAGGCCGCGCCAAAGTGGTCATCAATGCGGTCGAGGATCCGGTTATAATCCCGCTGAGTGCTGTCAGCGAGCCGCTCAAATTCCGGCGAAGCGCGGTAAGCAGTGATGATCGTCTTGAAGGTGTCGCTAGGCCCCTTGCCGCTCGCTTGCTGCCGCGCAGCCATTGCCTGCGAGAGGATCTCAGGCGTGATGATCGGCCGGGCACCATCCTGCCGATAGATGCAGGGTCCGCCGCGCCAAGCATAGACGTTCCAGCGATAGATGCCGCTCGCGAGCCGCTTCCTAACTACGTGCAGGCCGCTCACGATTCGATTGGTTTTTCCACGCATCGAAGGCGTTCCCTTGCGATTCAGATTTCGGATAAATGGTGATCCCGTCGCTTCGCAGGTCCACCGCGCCCGGCTCAATACCCAGCTCACGTAGCAACTCGATCGCGCTGCGGATTTCGCTCTCAGGCAGAAGACGGCGCTTCGCGGTCATATTCAAGCACTCTGACCCTCGAGCGAGGCGATCATTCGGTCGCGAATAGCTGTAAGGTCGATGACCGTGACCCGGCGTTTTTCTGAGCCATCGTTGAAAGGGGAAAAGAGGTGCGACAATTTGCCATCTTCGAAGAAGAACTCGCCGATTGTCCCCTCGTGATATGCTGCAAAATAGGTGCGTCCACGAGCTTCATTGAAGATTTCACCGACCCCAGTTGTCATCGCATCTGCACTCGACTGCTCGAGGCCAAAGAGAGCGATCATGAACGCATCGTGGGAGGAGAAACCGCATCCGGCTAGCTCTCGAGCGAGAGCGTAAACCATGGCCTGCCCGAGCGTAAACGAATGAGCATGACCGTTTTCGGGGCGGTCATTGCTAAACAACCTCCAGTCATCCCGAGCAAACTTCATCGCGAATGCCGAGGGTGACATGCCAATTGATCGAGCTACTTGCGCGGCGCTAAAGGTCTTCATCGAACATCCATTCACATCATGTGAATGCTAAGTGCCACAACATGATGTGAATGGTCAAGCCCAACTTCGCCCCGCTAGCCGATCATTTGGATAACAGCATAATGTCAGTCTGTTGTCTTGTGCATGTGGCATCCGCGCATTAACCGATCGGAAGTCGCGAAGCAGCGGATGAAGGTGCGTGGATGACGTGCAAGATCACCTACTGCAATAAAGCATATGGCCAGCGCTGGCTTAAGAACCTGCGGCGACAAAGCCCAAAGCATTTCGAGATCTTGCGAGCAATCGTCGATGAGATCGAGGACAAGGACGGTGGTGATATAGTCAAATCAGACCTGTATGCTCGACGTCCCGATATAGCCGAGCAGATCCAGCGCCTCGGTTTTGATCCCATTCCTTCAAGGGGCCAAATGCTTAAGCACAACGGAAACGGGATCCGCCATGCCAAATTTGCGCCGTCAAAGAGTATAGCTGTCGTCTGGGAAAAAATTGGTGAAGTGATCTATGTCACTTTCGATGATCATGCGCCGATTAGGTATCATCGAGCTATCTGGCATCTTCGCGATATAACGCTCGGTAGGCCAGCGCTGCCGAAAAAGGCGAGGACGGGTGGCAGGCACCTTCGCAACCTAAAAAAGTCATGGAGAGTGAAATATCTTCGTGACTTGAAGGGCATAAATCTGAGTGATCGCTACTACGAGTGATCTAGATTAGGATGTTTGTCTTGAAAAACGTTTCGAAGATCCTCGCCGCACTATGCTTTATGGCCTCGGTCGGAGCATGCGACAGCACCACGCATCAGTCTACGCCTCAGCCTCAGTCCAAGCAAATCTTGCTCTATTGCGATGCTAGAAGCGATCAACCAGTCAATGAATTGTTCGACGACTTCGGTGGTGAGTTTGCCGGTTTCATCACCTATCGCGGCTTCTATCGCATCAACCTTACCGCCGAGACCCTCGAGGCTAAACTCAGCGGATGGGACGATTTTGAACCGCTCTGCTCTCCAGATGCGTCCTCCTGCAAGCTCATCTCAAATCGCTCCGAAATCAGACTCGAGCATCATGGACGGCGCTGGAACGAAAAGGTCATCAATGAGACCTATCTGTTTGAGCGCAATACCGGCTACTTCAACTTAATGACCGAAAGCGAAGGGCCAAACGGTAAAGAGAATTACTACGTTTCAGGCAGTTGCAGATCAGTAAATTCAATCGACCAGCAGCTTTTCTAAAAGGGGACAATAAATCAATCCGTCCAGTCGATCAATGCAAGGCTATCCTCGACGGCCTGTGGATCGAGGCCAGCATCCTTGGCGGCCGCCAATGCCTGCACCATCGCGCCGCAGACCAAAGCGGTGAAAGGCATCAAGGCTCTTTGCTTCCAGCCTAGGTCGGAATGCAAAAGGCTCTAAGCTCTGCTTGGCGGCGGACTTCATTTCGGGCGTGCAAGCATTTCTCGCCGCTTGCATAATCAAATCGAATGAAAGCGCCCGATATGACGATGACCAGCGTATATGGTCCCGCTCCAAGCCGCTCTGGTTCAGCTTTCTCAACAAATTCTTCAAAAGTTAATGGCTGAGACCCACCACTAGAAAGTGGGTTTACGCTCTGAGCCAGCAACAAAATTGCTGACAGCACATTCATAAAGAGATCTCCCATTTGTCTTTCTCGTGATGGTCCCACAGCCCTGATGTGTTTTCAAGAATTGTCATCGTCGGAAGACATCAAACCTTTGAATTTTAGACGGGCGTAGAATCCTAATCCGCCCAATCGATGAATTGTAAGGAGTCCTGCACAGCCTCAGTATCGAGGCCGGCATCTTTAGCCGCTGCGAGCGCCGCCACCATGGCGCCGAACGCTCTGGCCTTCCCCCCATGATCGAATGCCTGAGCTGGCCGCACTACATCGATCGAAACCTTGGCCCCGAGCTTTGCACTGGCCTCCTCAGCCATCATCACCGCTATTGGCTGCAAAATCCACTGAGCGAGGTGGCGCTGAGCCTCGCGCACAAGCGGGCCTTGTGCATTCGCCGCGAAGATGGCTGGCAGCACACCATAGACTGCCATGACAGATGAGCGCGCCCGATCGAGGCTCTCCACAGCCATGCTATTTGCGAGGTCAGGGGTCACGCCCTGCGGTTTCCAATCATGCGTCGGTGCCGGCCCACCCGCCGCAGTGACCGTGACAGACTCTCGCAGCATCACACGGCCGCGCCGCCCGCGGAACCCATGCCCCAGTGTCTCGAGGTTCACGTCAGGGCTTTCCGGGAACGGCACCACCTGCGAGCCGAGCGGCGCGTTCTCATAGACCTCAGCGAGAGCCGTCTCGAGGGTGTGCATGAGGCTCGCCGTGAGCGAGGCCCGCCGCAATGGTGCCTGCCCAGCCCAAGGGGTGCCGGGATCCGAGGCGAGCCGAAAATGTAGCACCTCGCCTGCGAGGGCGGTTTCGGTTCGGCCGCCGCCGATCTCGGGAATACTCAGGCGATAAGCGACCGGCTCGCCATTGCGCGTGGCCAGATCGAAATCGATCACTGGGATTAGCCGATCGCGGATCAGAAACACCGCCTCGCCTCGAAGAGCAAGGGCGCGGGCAGCGATGCCCATGACATGCCGCCGCAGAAGATCAGTGCCGTCCACATCGGCGAGCGAGAGTCCGCTTTCCCACAAGCTCACGCAAGTTTGCACGGTGCCGGTGAGTTCGCCCAGGCCTAGCCGTCCGGCAACGTAAGCCTCGCGCGCTGCCATGATCTGCGCAGTGTAGCCGGTGCCACTTGCTCTTTGCTCAAGGGCTTTGGTTTTCCTGAAGGGCCACATTTTTCACACCCTCCGATAAGCACGCAGCAGATCTGCAGCGCCGCTATTTTGTAAGGCCATTGCAGGGCTGATCTCGCGCCGCGAGATCCCAAGGGACAGCGCCCCGCTGGAGATCCGGCTCACACCGGGCGACAGCTCGCTCTCTGCCCGCAGATAGCGCGACAAGCGCCTCGCAGCCTCGGCAACGACCTCAGGGACCGGCCCAGCACCTACCGTGGCAGTGATGGTGGAATGGCCCTCAGCGAGCAGATAACCTCCCATAGGGCCGCTCTCAGGCCCGACAGGGGTTTGATCTTCGTGCGCAGCGCTGATCGCAATGATCGGGGCTAGAGGGGGCAGCCATTCGCCCTCATCCGCCTTGAGGTGCCAGACTACCTCGCGCGGGCTGTAGCGATAGGCGATGTGGTGCTCGATGCGCTGCCAGATGATCGGCAGATCGGCCTCATCGGTTCCCGTGACGGCCGCATAGGTCTCGGGCAGTGCCTCAATTTGACGGATGGCGCGGATCATAGCCGCCACCTGCGCATGATCTCTGCCATGGGGTGCTGAGCCGCTGGGGCGGGGTTGAATGCGCGCAGATCGGCCTCTGTTTCGGGATAAGCCGGGCGCGTAACGAGCGAAAACTCAAACAGGATCGCGGCGAAGATCGTGCGGATCAGCGCATTGCCGTCGCGGGGATCCTCATCAGTGGTTTCCTCGGGGCGCGGCACGGCCTCTGGCGGTGCGACCCGAAAGCCCGGCGACAGGCCGGTGATGAGACCCGCGGCATAAGCGGCGAGGAAATCCTGTCCCCACGTGGTGCGCTGGATCTCGCGGGTGAGGATTGCCTCGAACGTGAGCGCGTCCTCGCTGTCAGTGAATGTGAGTGTCCCAGCTTTCCGGCTAGCAAGCGGTCGATCGAAACTGTGCCCGATCAGGAGATGAATCTCCCGATCGGGATCATCTACCGCGAAGCGGAACGCTCGCGAGGCAAAGCGCTCCTTGCGCGGCCGCCTTCCGTTGCCGCCGGCATCGATCACCGCGAGGGTGCCGTAGGGAAAGCGCCCGCGCAGCCGGCGCGAGCCGTCCCCTGCCTCGCGCAGCTCGAGACCTGCCGAGAAGACCGGCGAGTCCATTAGCTGATCTCGTCGATCTCGAGGCCGGTAACGAGCTGGAGCTGCGCGCCGCGCGCCACGGTCACATCGGCCGTGGTAAGGCCAGTGATCCGAAGGCCCCCGGACTGCGCATCGCTATAGGGATCGCGGATCATATCGACCGCGCCCCACATGCCGACGAAAATGGGCGCAACACCGCCCGCTGTGGTGGTCAGCAGGGCTTGGGTTTCGAGCGGCGTGCCGGAAGGCGCAGCGAGAGCGTTGCTGGTCACCACGATCGATCCCAGCTGCGTGCTGGCCCGATCATATTCGGTGACGCCGGTGTTCACGAAGGCTTCCTCGCCATCCATGAAGCTCCACAGCTCGGGCCGGATGAGCGCACGCACCTGATTGGGGCTTGCGGCCGCATTGGCCTGCATAAAGCGCACCACAGCTGCCCGCAGCGCCGCCCAAGTCGCAGGCGCACCTGCATCAGTCGAGGTGATGCCATAGGTCGCCACGCCGGGGACCACGCCAAGCGGCTGCCCATTCAGGCCAGTGCCGAGGAAAATGGCCTTGTCGAGTTCGGCTGCCATGGTGCCAGCCATATCGCGCCGGATCGCCTGCTCGAGCGCATCGCCGCTTTGCAGCATCGCCTTGCGGGTCACCCGCATGTGAATGCCAAGGTTGTGCTCGGGCTTAAGCGCCTTGTCGGTGGTTGCATAGACAGTCGGGCCGGCGACGTTGGCGGTCTCACCGTCCGCCCATCCGGCGGTAACTGCAGAACTGGTCACGGGGTATTCGGCCGCACCGGTGCCGATCGCGATCATCTGTGCGCCGATCTGCGCCGCCACACTTTGAGGGAAAAGGCGATCGATGATCGGACGGGTCTGAATCGGATCCGGGGTGCCGCTGGCAACGGTTTCACCGGCGCGCAACTCGAAGGCGGCCAACGGGACCGGGATCCCCTGATAACCGCCCTGCGACCGCAACTCGGCCACAAGCTCGCCGGTCGCACCGTCGAGCGCGCGACCCTCTCCAAGGGCAAGGACCACCTGCCGCATCTCGAACCGGCCAACCAGATCAACCATCTCGCGATCGCCGCGGGTTTCGAGTTCCTGACCGGCCTCGCGCCGCTCGGTATCCTCGGCGATCAGCGCCGCACGATAGCGGGTCTCATTCGAGCGATATTCCGCATCGAGGGTTTCCATCGAGCGGGTCTCGTCCTCGCTCGGGGTCGGCTTCGCGACCAACTCAGCAAGGTTCTGGCGGATCTCACTCTGGCGGCGGGCGATCTTCACGGATTCAAGCATTGGGCGTTCCTCAATTTGGGCGGGTCGATTGCAGGAGTTCGCGCCATTTTATCCGCTCAGGCCCTACCTCGCATAGGTTCGCCTCTTTCCGGGTCTTCGCGCCGTGGCACGGCCCACAAAGGGTTTGCAGATTTTCGAGATCGAAAGACCGCTCGGGCGCGTCACGCACCGGTGCAATGTGATCGACCTCAAGCCGGTGTTTGCCGCCACACTTCACGCAAGCGAAACCGTCGCGCCGCTTCGCCATAAGCCGCAAGGCGGGCCACCTCTTGTCGCGATAGACCCAAGCCCCGAACCGCTGAAATCGCCGCCGGCTCACGCCCAATGCACCCGGGCCGGCGCAATCGCTGGTGCGCGTTTCATCCGCTGCCCTTGCGCCACCGCCACCACGGTTGCAGCGACAGGATCGACCCGGCCCGTACTGCGCCCGGCAGCGAGCTTGTGGTTTCCGGCGGGATCGACCAGCGTGATCGCGTCCGCAAAGGCCGAGCGCAGCAACAGCGACGGCACAGTTCGCACCTGCCCCTCGAACACCGCTCGCCGGGTCCGCTCGATGTCCTCGCTGCCATCTTTCCACCCGAAACCGCGCCAGATGAAGGGCACCCGATCAAGAGCGGCCTCGCGCAGGGCCTCGAGGAACTCAGCGTGGCGGAACCGATCGCCGCAGATAGCGGCCGGCGCTTGCCCATTGAGCCGCTGCACCACGCTCGCCAGAAACCGGCCTACAGGCACGGTGTTTTCGCCCATCGTAAGCAGCTCGCCGCGATCAGCCATCTCGACATAACGCCCGCCGACGCCATCAGCCTGCCCGCGATCGGCAAGGGCCGGCTTGGACGGGAACGCACCGACGCATTCGAGCCGGCCGGTTTCCGGCCAATACAGCGCCGCCGCGCTCATCGATCGAGACCCGCCGAGATCCACGCCCATCACCACCGGCCCATTGCGCGCCGGCAGATCATCGGGCGAGACCTCGCAGGCGAGCCATTCGTCAACGGTCAGCAGGACGGATCGATCATCCGACGCGACCCGCTCATTGCGGTTGAGGTTGCGAAAACTCGAGAGCGCCGATCCGCCGCGAGCGATTGCCCTGCGCGCCTGCGCGATGAGCCATTCGGGCGACGGTCCGATGCCCTCCTTCGCGCCCGGATTGGCCACCAGCAAGCTCCCTAGATCATCGGGCGGCAATCCCGGCTGCGGCCGATGCTCCTGCACATAGGTTCCCGGCGGAGGCTCATCGAGCCAGCGCGAAAAGGTGTTCGCATCATCGGGTGCGCTGGTGCTGATGATCAGCGCGCGGCCATCGCGCTTGCCGAGACCTGAAAGGATGGCGTTCTCGAGCGCATCGCCCTTTTCGCGCGCCCATGCGGCCCGCTCATCGAGGATCGCGAGCGTCGGAGCACCGCCGAGGATGCTCTTGCCATCCGCAGCGATCACGCGGGCAAGGCCTCCGCCATTTACAGCCGTCTCGACCTCGAGCTTTGACCCGCGCCGGATCGTGAATTGCGCTTGCTGCTCGGGTGGCAGGCCATTGATGAACCCGACAAGGAAACCGAAGGCGGTCTTGGCCTGATCGCGGTTTCGCGCCGCGAACAGGATCTCGCGATGTGGCTGTGGAGCGATCTCACCAATTAGGTGGCCAAGCGCGATGCCGGCCGACAACGCCGTTTTGGCATTACCGCGGCCGATCGACAGCACCGCCGCCTCAATGCTCGGCGCAAACGCCCCTCGCACGAAATCCCGCTGGTATGTGGCGAGCTTAAGCTTTTTTCCTGCCAATCGGCCCTCGGGCACGATCAGTGTAGGCAGGAAACGCAGTGCTGCCGCCGCCTCTGGCGAGGCTCGCCGGGTCATTCTTCGCCCTTCGCCGGGAGAGAGAATTCCCAAGCCCGCTCCGCGTTGCATGGTTCTCCCAATTTCCGGGCATTGGGACCATTTCGGTGGGGGTGGCCCGGCAGGTGAAGGGGGCGCATTGTCTGCCGGGCCGTGCGACGATGCCAGTGACCTCGCCGCTGCAAGTTGATCGTCATTCTCGCTGTTTACGGGAAGCGGGCGAGACCGTGTAGGTTTGCGGTTCTCTGATCGCAGCTGTGGTCTGGGCGAAGACTCGCGTCCGATGACTGCGGCGCGCTCAGCACGCAGCTCTTCACCTCCGCACTCGTCGAGCCAGCGCCGAAAGACCCGAGTAGAGGTTTTGTAGTGCGCGATCGCCTCCCAGCCCTTCACAAGAAACACCTCCCGAAAATCAGGCGGACAGGGGCGCAGCCGTTCGGGGAAAAGGCGCTTAGGTCGGGACATAGCGGGACCTCCTTCGACAGAAACTGAGAGCTGCGCTCATCGATCGGTCGCCTCAGGCTCAGGGCTGACGATAACCTTGCCGTCACGCTTGATCAGATGCCCGAGCTTCAGGCCGAGACTGATCAGCTCAGGAGCCATCGTCTCGAGCATTTCCTCAAGCGACGGTCCGGGAGTGCGGGTGCTGGCAATGTGGCGGCGATTGGCTTCACGAGCGGCAAGCCGCCTCGCTAGCCGCTGAGCCTTGGCATCGTCATCGGTAGAAGCCCACTCAGCCGCGATGTCGAGCAGCTCCCTTACCGTGGGAAAGAACCTCTGGCGCTTGATGGCTTGCTCGACTGTCCAGAACAGCTGCGGCTTGCTGAGATGTGAGAGGCATTTCCGATATGCCCGAAACTTCAACTCGCCCGTATCGGAATCATCCTTGCGGCGGGGCAAGCAGGCTTCCAGCAACTTCATTGCCATGCCGAAATTCTGATCAGTGACGGGCGGAGGGCAGGGCAAGGGCGCCTTGGCAAGGGCCTTCACCATCTCGAATTGCTGGTCGGTTAGGCGAGGTGGCAAGGCATTCAGCATCTCCAGCGTGGAGCCGCCGCTCGATTGCTCGAGCAAACCCATCGCCGTGCTGCTCGGAATTTTCTGATGCTCGGCCATTACGTTTCATCCATTCGTCGGCTTTGTCGATCCAAGTTCGGAAGGCAGCCTGCCAGTCTTTCGACACGCGTCCTTTGTCGGCGGCGTGATCTGCAAACCGCCGCAATTCGTGCTCGAATTTTCCGGGAGGCCAGCCTGCGACGATGTGTTTCGACCTGTCCGTGAGGATCGGCTGCCAGTCGTCGGGCAACTTGGCAGCTCGCTTCGATTTCGCGGGGGAAATACAAAGGGGGCTAGAACCGGTAGGTTCTATTGTTCCCTTATTCCCTTCTTCTTTTGCTGTCCGGTAGCTGTCCGATCGCTGTCCGGTTGCCTGTCCGGCCTCATCGCTCACAGCCTGAAATTTGTCATAATTTCGGATTGTTATGATCGATCGGCCCTGTCCGGTTGCCCGTCCGATCATCTGTTCGGTTTCCAACCGGGTCAAAAACCGCTCCACTGCGCTCGGCGACATGCCCCAAGCCCTCGCAAGCTGGGAACGTGATGCGCAGAGCTGCCCTCGCTCGAGGCTCACGATCCTGCCCGCGATGTCGAATGGGGTTGGCTTCCAGCAAGCCTTGCCCAGCAGCCAGATCCATGCGCCGAGGCGTGCAGAATCGGTAGCGAACAGCGGATGATCGAACGCAGCGCGATAGATCGCGACATAACCGCCGCCGTTCATTGCGCGGGCCTCGCTTGCGAGGTAATTTGCCACGCTGTTTCCGGCGATCCTGAAACAGTTGCGCTCGGGTCGCCGCCCCCCGTCGGCTCGAGCGCATTAATGTTCAGCTGAGGCAGACGCGACAAAATGCAGCACGGTTTACAGCAACGTGTAAACCGCTCACATGTCAGATCGCTAAGTGATTGAAATATGGTAGCGGAGGAGGGACTCGAACCCCCGACACGCGGATTATGATTCCGCTGCTCTAACCGGCTGAGCTACTCCGCCCCATGGGCATCCGGCGAGCTGTCGCGGCCGGATTCGGCTCCGGGTGTCCGCCCGGGCGAGGCGGGCACTTAGGGCGGGTGTGGCGCGCGGTCAAGCCCCGTTGCGCGGCGCTGGCTAGAGCCGTTCGCGCCCCCGGAAGGCGCAGGTCTTGACCCGCTCCCACGGGCCGCCGCGATAGTGCCACAGCTCCAACGCGGGAAAGGCGAAACGTCCCTTGGCAATCCACGGTGCCAGCACGGGGCCAAGACTGGCTTGCAGCGCCCTCGCTTCGTCCTTCGTCACCTTGTTCTGGATGGTGATGTGGGGGCGCGGCTCGTGGAGGTCCTGCTGCGTTAGGCTACCGTGGAAATGTTCGGCGATGATGGCGCGAAGGCGCAACAATTGCGGTGCCTCGAGCGCGATCGCAGTCCCCTTGCCCAGATCCATCACCCCTTTCACCATGCCCTCGGGCGCAGCGAAGGCGGCGGCAATGCGCGGAAGAAAATCCCGCAGTTCCTCCACCAGCGAAGGCGCAAAGGCGTGGAACAGCGTGACATGGGCGTGGAGGTGGTTCTTATCCGCCGGGTAATGCGCCCGGCGCAGGCCCTCGGCAAAGCCCGCCAGATCGGGCGGCAGGGCTGCGGTGAGGATGAAGGGCTGCGGCACGCCGCGCTACATCTCCCCGCGCTCTTTACGGATCGCGTACCACTTGGCCACATTGGCGTTGTGTTCCGCCAGCGTGTCGGCGAACCAGTGACCGCCCGTTCCGTCGGCCACCATGAACAGGGCAGAGGTCTTGGCTGGATTGAGCACTGCGGCGATGCTCTCGCGCCCGGGATTGGTGATCGGGCCTTCGGGAAGGCCGACGCGGGTGTAGGTGTTGTAGCCGTTGACCGCGGCGATTTCCGACTGCCTGATGCGGCGGCCCAGCGGCTTGCCCTTGGTGATCGGATAAATGATTGTCGGATCGGCCTGCAGCAGCATCCCCGACTTCACGCGGTTGGAATAAAGCCCGGCGACCATCCGGCGTTCCTCGGGCTTGCCGGTTTCCTTTTCCACGATCGAGGCAAGGATCAGTGCGTCGCGCATTGTATCCACCGCGATGTCTCGGCCGCGTTTGCCCCACTCCTCGGCCAGTGTCCTGTCCATTGCCGCCTGCATCCGCTCGACCACAGCCGATCGCGCCTCGCCCCGTTCAAAGGCATAGGTGTCGGGCAGGATCGATCCTTCGGGCGGCACCGGCACCTCTCCGGTCAGCAATTCTTCGGCCATCAGCCGTTCCCACACGAGGATCGAGGGCATGCCTTCGGGAATGGTGACGAAGCGGCGAATGACGTCGCCCGACTGGAAGGCCTTCAGGATCTCATTCTGGCTCATGCCAGATGTGAGCAGGAACTCGCCCGCCTGAATCGGCGCGTCGGAGCCGAAGATGCGCGCCTGCAACACGAAGCCCGAAGCCGAGGTGATCAGCCCTTCGGCCTCAAGCTTGTCGGCTACCGCGCTGACCGAAGCCCCCGCGGGGATCGTGAAGCTGGTGTCCTTGGTGACCGACGCCGAGCCCAGCAGGCTCCACACGAAAATCAACCCGGCGAACGCCAGCGCCACAAGGCCGAGAACGGCAAGGCGCGCGCGGCTCACCGCGTCAGTCGACCTTCTGCATGATCAGCGAGGCGTTGGTACCGCCAAAGCCGAAGCTGTTGTTCAGCACCGCGCGCACTTCGCGCTTCCTTGCCTTGAGCGGCACAAGGTCGATACCCTCGGTACCCTCGTCCGGGTCGTGCAAGTTGAGCGTCGGCGGCACGATCTGGTCCCGCATCGCGAGGATGCAGAAGATCGCCTCCACCGCGCCCGCGCCGCCCAGCAGGTGACCGATCGCGCTCTTGGTCGAGCTCATCGAGGCGCCCGACAAGCCCTCGCCCAGCACGCGCTTGATCGCGGCGAGTTCGATGGTGTCGGCCATGGTGCTGGTGCCGTGGGCGTTGATGTAGTCGATGTCGCCCGCCCCCAGGCCAGCCTTCTTCAAGGCCATACGCATAGCCAGTTCGGCCCCCTTGCCTTCGGGGTGCGGTGCAGTGACGTGGTAGGCATCGCCCGACAGGCCGTAACCCGTTACTTCGGCATAGATCTTCGCTCCGCGCGCCTTGGCGCGTTCGTATTCCTCGAGCACGACGACACCGGCGCCTTCGCCCATGACGAAACCGTCGCGACCCCGATCATAGGGACGGCTGGCTTCGGTCGGACGGTCGTTCATGCTCATGTTGAGCGCGCGCGCCTGTGCGAAACCGGCAATGCCGAGCGGGTTGATGGTGCTTTCCGCGCCGCCCGCCAGCATCACGTCGGCATCGTCCATCGCGATCATCCGCGCAGCATCGCCGATTGAGTGCGCGCCGGTGGAACAGGCGGTGACGACCGCATGGTTCGGCCCCATGAAGCCATACTTAATCTGCACCTGCCCGGTGATGAGGTTGATCAGGCGCCCGTGCACAAAGTGCGGGGAAACGCGCCCGGGCCCGCGTTCGTGGAGGTTGACGCTCTCGATTTCGATGCCCGGAAGGCCGCCGATTCCCGAACCGATCGAACAGCCAGTGCGTTCCTTCTCGGCCTGGGTCATGTCTGTCAGACCCGCATCCTCAAGCGCCTGTCCAGCGGCGTCGATGCCGTAGACGATGAAGGGATCGACCTGCCGTTGAACCTTGTGATCCACCCGCTTGTCCGGGTCGAAACCCCAGGGATGATCCTTGGGCTTCACCTCGCAGGCGATGGTGCATTTCTGGTTCGAGGCATCGAAACGGGTGATCTGCCCCGCCCCGCTTTCGCCTGCGAGCAGGTTTGCCCAGGTCGTCTCGACATCGCCCCCGAGCGGGGTAACCAGACCGAGCCCGGTAACAACCACACGACGCATTCGCATTCTCCGAAAAAGCAACAGGCCCAACCCGGTGAAGGGCTGAGCCTGTCTAGGCCCTCAACCGCGCGTCGGCAAATCGACTGCCGGACAAATGCACCGCCTTTTCCCTTAGGGGGAAGCGGCAGGCACACGCGGACACCAGGGCATCCTTGCGGGCGTTAGCCCTTGTGTTCTTCGATGTATTTGGTGGCGTCGCCGACCGTGGTGATCTTTTCGGCCGCATCGTCGGGGATTTCGACACCGAATTCCTCTTCGAAAGCCATCACCAGCTCGACGATGTCGAGGCTGTCCGCACCGAGATCATCGATGAAGCTGGCATCCTGGGTGACCTTGTCGGCTTCGACGCCGAGATGCTCGACGACAATCTTCGCCACCCGATCGGCAGTATCGCTCATGTTTATCCCTCTTGAACTTGGGGGGTTGGTCTACCTTTCGCCCTAATGAACGGCGCACAGGCTGGCAAGAGGATAGCTGGGAATAGCTACGCCGATTGCAACCGGCGGCGTCGCCCCTACCCCAGAAACAAGCCATTTTATCAATTAAAATCATTTATTTGGTTCATTTCAGAAAATACCCTGGCAAAGTCGCAGGATGGCCCTTTCAGGCTGGGAACCGACGTCGTTCAGCGTAAACTGACCGTCAATATTCCGCCCGCGAATACATTTGCGCATCGGCGCGGCGGCGTTCTGCGATCCGGCGCAGGCCGTCGGCGGGGTATCCGTGATCGGGACTAATGCCGAGCGCGCGGAGGTAAAGTTCCCGTGCGGCCACAAGATCGCCAAACGCCTCGGCGCAAAGCCCGGCATTAAACACCACCGACAGCTGCGCGGAATTGCTGGCCAGCATCTGGTCAAACACCTGGCAGGCCGCGACCGGATCGGTCTTGGTCAACCTGATCGCGTGTTTGAACACAGCGCGATCATTGCGTGCCAGACCACCGCGCCGTTCCATCACGCGATATTCGCGCGCCCGGTTGACCGGCGCGAGGTCGACGCGAACCGCATGGGCGATGCGGTCGATCGCGCGGCTGGCCATGTCCAGCGTCGAGGGGATGGTATTGTCATCGCGGCAATAGCTGGCCGCTTCGATCTCCGGCGCGCGGCGCGAATAGAGTTGCGTGCCATCCGCCGCGATCAGGACGATGCGCGGATCAAGCCGGACGCTTACTTCCCAGCAGGGAACAGGCCGCGGTTCGCGCCTGATGCAATCGCCGCGATCATCGCGCTCGACGCACTGTTCGACCATGCGCGGTTCCAGCCGCTGTTCGAGCACTTCGTTCATTACGCTGCCGCGCAGCACTGCATCGGGTGCATCGCTATCTTCGATGCTCACCGATTGTCCTTCACGATCGGCAACGATAACGACGCCGCTCGACCGGCCCGCAAACGGCGGAGCGATACGGAACCAGGGTTGCCCTTCGATCGTGACCGCACCAAGCACGTCGGTGATCGCCAGTTCGACATCGGCCCCGGCATCCCCGGCGAACGGCTCGATCGCAATAGCCTCAACCTCGCCGGGCAGATCGACATTGGCCGGATAGATCCCCACCACAGTGATCGTTTCTGCCATGACCGGATTCGCCAACAGCGCCAGCGCTAGCGCGCCGCATAGTCGCGTTTTCAACCCCGATATCGCTGCCGAACTGGACTTTGCCTTCATCATAGCCCCCATGCACTTGAGACATTGTCAGAAATATCGGCACTTTTCTGAACGGGGACTTGCTGTCGGGCGAAATCTAGGCGCCTTCCTTCTTCGGAGGCTCGACGACGCGCAGGGACAATTCGCGCAGCTGGCGCGGTTCCGGGCTGCTCGGCGCGCCCATCAGCAGGTCCTCGGCACGCTGGTTCATCGGGAACAGCGTGATTTCGCGCAGGTTCTTGGCCCCGCACAGCAGCATCACGATCCGGTCGACGCCTGCGGCCATGCCCCCGTGCGGCGGCGCGCCATACTGGAAGGCGCGGTACATGCCGCCGAAGCGTTCTTCCACGTCCGCCTTGGAAAGACCGACAATCTCGAACGCCTTGACCATGGTTTCGGGCTTGTGATTCCGGATCGAGCCCGAGGCGATTTCATAGCCGTTGCAGACAAGATCGTACTGGAACGCCTTGATCGTCAGCGGATCCTGCCCCTCCAGCGCATCGATTCCGCCCTGTGGCATAGAGAACGGGTTGTGGCTGAAATCGACCTTCTTTTCGTCCTCGTCATATTCGTAGAACGGGAAATCGACGATCCAGCACAGTGCGAAGGCGTTTTCGTCGATCAGGCCCAGTTCCTCGCCGACACGGATGCGCGCCGCACCGGCCAGCTTGGCGGCATCGGCAGCCTTGCCAGCTGCAAAGAACAGCCCGTCATTCTCGCCAAGACCAAGCTCGGCATAGAGCTCGGCCATGCGCTCGGGCCCGTGGTTCTTGGCGATCGGCCCGCCGAACTCGCCGCCCTTGCGGGTAACGTAGCCAAGACCGGCGTAACCTTCCTTTCGGGCCCAATCGTTCATGTCGTCGAAGAACTTGCGGCTCTTTTCGTGGGTGCCCGGTGCGGGGATCACGCGAACCACCCCGCCGCCGCCGACGATCTTCTCGAACAGGCCGAAGCCGGACCGTTCGAAATGCTTCGACACGTCCGAGATGATCAGCGGGTTGCGCAAATCGGGCTTGTCGCTGCCGTATTTCAGCATCGCTTCGTCATAGGGGATGCGCGGGAATTCGCCCGCCGGGGTCACGGCCTTGTCACCTGCGAAGGCGGCGAAGGTGCCCTGAATGACAGGCTCCATCGTTTCCCACACTTCTTCCTGGGTGACGAAGCTCATTTCCAGGTCGAGCTGGTAGAATTCGCCCGGCAGACGGTCGGCGCGCGGGTCCTCGTCGCGGAAGCAAGGGGCGATCTGGAAATAGCGGTCGAAGCCCGCCACCATCAGCAGCTGCTTGTACTGCTGCGGCGCCTGCGGCAGCGCGTAGAACTTGCCGGTATGGATGCGGCTCGGCACGAGGAAGTCGCGCGCGCCTTCGGGCGAGGAGGCGGTGAGAATCGGGGTCGAGAATTCGTTGAAGCCCGCTGCGGCCATCCGCTGCCGCATATCGGCGATCACCGCCACGCGGGTCATGATGTTCTTGTGCAGCGTCTCGCGCCGCAGATCGAGGAAGCGGTACTTGAGGCGGATGTCCTCGGGATAAGGCTGCTCGTCGGCCACCGGCATCGGCAGCTCTTCGGCCGCGCTCTGCACGGTGATGGAGCGGGCGAACACCTCGATCTCGCCGGTCGCAAGGTTGGCGTTGACCGTTTCGGCCACGCGCGCCTTTACCTCGCCCTCGATAGTGATCACGCTTTCGACGCGCAGACCTTCGAGCACGGGCAGTGCCGGGCTGTCGCTGTCGGCAACGATCTGAGTGATGCCGTAATGATCGCGCAGATCGATGAACAGCACGCCGCCATGGTCGCGCTTGCGGTGAATCCAGCCCGACAGGCGGACGGTCTCGCCCACGTTCGCGGAAGAAAGCTGTGCGCAAGTATGTGTGCGGTAGGGGTGCATCTAAACTCTTGTCCTGTTCGCGGCTATGACGCTAGGGCGCGCGTCGCGCGGCGCTCATTGGTGCCCTTGGCGGGAACCGGGCTGCTATCGGCGCGCTAACAGGGGAAGCCTTGCCTTTTGTCAAGCGGCGCTTGCGAAGCAGGCAGGGCGAACTGGGACACATCCCGAGGGCGGCACTCCGCCCGCGACAAGCGAAGAGAACATGAAAATCCACGATCTGATTACCACCACCGAGGCTCTCTCCGACCTCTGCACCCGTCTCGCGAAGTCCGAATTCGTCGCCGTCGACACCGAATTCATGCGCGAGAACACCTATTGGCCCGAACTGTGCCTGGTGCAGATCGCCAATACCGAAGAAGCCGCCGCGATCGACCCGATGGCCGACGGCATCGACCTGACCCCGCTGCTCGATCTGATGTGCAACAATGAAGACGTGCTCAAGGTTTTCCATGCCGGCGGGCAGGATGTCGAGATCATCGTCAACATGACGGGCAAGACCCCGCATCCCATTTTCGACACGCAAATCGCGATGATGGCGATCAGCCAGTCCGAACAGATCGGTTATGCCAACTTGGTCGAGACCTGGATGGGGCTGACGATCGACAAGGGCGCGCGCTTCACCGACTGGAGCCGCCGCCCGCTGACCGACCGGCAAATCGAATATGCCATCGGCGACGTCACCCACCTGTCGAAAATCTTCCCGAAGATCCTGAAAAAGCTGATCAAGACCGGACGCGGAGTATGGTTGGACGCCGAAATGGAAAAGCTGGCCGATCCGTCGAACTATCTGATCGACCCGGGCAGCGCGTGGAAACGCATCCGTCAGCCGGGCCGCAATCCGCAGGTCTTGGGGCGGATGAAGGCGCTCGCCGCGTGGCGCGAGGGCGAAGCGCAGCACAAGAACATCCCGCGCGGCCGGATCATGCGCGACGAGACGCTGGCCGACATCGCTTCGCACCCACCCAAAGCACAGGCCGATCTCGCCAAGGTGCGCGGGCTTTCTTCCGCGTGGAAGGATAATGATATCGGCAAGCGGTTGATGAAGGTGCTGGCCGAAGCCGAGCCGCTGCCCAAGGACGAAATGCCCGAAAAGGCCGGACGCGGCGCGCCGCTGGGCAAGGAAGGCGCGCTGGTTGCCGACCTGCTCAAACTGCTGCTCAAGATCCGAGCCCGCGAGATCGATGTTGCCGCCCGCCTGCTGACCCGGGCCGAGGAGATGGAGGCACTTGCCGCCGGCATGCGCGATCTTCCTGTGCTCAAGGGCTGGCGGTTTGAGGTGTTCGGCAAGGATGCGCTCGATCTGGTTGAAGGCAAGCTCGCCTTCGCGGTCGAGAGGGGCAAGCTCAAGATGACCCATATCGACGATGTTCCCGTCCCCGAAGCTGTGCCCGTCCCCGACGCGCTGGCGGCAGAGTAACGACAGCGCCGTGAGCACCTATCTCCCCACCATCAAGCAGCTGCAATATCTCGTCGCGCTGCACGAACATGGCCATTTCGGGCGGGCGGCGGATGCCAGCTTCGTGTCGCAATCGACGCTGTCGGCCGGCATCCGCGAGCTGGAATCGCTGCTGGGCGTGACGCTGGTCGAGCGATCGCGCCGGGTGGTGCGCTTTACCGCATTGGGCGAACAGGTGGTGGCCAAGGCCAACCGGCTGCTACGAGAGGCCGAGGAACTCGCCGATCTGGTGCAGGCTGCGGGCAAGCCGCTGGTGGGCGAATTGCGCATGAGCGTGATCCCCACGATCGCCCCCTTCCTGCTCCCGCGCCTGTTGCCGCGATTGAAGCGCGAGCGGCCCGAACTCAAGCTGCTGCTGCGCGAGGAAACCAGTCAGGACGCGCTCGAATCGCTGCATCACGGGCGGGTCGATTGCGTGCTGCTGGCCCTGCCCTTCGATACCGGCGATGCGGCGATCGAACATATTTCGGATGATCGCCTGTTCGTGGCCTTCCCCAAGGACGACCCGCGCGATCCGCCGGCGAGCATTCCGCCGGAGATGATCGATACCGGGCGCCTGCTGCTGCTGGAAGATGGCCATTGCCTGCGCGATCACGCACTCGCCGCCTGCACCCGCAGCGAATTGCGCACCAGCGCGGCGATGATCGGCACCAGCCTTCACACGCTGGTTCAGCTGGTCGATAACGACCTCGGGCTTACCATGCTGCCGGAAATGGCGCTGGAGGCGGGGATCCTGAATGGAACAAAGGTGGTCGCAAGACCGGTCGACAGCCCGACCGCAAAGCGCGAAATCGTGCTGGCATGGCGCCGAAATTCCCCGCGCGAGGCGGATTTCAAGCTGCTGGCGGAAGAACTGCGCGCGGGTTGAACGATAGTTCGGGCCGAAGCCCTGAAAACCAATACTCCGGCGTCGCATCGCCACGCCTCCGCAGCACGAGCGATACGACACCGGAGCTTGTCGCCTGAAGTGGCAGGCGAAACCGGTAGCCCGGCCGACAAGTCGGCCTGCAGCGTCAGATCAGTAGCCCAGAGCGATATACTGGCTCCGCGGGCTGTTTTCAGCGAGACGTGCGGTTTCCATCTGCGCCAACCGGTCCTTCAGCTGGTCGTGGCTGCGCTGATCGTTGGCGAAGATGATGTTCGCGAGAAAATACACCTCGTCCGATTGCGTCACCGGAACCTCGTCAAGATTGTCGAGGCTGCGCACCGCACGCTTGGCGGTCGAGCGTTC
This sequence comes from Erythrobacter fulvus, assembly GCF_028595285.1. GTDB lineage: Bacteria > Pseudomonadota > Alphaproteobacteria > Sphingomonadales > Sphingomonadaceae > Erythrobacter > Erythrobacter fulvus. The sequence goes on along the minus strand of NZ_JAQQXQ010000014.1, from coordinate 42,718 downwards.
GAACCAGCCACCCTCGCGATTGACGAATTCCAGATCGGTGGCCCGACCGTTCGCATCGCGCGTGAAGGCGATCTGCACGATCGCATTCTTGTTGTCGGTCCGGGTGGGCGCGGCCCGGCGCAGGGCCCGGTCAAGCTGGGCCGAGGCTTCGCTCTGCCAGTGCTGCATTGCGCTGCCGGGGCTGACCACGATGTCTTCGCCGGGTTGTGAAGCCGATGCCACCACGGGCCCAAGCAAGATCCCGCAGATACCTGCGGCCCCGGCCATAGCCAGCGCTCTCAATGTCGTTCTACCAAGCATGCCATCATCCTTTCGATTTTCGTCTGGATGATCGGCCCAAAAGACCTCCGCAGTATTCATGCGACCTGTTCTAGGGAAGGAGATTAAGGTCGATCGTTAACAGTAAGCCTGCGGAGCTTTCTGCATGACAAGTATACGTCAAGACCGTTGGCGAATCCAGCTTTGCTCCGCATGGTTAGCAGACTCATGTCAAGAGCATGAATTTGCAGCGCTTGCGGGATGACGTTACGGCATGGCCGGTTCGGCGCAGTGTTTCGCTGCACCGTCTCCGCCGCGGCAAAATGCCGCTCGCCGCGTCCGAGTCGCACAGACCCGGCTAACTGACGACGGCGCGCTCAGCACTCCACCAGCGCGAAACTCATCACCAGACCCGTGCCCAGCGCCATGCCGACCCGCCGCACCGGCCCGCCGAAGCGGCTGCGGCGGCGGCGCGCCCTGGCCGAACCGGCGGCATCGTTCGCGGCAAGTTCCAGTAGGCTGTCGGTCTGGCGGTCTTCGATATCATCGACCAGCGCGTTCACATCTTCGGCCAGCAATTCAGCATCGCCGATTAGCGCCGAAGCGCGGGCATAGTCACCTTGCGCGATCGCGCTTTTCGCCTCGCTCTGAAGCTTGCGCGCATGATCTGCCAATTGTCCCACGTAAGCGCCCGGTTGGCGCGATGAATCCGATCCCATAGGAGACAATATAACCCGAACCTGAAAGCCTTTTCCAGCCTCAATCCATATGCTTGAGGCCGACCCGCAGGTAATCCCAGCCGGTGACGCAAGTCAGCACAGCGGCGGTCCAAAGGCTGACGAGCCCGACCAGATGCACCCAGCTTTGCGCGATGGTTCCGCAGCCTTCGCCCACCGCCTGACATGGCGGCCCGTGCACCGCGCCGCCAAGAATGAGCGCGCCCAACGCGACGAGTTGGAAGGTGGTCTTCCATTTGGCGAGCTTCGACACCGGCACCGATACCTGAATCCCGCCCAGAAATTCCCGCAGCCCCGACACGGCGATTTCGCGGACCAAGATCACGAGGCCCGCGATCACGTGGATGTCGCCCACGTATGGCCCGCGTAGGTAGCCTTGCGCAGTCAGCACCAGAATGACGGCGGCAACCATGATCTTGTCGGCAATCGGATCAAGGAAGATACCCATCTTCGACACCGTGCCCTGCGCCCGCGCGAGATAGCCGTCGAGAAAATCGGTGATCGCGATCACAGTATAGAGCACGAACCCGATCAGGTAGCCCAGCCGCCATTCCGGCCACCACAGGAAAAAGGCAAGCAGCGGCACCGCGAAGATGCGAGACAGGGTGAGGATGTTCGGCAGATTCAGCATCGTTACCCCCACGCTCTAGCGCGACCGGGCGGCGTGCAAAAGACCGCTTGCACCAGCATTCCCCTGTCTAGGCTGACGCTGCGTGCCCTAGCGCGAGGCTTGTGAATATGCGGCTGGGCGCTATGTCCCATCAAACGCACAGGGAAGCACCGGCACAGAAACCGCATGACCACATCCACCAATCTCATGCGCCAGCGGCGGTTTCTGCCGTTGTTTCTGACCCAGTTGCTGAACGCGCTCAACGACAATCTCTACAAGAACGCAATGGTGCTTTTCGTAGTCTATCAGGTCTACGATTCGCCCGAGATGGAAACGCTGATCAGCGGCGTCGCCACTGCGCTGTTCGTGCTGCCCTTCGTGCTGTTCTCGGCGACCTCGGGCCAGCTTGCCGACATGCGCGACAAGACCAGGATCATCCGCTGGATCAAGTTTGCCGAGATCATCATCATGTCGGTCGGCGCCACCGGCCTGCTATTGGCGGCGCGGGGGATTTCGGTGGAAGGCCTTGCCATTCCGCTGATGTTCGTCGCGCTGTTCGCGATGGGGGTGCATTCGACCTTCTTCGGCCCGATCAAATACGCGATCCTGCCACAGCACCTGCACAAGGATGAAGTGCTGGCGGGAACGGGCCTCGTCGAAGCAGGCACCTATGTCGCGATCCTCGTCGGGATGATCCTGGGCGGGGTGATGCCGATCATGGCAAGCATCGTTGTAGTGATCGCCATCGCACTGGTCGGCTATATCGTATGCCGCTGGGTACCCCCTGCCCCGCCCGAGACGACCGAAACCAAGGTCGACTGGAACCCCTTGCGCGCGTCGAAATCGCTTATCCTGTTCTCGATGGGCAATCTGGAATTGCGTTACTCGGTGCTAGCGATCAGCTATTTCTGGGCCATCGCCGCGATCCTTTCGGTGCAGTTCATCCCGCTCGCCAAGAACGTGCTGCTGGCCGACAAGCAGGTTGCGGCGGTGATGCTGGTGGCCTTTTCGGCCGGGATCGCCATCGGTTCGGTGTCGATCAACGCGCTGCTGAAGGGCGATATCTCGGCGCGCTATTCGGCACCTTCGGTGATCGCTCTGGGCGGATTGCTGATCACTTTCTACCTGCTGTGCCGGATGTGGGATCTGACGCCGCAGGGCGAGCTGTTCACGGTGACCGAATTTCTCAGCCAGCCGCTGGCGCTGGTGCTGACCGCCAATCTTCTGCTGATCGCCATTGCCGGCGGCATGTTCGTGGTGCCGCTATATGCCTTCCTGACCACACGCGTCGAAAAGAGCGAGGCCTCGCGTTCGGTCGCGGCCAACAACTTCATCTCGTCGGTGTTCATGGTGGTGGGTGCCGGCGTCGCAGGGGTGCTCGGCTATTTCGGCATCCCGCTCGAGGAGCAATTGCTGCTGAGCCTGTTCCTGTGCGTGCTATCGGCCCAGCTGGCGCGCAAGCTGCACGCGCTCGAGGCGCTGCGTGGGCCCGAACTGCCCTAGATAATAAAGGTCAGGATCGCAGCCGTCGCCGCAACATAGACGCTGGCAAAGCCGCGCACGTCGGCCAGCGTCAGGCGCCACAGGTCTTCGGCCGGGATCGGAAAGAGATCGCGCTTCACATGCGGCGGCAGGCTGGCGCGGAACCAGTGGCGGGCGCTTTCATCGGTCAGAACAAGGCTGCGGCGCATCAGGCGAATCTCCCGTCCAAGAGAATCCGACTTTAAGACTTCCTTAACTAATGGGAACCGTCACTGCACTGCTTGTCACAGCTTGGGACAGGCTGTGCACGCCTGTGCATGACCGGTGGTTTGCGCGCTTGCACGCTCGGATGTAGAGGCCGGAGCGGACAAGACGGGAGAGTTTCACGTGCCTGATCAAACGCGCACAGACACCGGTAAGAGCGCGGCGGCGCTGCTGGTCGAATGCCTCGCCATTCAGGGCTGCGAGCGGATCTTCACTGTGCCGGGCGAAAGCTTTCTCGCCGTGCTCGACGCGCTGCCGGAACGGCCCGAAATCGATGTCGTCACCTGCCGTCAGGAAGGCGGGGTTGCCTACATGGCCTGCGCCGACGGCACAATGACGGGGCGGCCGGGCGTCGCCTTCGTCACCCGCGGCCCGGGCGCGACCAATGCCAGCATCGGCGTGCATGTGGCGCACCAGGATTCGCAGCCGATGATCCTGTTCGTGGGCGATGTAGCCCGCGGGATGCAGGGGCGCGAAGGGTTTCAGGAAGTGGATTTTCCAGCCTTCTTCGGCCCTATCTGCAAATGGGCGGCACGGATCGACGATCCGGCGCGTATTCCCGAATATGTCGCCCGAGCCTATGCGGTCGCGATCAACGGCCGACCGGGGCCGGTCGTGCTCGCCCTGCCAGAAGATATGCTGGTGGAGGACGTCCCCTCCACGCTCGAACCGCGCCCCTTTGTCGACCGCGTCGCGCAGGCCGCCTGTCCCGATGCGATGCAGGCGCTGTTCGGCCTGATTGCCGATGCCGCCAGCCCTGTCGCAATCATCGGCGGCGCGGGCTGGAACGCCAAGGCGCGCCATTACTTCCAGCAATTCGCCGAACGCATCGGCCTGCCAGTGGCGACCGCGTTCCGGCGCCAGGATGCGATCTCCCCCGCTTGCCCGGTCTATGCCGGAAATCTCGGCTACGGCCCGAACCCCAAGCTGCTCGAACGGGTCAGACAGGCCGATCTCGTCATCGCGGTCGGTGCGCGGCTGGGCGAGGCGACCACAGACGGTTATGAGGTGCCGGCGCTCGAACACCCCGGACAGATCCTCGTCCATATCCATCCCGACCCGGAAGAACTCGGGCGCGTCTACCGCACCGATCTGGCCCTGTGCTGTAGCATGGACGAATTTGCCGAAAGCGCCGCGCTGTGGGCGGATGACGGGATCATTCCTTTCGATGCCGGGGGCGAGGCGCATCGCGAATGGCTGGAATGGGCTACACCCGCGCCTGCCGATGCGGCCATGGATCTCGCCGCCTGCGTCGCGGCAATGCGCGAGGCGCTGCCCGATGACACGATCATCTGCAACGGCGCGGGGAATTTCGCCGGGTGGTGGCACCGCTACTGGCGCTACAAAGCCTTCCCCGGCCAGCTTGCGCCGACCTGCGGTGCGATGGGTTACGGGGTGCCCGCCGCCGTCGCCGCGAGCTTGCGCTTTCCGGATCGCGCCGTGGTCGCCGTGGCGGGTGACGGCGACTTCCTGATGAACGGACAGGAACTGGCCACGGCGGCGCAATACGGCGCCAACTTGATCGTGGTGGTCGTCGACAATGGTGCCTACGGGACGATCCGCATGCATCAGGAGCGCGAATATCCGGGCCGCGTCTCGGCCACCGCGCTCGCCAACCCCGATTTCGCCATGCTGGGCGCCGCCTACGGCGCTTGGAGCGCGAAGGTGGAGACCACCGCTGAATTTATTGCCGCGCTGGAAGAAGCCAAGCACCGTAAAGGCCTGCGGCTGATCCACGCCAAGACCGATCTTGAATGGATCGCCGCCAGCGGTGCAACAATCAGCGGGCTGCGCGCCCGCGCGAACGCCACCGCCGCATGACGAAGCGACCGTAAACAGCGAGAGGCCGCCCTCCCCTGATGGGAAGGCGGCCTCGCATGGCAATCAGCCAAAAGGTGTCGGATCAGATCCGGTCGCCCAGTGCGCCCTTGATCTCGCCCTTGGCCTTGTCGGCCTTGCCTTCGAGTTCCTGGGCCACGCCCTTGGCGCGGGTCTTGGGATCGTCGGACTGCTGCCGGGCCTCGCCCAGTGCTTCTTTGACGGTGCCTTTGATCTTGTCGGTGAGTTCACCCATGATCGTCCTCCATATTGCAAGCCAATGGATTTATTGGCTTTTCATGACATCAATGGGTGGCAAAGGCGATCGTTCCGTTGTGGCAGGACAGACAGTGCCCGAGGCGGGACAAGGCGTTGAAAGCAGGCGGAGTCACCCCTTCGCCATATCGCAAATCACCCGCCATTCCTCAGGACTTACCCCGCACACCGAGAGGCGTGACTGACGAATCAGCTGCATATCGGCCAGCCGGGGCTCGGCCTTGATCGCCGTAAGCGATACCGGGTGGGCGAATTTCTCCTTGGGCTTTACCTTCACCGCCGCCCATTTGCCGGTCTCGTCGGTCGGATCGGTGATCCCGGCGACGCTGATGGTGCAGATGCCGACGATCTCCAGTCCCTCGCGCGAATGGTAGAAGAAGGCCTCGTCGCCTACCTGCATTGCAGCTAGGTTGTTGCGCGCCTGATAATTGCGCACCCCGTCCCACGTGCCCTCCCCCTCGGCGACGAGATCATCCCAGCTGTACTTGAAGGGTTCGGACTTCATCAGCCAGTATTGGCGGGCCATGGCGGGTGCTCTCCTTGCGGCAAATGCGGGATCGGAAGGGTGCGATAGCCCGCTCCGCCCCTTGCCGCCAAGCCCCTTGCCACCCCCATTCCACCGTAAGGAATTGTCGCAATTAACCTGATTTTTAGCGCTTTCTGCGATTCAGCAGGAGTTCGCACGGGGTGCCGACCGCAGCGGTCGCATCCGGCTATTCGCGAGGCAGACGGTTTTGACGGAGCACGAATCAAACAACCCGCTGCAGCGCGCTGAACGCGACGTCGTGGCGCTCGGTATTGCTGCGGCGGCTATCATCCTGCTGGTAGCGACCGGAGGGGCGGTGGTGCCCGATGCGGTATTCGCCTTGATGGGCTCGGGGACAATGCCCGACAGGCTGCTCGTCAGCGCTCTGCTGTTGAATATCGCGCTGATTATCTTCGGCTGGCGGCGCTACCGCGAACTCACCACAGAGATCGCCGAGCGTCGTCACGCCGAGCAACAGGCGCGGCTGCTAGCAGCGACCGACCCGCTCACGCACTGCCTCAACCGGCGCAGCATGATCGATGCCACCGAAGAACTGCACGCGCGGGCAATGCAGCGCGGCGAGGCAATCGTCTATTGCATGATCGATCTCGACAACTTCAAGCAGATCAACGACATGTATGGACATATCTACGGCGATGAGGTGCTGGTTGCGCTGTCGGAAAAGATCCGCAAGCTGCTCCCGCGCGAAGCCCGGCTGGCGCGTCTGGGCGGCGACGAGTTTGCCTTTGTCATGCCCTTCCAGACGGGCCATCACGACCGCATCGAGGATCTTGTGGTCCGCCTGTTTGCCAGTGTCGGCGAACCCCTGGAGGTGCGCGACATTATCGTCGAGCTGACGATTTCGATCGGCATTGCAACCAATGAAGACGCGGTCGATTTAACCGATCGGGCCGCCGATGCCGCCACGCTCATGCACCGCGCAGATATGGCGCTCTACCACGCCAAGAAGCAGGGGCGGAACTGCCACTTCTGGTTCGACGCCAGCATGGAAAACGAGATCCGATTCCGCAATCAGCTGGAAACCGGCATTCGCCGCGGATTGCTGCAGCGCGAATTCGTGCCCTATTATGAACAGCAGGTCGACATCGACAGCGGCGAGCTGGTCGGGTTCGAGATGCTCGCGCGGTGGCAATCGGAACAGCTCGGGTTGGTGAGTCCGGAGATATTCATTCCGGTCGCCGAGGAAATGGGGGTCATCACCCAGCTGTCGGAACAGCTGATGGAACAGGCATTTGCCGATGCGCGCGAATGGGATGAAAGCCTGTCACTGTCGATCAATATCTCGCCGGTGCAATTGCGCGATCCGTGGTTTGCGCAGCGCCTGCTGAAAAAGCTGATCGCCGCCAACTTCCCGCCCGCACGACTGGAAATCGAAATCACCGAAAGCTGCCTGCACGAGAATATCGGGCTGGTCCGTTCGATGATCACCTCGCTCCGCAATCAGGGCGTACAGATCAGTCTGGACGATTTCGGCACCGGTTATTCCAGTCTCGAACAGCTGCGCCACCTGCAGTTCGACCGGATCAAGATCGACCGCAGCTTCATCAGCGAGCTGCGCGAGCCTACGGGACGGGCACGGATTGTCGAGGCGATCATCGCAATGGGCCGCGGGCTGGACCTGCCCCTGACCGCCGAAGGCGTGGAAGACCAGGAAATCCTCGCCGCGCTGCGCGCCATGGGGCGACTGAAGGCGCAAGGCTATCTCTACGGCAAGCCCGAACCTGCCGAGAAAGTGCGCCAGCGGCTCGCTGCGCAGGGCAAGCTGTCAGCCGATAAGGCGGCCGCATTTCCACCTGCAAAGGGAGCCGGGACCAAGCGCGACCTGCCGCGCGCGGCCAACTCCTGACGCCGGTTGCAGGCGCGGGACTGGACGCACGCCCCGCGCGTGCATAGATGCGCAGCCGTGACGCAGCGTATCCCCTTCACCAAGATGCACGGTCTCGGCAATGATTTCGTCGTGATCGATGCTCGCGAAAGCTCGCTCCCCGCGATGACCCCCGCGATTGCGCGCGCGCTTGCCAACCGGCGCACGGGGATCGGCTGCGACCAGCTGATCCTGCTCCAGCCGAGCCAAACGCACGCCTTCCGGATGCGCATATTCAATGCCGACGGGGGCGAGGTTGAGGCTTGCGGAAATGCCAGCCGCGCGGTGGCGCTGCTGCATGGCGAACCCGCCACGATCGAGACCGGCGGCGGACCGATCACGCTCGAACCGATGGCGCGCGGCGCACGGGTCGACATGGGCAAACCCCGCTTCGAATGGGACGCCATCCCGCTCGCCTATGCAATGGATACCGCCGCGATGCCGGTAGGCTGGGAGACGCTGGACGCGCCGATGGCGGTGAATGTCGGCAATCCGCATGTCATCTTTTTCGTGGGCGATTGCGATGCCATACCGCTCGATGTGCTGGGGCCGGTGATCGAGCACGATGCCCTGTTTCCCGAGCGCGTGAACGTTAATGTCGCGAGCATTGCCGGGCCGGACCATCTGAAATTGCGCGTGTGGGAACGCGGCGTGGGCCTGACGCTGGCGTGCGGCACCGGGGCCTGCGCGACGGCGGTGGCGGCGATCTGGCGCGGTCTGGTGAACAGCCCGGTGCGCGTCACTCTGCCCGGCGGCGACCTCGAGATCGCATGGGAACGGGGTGGCACCATCCTAATGAGCGGCCCTGCGACCGAAAGTTTCCGCGGCAGCTTCAACTGGGACGACTTTGCCAGCGGAGCGGTGGCGTGAACGCACCGCACATCATATCCCTCGGCTGTCGCATGAACATCGCTGAAAGCGAGCGGATGCGCGCAATGCTGGCGGGAGACGAGAATCTCGTCGTCGTCAATTCCTGTGCGGTCACGGGCGAGGCTCTGCGCCAGACGCGGCAAGCGATCCGCCGCGCGCGCCGCGACCATCCGCAGGCGCGGCTCGTCGTTACCGGCTGCGCGGCCGAGATCGACCGCGCGGAAATCGGCGCGATGGCCGAGGTAGACGGGTTGGTGGCCAACGCCGCGAAACTCGATCCGCGCAGCTGGAACGCGCCCGTCGCTGCCCCGCCGATCGCTCCGGCGCGCACCCGCGCCTTCGTTGCGGTGCAGAACGGCTGCGACCATGCCTGCACCTTTTGCGTGATCCCGCAGGGGCGCGGGCCAAGCCGATCGCTGCCTGTGACAGAGGTGCTGCGCGAGATCGAAACGCATCTTGACGCGGGGGCAAAGGAGGTGGTGCTTACCGGCGTCGATCTGACATCCTGGGGGCATGACCTGCCCGGCGCGCCCCGGCTGGGCGTGCTAGTGCGGGCGATCCTCTACGAATTTGCCGCCCTCCCCCGATTACGCCTTTCGTCTGTCGACGGGGTGGAGATCGATCCCGCGCTGTTCGATCTGCTTGCGCATGACGCCCGCGTGATGCCCCACCTGCACCTCTCGCTCCAGCACGGGGCTGACCTGATCCTCAAGCGCATGAAACGCCGCCATCTGCGCTGCGACGCGGTGGAACTGGTGGCGCGGCTGAAGGCGCTGCGCCCCGATGTGGCAGTGGGCGCAGACCTGATCGCAGGCTTTCCGACCGAGACCGAGGCGCATCATGCCGAAAATCTCGCGATCATCGACGAACTCGGCATCGTCCACGCCCACATCTTCCCCTTCTCGCCCCGTCCCGGCCCCCCTGCCGCGCGAATGCCGCAGCTCCCGCGCGCCGTGGTTAAGGCGCGCGCGGCCGAATTGCGCGAACGTGCCGCTGCAACCCGGGCGGCGTGGCTCGCCGGGCTTGTGGGCGAAACGTTTCCCGTCCTCGCCGAACGCGACGGCACGGGCTATGCCCCCAATTACGCCCGCATCACCCTGCCCCCGCAGGCCACGGCGGGCACGATTATCGACGTAACCCCGCGCGAGGTCAGGGAGGGCCTGCTCGTATGAGTGAAACCAGCTGGACCCAGCGCCTGTTCGGCGGCTTTGCCAAGACGTCCGAACGCCTGACCGCCAACCTCGCTGGCGTCGGCGGCACGGCGAAGCTCGACGATGCGACGCTCGACGAGGTCGAGGATGCGCTCATCATGTCCGATCTCGGCCCGGCTGCGGCCGGACGTATCCGGGCGCGGCTGTCGGACAAGCGCTTCGGCCTTGAAATCACCGCGCGCGAGTTGAAAGAGGCCGTGGCCGAGGAAATCGCCGCGATCCTGCGTCCGGTGGCCAAGCCGCTCGAAATCACCGCCTTTCCGCGTCCTCAGGTGATCCTCGTGATCGGGGTCAACGGGAGCGGAAAGACCACAACCATCGCCAAGCTCGCGCACCTGTTTCAGGAGGACGATTACGGCGTGCTGTTGGCGGCAGGCGACACCTTCCGCGCCGCCGCGATCGGCCAGCTGGCGACTTGGGCCGAGCGTATCGGTGTCGATCTGGTGCGCGGCCCCGAGGGCGGCGATCCGGCGGCGATCGTGTTCGATGCGGTGAAGCAAGCCACCGATACGGGCATCGACGCGCTGATCGTCGACACTGCCGGACGGCTCCAGAACAAGAAGGAGCTGATGGAGGAACTGGCCAAGATCCGCCGTGTGCTCGGCCGCCTGAACCCGGAGGCACCGCATGACGTGGTGCTGGTGCTTGATGCCACCAACGGCCAGAATGCGCTCTCGCAGATCGACGTGTTCAAGGAAGTGGCGGGTGTCACCGGCCTTATCATGACCAAGCTTGACGGCACCGCGCGCGGCGGCGTGCTGGTGGCGGCGGCGGAGCAATATGGCCTGCCCATCCACGCCATCGGTGTGGGCGAAAAGATGGAAGACCTGCGCCCCTTCGATCCCGATCTGGTCGCGCGTGTGATCGCGGGGGTGGCGTGATGAGCGACAGCGAAGGCAAGAAGGCCGCTTCCAGCTGGCTCAACGTCGCGGTCGATTACGGCCCACTCCTGGTGTTCCTTGGCGTTTATCGCATGAACGCCCCCGCCGAGCCGAGCCCCGCCGGCGAGCTGGGCGCAATCATCTACGGCACCGGCGCCTTCATGGTCGCGGCGGTGGCGGCATTGCTGTTCTCGAAATGGCGGCTGGGCAAGGTCTCGCCGATGCTGTGGTTCTCGACCGCGCTGATCGTGGGCTTCGGGGGACTGACGATCTTCTTCGGCGACCCCACCTTCGTACAGCTGAAGCCGACGATCATCTATGCCTGCTTCGGCGTGGCGCTGCTGGGCGGTTTCTTTATGGGCAAGGCGCTGCTCAGGATCCTGCTCGAAGCCGCATTCGAAGGGCTTACCGAGCAAGGCTGGCTCAAACTTTCGCGCAACTGGGGGGTGTTCTTCCTGTTCCTCGCGCTGCTCAATGAGGGCTTGCGCGCGCAGCTTTCCTTTGAAAGCTGGCTGTGGGCCAAGCTGTGGGTGTTCCTGCCGCTGACCTTCCTGTTTACCTTCAGCCAGATCCCGATGCTGCTGAAGAACGGCCTGAGCTTCGAGGAACGCGACGAGCCGCTCAAGAACGAGCCGCCGACGGGTAGCTAACGCAGCTTTCGGGTCGCATCGCGGAGAACCGAAAACCGGCTCCCGCTTTTTGGCGCGATGCTCAGATCTCCACCTGGCTTCCCAGCTCCACCACACGGTTGGTGGGGAGCTTGAAGAAGTCCATCGCGCTCGACGAATTGCGCAGCAGCCACGCGAAGATTTTCTCCCGCCAGAGCGGCATGGCGGGCTTCTGGCTCGGCAGCAGGGTCTGGCGCGACAGGAAGAAGCTGGTCTGCATCATGTCAAACGCGCCGCCGCAGCGCTCCATTGTCTTGAGGCCCTGCGGCACGTCGGTCTCCTCCATGAAGCCGTAATGCAGCACCGCGCGGTAAAAGCCGTCGCCCAGATCCACCATCTCGCAGCGCGTGGTGGGATCGACATAGGGTTCATCGGTGATGTCGATGGTGAGGATGATCACCCGTTCGTGCAGCACCTTGTTGTGCTTGATGTTATGCAGCAGCGCGCTCGGCACGCCGGCGGTGGTTGAGGCCATGAAGATCGCCGTGCCGGGCACGCGTACCGCAGAATTCTTGGCCGACTTGGCGAAGATTTCCAGCGGCAGCGCGCTTTCGCTCATCCGCTCGCGCATCAGCTTGCGGCCGCGCGCCCAGGTGGTGAGCAGCGTGAAGATGACGAAGCCGATCGCCAGCGGCACCCAGCCGCCCGACGGCACCTTGACGAGGTTGGCGCCGAAATAGGCGATGTCCACGATCAGGAACACCAGTACCAGCGGCAGCGCCTTCCACCACGGCCAGCGCCACAGCGCGGTCAGCACTGCCGCCAGCAGCAGCGTGTCGATGAACATCGCGCCCGTGACCGCAATGCCGTAGGCCGCGGCGAGATTGCTGGAGGACTGGAAGAACAGCACCAGCAGGATCACCATCACCATCAGCGCCCAGTTGATCGCCGGAATGTAGATCTGCCCGGCAGCAGTAGCGCTGGTGTGCTCGATGTTCATGCGCGGGATGAAGCCCAGCTGGATCGCCTGCTGGGTAAGGCTGAACGCCCCCGAGATCACCGCCTGGCTGGCGATGATGGTGGCCAACAGCGCAAGGATGATCACAGGCACGCGCACCACGTCGGGGATCATCAGGAAGAACGGATCCTTGATCAGCGCCGCAGTTGCTTCCGGCGAGGTCTGCGACAGCACCAGCGCGCCCTGCCCCATGTAATTGAGCATCAGCGCCGGGAATACGAAGGTCAGCCACGACAGGCCAATCGGCTTGCGTCCGAAGTGCCCCATGTCGGCATAGAGCGCCTCTGCCCCGGTCACCGCCAGCACGACGCTGCCCAGCGCGATGAAGGCGGTGTAGCCGTCGGTAATGAAAAAATTGAGCGCGTTCACCGGATTGATCGTCTCGAGGATGATCGCCGGATTGGCGGTAAGATGCATCACGCCGAGTGTCGCCAGCATGGCGAAATAGGTCAGCATGATCGGGCCGAACAGCTTGCCCACCCGTTCCGTCCCGCGCGATTGTAGCGCGAACAGGCAGACGAGAATGGCGATCGCGGTGGGCACGATCCACGGGTCGAAACCGGGGACGATATATTGCAGGCCCTCGGTCGCGGACAGCACCGAAATCGCCGGGGTGATCATGCTGTCGCCATAGAACAGCGCGGTGGCGAACACGCCGAGCAGCACCAGCGGCGCGGTCCACCCCGCGCTGTCGGACGCACGGCGGATCAACGCCAGCAGCGCCAGGCTCCCGCCTTCGCCGCGGTTGTCGGCGCGGGTGATGGTGAGGACGTATTTGACCGTCACAACCATCATCATCGACCAGAACACCAGGCTCAGCACCCCGTGGATGTGCGCTGCGTCGGGCGCGATGCCCGGCGCGCCATGGTGCGAGGCGAAGGTTTCGCGGAAAGCGTAAAGCGGGCTGGTGCCGATATCGCCGAACACCACGCCGACCGCGCCGATCGCCAGTGCGGCGGTCGAGGCGCTGTGGCCGTGGCTATGGCCGTGGCCGGGGTTCGGCTGGGCAGGCGCTGCTGTGTCGTTCATCTCAAGCGGATTTCCCGTGCATGCGGTACTGCCCCCAGCCATTTCCGGCGCGCCAGTGCGACTCCGGCGGGTAAGGCGGCGCGCCTAGCACCGTGTCTTCGCGCCTGCAACATGGCGCGCATGACAGACACGCAGATGTCACTGACCTTGAAGCATCGGCGCGCGGGCAATCATGTCGTCAAGTCGCGCAACTTCCGCCTCCAGCCCTTCGCGCCACGGGGCGTCGGGGGGCGAATGGGCGATCAGCCCGGCCCAGACATTGCGCGCGGCGCGGATCTCGCCGCTCTGCAGATAGGCAAAGCCGAGGAAATATTCCGCACCCGGGTGATCGGGATCGATAGCCCGCGCCCGCCCGAAGGCCTGCAGCGCTGCGGGAGTCACGAAGCCATCGGCATGGCCCACCAGCGCAAGACCCAGTGCGAGCCAGCTTTCGAGGTCGTTCGGGTTATCTTCCAGTCCGCGCCGCAACAGCCCTGCCGCATCGCCGAACCGCCCGCGTCGGGCAAAGGCATCTGAGGTGAGCAGATAATCGGGCGGCGGCAAGGTGCGGTCGAACAGCGCGGCGCGGCCTTCTACCATTGCTTCGCCCTGATTGGCGCTGCGATCCTCATGACCCTTCGGCGCGGAAGGCTGGCCGGGGGAGCCCTGCCACGCATAACCGGCCAGCCCGAATACCAGCACCGCCCCGAACAACGTCAGCCCTTCGCGCGGCAGGCGCAGCAGGAACGCCGCCAGAGCAAACGCCGCCAGCGCCAGCGCGCCAATCGCAAGCCAGCCGCCGATCATGCACCTTCTCCCTCGTCCGTACGCCGCTTGCCCAGCCGGCGCAGCAGCACGCCAGCGACAATCAGGATTACCAGCACCGGAATGACGAAAAGCGGCCAGGTGGTGGCGCTGATCTCGGGCTCGTAGCTGACATAATCGCCGTAGCGCGCGATCAGCCAGGCACGGATCTGATCGGGGCTTTCGCCCGCCAGAATGCGGCTGCGCACCTGATGGCGCATATCGCCTGCCATCGGCGCATCGCTGTCGGCAATCGACTGCGACTGGCACTTGAGGCAGCGCAGCGTGTGCATCAGCGCGCTGGCTTCGGCTTCAAGCTGCGGGTCTTCAAGCTGGTTATAGGCATAGGGCGCGGGCGGCATGCTGTCCTGCCCCAAGGCAGGACCCGCCAGCGGCATCACCAGCAGAGCCATCACCATTGCAAACACGGCGCGGTTCATTTCGCCTTCTCCAGTTCAGCGAGCAGAACCGGCACGTCGTCCTCGCGGATATCGCCGATATGCTGGTAACGGATCACGCCCCCGGCATCGATCACGAAGGTTTCCGGCACGCCGGAGGATCCGATCGCCAGCTGCACTTCGGAAATCCGGTCAGAGCCAATGCGGGTATAGGGATTGCCGTAACGCGCGAGGAAATTGGCGACATCCTCGGGCCGGTCGCGGATGGCGATGCCGATGATTTCGACGCCCTGCTCCTTCAGCGTCTCAAGCTGCGGGGCCTCAGCAATGCAGGGCAGGCACCAGCTCGCCCAGATGTTGAGCAGGCGGGGCTTGCCACCGACGAAATCGGCGCGTGCGGCACCCGGCAGGCCGCCGAAGGCCGGATCGAGCGCGAATTCGGGCAGCGGCTCGCCGATCATCGTGCTTTCGACGAACTGATCCTTGGGCTGGGTCAGCATATAGCCTGCCAGCCCCGCGAAAAAGGCGAACAGCGCAAGCGGCACCCACAGCCAGAGACGGTTCTGCACGGCCGCGCTACTCCGCCGGTACCGGCTGGGCTTCGAGAGCTTCGAGCTCGGCGCGGCGCTCGCCCCCTCTGGCGACAGCCTTGCGGCGCTTGAGGTCGACCCGGACGCGGCCCGCAATCGCCAGCACGCCGCCCAGCGCAATCAGCAACCCGCCATACCAGATGAAGGTGACAAACGGTTTCCACCACACGCGGATCTGCCAGCGACCATCCTCGGCCTGATTGCCGATTACGGCATAAAGCTGACCGTCCCAGCGGGTCAGCAGCGCGCTTTCACTGGTGGCCTGCGGAGGCGACCAGAAATTGCGCGCCTGCGGGGCAAGGATCACCGGTTCGCCGCCGTCGCGGCTGACCGCGAGGCGCGCTTCGATCGCGGTCCAGTTGGGCCCGGCGACCGGGGTGACGCTTTGCAGGGTGACGGCAAAATCGCCGACCTGTTCGGTGCCGCCCGGGGCGACCGCGGCAAGGCGTTCCTCGGTGAAGGCACCCTCGCAGGCCATGCCGAACAGCGACACCGCTACCCCGAAATGAGCCAGCACCATGCCCCATGTCGCGGCCGGCACGCGGGTCAGGTTCCGACCGCGCAGCGGCAGCAACGCCGCCACCGCCAGCGCCGGAGCAAGGCCAAGGCCCAGCAGCGGCAGGAACGGGAATTGTCCGAAGAAGCTGACCAGCGCGATCGCTCCGATCAGCACCGCCGCGATCAGCATCGCCTCGAACTGGATGCGCGCCGGCTTGTCCTCGCGCCAGCGCAGCAGCGGGCCGACCGCCATCACCAGCAGCATCGGTACCGCGAAAATGGCCGAGGCCGGGTTGAAGTACGGCGGGCCAACCGACACACGCACGTCAAACGCCTCGGTCAGCAGCGGGTAGAGCGTGCCGAGCAGCACGATCGCAAGGATCGCCGAAAGCATCACGTTATTGAACACTAGCGCGCCCTCGCGGCTGACGAGGGCAAAGCGCTTGCCCTCGGCCACGGCCCCGGCGCGCAGCGCGAAGATGGTGAAGGCCCCGCCGATATAGAGGCCCAGTAGCCCGAGGATGAAGCTGCCGCGTTCGGGATCGACCGCGAAGGCATGGACGCTGGTCAGCACGCCCGAGCGCACAAGGAAGGTGCCGAGCATCGACATCGAGAACGCCAGCACGCCAAGCATGATCGTCCATGTCCTGAGCGCGTCGCGCGCAGCCAGCACGCTGACCGAATGCATCAGCGCGGTCGCTGCCAGCCACGGCATCAGCGAGGCATTCTCGACCGGGTCCCAGAACCACCAGCCGCCCCAGCCGAGCTCGTAATAGGCCCAGAACGAACCCGCGGTAATGCCCAGCGTCAGCAGCACCCACGCACCCAGCACCCACGGGCGCATGACGCGGGCAAAGGACGGATTGACCTCGCGCGTCAGCAGCGCGCCCATTGCAAGGCTGAAGGCGACCGACAGCCCGACATAGCCAGCATAAAGCGTCGGCGGATGGATCGCGAGGCCGATGTCCTGCAGCAGCGGGTTGAGGCCCGTGCCTTCCATCGCGGGCACCGGCAGGCGCTCGAACGGGTTGGAGGACAGCAGCAGGAAGGCATAGAAACCCAGCGCCACGAAGCCCTGCACAGCCAGAGTCGCGCCCATGGTGCGTTCGGGCAACCGCCTCTCAAACGCCGCCAGCAGACCGCCAGATGCCGCCAGCACGCCGACCCACAGCAGCATCGAACCCTCGTGGTTCCCCCAGGTGCCGGTGAGTTTGTAGATCATCGGCTTCATCGAATGCGAATTGGTGGCCACCAGCTTGATCGAAAGATCGGTGATCGCAAAGGCCCACAGCAACGTCATGAAGGCCAGCACCGCCAGCACCGCCTGCACGATCGCGGCGGGCCGCGCATAGATCGCCAGCGGATTGGCGGCACCTTCGGGCATCCGCAGCCCGGCCGCGCCGGACACCATCTGCAAAACCGCCAGCGCGGCGGCAAGCCACAGGGCGGCAAGTCCGATTTCGGCGATCATTGCGCGGTCCCTTGCTGTCTCACGGCGTTTACTTCAGTCCGACCGTCGTATCGGCCGCCATCTTCGCGGCGGCATCGGTGCCCATGCCTTCCAGCTCTTTGGGCACGTAATTCTCGTCATGCTTGGCCAGCAGGTTGGTGGCCAGAAACACCCCGTCAGAGCCGAGGCTGCCTTCGGCGACCACGCCTGAACCTTCGACGAACAGATCAGGCAGAATCCCGCTGTAACGCACGGGAATCGCGTCCGCCGTATTGCCGGTTACCATGAAGTTGACCGTCACTCCGTCGGCTTCGGTCTTGATCGATCCGGCCTGCACCATGCCGCCCAGCCGCACCGCCTGTCCGACCGCGGGCGGTTCGGCCGCCATCTGTTCGGGCAGGTAGAAGTAATTGGCCTGGTTGCGCAGGCTCCACGCCGCGAGCAGCCCCGCCCCGACGATCGCCAGAATAGCGATCACCACAAGGACGAGACGTTGATGCTTGGCCTTCATTGCTTGTCCTTCGTTCAACGCCGCCGTGTGGCGTCACGTTTGGCCTCGGCCCGCACCATCGCGCGCCACGCCCAGATGCTCAAGCCGGCGAGCGCGATCAGCCCCACAGCATAGGCGAGGATCACGAAATCCCACTGCGCCAGTTCCTCGCGCATCAGGCGCGCTCCATCGCTGCGGCAGCGCCCAGCGGCGCATCATCATCGAGCGCGCGGCGACGCAACCGCGCCTCGACCTGGCTTTCGGCTATCAGCGCACGCATCCGCATCAGCACGATGCCGCCGAACAACAGCGAGAAGCCGAGCACCGCGACCATCAGCGGCCAGAGGAAGGCGGGATCGATCGCGCTCTTGCCCATGGTGATGCTGGGCGGCTGGTGGAGAGAATTCCACCACACCACGGAGCGGTTGATGATCGGCACGTTGATCGCGCCGACCAGCCCGAAGATCGCCGCGATTTTGGGCGTGGTGCCTTCACGGCTCGCGGCCTGGGTAAGAGCGATATAGCCGGCATAGAGGAACAGCAGCACCAGCATGCTGGTCAGCCGTCCGTCCCATTCCCACCACGTGCCCCATGTGGGCCGCCCCCAGATCGAGCCGGTAGCAAGGCAGATCGCGCAAAACACCATGCCGGGCAGCGCAATCGCCCGCGCGGCGAGCGCGGCGAGCGGATGCTTCCAGATCAGCAGCATGGCCGATGAAATCGCGATTCCCGTCCAGCCCCCCATACCCAGCCACGCGGCGGGAACATGGATAAACAGGATGCGCACCGTCTCGCCCATCAGGCGATCGGGCGGAACCACGAACAACCCCCAGGCGATCGCGCCAAGCGACAGCGCGAGCCCGCACCAGAACAGCAGCGGCATCAGCCACTTCGCAAGGGCAAGGAATCGGGTGGGGTTTGCGTAGATGTGCATAGCGTTCGCGTCTGGCGGGGCTTGTAGCCTTACACCCGTCAGGGACAAGACTGCAATTCATGCACCGGGGGAATAGTTCCCGGCCCGCACCCGCGCAAACGTCCGCTCAACCGCGTCCGATGAGCTTTTGTGCCATGCGATCGGCGACCACGTCCGACGAAACGCCCGAGGCATCGCTTTCCTGCCAGATCGCCTCAAGCCGCCCGGGGATCTGCGCCAGCCGCTTGCGCACCTCATTAATGTCGGCATGCGAACCGTCGCGGCGCGCGAGATATTCGAGCGCGACCGAGATAATCCCGCCCGCGTTGATGACGTAATCGGGCGCATAGAGGATGTCGCGCGCCGCCAGCAAAGCGCCGTGCTCGGCCTTGGCCAGCTGGTTGTTGGCCCCGCCTGCGACAATCGCGCAATCGAGCCGAGCGATGCCTTCCTCGTCAAGGATCGCGCCCAATGCGTTGGGGCTGAACACATCGCAGCCGACCGACATGATCGCATCCGAAGCGACGACGTTGGCGCCCAGTTCGCGAGCGAGATCGGCAGCACGCTCGGCATTGATATCCGCCAGCGTCAACTTCGCGCCGTCCTTTGCCAGCAGGCGCGCCACGCCGCCGCCGACAGAGCCGGTGCCCTGCACAGCGACTTGCACGCCTGCAAGGCTATCCCTGCCCAGCTTGTGCTGCACCGCCGCCTTGATACCGTGATAGATGCCCATCGCGGTGAACGGTCCGGGATCGCCGCCTGCGCTGCCCTCGCCCTTGACCGGAAGGCCCGACACATAGGCGGTGCGCTGCGACACTGCGACCATGTCGGCCTCGCTGATGCCGACGTCCTCGGCAGTGACATAGCGCCCGCCGAGCGTATCCACGGCATCGCCAAAGGCGGCGAGCATATCGGGCGTCTTGGTGCGGTTTGCATCGGCCAGGATCACCGCTTTGCCGCCGCCCATCGGCAGGCCGGCCATGGCGTTTTTATAGCTCATCCCGCGCGACAGGCGCAGCGCGTCGCGCATGGCACCGGCAGGATCGGCATAGTGCCAGAAACGGGTGCCGCCGGCAGCCGGGCCGAGATGGGTGGAATGGATCGCGATAATCGCGGTCAGGCCGCTTGCCCGGTCATGCACCAGCTGCACGCATTCGTGCGCGTCGAAATCGGGCTCGGCCCAGAAAGCGGTCATCAGCACTTCCCCGTTGCGCGCGGAGAGCATGACTGGGGAGAGGAAGATGGGGCGATCGACGGGGTTCGAACCCGCGACCTCCGGTACCACAAACCGGCGCTCTAACCAACTGAGCTACGATCGCCACACACGCCCCTGCCCGAAAACAACCCGTTCGGTCGCTGCCAAGCCCGCGCTAGAGCGGCGCGGTTTACGCAAGGCACGCGCCCGGTCAAGTGCATCATGGGCGGGCCCGCGCCTCTTGCACAAAGCCCTGTGAATGGGAAGCGAAAACTGCGCTGCAACGCGTCTCGCGCAAGATTGTTACGCGGCCTGCGAAAGCGTTGCGCGCTGGCGGGCGCGAACTATCCTCGCCGCCCATGAATGCGACTAGCGAATCCATCGCCGCGCGGCTGGCAGCCCAGGGCGGCATGCAGCGCCTGCCCACCCCCAAGGCCGAGCTGTTCCAGTTGCGCGGCTTCTGTCCCGACGATCTTTGCACCGAACTGATCGCGCTGATCGACGCCGACCGCCGCCCCTCGACCATCGCCGACGATAATGGCGATGCCTATTTCCGCACCAGCGAGACCTGCGATCTGGCGGCGCACCTGTCCGCCGTGGAGCGGATCGAGACGATGCTGACACAGCTGTCCAGTCTCGATCCGGCCTATGGCGAGCCGTTGCAGGGCCAGCGTTATGCGGAGGGGCAGGAGTTCAAGCCGCACACCGATTACTTCACGCCCGGAGGCCGCGATTTCCAGAAATTTTGCACATTGTCGGGCAATCGCACCTGGACCTTCATGATCTATCTCAATGACGTGGCGGCAGGGGGCGCTACGCGGTTCAGGATGCTCGACAAGACCTTCCAGCCCGAAGCGGGCAAATTGCTTTGCTGGAACAACCGCTTGCCCGGTGGCGGGGTGAACGCGGCGACGCTTCACCACGGGATGAAGGTACGCAAGGGCGTCAAATATGTGATAACCAAATGGTACCGGGAAAAGCCATGGAGGGGCTGATGAACGACTATTCCGCAATCGCGCAGCAACTGAAGGAACGGCTGGCCGACATTGTCGAACGCAGCGGCGAAATCGAGGACGATCTGCGCCATCCGCTCGACGATGATTTCAGCGAGCAGGCGATCGATCTTGCCGATGACGAGGCGCTTGAAGGGGTGGATGACGTCTTGTTGGCTGAAGCGCGGCAGATCCGCTTCGCTCTCGCCCGCATCGCCAATGGCACCTATGGCACCTGCGCCAATTGCGGGGAGGCAATCGCGCCGGAACGCCTGAAGGCCCGCCCGATCGCGACCCGCTGCATCAAGTGCGCGGCATAGTTGCGGCGTGCACTTCGTGAACGGTTAGCCCACCGCGCGCAGCAAAAGGCGCTGAAACGAAAAAGGCGACCCCGTCGGGCCGCCCTCCTCGTTGCGGCCCGGAGGCCGCGCAGCTTTTCGCGTCGCTTACTTCTTGAGCGACAGACCGCCGAAGCGCTTGTTGAACGCGGCCACACGACCACCTTCCTGCAGCTGCTGACGACCACCGGTCCAGGCCGGGTGGCTCAGGGGATCGATTTCAAGCGACATCACGTCGCCTTCCTTGCCCCAGGTCGAGCGGGTCTGGTATTCGGTGCCATCGGTCATCTTGACCGTGATTATGTGGTAGTCGGGGTGCCCTTCGGCCTTCATGACGTATTCCTTTGCAGCATGTCGCCGGTTCCGACCGGCGGAGCTATGAAACGGGAAGGCGCGCCGCTAGCCGGAATCGCTGCCCATTGCAACCTCAGATATTCGGGCAAGCATCGGTCGCGCCAGCGACCGCAAGGGCGACCGCCCGCCCGCAGCGGGCGCAGCTATGCTGCGCTTCTAGCGAGGACCGCACCCGCGCAGGCGGGTGCGGAAATCAAAGCGCATCCGTCATCATCGCGGTGAATTCGACCTCGCAGGTGGTCTTGCCCTCGACGCTGGCCACGCCTTTGAATTTATAGACGCGGCTGCGCTTCTGGGTGAATTCGACATGCAGATCGAGCAGGCAACCGGGCGTTACGGGGGCGCGGAACTTGGCGTTCTCGATCCCCATGAAGATCACCAGCTTGCCGGTGCCCGCCAGCTCCATCGTCTCGATCCCGAGGATGCCGGCGGCCTGCGCCAGCGCCTCGATCTGGAGCACGCCGGGCATGATCGGCGCGCCGGGGAAATGGCCCTGGAAGAACTGTTCGTTCATTGTGACGGCCTTGATCGCGTGGATGCGCTCACCGAGCGTCATCGCCTTCACGCGATCAACCAACAGCAGCGGATAGCGATGCGGCAAGGCCTTGAGGATCTTGCCGATATCATAATCCAGCGCGACCGGAGTCGCCTCGCCTGCCTCGCTCATCCGACTGCTCCCTTGCTTCGTCAGGGTCTCAGCGGCCCGCCGGTGCCTGCGGGTTGCCCTGCTGCTGCTGCTGCTGGCGCTGCTGGATCAGCTGCGCGGTGAGCAGGCGCTGCTGGATTTCCTGATACAGCTGGACGCTTTCACGCGCCGGCTGCCAGCCCTGCGGCGGAACGATCCCGACCGAGGGAACCTTGGCGTTGAGCGAGGTGGTGATCGCCTGCGTGATGTCGGCTTCGGGCACGGCGAACAGCAGCGAACCCGGATCGAACACCAGCTTGATCTGCTGCTGGGTGGTCACTTCCTGCAGCGCCGCGCCATACTGCGCGATCACCTGCTCCACCGCGTAGATGCGGGCAGCGTCGATCTGGTTGGTGAGCGCCTGGATCTCACCTTCCAGCGTCTGCAGCTTCGTCATGTCAGCCGAATTCTGCTTGGCTGCGAGCTCGGCATCGTCGACCTGCTTGTCGCCATTGGTGTCGAAGGTGGAAAGCAGCGTCTGGCGTTCCTGCGCCTTGGTGCGGCGCAGTTCGTTCTGCTGGGCGTAGGTGGTGTTGACCTGCTCGTAGGCGGTCTGGAAGGCAGTCGTGCCGAGCACCGCGCGCGAGATGTCGACGGTGGCGACGCGGCCTTCGACCTGGGCCTGTGCGGGCATGGCGGCCACCGCGCACAGCGCAAGACCGGCGGGGGCAAGAAGCTTGGTGAAAATGCTCATTAGAATTGGGTTCCTACATTGAATGTGAATTGACGCTCGTCATCGCCCGGAACCTTGCGGATGGTCTGGGCGAAGTCGATGCGGAACGGCCCGAAGGGCGAATTCCAGTTCACCCCGATCCCGGCGGTGATGCGCGGGCTGGGCGAATTGCCAAGGAAGGTTTCCCGGATCGCGCTGCCCGGACGGATTGCCGGATCATTGGGCGTGCCGTCGGGTGCCGTCGGCGAGGTGGTGGGCAGGCCAGCGGCGTCGAGGAAGATCGGATTGCCGTTGGGATCAAGGAACTGGATGCCGGTGGGATTATCCTGCAGCACCGGCGTCTCGACACCCCAAAGCGCACCAATGTCAGCCCAGATCGACGGCCTGAGGCCGAGCTCGCGCGCGCCGGTGCCGAGCGGAATTTCCAGCTCGGCGCGGCCGAGATAGTAATTGCGCCCGCCGATCGCGTCGTCGCGGGTCTGGCGGCGCTCGGTGATCAGCACCGGATTGCCGTCGGCATCCGGAACATAGCGCTGGGTCAGCACACGCGGGCCGACGCCGCGGATGCGGAAGCCGCGGAACTGCGGTTCACCGAGGAAGAAGCGGTCGTTCAGGAAGATGTCGTCGATCCCTGCCTCCGGACGTTCGCTCAGCGGGATGATCGTACCGCCCTCGGCCAGCACCGAGAAGATGAAGCCCGAATTGCCGACGTTCCAGAACTGCTGTCCGCGGCCACGGAAACGCACATAGCGCACGTCCCCGCCAAGCCCGGCGAATTCGCTGCTGAGCGAGATTGTCTTGCCGCGGGTCGGACGAATACGCGAGTTGAGCGAGTTGTAGTTGAGGCTGAGCCCGACGATCGAGCTCAGACGGGTGCCGATCGCATCGCACAGGAAGCGGCCCGCCAGCAGCGGATCGCAGGTGCGCACCCCGTCGCCGTCGAGATCGGAGAAGAACTGGTTTTCGTCCAGCGTCACGTCTTCGTAGTTGAGCGTGTAGCTGCCGATCAGCGACATATATTCGGTGAGCGGCACGCCTGCGCGCATCGAGAAACCGGTGGTCGATTGCCGGAAGGTCGTATTGCGATCACGGTTGGTGAAGTTGAAGCTGTTGAAATCGCGGCGGTAAATGTCCACGCCGGCCGAGATGTTGCGATCGAATAGATAGGGCTCGGAGAAGCTCACCTGCGCCGAACGCGAGAACTGCGAATAGTTGAGCGAAAGGCCGATCGTCTGTCCGCGTCCGCGGAAATTGCGCTGGCGGATCGAGCCCGCCAGAATGAACTGCTCGATTGAGGAAAAGCCCGCCGAGAACTGCAATTCGCCCGTCGGGCGTTCTTCCACGTTGGCTTCGAGCACGATCCGGTCGGGCGCGCTGCCCTCGACCTGCGTGACCTCGAAATTCTCCTGGAAATAGGCCAGCGAGTTGATGCGCGCGGTGGTGCGCAGTACGCCCAGCGAGTTGAAAGCATCACCTTCGGCAAGCCGGAACTCGCGGCGCACGACCTTGTCCTGCGTCAGCGTGTTGCCGTTGATGTCGACCCGTTCGACGTAGACGCGCGGCGCTTCGCGCAGAATGAACGTGATGTTCATCGTCAGGTCTTCGGGATTGCTTTTGAAGCGCGGCTGCACGTCGGCAAAGGCGTAGCCGAACCGGCCGGCCAGCTCGGTCAGCTGTTCGACCGTGTCCTCCACCGTCTTGGCGTTGTACCAGTCGCCGCTCTTCATCGGCAGATTGGCGCTCATCGCGTCGCTGTCGAAGTCGCGCAGCTGGCTGTCGACCTGCACATCGCCGAACTTGTAGCGCTCGCCTTCCTCCACCACGTAGGTGATGATGAAGTCCTTCTGGTCCGGCGTCAGCTCGGCCACGGCGGAAACGACACGGAAATCGGCATAGCCTTCGGTCAGGTAGAACTGGCGCAGCTTCTGCTGGTCGAAGGCAAGGCGATCCGGATCGTAGCTGGTGTTGGAGCTGAAGAAGCTGGTCAGGCGCGCCTGCTTGGTCACCATCTCGCCGCGCAGCTCGCCGTCAGAGAATTTCTCGTTGCCGAGGATGTTGATCTGGCGGACCTTGGACTTCGGACCTTCCGAAATCTCGAACACGATATCGACGCGGTTCTGCGGCAGCTGCACCATCTTCGGCTCGACCTGCGCGGCGAAGCGGCCCTGGCGCTTGTAGAGTTCGATGATGCGGGCAACGTCGGCGCGCACCTTGGAACGGGTGAAGATCTGGCGCGGCGCGAGCTTGATCTCGGGCAGGATCTTGTCGGGCTTCAACCGCTGGTTGCCTTCCAGCACGATGCGGTTGATCACCGGGTTCTCGGTCACGGTGATGACGACGTTGCCATTGTCGTTGCGGATCGAGAAATTGGCGAAGAGTTCGGTCGCGCCGAGATCCTTCAGCGCCTCGTCCGCGGCGGCCGAGGTGTATTCCTGGCCGACGCGCAGACGGATGTAGCTGAGGATGGTGGTGGGTTCGAGCCGTTCGGAGCCGACCACGCTGATGGTGCGGATGATGTTGCTCTGCGGCGCGGGCGCGGGGGCCGGTTCGGACTGGGCCGCCTCCTGCTGCGCCTGCGCAAAAGCCGCGCCCGGCACGCCCGCAAGGACCGAGCCGCAGCACAGCATCACCGCCAGCCGCCCGGTACGCGACAGCGCCTGCGGACGACCTGCCCGGCTATTGACCGGCGCGCGGCCTGTCTCGCTCATTCGGTTCATGCAGCTAAAGTCCCGTCCAACTCTTCTGTCATCCGACCATGCGGTCCGGAGCGCCCGTGCCGGCAGCCGTCGCGGCAAGTCCGGCGCGTTCCGGCCAAGCCTCTGCCCGATGTGCCTTGCGCAATCAAGACACGAGGCCGGGCATTGCACGCCGAGCCTTGTGCTTTCCACGGCAAACCGCCTTCCGGCGTGCCGCGGGCCTCAACTGCCGAACAGCGGAAGCGAGAAAAGGTCATTCACCGTCACCACCAGCATCAGCACCAGCACCAGCGCGATACCGGTGCGATAGGCCCATTCGGTCGCCTGCGGCCCCACCGGCTTGCGACGGATCGCCTCGGCCGCGTAGAACATCAGGTGCCCGCCATCGAGCGCGGGGATTGGCAAGAAGTTGATGAATGCCAAATTAAGCGAGATCAGCGCGGCCAGCGTAATGAATTCCGGCAGGCCTAGGCTCATCTGCTCGCCGGAGAACTTGGCGATCTTGAGCGGGCCGCCCAGCTCGCTGAAAGCGCGGTCGCCGCGGATGATCTGGGCAATCCCGGTGATCATCATGCGGAACATGTCGATGCTCTGATCGACCGAACGCACCGCCGCCTCGCCTACTCCGAGCGGCTCGTAACGTTCTGTAAATTCGCTTGTCCTTATCCCGATCAGGCCCACGGTCTGGGCATTGCCGAACCTGTCGGTCAGCTGTTTCGCGGCCGCTGTGACCGGCAGATCGATGCGCTGGCTGTCGCGCAGCACGGTGATGACGAAGCGCCGGTTGGGGTGCAGCATGATGGTCTGCTGGATGTCGCGCCAGCTGGCCGTTTCCTCGCCGTCGATGGCGATAATCCGGTCGCCCACCGCGAAACCGGCCTGCTTGGCGGGCGATTCGTCGGTGAAGGACGCGATGATGCCGACCTCGTCCGGCTCCACCGGCAGCGGCTTGCCGTACTGCAGGTTGAAGGCGAAGAAGATCGCCAGCGCAACCAGCAGGTTGGTAACCGGCCCGGCGGCAACGATCAGCGCGCGCTTCCACAGCGCGGCATTCTGGAAACTGCCCTCTTCCTGCGGCGCGTCGGGATCGGGCACGCTGGCAGGGTTCATATCACCCTTGAACTGGACATAGCCGCCCAGCGGCAGCGCCGAGAGCTTCCAGCGGGTGCCCTGCCGGTCGGTAAAGCCCGCCAGTTCCCTGCCGAAGCCAACCGAGAACGCTTCGGCCTTTACCCCGAACATGCGGCCCACCAGCAGGTGGCCGAGTTCATGCAGCGTAACGAGCGGCCCCAGCAACAGCAGGAAGCCAACGATATACATCCAGAACGGGGGTGCTTCAAACAAGGGCCGACGTCTCCAGAATTTCGGCTGCGCGGGCGCGCGCGGCAGTGTCGAGCGCCATGACGTCCTCGAGCGTCTGCGGCGCGGCGGCATTCATGCGCGCCAGAGTTTCTTCCACCACTGCGGCAATGCGGGTGAACCTGATCTGACCGGCAAGGAAGGCGGCGACCGCGATTTCGTTAGCGGCGTTGAGGATCGCCGGCGCGCCCCCGCCCGCGGCAATCGCCTCGCGCGCAAGGCGGGTCGCGGGGAACAGCGCTTCGTTGGGCTGTTCGAACGTCAACTGCCCGATCGCGGCAAGATCGAGCGGGGCGAGCGGCGTTTCCATCCGCTGCGGCCAGGCCAGGCACGATGCGATCGGCACGCGCATGTCCGAAGGGCCGAGCTGGGCCAGCGTCGAACGGTCGCGGAATTCGACCATCGAATGGATCACGCTTTGCGGATGAACGACGATGGCGAGCTTTTCCAGCCCGACCGGGAACAAATGGTAGGCCTCGATATATTCGAGCCCCTTGTTCATCATCGTCGCCGAATCGACGCTGATCTTGGCGCCCATCGACCAGTTGGGGTGCGCGACCGCTTCGGCCGGAGTCGCCGCCGCCAGCCGTTCCGCGCTCCATGTCCGCAAAGGCCCGCCGCTGGCCGTCAAGGTGATGCGTGCCACGTCCGACAGGCGGTTGCCCGAAAGACACTGGAAGATCGCGTTGTGTTCGGAGTCCGTCGGCAGCAGCGTCGCGCCGTGACGGGCGACGGCCTGCATCATCACCTCGCCCGCGGACACCAGTGCTTCCTTGTTGGCGAGCGCCACTGTACCGCCGCGCTCGATCGCGGCCATCACCGGGCCCAGCCCCGCGCAGCCGACAATTGCCGCCACCGTCATGTCTACCGGACGTGAGGCGGCCTCGCACAGTGCCTGACGCCCGCCCGCAGCCGCAATCCCGCTGCCCGCCAGCGCCGCGCGCAGTTCGGGCAGGCACGCCTCGTCCCCCACCACCGCCAGCTTCGCGCCGAATTCGCGCGCGAGCGCGGCGAGTTCGGCCACGCTGCCATTCGCGGTCAGCGCCTCCACCTGCCACTGGTCAGGGTTGCGGCGGACGAGATCTAGCGTCGATGCGCCGATCGATCCGGTGGCGCCAAGCAGAGTAAGCGAACGCGTCATTGCCCCATCATCCCAGCAAACGCAGGCCCAAGGCAATCACAAACAGCATGAAGAACACCGCAAGGAAACCGTCGAGCCGGTCGAACAAACCGCCATGTCCCGGAATGAGATGGCTCGAATCCTTCACGTCAGCGCGCCGTTTCATCCAGCTTTCGAAGAAATCGCCGCTCTGCGCCACCACGGCAATCAGGCCGCCCGCCAGCAGTGCAAGCGCGATACTGGCCATGTCATAACCGGGCGAACCTGCCGCAGGGCCGAAATCCGCAAGCTCGTTGCCGACCCCCACCAGCCCCGCTGCCAATGCGCCGCCACCCAGCCCGGCCCATGTCTTCGACGGGCTGATTTTCGGCGCGATCTTGGGACCACCAATGGCGCGACCGGAAAAATAGGCGCCTGCATCGACAGCGATAATCGGCACGATATAGCCCAGCAGCACCTCCAGCGGGGCATAGCCCATGCTCTGGCCGTCCACGGGGATGAACTGCGGACCGTTGCGCAATGCCATCATCGCCAGCGCCGCACCGCCGATATAGACCACGCCGGCAAAGAACCACACCGTCTCGGCAAGACCGGACACGTTGAAGCGGCCCACCAGCCGGTTCCATTCCCACAGCACGCCCAGCGCCAGCAGCAGCACGAAGCCGGTCCATACCCAGCCGCCCAGCCACAGCGCCCCGCCCGAGACGACCAGCATCACCACCGCCGAACCGAGCCGCACCGGCAGATCGGACACCTTCCCCGAAGTCATCTCAGCGTCCGCCATAGCGCCGCTCCCGGCGGGCGAAATCATCGAGCGCCCCGGTCAGGTGATCAGGCGTGAAATCGGGCCACAGCGTGTCCACGAAGAGCATTTCGGCATAAGCCGATTGCCACAGCAGGAAATTGGACAGCCGGATTTCGCCGCTGGTGCGGATCAGCAGATCGAGCGGCGGCAGGTCTGCCGTGTCGAGATGCGCGGCGATGCTGTCCACCGTCACCGCGCCCTGGGTCGCCGCCTTGGCGGCCGCACGCGCGATTTCGTGCTGGCCACCGTAATTGAGCGCCACGGCGAGCGTCTGCCTGCCGTTTGCCGTCTGCGCCAGCGCATCTTCCAGCATGGCGACAATATCGGGCGCGAGCGATTGCCAATCACCGATGATCTTCAGCTTGACGTTATTGGCGACGAATTCGGGCAGGTCGGATTTGATGAACTTGCGCATCAGGTTCATCAGATCGTCGACCTCGTCCTCCGAGCGCTTCCAGTTTTCCGAGGAAAAGGCGTAGAGCGTGAGGCATTCGAGCCCGGTCGGCTCGAGGCTGCGCACCAGCCGCCGCACCGCCTCGACCCCGCGCTGGTGGCCAACTGCGCGCGGCAGGCCCCGTTTCTTGGCCCAGCGGCCATTGCCATCCATGATGATGGCGACATGTCTGGCGCGCGACTGGTCCAACCCTAACCCCTAAAGATCCGTTCGCCTCGAGCGAAGTCGAGACGCCTTCCCTGCCGCGGTGTGTCTCGACTTCGCTCGACACGAACGGCAGGTTGGCGCTTCAACCGCCTTACTGCGTCAGGATTTCCTGTTCCTTCTTGGCTGCCGCCTCGTCGGTTTCCTTGACGTAGGTATCGGTCAGCTTCTGGACCTCGTCCTCCGAACGCTTGCGCTCGTCCTCGGAGATTTCCTTCTTCTTCTCGTCGGTCTTGAGGCTTTCCATCGCATCGCGGCGGACATTGCGGATCGCGATCTTGGCCTTTTCGGCATACTGGCCGGCCAGCTTGGCCAGCTCCTTGCGGCGTTCCTGCGTCAGATCGGGGATCGGCAGACGCAGGGTTTGGCCGTCGATGATCGGATTGAGGCCCAGGTTGGCGTGGGCAATGCCCTTTTCCACTGCGGTCAGGTTCGACTTGTCCCACACCTGCACGCTCAGCATGCGCGGCTCGGGCGCCGAGACGGTGGCGACCTGGTTGAGCGGCATCATCGAACCATAGACCTCGACCACCACGGGATCGAGCAGGCTGGTGTTGGCACGGCCGGTGCGCAGGCCCTGCAGGTCGCTCTTCAATGCTTCGACCGCGCCCTTCATCCGGCGTTCGATATCGGCCTTGTCATATTGCGGCATGGGTCAGGCTTCCCTTTTGCTTTCAGTTGTCTTGAACGATGGTCTGCACGCCCTTGCCCGACAGCACGC
Organism: Erythrobacter fulvus; assembly: GCF_028595285.1. Classification (GTDB taxonomy): domain Bacteria; phylum Pseudomonadota; class Alphaproteobacteria; order Sphingomonadales; family Sphingomonadaceae; genus Erythrobacter; species Erythrobacter fulvus. The sequence goes on along the minus strand of NZ_JAQQXQ010000014.1, from coordinate 12,527 downwards.
GGGCAAGGTTGCCCTTCTCGCGGATCGAGAAGACCACGATCGGAATCTTGTTGTCGCGGCACAGTGCCACGGCAGAGGCATCCATGACCTTGAGATTGTCGGCCAGCACCTTGTCATAGGTGACGGTGTCGAACCGGGTCGCGGCCGGGTTGCGCTTGGGATCGCTGTCATAGACCCCGTCGACGCTGGTGCCTTTCAGCAGCGCGTCGCAGCGCATTTCCGCCGCACGCAATGCCGCGCCGCTATCGGTGGTAAAATAGGGTGCGCCCACGCCCGCGGCGAAAATCACCACGCGGCCCTTTTCCAGATGGCGTTCGGCGCGGCGGCGGATCACCGGTTCGCACACCTGATCCATCTGGATCGCGCTCTGCACGCGGGTCTGCACGCCAAGTTGTTCGAGCGCGTTCTGCATTGCCAGCGCGTTCATCACGGTCGCCAGCATGCCCATGTAATCGGCCTGCGCGCGGTCCATGCCCTGCGCTGCACCCGCCATACCGCGGAAGATGTTGCCACCACCGATTACGAGGCAGATTTCAAGACCGGTATCCTTGGCCGCCTTCACTTCAGCTGCAAGGTCGGCGACGAAGGCCGGATCGATCCCGAACTGCTGATCCCCCATCAGCACTTCGCCCGAAAGCTTCAGCAGGACGCGCTTGATCGGAGGAAGGGACATGGGGTTGCGATGCTCCGGGTGGACTCTGGCTGCGGCGCACTTAACGGGCAATCCGCCGATGCGCAAAGGGTAAGGTGACGCTGCGGCGACGGCGTTCAAGGAAACGGCCGCCGCAGCGTGGTGCTGCGACGGCCGTTTGCATGTCAGGTTGGCCGGATTAGCCCTTGACCGCAGCCGCGACTTCCGCCGCGAAATCGGTCTCTTCCTTCTCGATGCCTTCGCCCAGCTGGAAGCGAGCATAGTCGGCCAGCTTGACCGAGCCGCCATTGTCCTTGGCGAACTTGGCGACCACGGCTTCGACGCTCGACTTATTGTCCATCACGAACATCTGGCTGAGCAGCGCGTTTTCCTTGGCGAACTTGGCAATCGCGCCATCGACCATCTTGGCCTGCACTTCGGCGGGCTTGCCGCTTTCGGCAGCCTTTTCCTGGGCGATCTTGCGCTCGCGCTCGATCACGTCGGCATCGAGGCCGTCAGCCGACAGCGCCATCGGGAACATCGAGGCGATATGCATCGCGATCTGCTTGCCGAAGGGTTCGAGCACGTCGGCCGACAGGTCGCTTTCGAGCGCCACGAGCACACCGATCTTGCCGAGGCCTTCGGCGGCGGCATTGTGCATGTAGGACACGATCGCGCCGCTACCGACCGAAACGGTCTTGATGCGGCGGATCTGCTGGTTTTCGCCGATCGTCGCGACGTTGTCGGTCAGCTTGTCGCCAACGGTGCCGCCATCGGGATAGGCAGCCGCCTTGAGCGCTTCGACATCGTCAGTGCCCAGTGCGAGCGCGACCGCGGTGGTCTTGCGCACGAAGTCCTGGAACTTGTCGTTCTTGGCGACGAAGTCGGTTTCCGAGTTGACCTCGACAGCCACGCCCTTGGTGCCCGTAACGGCAACGCCGACGAGACCTTCGGCCGCGGTGCGGCTGGACTTCTTCTGGGCGGTGGCGAGGCCCTTGGCGCGCAGCGCGTCAACCGCGGCTTCGATGTCGCCGCCGGCTTCCGACAGCGCCTTCTTGGCGTCCATCATGCCTGCGCCGGTCATTTCGCGCAGCTTCTTCACATCGGCGACGGAGAAATCGGCCATGAGAATTTCCTTCTTATGTGTTCGTGGGCGCCGGGCACCCGTGTGAGTGCCCGGCGCGCTAGATGGGGATTGTGACGGGCGATTGACGCGCGCTGCGAAAACGCGCGCCGATCAGCCGCGAAAGATCAGGCTTCGGCGTCTTCCGCAGCCGGGGCCTCTTCGACGACGGGCTCGACCGGAGGCTCTTCCATCGCGCCGAAATCGGCGGCGGTTTCGACCTGAAGCTTGCCCTTGCCGGCCAGCGCGGCTTCACCGACGGCCTGGCAGTAGAGACGCACGGCGCGGGCCGCGTCGTCGTTGCCCGGAACCGGGAAAGCGATGTTCGACGGATCGACATTGGTATCGAGCACCGCGATCACCGGAATGCCGAGCACGGCGGCTTCCTTGATCGCGAGGTCTTCCTTGTTGGCGTCGATCACGAACATCACGTCAGGGATGCCGCCCATGTCGCGGATGCCGCCGAGCGACAGTTCCAGCTTCTCACGCTCACGGGTGAGGTTGAGCACTTCCTTCTTGGTCAGACCGCTGGTGTCGCCCGAGAGCTGCTCTTCGAGGCTCTTGAGACGGCGGATCGAACCCGAGATGGTCTTCCAGTTGGTGAGCATGCCGCCCAGCCAGCGATGGTTGACGAAGTGCTGGCCCGACATGCGCGCGGCTTCAGCGATCGGCTCCTGCGCCTGACGCTTGGTGCCGACGAACAGCACCTTGCCGCCCGAACGCACGGTGGCTTCGACGAAATCAAGCGCGCGCGCGAACAGCGGCACGGTCTGCGACAGGTCGATGATGTGGACACCGTTGCGCGCGCCGAAAATGTACGGCTTCATGCGCGGGTTCCAGCGGTGGGTCTGGTGGCCGAAGTGAGCGCCGGCCTCGATCAATTGCTGCATCGTGACGACAGGTGCCGCCATAGGTATTTCCTTTCCGGTTGTTCCTCTGGAAGGCTGGAAACCGCGCTTGCGGAGATCCCGCATGCGGCACCGGTATGTGCGCCTTCCATGTGACGTTGATGCGCCCGGCCGGACAAAGCCCGCCCCGACGCGAGCGCGCCCTTAGCCGCGGGTTCCGCGAAAATCCAGCACTGAATCCGCATGGCCTGCGAAATTGCCTTCGTCCGTCCGCTCACCATAAGGCCGACCGGAGGAACGGGTGGAGAACAAAATGCGCTTGACAGTCTGGAACAGGTGGGGAACAAGGCTGTTGGAACAAAAACCGAACACAGAATCGCGAAGGAACTGGCCATGCTTGCTCTTGCCATCAACCTGCTGTTTGTCGCCGTTGCCGTGGCCGCGTTGCTGACGCTGGTGGATACCGCGCTGAAGGCCCGCCGGGCCTATGACGGGCTGATGCGCGAAAAGGCGCTGATGGATGCCGGTTTCGTGATGCAGGTCGCACCGCGCGAAGTGCGGCTGCGCGCTGCCGATCGCCGTGCAGGCGTCGCTATGCTGCCCCGCCGGACTGCGCTGCTGCGGCCGCAGCCTGTTCTTGCCCGCGGCGCCGCTTGATTCGTCCATATTTGACGAGGCCGTAAGGCATCAGCGCAAGATAGCCGATGCAGATCGTCGCCAGCGTCCACCACGGCTCCAGCAACAATGCGGCAAAGGCGAGCGCGACGAAGGCGATGACCCACAGCCGGATCGCCTTGCGTGGACGCAGCGAACCCCAGCTCATCGTCGCCATGTTGGAAATCATCAGTACCGCGATCACCGAAAGCCACAGCGCCATCACCACCGGATTGCGGAAGAATTCCAGCCCCGTCTCGCTCCACAGGTAGAAAGGCGTAAAGGCCAGCCCCGCCCCCACCGGCGCAGGCACCCCGGTAAGGAACCCGGCCGACTTGTGCGGCTGATCATCGACATCGATCCGGGCGTTGAACCGCGCCAGCCGCAGCGCGCAGCAGATCGCAAAGGCAAGCGCCGCAAACCAGCCGAAGCGCGGAAGATCGTTCAAAGACCACAGGAACAGGATCAGCGCCGGCGCCACACCGAAGGACAGCGAATCGGCCAGACTGTCGAGCTCCGCTCCGAACCGCGACTGCGCGTTGAGCAGCCGCGCGATGCGCCCGTCGATCCCGTCGAGCACCCCTGCCAGCACCACCGCGAGAATCGCATAGGACCACTCGCCGTCGATCGCGAAGCGGATGCCGGTGAGGCCCGAACACAGCGCCGCCGCAGTAATCGCATTGGGCAGCATCGCCCGCAGCGTCAGCCCGCCGCCGCCGCGCTGCTCCAAACCGTCCTCGTCCTCGGCCGCCTTGGGGCCGATTCGCGCTGGCAGGAAGGATGCGCGCCGCAATTTCGGACGGCGACTCATGCGCAGGCATCACCGTGCACAGACGGAACCAAGCCCGCGGTCATTGTGCGATCCCTTCGATCAACCCGCGCTGGCCGACTTCGGCAAGCACGGTTTCTCCGGCGACGGTCCGCTGCCCGATCAGCACGCGCGGATCGGTTCCGGCGGGCAGATAGACATCGACCCGGCTACCGAAGCGGATCAGTCCGATCCGCTGCCCCTTGGCGACAATGTCGCCCGGCTTGACGAAGGGCACGATCCGACGCGCCACCAACCCGGCGATCTGGGTAAAGCCGAGCTTCAGCCCGTCGGTGCGCTCGATCAGGATATGCTGGCGTTCGTTTTCTTCGCTGGCCTTGTCGAGATCGGCGCTCATGAACTGGCCGGGGATGTAGACCACCCGCCGCACTGTGCCGCCAATCGGCGTGCGATTGATGTGAACATCGAACACGCTCATGAAGATCGAGATCCGCGTTACCGGCGCGGCGGGCAATCCGGGATAGCCCGATCCGTCGTCGATCTGCAGTTCCAGCGGCGGCTCCACCTCCGCGATCTGGGTCACCAGGCCATCGGCGGGCGCGATGATCGCGGTATCGCTCTGCGGCACCACGCGTTCGGGATCGCGGAAGAAGGCAAACACGCCAAGGCTCAGCAGCATCAGCGGCCAGCCGACGATTTCCCAGTCGAGCGCGATCAGGAAAAACAGGCTGACCGCCACCGCGATCAGGCCGAACTTGCGTCCTTCCGGATGGATCGAGGGCCATTGCCAGCTCGCATCCCCGCGGCCCTTGTTGTCGAGAATTTCGCCTGCCATCGGATCGCTTCTAGGGAGAGGCGCGCGTGCCCGCAAGCAAGTCGGGCGTTCAGCCCGCCTTGCGCACGAATACGGTCCCCGCCGAATAGCCCGCACCGAAGGAACAGATCAGCCCGGTATCGCCCGGCTGAAGGTCATCGCTGTGCTGGTGGAAGGCGATTATCGAACCCGCGCTGGAGGTGTTGCCATAGGTGTCGAGCACGGTCGGACTTTCGTCCTCGTTCGCCTCGTGGCCCAGCACCTTGTGCGCAATCAGGCGGTTCATGCCGGCATTGGCCTGGTGCAGCCACAGCCGGCGCAGGCCTTCCGGATCGATCCCCAGTCGCGCGGCTTCATCAAGGATCATCTGCGCCACCATCGGCACGACTTCCTTGAACACCTTGCGCCCTTCCTGGACGAACAGCTTGTCCGCTGTCCCTTCGGTTTCCGGGGTCGCGCGGTTGAGGAAGCCGAAATTGTTGCGGATGTTGTTGGAGAACACCGTCTTCAGCTTCGTGCCGAGGATGTCCCAGTGCTGCGCGGGCGCAATCGCGGCGTCCTCCACCAGCACCGCCGTCGCCACGTCGCCGAAGATGAAGTGGCTGTCACGGTCGCGCCAGTTCAGGTGGCCCGAGGTGATTTCGGGGCTGACCACCAGCACGCTTTTCGCATTGCCTGCGCGGATATAGTCGGCTGCGGTCTGGATCCCGAAGGTGGCCGAGGAACAGGCCACGTTCATGTCGAAGCCGAAGCCGTCGATGCCCAGCGCCTGCTGGATCTCGATCGCCATAGCCGGATAGGGGCGCTGCATGTTCGACGCCGCGCACAGCACCGCATCGACATCGGCGGGCGAGCGTCCGGCGCGCTCCAGCGCCTGTTTTGCCGCCGCGACGCCGATTTCGGCCATCACCGAAAGTTCGTCATTGGCGCGTTCGGGCAGGCGCGGGCACATCACGTCGGGATCGAGGATCGGCGCCTTGCTCATCACGTGGCGCGCCTTGATTCCGCTCGCCTTCTCGATGAACTCGACCGAGGAATAGGCCAGCGGCTCGGCCTCGCCCGCGGCGATTGCTTCGGCGTGCGCGGCGTTGTGACGGTCGACGAAGGCGTTGAAGGCGGCGACCAGCTCTTCGTTGGTGATTGTCTCTGCGGGGGTGAACAGGCCGGTCGACGAGATGACGGGGCGACCAGTGAGTGCCGGGGTGGGTTGCGATTCCTGCATGGGTCCCTCTTGCATGAAGCGCGCGGCCTTAAAGCGCGCCCTTGCCGCCTGCAAGACCTGCGTACGCTGTGTCGGGGGACGGTCAGGCCGGATCGGTTTCGGGCGCGGCGTTTTCGAGCACGTCCTGCAACAGCGGATTGGGGAAGGTCCGCTTGATCGTCACCGCGTAGAAAATCTCGGCAATGTCGGGCAGCTGGAACAGCTCGTAGAGCGTGCCCGAGGCCAGCTCGTCGCGCACAACGATCGGCGGGATCACCGCCACCCCGGCATCGCTGCGCGCAAGCAGGCGCAACATCGCCATGTCGTCCGCCTCGGCCGCGATACGCGGGACGATGCCCATCCGTTCGATCATGGCGTCGAACCCGGCGCGCAGGGCCGTTTCAGGGGTGGGCAGGATCAGCGGAGCCCGGGTCAGCAGCGCCGTCATGCCTTGCGCGGCGAGCGCCAGCCGCGAGCGCGTGCCGACCAGACTGACCGGCTGCTGCGCCAACCGCCGCGCGAGATAGGGGCTTGCCGCATCGCGCGCGGGCATCATGTTGGTCAGCAACACGTCGATAGTCATCGCCTCAAGGGCGCGCAGCAGCGTTCCCTGGGTGCCCGAACGCAGCACCACCTCGACATCGTCGCGTCCGATCACCGGCTGGATGAAGCCGATCTGGAAGTTGCGCGACAACGTCGCCAGTGCGCCGATCCGCAGCACCTTGCGCTGTTCGCCCACGGCGCGGAACGTCGCGCTGAGTTGTTCGGAGGCGAGAAATATCTGGTCGGCATAATCGAGCGCGATGCGCCCTGCCTCGGTCAGCACCAGATTGCGGCCGCGCCGTTCGAACAGATCATGCCCCAGATCGGCTTCCAGCGCCTTGATCTGGGTGGAGACCGCGCTCTGCGAAATGTTCAGCGCCTTTGCCGCCGCCGTCAGCGTCCCTTCGCGTGCGGTCGCGCGGAAAAGCCGCAGATGGTGGAGGTTGAGGTTCGCCACAGTTCCAAATTTCCGAACGGTTAGTCAGAAAATATGTATTTTATTAAATTCTGTCCAGTCCTTATTCCGGCGGCAATCTGATTGACCCTCTCTTCGGAGTGCCGCCATGCCGTCGCTTGCCTTCGCCCTTTCCTTCCTCGCACCGCTGGCGCTGCTGCCAGCCGCACTCTTCGCGGCTGCACAGCCGGGCAAGCGTCCGGGAAGCCTGCCGCGGCTGTCGGAAGCCTCTGCCCTGATCGCCTTTGCCCTCGCGCTGGGCGGACTGGTGCAGGCGGCGCTGGGCAGCGTGCCGGGTGTCGGCCTGTTCGAAGGCACCGCACACCTCGCGCTGCGCGCCGATCTGGTCAGCACCGCGATGGCCACGCTGGTCGGCTTTATCGGCTGGATCGTGATGCGTTACAGCCGCACCTATATCGACGGCGAGGCGCGTGAGGGTGCGTTCCACGGGCTGATGCTGACGGCGCTCGCCGCGGTGCTGGTGTTCGTGCAGGCGGGCACGCTGACCACGATGATCCTCGCCGCAATCCTTGTCGGCATCGCGCTGAAGCGTCTGCTGCTGTTCTACCCCGAACGCGCCGAGGCGCAGCGTGCCGCGACCAAATTCGCGGTTGTCTGGCACGCAGGCGACGCGATGCTGACGATTGCCGCCGCACTGCTGTTCGCCCGCTTCGGCACGCTCGATTTCGCCGCTCTGGCCGATCTTGCGGCCACCGCCGGACTGGGTCTTGCCGGCACCTTCGCGGTAGCCGCTCTGGTCGCTGCCGCCGCGCTCAAGACAGCCTCCTTCCCGATGCACGGCTGGCTGACCGAGGTGATGGAGGCACCCACCCCCGTTTCCGCGCTCCTGCATGCCGGGATCATCAATTCGGGCGGCGTGCTGCTGATTACCGCTGCGGGCCTTGTCCAGCACAGCAGCGGAGCGATGGCGGCGCTGGTGATGCTCGGCGGGCTGACCGCGCTGTTCGGCGCGGCGGTGATGCTGACCCAGAGCGCGATCAAGACCGCGCTGGCATGGTCCACCATTTCGCAGATGGGCTTCATGCTGTTGCAATGCGGGCTGGGCCTGTGGACGCTGGCGCTGCTGCACATCATCGCCCATTCGCTTTACAAGGCGCACGCCTTCCTTTCGTCGGGCGGAGCGGTGACCGAGGTCGCCAATATCCGCCGCCCCGGCCCCGTCGCCGCGCCGAGCGTTGCCGCGGTGCTCAAGAGCTTTGCCCTCGCGCTTGCCATCTTCGCTGCAATTGCCGCCGCCTTCACCTACGCTTTCGGTCCCAAGACCCCGCAGGCGCTGGCGCTGGGGGCGATCCTGATCTTCGGCGTGGCCTACCTCGTCGCGCAGGGCCTTGCCGACCGCGCGCCGGTGGCCCTGACGAAGCGCACCGGTGCCGCCGCGCTGGCCGCCGCAATCGGTTACTTCAGCTTTCAGGCGATGGCCCACGCGATCTGGGGCCCGGTGCTGCCGGCCGCGCCGATGCCGGGCGAGCTGGAATGGGCGCTGCTGGTGATCGCGGTCGCAAGCTTCGGCCTTGTCGCTTTCGCACAGGCGCTGTTCCCGCTCTGGGCGCACCACCCCTCGACCGCGGGCCTGCGCGTCCACCTCGCCAACGGCCTTTACCTCAACGCCCTGCTTGATCGCGCGATCGGCGGCTTCCGCATCACGCGCGCCCGCTGAGCCCCAGTCTTCTTCCGGAGTAAGCCCCATGTTCATGAAGCATTCGCAGATCACCCCGGTCCGGCTTTCGGCTGTGCTCGAGGCGGCCGAACAGGCAGCGCGCGCTATCCCGCCCGCCTTCCCGCTCGACGCGACCGTGGCGGTCAACCCCTTCCTTGGCCAGACCGGCGAGGATCTTGCCACCGCCGCCGCGCGGCTGGGCCGGGTTGCAGGCGTGCGTATCACCCGCAAGGGCGCCGAATATGCCTCAGCCATCGCTGACGGGCGCATCACCGAGGACGATCTGGCAGAAGCTCTTGCCGCCTCGCCCTCGCCGCTCAAGCCCGCCGATACCGCCGCGCTGCGCCTAGCTGCCGAACGTCTGGGTGACGGGCTGGAGCCTAGCGCGCTGCCGACGGTCGCCGATCTTGCTGCCGAAGCCACCGGGATCGACTGGCCGGCGCTGATCGACAAGTGCATCGGGTTGTGGGCCGCAGGCCAGTTCGACCGCGGGCAGGCGCTGTGGTCGCCGGCACCGGGGAGCGAGGCCTTCGCCGCCTGGCGCGCCTGGGCAATGCATGATCTTACCCCCGAAATCGCGGGCCTCGAAGGCTTCTGCGCCCATGTCGCCGCTGCCCCCGACACGCCCGAGCGCGCGATCCTGTTCGCCGCCGAGGCGCTGGGCATCACCGACGAAGCCGCCGAAACCGCCTTCCACCGCCTGTTCATGAGCATGGGCGGCTGGTCGCAGCATGCCCGCTGGCTGCTGTGGCAGGCCGAACTGGCAGGCGAAACCGATCGCACCATGGTCGATCTGCTCGCCATCCGCCTGATCTGGGACGAGGCGCTGCTTGCCCACGCACCGCAGGTGGCCGATCGCTGGGCACATGCCGTCGCCGCCCATGCCGAACCGGTCGCGCCCGGCGCGGACGAGGTGGTGCTTTCCATCCTGCAGGACGCCGCCGACCGCGGCCACCAGCGCCAGCTCACCGCCGCGCTCAACGGTTCAATCCCCGCAGACGCGCGCCCGTTCCTCCAGGCCGCCTTCTGCATCGACGTGCGTTCGGAAGTGTTCCGCCGCGCGCTAGAAAGCGTCGACAGCGCCATCGCCACCATCGGCTTTGCAGGCTTTTTCGGCCTGCCGATCGCCCACCACGCCCACGGGTCCGACATCCGCGAAGCGCACCTGCCCGTGCTGCTCAACCCGGCCATCGAAACCACCAGCGCGGGCGATTCGGCGAAGGATCAGGCGAGCCGCATCGCCGCCCGCACGGCGCGCGCCTGGGGCCGGTTCCGGCAGGCGGCGGTATCTTCCTTTGCCTTTGTCGAGGCGATGGGGCCGGTCTATGCGGTCAAGCTGGTGAAATCGGCGCTGGGCCTTGGCGGTGCGGCGAAGACCGAACCCGCGCCGCAGGTGATCGGCGGGCTGTCGGCACAGGCAAAGGCCGATACCGGCGCGGCGGTGCTCAAGGCGATGAGCCTGACGCAAGGCCACGGCGAGATCGTGCTGCTGCTCGGCCACGGCGGCAATGTCACCAACAACCCGCATGAAAGCGCCTATCACTGCGGCGCTTGCGGCGGTCACACCGGCGAGGTTTCGGCACGCCTGCTGGCGATCCTGCTCAACGATCCCGAAACCCGCGCCGGTCTGACCGAGCGGGGTGTCACGGTGCCGGAGGACACGCTGTTCGTCGCCGGGCTGCACGATACCACCACCGACGATATCACCATCTACGAGGACGAACTGCCCGCCACCCGCAGCGACGATATCGCAAAGGTGCGCAAATGGCTTGCGCAGGCGGCCAAGGTCGCCCGCGCAGAGCGCGCGGTGCGGCTGCCCGGTGCGCGCTGGAACACCATTCACGAACGCGCCACCAACTGGGCCGAAATCCGCCCCGAATGGGGTCTGGCCGGATGCGCCGCCTTTATCGCCGCCCCGCGCGAGGCGACCGCGGGCCGCGATCTGGGCGGGCGGGCGTTCCTGCACTCCTACGACTGGCGCGCGGATGAAGGCTTCGGCACGCTGGAGTTGATCATCACCGCACCGGTGGTGGTAGCGAGTTGGATCTCGCTCCAATATTTCGGCTCCTCGGTCGCGCCGGAAATGTTCGGCGGCGGTAACAAGCTGATCCACAACGTGGTCGGCGGCATCGGCGTGATCGAAGGCAATGGCGGCCGCCTGCGCCCCGGTCTGCCGTGGCAGGCGGTGCACGACGGGGAAGCGCTGGCGCACGAGCCGCTGCGCCTGTCGGTGATGATCGAAGCCCCGCGCGAGGAGATCCTCAAGGTGCTAGAAACCCACGCGAACGTGCGCGAACTGTTCGACAATGGCTGGCTGCACCTATTCGTGCTGAAGGACGGCAAGGTCGATGCCCGCTACCGCCCCGGCCTCGAATGGGCCGACTGCACCGGCCGGAATACCGAGGCGCTGGCGGCCTGACGCGCCGCGCCCCGGCGTCGCCGCCCGTTTGCGGATCGCAGCCCCGCCCCGGGATCGCATGGGTGGCAGGCTGCACGGGCGGCGGCAGTATTTCGCCAATCTTGCGCCGATTACGCCGGATCTCGGCGTTTTCTCGCGCGATCTCGGCGGGTTTCGCGGTGTTTCACGTGAAACAGACCTGCTCTGCATAGTCTGGACAGGCGTAACGGGCGGTCGGCCGCATTAGTGGCGGTTTGCAGTCCTATGGTGACTTGCGCTTGAATAGTCCCTTCTTCAGGTCACCTGCGAATTTGGACTTCCAGCTTGCACCGGTCCGAAGATCACGATTTTGAACAACTTCACCAAGATACGTGCTTGGCTTTGGCGACCGGCCGGATACAGAGACGACGTTGCGAAGTGCAAACCGGCCCAGCGCCTCATCGGAAAACGCTGGCGTGTAATAAATGCAGTCGTCGAAGAAGTAATGGGTAACCTGTGACCAGCGCGTCAAAGTGCGATCGGTCTGCCGAATACCTCCGTGCAAGAGGTTGGCGGTCCAAATCAAGGCCTGTCCCTTGCGTGCGAGAAAGGGCTCTGCGACTTTCCCGTCGGCTTCACACATGGCCTGCCACGCACTGGCATAGGGATCCTGAGCCGAAGCCAGTTCGCTACCGTAGCCGCGTCGACCGATCATGGCATTGGTGATGATGGGCCACCGGTGTGATCCCCGTACGTAAAACAATGGCCCTGCTTCGGCTACGATATCCTCCATCGCCAGCCAAACACCGCACATGAAACGTTCGGGCAGGCTTGAAAAATGCACAGTGTCCGTATGCGCCGCCTGTTGTGTCCCCACGGGAAAGTTGAGGGTCTGAAAAGGGAAAGCACGGCGACCATACAGCTTTGACAGCAAATCCAGGATAACCGGATTTGACGCAATCGCATGGACATCTTCGTCCGTCTGCCATGCATCCTGAATACGTCGGCTACCTCTAGTCTTATCCGCGGCGGGATCATCGAGAGGTATCCCGAAAACCGGGCCGAGGTTGCGCTTGATCCGCTCGATTCTTGCGTCGATTTCGGGATCGGGGAAGTCGATTACTCCGAAACCGTCCGCGTGGAGACTGCGGGCCAACGACCGTTCTTGGTCAGTGAAGACCGAAAGATCCTCGCAATCGAAGATTGGGGATTCGATCAGAGGCACGCCGGGAAAGAGTCTCGCGCTCTTTGTATCGGGAGAATGTGCTGGTTCTGACACTGGCGCGACCTTCTGACCGGTTCATACATTGCTCGAATGACCGGCCCCCACTGAGTGGTCCGTATTGATTGTTAGTTCAAGATTGTCTCCGGCGCCATGGCTGTCCGGAGGTGGAGCGTAGCGGAACCGGAGGGCAGCCATGGCGGCGTCGCCGTT
>NZ_JAQQXQ010000013.1 GCF_028595285.1 Erythrobacter fulvus | reverse complement strand
TAACAAGATCGTCTCGGGCCGCTACATCCTCCAGCCCGAAGTGATGCGGGTGCTGGAAAACCAGGGCAAGGGCGCGGGCGGTGAAATCCAGCTGACCGACGCAATGGCCAAGATGATCGGCACCCAGCCGTTCCACGCAGTGACCTTTGACGGCGCGCGTTATGACTGCGGCAGCAAGGTCGGCTTCGTCGAGGCGACGCTGGCGATTGCCCTGTCACGGCCCGACATGGGCGCGGATGTGCGGGCGATTGCGCTCGATCTACTGAAATAGGCTGGCGGGGGCAGCGTTTCCGCCGCCCCGCGCCCGGATTACTCCGCCGCTTCGTTGCTGGTGACGCCCTCGCCGTCATTGTCCTGCGCGATGGCGGGCTTTTCCTTCGGCTTGGCGGGCGCCGACGGGGTGGTTTCGATCTCTTCGGCTGCTCCCTTGGCCAGGCCCGAAAGCGAGGACCCGTCGAGCCCCAACTCCTTCATCAGCCCGTCGAGCACCGGTGCCTGCGCGCGATAGGCGAGCGCCGCTGACACCGCGTCGCTGGCGAGGTTGCCCGAACCCGCACCGCCTGAACCGCCGCCCGAACCATTGCCGTCGTTCGCTGCACGCCCGCCATTGGTAAGGCCGTCGACCTGTACGATCTTGATCGAATCGATCGCTTCCATCGGCTTGGCGCTCTCGCGGATGACTTCGGGCAGCACCTTGAGCAGCGCCATCTTGGTCTGCAGGCTGATCTGCTCCATCGACAGGATGTTGGCGGCTTCGTTGATCGCGCGCTGGCCCGCGGCTTCGACCTCGAAACGCACCCGCGCGGCTTCGGCACGCAGTTTTTCCGCTTCGGCCTCGCCCTGGGCTTCGAACTTGATCGCCTGGGCGCGGTTGGTGGCCGCGTCCTTTTCCGCTTCGGCCTGCACCTTGACCGCGATGGCATCGCGTTCGGCCTGCTTGGCAGCCTCGATCAGTTCGATCTTCTTCTGACGCTCGGCGATCTCGCTTTCGCGCGCGGTGGCGACGCGTTCCTCGGCCTCGACCGCCTTGGCGCGGGCATCATCGGCCTCGGCCTTGGCCTGGCTTTCCTCGCGGCTCTTGTTCTGCACCGCGATCTGCTGTTCCTGCCGGGCGATTTCGAGCGCACGCTGCTGATCGATGCGGGCTTCCTCGACCAAACGGTCGGCCTCGATCTGCTGGGCATCAACCTGCTTCTTGGCCTCGATCCGCGCGGCATCGGCCTCGCGCTGGCGCTCGGCCTGTTCGCGGGCGATTTCGGATGTTTGCGCGGCGCGCCGCACCTCGACCTCGCGCTCCTGTTCGAGCCGCGCGTATTCCTGATCGCGCGCGATCTCGAAGCTCTTCTTGTCCGCCTCGAGGTTCTTGCTCTCCATCTGCACGCGGGTGTCCTGCTCGATATCGTTGCGCAGTTTTTTGCGCGCCTCGATCTGCTCGGTGAGCTTGGTCAGGCCTTCCGCGTCGAAGGCGTTGTTGGCGTTGAAGTGTTCGATGCTGGTCTGGTCGAGCCCGGTCAGCGAGACCGACTCCAGCTCCAGACCGTTCATCGCCAGATCGTTGGAGCTGACCTGCTGCACCTTCTGCACGAAGTCGGCGCGCTGTTCGTGCAGCTCGTTCATCGTCATCCCCGCCGCGACCGAGCGCAGCGCGTCGACGAACTTGCCTTCGACCAGATCCTTGAGCAGTTCAGGCTGCATGGTGCGCTGGCCCAGCGTCTGTGCCGCCATCGCAATCGCTTCGGCATCGGGGCGGACGCGGACGTAGAATTCGGCCTTCACGTCGATCCGAAGCCGGTCGAGCGTGATCAGCGCCTCGCTGTCCTTGCGCACCACCGACAGCACCAGCGTGTTCATGTTGACCGGCATCGTCTCGTGGAACACCGGGAAGACGAGCGCCCCGCCGTTCATCACCACCTTCTCCCCGCCCATGCCGGTGCGCACAAAGGCGGTTTCCTTCGAGGCGCGGCGGTAGAGCCGGATCAGGAACGCGAAGACGAGAACGAAGAACAGCAGGCCGCCGCCGCCCACCGCCGCATAGGTGATCAGATCCGCGGTCGAGCTTGCGTCGCCCGTGGTGACCAGGGCCCCCATTGTCGTCAAAACCATGTGCGTTCCCCTTTAATTGACCAGCCCGAGCAGCGGGCTTTCATAATGCACGCCGTAGAAGGTCTGCCCTTCGCGGCGGACGAGCAGGACGGTGTCGCCTGCGTTGAAGGTGGCGTCCCCGTTGTGCGGTTCGACCATCACGAAATGCACCTGCCCGTGGACGTCGATCACCTTGGCCCGCGCGGGGCTGCCGGCGCGCGCGGTGCCGATCTGGATTTCGGCATCGCGCCGCACCAGATCGTCCAGCGTGATCGCTGTGGTTTCATCCTTCGGCATGACTGCGGCGAGCGGGCGCATCGCCAGGCTGTTGAGCGGCAGCGCCGCAGCTCCTGCGGCCAGCGCGGCCCATCCGGCAGACAGCGGCGCCCCGAGCAGGCTCGTCAGCAGCGACTGCCCGGCCACGCCCACAACCGCAAAGACGAACAGCAGCGCCGCCAGCCAGATCAGCAGCGGCACCCGGCCCAGCCCTAGCAAGGTGGTCAGCGCCTCGCCGAACCCGCCCATCTCGAGTCCGTCGGGCGAATCGAACTCGCCCACGCCCTCGATTGCTTCGGACACGCCGGTAACCTGCAGCAAGGCGATCACTGCAAGCGCGCCAAAGGCGATCAGGAACGGCAGGTTGTGCGGCTCGAGCAAGCTCATGCCGTCAACTCCGCGCAATCAAGGCGAAGAAGGAATCCCATGACGCAAGGCTAGGGCAAACGGGTCTAAAACCCTAGCAGAATCGGACGCGTGAAGCCGTTTTGCGCTGCAATATCAGGCAGGCGTAATTCGCAGTGGCAGCGTCTTCAATCCGCCCACGAAAGTGCTGCTGGCGCGGCTCGCGCTACCCGCCGGTTCGACCGCCGCGACCCGGTCGAGCAGCGCCTCGAACAGGATGCGCATTTCCAGCCGCGCCAAATGCAGGCCGAGGCACTGGTGCGCCCCTGCCCCGAAGGCGAGATGCCGGTTGGGCGAGCGGGCGGCGTCGAAACTGCGCGGGTCGGGAAACTGCGCGGGGTCGTGATTGGCGGCGACATAGTTGATCATCAGCCAGTCACCCTTCCTCACCTGCTGGCCGCCGATTTCGACGTCCTCGGCGGCGGTGCGCATGAAGTGCTGCACCGGGCTGGTCCAGCGGATCGCTTCCTCGACGATGCCGGGCAGCAGCGAACGATCAGTGCGCACGCGGGCAAATTGTTCGGGGTCGCGCGCCAGCGCCTGCATCGCGCCTGCAGTGCTGGCGCTGGTGGTGTCGTGCCCCGCAGTGGCGACGATGATGTAGTAACCCGCCATGTCGCGCGGCGGCAGCGGCTTGCCGTCTACCAGCGCGTTGGCGATCACGCTGGCGACATCGTTGGTGGGGTTGCGGCGGCGATCCTCGGCAATCTGTGCGAAGTAATCCTCGAAGGTCTTCACTGCGCCTGCGACGATCTGCACCACCTGTTCGGGGGTCATGTTCTCCATGCCGCTGCCCGACAGGTCCTTGTCCTGCCCGCCGAACAGCTGCTGGGTGAGCATCTGCATCCGGAACTCGTCCTCGGGCGGCACGCCAAGGATCTGCATGACGACGCGCAAGGGGTAGGGGCCGGAGACAAGCTTCACGAAATCGACTTCCGGGCCCGCCGCAATCATGTTGTCGACCGTTCGCGCCGCCAGCGCGCGCAGCTCGCCTTCCAGCTGCGCAAGATTGCGCGGCATGAACCATTCCTGCGTCAGCTTGCGATATTTCGGGTGGATCGGCGCGTCGAACACCACCAGCGAATCGACCAGCATGTTCGACCCCGTCGCCGCGCGGCTGAATTCGATCGCCTGGTTGAAGCTGAACACCACCGGACGCGGGTTATTGAGGAAGGTGGCGTTGTCCTTCGATATCCGCATCACATCGTCATAGCGGGTGACGAGCCAGAACGGATCGAACAGGCCCGGCGTGTCAGGCTGCACCTTCACCACCGGCGTTTCGGCGCGGATGGCGTCGAAGGTGTCGAGCAGCCCGTCCCACTGCGCATAGGCATGCGGATCGATCACCCGGCGGGCGATGTCGCCGGGAAGGACGGCCTCCCCGTTCTCGCCGCGGTTCACTCGGCGGCTTCCTTTGCCCTGGCGGCGAACTCGTCGCGCAGCTCGCGCTTGTAAAGCTTGCCGTTGGCTTCGCGCGGGAGATCGGGGCGGAAGTCGAACAGCTTGGGCATCTTGATCTTGGAGAGGCTCGGCGCAAGGAATTCGCGCAATTCGGCCTCCAGTGCCGGCCCGGCATCGGCCATGTCGCGGGGCTGCACCACCGCGACGACCTTTTCGCCCAGATCAGGGCAGGGCGCGCCGATCACTGCCGCGTCCATCACCTTCTCATGGGTGACAAGCAGGTTCTCGATCTCCTGCGGGTAGATGTTGACCCCGCCGCTGATGATCATGTGGCTCTTGCGGTCGGTGAGGTAGAGGAAGCCGTCCTTGTCGAGGTGGCCGATATCGCCAAGCGTCATCCAGCCCTTGGGGTGCATCGCCTCGCGGGTCTTGTCGGGATCGTTGTGATAAGTCGGCAGGATCGCGTTCTCGAAATAGATCAGCCCGTCCTGCTCCGGTTCCAACTCCTCGCCATCCGGCCCGCAGATGTGGAGTGTGCCGTAGATCGCCTTGCCGACGCTGCCCGGGTGAGTGAGCCAGTCCGCCGAGCGGATCAGCGTCATCCCGATGGACTCGCTGCCCGCGTAGTATTCGTTCACGATTTCGCCCCACCATTCGATCATTTCCTGCTTGATCGGCACCGGGCAGGGCGCGGCGGCGTGGAGCGCGCGCTGGTGGCTGGACAAGTCGTAGCGGGTGCGGATCGCCGGATCGAGTTTGAGGAAGCGCACGAAGTGGGTCGGCACCCACTGACTGTCGGTGACCTTATATTTCTCGATCGCCTTCAGCGCCTCTTCGGGATCGAACTTTTCCATCATCACCACGGTTCCGCCGAGGCGGTGGACAACCGAACACCAGCCGATCGGCGCGGCATGGTAGAGCGGAGCGGGGGAGAGATAGACCATTGAACCGTCGGCCGGCATTCCTGCACCCATCACTGCGAGGCCGACCAACGGCACGGTAGCTTGCGGATCGGGGTCTTCGGGCGGGGCCGGACGGATACCCTTGGGGCGGCCGGTGGTGCCGGATGAATAGAGCATCACCATACCCGCGCTCTGATCAGGGATCGGCGTGGCCGGCTGGGCAGCGAGCGCGGCGGCGAAATCCTCCGCATCGCCCGAATCCATCACCAGCACTTCAAGCCCCGGGCATTCGGCGCGGATATCGCCGAGCATCGCGGCGAAATAACCGCTGGTGATCAGCAGCTTCGCCTCGGCATCGCGGATGATGTAGGCGGCCTCGGGCGCGGTCAGGCGCGAGGAGATGGGCACCAGCATCGTGCCGGCGCGCTGCGAACCCCAGATCAGAGTGAAATATTCGATGCGGTTTTCCAGCAGCACCGCAAAGGCATCGCCCGCGCCGATGCCGCGCGCGCGCAGCAGATGCGCGAAGCGGTTCGATTCGGCTTCCATCTCGCCATAGGTGATCTGCTTGCCCGATCCGGTCATGATGACGGCGGGATGATCGGGGCGGGTCGCGGCGTGCGCGATCGGATGCATCGACATGTGTTCTCTCTCCCTTGCCGCTAGTGCGGCTTGGAGAGGAAATTACGCGAGGCGCGCCGCCCCGCAAGCAAAATCGGTATGGGAATTGCTACTGAAACGGCGGCGGTTCACGTGCGGCGGACAAGAAAAAAGGCGGCGGGATAACCCGCCGCCATGTTCGGACACCCTCTCCAATGTCCGGCCCGCTTACAGCGGGCAATCTCTTCAATTCACTCGCCGCCTTGGCCGGTCAATGCGCTGTCCCGGGCGAAGGCGAGCTGTGCCTCGCTCTCCACCATATACGGAATCGGATTGACTGCAAGCCCGTCAATGCGAACTTCGTAATGGAGGTGCGGGCCGGTGGAGCGGCCGGTCGATCCGACATAGCCGATCAGATCGCCCTTCTTGATGTTGTCGCCCGCGGCGACGGCGAGTCGCGACAAGTGGGCATAACGGGTTTCCATCGACGCGCCGTGATCGATGCTGATGAACAGGCCATAGCTCGAATACCAGTCGGCGCGGCCGATAATGCCATCGGCGGTGGCATAGACCGGGGTTCCGGTCGGCGCGGCGAGATCGATGCCGGTATGCTTGCGGCGGCCGCCCAGCACCGGGTGGGTGCGCATCCCGTAGCCGCTGGTCAGCTGCGAACCTTCAAGCGGCATGCGCGACGGTACCGAAACGGTCGGCTGCGCGAAGGGGGCGGAATAAGCGGTTTCGGCACCGGCGCCCGCGGTCGGGCTGGTGCGTTCGATTGCGGTCCAGCTGGCGAACAGCGATTTAAAACGCTGGTCGCCGCCGGCCAGCGGATCGACTTGGTTTTCGCGCACCGGCTCGACGATGTCGGCGCTGGCAGTCGCGGAGTTCGCGGTGTTCGCAAAGGCAGGGGCGGTGGCGGCCATCGAAAGCATCGCTGCGCAGCACAGGGCGGCGAGCTTCGACATCTGGCGCACGGCAAAATTCATATCTGACCCGGTCCCCGATTACGGCTTTTGCCGTTCGATGATGAAGCGCGTCTTGTGCACGCTTTCGTTGGATCGTGGTTATGCTGGCGAGTCGTTAATGCGCAATCTCTGCGTAGAAACTGTGCGACAATCCGGCTGCAAGACGCGCCGAGTCGTTGAACGGCGGCTTAATCGCCCCGCGAAAGTGCTGTTTTACGAGGCTCTGCCAAAGGGATTCGGGGTTGGCGCCGATCCGTTCGGCGCATCGCAAAAAGTGTTTGGTGCCGAATCCGACATGCGCGATTTCGTCGTCAAGGATCCGTGCGAGAATTTTTGCTCCGCCCGCGTCCCCGGCCGCCTGAACCCGTTCCAGTGTTGACGGCGTGACGTCGAGACCGCGTGCCTCCAGCACCATCGGCACCACCGCGAGCCGCGCCGCGACATCGTGGCTGGTGGCCTCTGCCGCTTCCCACAGGCCCGCGTGGGCGGGCAGCGCCCCATAGAAGCTGCCGAGCGATTCGAGCTTCCGCGCCAGCAACGCGAAATGCATTGCCTCGTCCGCCGCGACCGACAGGAAATCGTCGACGAATTCCTCGCCCATCTGCTCCCCGAATCGCCCGGCCATGTCGAGCGCCAGATCGATCGCGACGAATTCGATATGCGCGAGGCTGTGCCACAGCGCGATGCGCGCGCGTTCCGATCCGAACTTTCCGCGCTTGGGCATCCGGTTCGGCGGTAGCAATTCGGGCGCGTCGGGCCATGCCGGCCGGTCCGGCATGGTGACGTCAAACCGCCATGCCAGCGCACCCCTGCGCCACGCCCGCGCGACATCGCGGGTGGCGAAGCACTTGGCGCGCGGTTCGGGGGTCAGCAGCGCGGCACGGATCGCTGCAGCAACGCTTTGCATGGTTCGCGTCAAAGAGGCGTGATCAGAGGGCCTGGGCCGCCGCGAGGACTTCCTCGGCGTGGCCTTTGACCTTCACCTTGTCCCACACCTGCGCGATCTTGCCGTCAGGCCCGATCAGATAGGTGGAGCGCACCATGCCCATGTAGGTCTTCCCGTACATCTGCTTTTCCGCCCACACGCCGAGCGCATCGGACAGCCCGCCTTCCTCCGGATCGCTGGCCAGCGGCGCGGTGAGGCCGTGCTTGGCGATGAACTTCTGATGCTTCTTGGCCGGGTCCTTGCTGACGCCCAGCAGCTTCGTGCCCGCCGCCTCGAATGCATCCTTGAGCGCGGAGAAATCCTTGTTCTCGGTGGTGCAGCCGGGGGTGTCGTCCTTGGGATAGAAGAAGATCACCAGCTTGTGCCCGGCGAAGTCGGAGGGCTTCACCTTGCCGCCTTCGGGGGTTTCCATCGCGATATCGGGAATGGCGTCGCCCACGCCGGGAAAGTTGCTCATTTCGTTGTCTCCTGTTCGCTTGTCTGAATGTCCGTGCCCAGAATTTGTTTCCAGATGTCGGCGACCCTTTGCCGTGCTTCGCCGAAGGCTTGCAAGAGATCGGCATAGCTTGCGTATCCGCAGGCCCGTGCCAGCGCCCGCGCACCGCCCGGCGGAGGCTCGCGCCCGTCGGGGGCCAGCAGGCGTCCTGCCACCAGCATCCGCGTCATCAGCGCATGGGGCGCGGCGACATCGGCAGGCAGCAGCCCCGCCTCCACCAACCCGCCGATCGCGATTTCGAGATCGGGATCGAGCGCGGCAGGGGCAGTATCGGCCAGCGCGGAGCCATCCGCCGCCGCGCCGCCCAGTTGCAGATAGTGGACGAGGAATTCGATATCGACCAAGCCGCCGCGCGACAGCTTGGCGTCAAGCATGCCGCCGGGGTGCTTGTGCTTCGCCATCTCGGCCCGCATTTCCAGCACCGCCTTGCGCAGCTCCGCTTGTCCGCGCGGTGCGTGGAGCACTTCTGCCAGCACCGCTTCCAGTTCGCGGCGCGCACGCGAGGAGCCGAACAGCACCCGTGCGCGGGCCAGCGCCATGTGTTCCCACGTCCACGCCGCCTCGCGCTGGTATTTGCCGAAGGCCTCGCAGCTTACCGCCAGCGGCCCCTGGTTGCCCTGCGGCCTGAGGCGCGTGTCGACCTCGTAGAGCGCTCCCTGCGCGGTCGGCACCGACAGTGCCGCGCTGACCCGGCTGGCGAGGCGGTTGTAATAGACCGTCGCTCCCAGCGGGCGTGGGCCATCGGATTGCGCGGAAAAATTGCCGGTGAAGAGGTAGACGATGTCGAGATCCGAAGCATGGGTCAGCGCGCCGCCGCCGAGTCGCCCCAGACCCAGCACCACCAGTTCGCTATCCGGCACGCGCCCGTGCTTGGCGGCGAATTCCTCCACCGTCGCCTGCGCCGCCAGATCGAGCGCAGCCTCTGCCGTGCGCGACAGCGCGCGGGCGATTGCGAGCGGATCGGCCAGCCCTTCGATCAGCTGGATGCCGAGCGCGAAGCGGATCTCGCCGGTGATGACGCGGATCGCGTCGAGCAGGGCCTCGTAATCGTCGCGCACCGCCGCCCCGCGCATCCGCGCCGCAATCGCCGGAACCTCGCCCGGCAGATCGAGCGCATGGCGATCGAGCAGGGTGTCGAGCAGTTCGGGCTTGCGTGCCAGCTCATCGGCCAGAACCGGTGCAAGCGTCAGCGCGGCCACCAGCCGGTCGATCAGGTGCGGGCGTGCGGCGAGCAGGCGGAAGGTGGTGATTGCCGAAGGCACGCTTTCGAGGATGCGTTCGAACCGGGTGATCGCGCGCGGCGGATCGTCGCTTGCCGCCATAGCCTTCATCAATGCCGGGCACAGCCGGTCCCACGCCGCCACGGCCTGCGGCGAACGGATCGCGGCATGGCGTCCGTCGCGCCAGCCCTCGATTCGTTCGGCCAGCGTCTCGGGCTCTTCGAAGCCCAGTTCGGCCAGTTGATGGGCAAGATCGCTGGCCTGCGCCACCGGCGCGGGGGCGGCTTCGGGGGCGCCGATCAGTTCTTCATAAATGCGCGCGGTGCGGTTGGTGAGCTGCGTCAGCTCCTCCACCAATGCCGCCCCATCCGCCAGTCCGTCGAGCCGCGCGACATTATCGAGCGCCGCGGCTTCGGGCAGGCTGTGGGTCTGCCGGTCGTTCACCATCTGCAAGCGGTGTTCGAGCGCGCGCAGCCGGTCATAGCCTTCACCCAGCACCGCAGCGTTTTCCGCACTGATCCAGCCCGCTGCGGCCAGTGCATCAAGCGCCGCGCGTGTGCCGCGCACCCTGAGCGACAGATCGCGCCCGCCATGGATCAGCTGGTGGGTCTGAGCGTAGAATTCGATCTCGCGGATGCCGCCGCGCCCGCGTTTCAGATCGAAGCCGGGGCCGGGTGCGGGCGGGCCCTCGTGGCTTTCGCGGATGCGCAGGGTCAGCGCGCGGATTTCCTCGATCGCGCCGAAATCGAGCTGGCTGCGCCACACGAAGGGCCGGATCGTGGCGAGGAAATCCTCGCCCGCGGCAATATCTCCCGCCGCTGCGCGGGCGCGGGTGAAGGCGGCGCGCTCCCACGCCAGCGCCTGCCCCTGGTAATGCGTCAGCGCGGTGCCGACGGGCACGGCGAGCGGGCTGATCTCGCTCGCGGGGCGCAGCCGCAGATCGACCCGCAGCGCATAGCCTTCATCGGTATTGGCCGATAGCAGCGCCACGATCCGCCGGGCATAGCGCTGTGCCGCCTCGCCCGGATCGTCGCTGGAACGACGCGGCAGGCGGGTGCGATCGTAAAGGAAGATCGGATCGATGTCGGACGAGTAATTGAGCTCGCCCGCGCCCTGCTTTCCCAGCGCCAGCGCGATGAAACCGGCGGTGGATTCCTCGCCCGTGCGTTCGGCAATCGCGGTGCGGATCGCACGGTCGAGCGCCCGGTCGGCGAAGGCGGTGAGTTCGTGCACGACCCGCGTTAACGGGAAGGCACCCGCCAGATCCCCCACAGCGACAGCCGTCGCCAGCGCCAGCCGCTCGCGCCGCAGGGCAACTTCCGCATCGGCATGTTCGCCCTGTGCCCGTGCCCATTGCAGCGCCGCCTCGCCGTCCCCTTTCGACAGCAGCGCCGCCAGTTCCGGTTGGCGATCGAGCGCACGCGCCAGAAACGGCGCGTGATCGCGGGCGCGCCGCAGGGCGCTGCCCCAGTCGGGTTGCAGGTTCTCTCCCATCGCCCGCCTGTCTGGCGGCCGATCGCCGTGCCCGCAAGGGGTGTCTGGTTGCCCTGTCGCTAAGCTGCATGAGGGCGCGCTTGCGCCCTGCCGCCCGCTCTGCAATTGAGGCGCGCGAATTGACCGACAGATACGGCAAGGGATGATCGCCATGATGAAGAGGTTTGCAGGCTTGGGCGTGATGCTGGCAGGCGCGCTGGCGCTGGCGGCGTGCGATGCACTGCCCGGCATGGGCGGCGGCGAGACGTCGCTCGACATTCCCGAGGTTGCCGCCGGGGACATCTCCGAAGCGACCATGAAGGATGTCACCCGCATCCTTTCCAGCGACGAATTCGAAGGTCGCATGCCCGGCACCGTGGGCGAGGAAAAGACCATCGCGCTGCTGACCGAACGGTTCAAGGCGGCCGGTCTCCAGCCCGGCAATGGCGATAGCTGGGTACAGGAAGTCCCGCTGGTGGAGATCACCGGCAAGAATTACGCACCGCTCACCATCACCGATGGCGACACCGATCTGGTGTTCGATTTCGCCAGCGAATGGGTCGGCGTGACCTATCGCGAGGAAGCTAAGACCCAGATCGCCAACAGCGAACTTGTATTCGTCGGCTACGGCATCAACGCGCCGGAAAAGGGCTGGAACGATTACGCAGGCCTCGACGTCAAGGGCAAGACGGTGGTGATCCTCGTCAATGATCCCGACTGGCAGACCGAAGCGCTCGAAGGGCCGTTCAACGGCAAGGCCATGACTTATTACGGGCGCTGGACCTACAAGTTCGAGGAGGCCGGACGGCAGGGCGCGGCGGGCGCGCTGATCATCCACCAGACCGAGCCGGCGGCGTATGGGTGGAATGTGGTCGAAAGCTCGTGGACGGGTGCGCAGGCCTATCCGCAATATGGCGACAATCCCCCGCCGATGACGCAGATGAACGGCTGGGTGCAGCAGGACGTCGCGCGCGCAATCTTCAAGGCCGCCGGGCAGGATCTCGACGCGCTGACCAAGGCGGCGCAGCAGAAAGGCTTCAAGCCGGTGCCGCTGGGCATGACCGCATCGACCAGCTTCGAAAGCGATATCCGCAGCTTCAAGTCGCACAACATCATCGGCATCCTGCCGGGCAGCGAAGCGCCGGACGAATATGTGATCCACACCGCGCACTGGGATCACCTCGGGCGCTGCACCCCGGCGCCTGATGGCGACGACATCTGCAACGGCGCGGTCGACAATGCCACCGGCACCGCGGCGCTGGTGGCGCTGGCCGAAGCCCATGCCAAGGCCGGCCCGGCGCGCCGCAGCCTCGTGTTCCTCGCCGTGACGGCGGAGGAATCCGGCCTGCTCGGCGCGACCTATTACGCTTCGAACCCGGTCTATCCGCTCGACAAGACGGTGGGCGGCATCAACATGGATGCCTTCCAGATGTCCGGCCCGGCCAAGGATGTGACCGTGGTCGGCCCGGGCAAGTCGCAGCTTGACCGGTTCCTTGATGTCGCGCTCAAGGCTGACGGGCGCGTGGCGACCCCGAACCCCAAGCCGGAGGCGGGCTATTACTACCGTTCGGACCACTTCGCCTTCGCCAAGCGCGGCGTGCCGATGCTCTATATCGACGGCGGCGAGGACCTGGTCGAAGGCGGGCGCGAAGCGGGGGCGAAGATCGCCGCCGACTACACCGAAAACCGCTACCACGGCCCCAAGGATGAATTCGACGAGAGCTGGAACTGGTCGGGCGTGATGGCTGACCTTCAGCTGTTCTATCGCATCGGCCGGATGATGGCGGAGAGCACGAGCTGGCCCAACTGGAACGACGGCGACGAATTCCGCGGCATCCGTGACGAGGCCTGCGCCGCGTCCGACGGCGGCTGCTGAGCGCGCGCATGACCGCGATCATGCCGCCCGAATGGGCCGCTCAGGACTGGCTGTGGATCGGTTTTCCGCATCTGGCCGAGGAATGGCCGGGCTGGCTCGAACCGGCGCAGGAGCAGATGGCGGCCTTCGCCAGCGCCGTGGCCGAAAGCGGCCAGCAGGTGCGCCTGCTGGTGCGCGACGAGGCCAACGAGGACCGCGCGCGCCAGTTGGTGAGCAGCAAGGTCACACTCGAACGGCGGGTCTATGGTGATGTCTGGCTGCGCGACACCGGCCCGCTGGTGGTGTTCGAGGATGACGGCACGCGCAGCGCGCGGCGGTTTGGCTTCAACGGCTGGGGCGGCAAGTATCTGATGCCCGGCGACATGGAGATCGGCGCTGAACTGGCGCGCGATGCGGGGCTTGCGATCGAGAGCGCGCCGATGATCCTCGAAGGCGGCGCGGTGGACGGCGATGGCACCGGGCTGGTCGCCACGACCGAACAATGCCTGCTCAATCCCAACCGCAATCCGCACATGACCCGCGCCGATATCGAGGGTGAACTGGCCGCGCGGCTCGGCTTTGCGCGGGTGCTGTGGCTGGGTGAGGGCCTGATCAACGATCACACTGACGGGCATGTTGACAACCTCGCGCGGTTTGTCGGGCCGAACCGGCTGGTGGTGCCGCAAGCGACCGGCAAGGATGATCCCAACACCGCGATCTATGCCGATGCCGCCGCGCGCGCCGAGGCCTTCGGGGTCGAGGTGGTGCGTATCCCCTCGCCCGGACGGATCGAACGGGACGGGGTGATCGAACCGGCGAGCTACGTGAACTTCGCGATCACCTCGCATCTGGTGGTGGTGCCGACCTTCGGCAGCCCGCACGATGCCGAGGGTGTCGCCGCTATCGCCGCGCTGTTCCCCGACCGGGATACCGTCGGCCTGCCGGGCGAAGCGGTGCTGGCAGGCGGCGGCGGCTTCCACTGCGCCAGCCAGCAGATGCCCGCAGCACCGCGGGTTTAACCCTTCGTTAGGGATTAAGGGGTGATGGTGCAGGCTATGAACCGCGCCATCGCTCTTGCCGCTCCTGCGGCCCGCCTTGCCCGCCTCGATCCGGTCGATGCGCTCCGCAGCCTCATTGTGCTCGGATGCGCTGCTGCGCTGATCCTCGCGCGTCAGCCGCTACCGTTCTAAGCGGTCCCGCGTAACCTTTCGCGCCGATCGGGCGAACCTTTCCGGAGACTTCACCGGAAAGGAACGCCCCTTGCACAAGCCTTTGCTCGCTCTCCTCGCCGCCGCTGCCGGGCTGGCGGGACTGGCGCTTGCCCCTGTATCGGGCACCACGACCACCGCTGCCGCTACCGGAGAGCCGGTGCTGCTCGAACTGTTCACCAGCCAAGGCTGTTCGTCCTGTCCCCCGGCCGACCGGCTGGCGGCGAAGCTGGCCGATGATCCGGCCCTTGTCGTGATCTCCCGCCCGGTGACCTATTGGGACCGGCTCGGCTGGAAAGACACTCTCGCGCGTGAGGAAAACACCGCCTTGCAGCGCGCCTATGCCAAGGCCGGGCTGGCGGGGCAGAACGGGG
Source organism: Erythrobacter fulvus (assembly GCF_028595285.1). Lineage (GTDB taxonomy): Bacteria > Pseudomonadota > Alphaproteobacteria > Sphingomonadales > Sphingomonadaceae > Erythrobacter > Erythrobacter fulvus. Next base: position 56,129 of record NZ_JAQQXQ010000013.1, on the reverse strand, counting down.
TCTACACCCCGCAACTGGTGATCGACGGGCGCTTCGGGGCGGTCGGATCGCATCAGGACGCCATCGCCCGCGGGATAGCACGTCATGGCGGCACGGGCGGCGCGGCGCTGCGGGTGCGTGCAATCGGGGACAAGCGCTTTGCGGTCGGGATCGCGGGAGCTGCGGAGCGTCCGGCGGAACTGGTGCTGATTGCAGTCAGGCGCCGGGCCGAAGTCGCGATCGGGCGCGGCGAGAACGGCGGGCGTGCGGTGGAATATGTCAACGTGTTGAAGGACGAGCGACGCATCGCCGACTGGCGCGGCGGCAAGGCGAGCCTGGTGATCGGGCCTGACCAGCTGTCGTCGACGGACGCCGATGCCCATGCGCTGGTGCTGCGCGAGCCGGGCGGCGGCCGGGTGCTGGCGGCGCGCTGGCTCTAGAGCAGGCGAAGGAGCGCTCCGCCTGCGGCGGCCCCCAGCACGAGGCCAACCGCCGTACGCCATACCGGATCGCTGATCCGGCCCGACACCGCCATGCCCATCCGGTTGCCGATCAGGATCACCGGCAGCAGGAAGAGCGCAAACAGCGCAAGCTCGCCGCGCAGCAGTCCCATCCAGCCGGCAGCCACCAGCCCGGCCGCAGCAGCGAAGGTGAAGATCAGCAGCATCGAGGCCTTGATGGTGACGCGCGGCAGGTTGCGACCCGCATAATAGGGCACCACCGGCGGTCCCGGCATCCCGGCATAGCCCGTCATCAAGCCGCTGATGATGCCGACAGCTCCCGTCATCAGCCGCCCGGGCACGCCTTCCTTCCGGCGCGGCAGCAGGATCGCGACGAAGGCGCTGCAGGCGATCAATGCGATCACCAGCCGCGCCACGTCCGCACCCGTCGCTGCCAGCGCCAAAAGTCCGAACGGGGTCGCCAGCACCACCAAAGCGGAGATCGTCCAGGCGCTGCGTTCCGATTCGCGCACCAGCCGGGGCAGTTCGGTGAGGCCGATCAGCAGCGACAGGCAATTGCCCATCACCACTGCGGCAACCGGCGGTAGCGCCAGCGCCAGCACGGGCACCAGCAGGATCGCCATGCCGAAACCCGTCAGCCCGCGCACAAAGGATGCGCCCAGCGCCGCGGCGATGGCCACCGCGATTTGCCACGCGGTGAAGCCCGCCAGCAGGTCCATCAGTATGCGTCAGTTCGCAACGAGATCGGGCGGGGTGCCTTCGGCGCGCAGCATCGCGATGGCATCGGCCAGCGGCATCACCTTCTGGTGCTCCGCGCCCAGCGTGCGCACCGCGACGGTGCCTTCCTCGGCCTCGCGCTTGCCGACCACCAGCAGGTGCGGAACCTTGGCCAGCGAGTGTTCGCGCACCTTGTAGTTGATCTTCTCGTTGCGGGTGTCGGTCTCGACCCGGATGCCTGCCGCCCGAAGCTGCGCGGCAACATCGTTTGCATAGCCGTCGGCGTCCGAAACGATCGTCGCCACCACCGCCTGCACCGGCGCGAGCCACGCGGGCAGACGCCCGGCGAAATGTTCGATCAGGATGCCGATGAAGCGTTCATAGGAACCGAAGATCGCGCGGTGGAGCATCACGGGGCGGTGCTTTTCGCCATCTTCGCCGATGTAATGCGCATCGAGCCTTTCGGGCAGCACGCGGTCGGACTGGATCGTGCCCACTTGCCAGGTGCGCCCGATCGCGTCGGTGAGGTGCCATTCGAGCTTGGGGGCATAGAATGCGCCTTCGCCCGGCAGCTCTTCCCACTCCAGCCCGTTCGCCGTCAAAGCATCGCGCAGTTCCTGTTCGGCCTTGTCCCAGTCGGCGTCCGAACCAAAACGCTGTTCGGGCCGCAGCGCCAGCTTGATGTCATAGGTGAAGCCGAAGTCGCGATAGACGGAATCGGCCAGCGCGATGAAGGCCTGCACTTCGGACACGACCTGCGCTTCGGTGCAGAAGATGTGCGCATCGTCCTGCGTGAACTGGCGCACGCGCATCAGCCCGTGCAGCGCGCCGTGGGGTTCGTTGCGGTGGCAGCAGCCCATCTCTCCGAGGCGGATCGGCAGGTCGCGGTAAGACGTGATGCCCTGCTTGAAGACAAGCACGTGCGCCGGACAATTCATCGGCTTCAGCGCCATCCACTCGGCATCCTTGGAGACGAGTTCTGCACCGTCCTCGGTATTGGGCACCTCGTCGGGGATGACGAACATGTTCTCGCGGTACTTGCCCCAGTGGCCCGACTGTTCCCACTGGCGCGCGTCCATCACCTGCGGGGTCTTGATCTCGCGGTAGCCTGCGCCGTCCATCTTGCGGCGCATGTAAGCTTCAAGCTCGCGCCAGATGCGGTAGCCCTTGGGGTGCCAGAAGACGCTGCCGTGCGCCTCTTCCTGCAGGTGGAACAGATCCATCTCGCGGCCCAGCTTGCGGTGATCGCGCTTGGCCGCCTCTTCCAGCCGGGTGAGGTGGGCATTAAGCTGCTTCTTGTTGAGCCAGCCGGTGCCGTAGATGCGCGTCAGCTGGGCGTTGCGCTGGTCGCCGCGCCAGTATGCGCCCGCGACACGCATCAGCTTGAAGGCATCGGGATCAAGCTTGCCGGTCGAAGGCAAGTGCGGGCCGCGGCACATGTCGAGCCAGTCGTTGCCGCTCCAGTAGACCGTCAGCTCCTCGCCCTCGGGCAGTTCCTTCGCCCATTCGGCCTTGAAGGTTTCGCCCTCGGAAGACCACTTGGCGATGAGGTCCTCGCGGCTCCACACCTCGCGGCGCAGCGGTTTGTCGGCGCGGATGATCTCGCGCATCTTGTCCTCGATGGCGGGGAGATCGTCCATGCTGAACGGCTCGCGCGTGTCGGGCGCCTTCACGTCGTAATAGAAGCCGTCGTCGGTCGCGGGGCCGAAGGTGATCTGCGTGCCGGGGAACAGCGCCTGCACCGCCTCGGCCAGCACGTGGGCATAGTCATGGCGCGCGAGTTCGAGCGCCTCCGCCTCGTCGCGGCTCGTCACCAGCGCAAGTTCGGCGTCGCCTTCGAACGGGCGATTAAGGTCGCGCAGCTCGCCATCCACCCGCGCCGCGAGCGCCGCCTTGGCAAGGCCGGGGCCAATCGCGGCGGCAATGTCCGCCGGGGTCGATCCGGCAGGCACTTCGCGCACCGATCCGTCGGGCAGGCTGATCTTGAGCAGTTCGGTCATTGTCGCAATTCCGTCTGGTTTGGGCGCGCCTTAGGACAAAGGACTACGCACCGGAAGAGCGGTGTTGCACGATTGTCGGTTCGGGAAGGACACCGCGCCGCCCCGATCCGGGCGGCGGGCTGCCGGGGCTTACCCCGCGCGCCGCCGCCCCCGGATAGTCGTCCGGGTAGTGGTGGTGCGGGTGGTGGCGGTCAGCTTGGCCATGGCGCGGATATAGCGAGGCAGGATTGCGATGTCATTACCCCAGCCCGCGAGCGGGAGGGCGCGGAAAGGTGACTGGCCATTATATGCCTGTCAAAGCATATGGAAAATCAGTCAAATAACGCTGATACACCCAGTGCCATCCCGAGCGGACGTTATCGCTCGGGATACAGCGAGGGTCGACGCGGTAGCTGACCTATTGGAGAGATTTGATCCGGGTCGTCATGAGGCCAGGGATTTCGTTGCGACCATTGCAGAAGCCATTCTGGGACGTCCCCTTCGGCACCATGATGGAAAAACCTAGACTGACGATGGCGTTCCAGCTGTCCGAGAACAAGGGTGCAAACAAGATCGTGCCCCAGCCTAGCGCACTTGCACAACTTCTTTTCTAGGGCTGGCAGTTTTGACGCGGGGAACGGGGCTTCGGGATTTTCGCCTTTGCGTGCTGCTGGGAAGACCCGCTTCGTCTTCTCGTCGCCTCGCCAGCCCCACATTCCATGAAATACATGGTTTCTGCTTGATTTTGTCTCGTCCACAAGGGTGCAAAGAACGATTATTTGGCTCTTGTATGGCTCATGAGGAAATGCCTTGGCGCTGCTCTTCAGAAACGTGATTTTCTGGTTCATGGGCTTGCCAAAAAGCTGAAGTGCCTCAAGCTGTGCAACCGTGAGGCCCGAAATGTGTGGCAGCAAATCGTCGACGCTGTTTTCGATTTGCCCCCACAGGATCGCAATCCGACCGATTGTCGCGTGCTCTTTGTCTGTGAGTGGCGAGACATAGCCGGGCTGAAACTCAAAAGGGTCTTTCATGACAGACACCAATCAGAACAAAGAGACCGAGGTGTCCAAGCGTATCCTAAACGCTCCGCACCAAAAACGCGCATAGCCAACCCCGCCGGGCAAGCGACAGCCCTTAACGTTTTCACAAACGCTCTGATTAGTCTAGCCTTTTGCCCTGTCGATCGAGGCGATCTTCAGCCGCGACTAGCTAGATTTCCAGCGCGGACGAACCCTTCTCGGTTCCGATCCGTTTTGTCCCCGCCAGCTTTGCCGAACGCTGCCTCACGCTGCCGGTGAAGCGGTATTCGGTCACGGCACGCGACGGAGTCAATTCCACCACCATGTAGCCGCGCTGCGCCGTGTCGGCCCAGACCAGCTGGTCGTTCTCCTCCACCAGCGCGCGCGCCAGCGTGTCGGGCTGCAAGAAACTCAGGTAGCTCTCGAACCCCGGCGAGCTGACCGAGCACACCCCCAGTTCGACACCCACCTTCGCGCCGTCCTGTGCCAGCTCGAAGGCCCAGCCATTGTGCGTGTCGCCCGCCAGCACAAGCAGGTTGGCGTCGGCCTCCAGCGCGGCCTTGAACACCCGCTCGCGGGCGGCGGGGTAGCCGTCCCACGCATCCATGTTGGAGGGCAGACCGGCCTGGCTCGCCGCCGCTGCCGCCATCAGCCGACGGCGGACGTAATCGGGCATCCCGCTGCCGATCTGGCCGATCAGGCTGGCGGGAGAGCGCAGGTTGCCGATCAGCACCTGCTGCACCAGCACCTGCCACGCGGTGCCGCTTGCGGTGGAGGCCTTGAGACCTTCGGCCAGCCATTCTTCCTGCGCCGCGCCAAGCAGCTGGCGTTCGGGATTGGCCCAGTCGCCTTCGCGGACGCGGTTCAATGCCTCGATCGCAGCCTGGGGGTCTTTCTGGCCGGCCAGCACCTTGCCCAGATCGAGCTGCTGGTCGCGTCCTTCAAGCCGGGTGTCGAGTTTGAACAGGGTCGCCAGATCGCCGATCTGGTAGGTGGTGTAGACCTCGTCGGACACCGGCATCCATTCGCGATAGACGCGCTTGGCAATCGCCTTGCGGGTGGCCCATTCGCCTTCCGTATCGCTTTGATGGTTCTGCGCCCCGTCCTTCCAGCTGTCGTTCGCGCTTTCGTGATCGTCCCATACCGAAATCATCGGCAGCACCTGATGCAGGCGCTGGCAATCGGGATCGGCGCGATAGGTGGCATAGCGCAGGCGGTAATCGGTCAGCGTCACGATCTCGCTGGCCGGTTCGAGCACGCGCGCGTGGTCGGCATCCTTGGGATCGGGATAGGTGCCCGCGCCATATTCGTAGATGTAATCGCCCAGATGCACCGCAAGGTCGGCGTCGTTGGCCTCGGCCGCGTGACCATATGCGTTGAACCAGCCGAACCCGTAATTGGAGCAGGAAAATACCGCCAGCCTGAAGCTCTGCGTGCCCGCTTCGGGCAGGGTGCGTGTGCGGCCGACCTGCGACATGCTGCCGTCGGGGGCGATGAAACGGTAGAAATACCAGCGCCCGGGCATCAACCCGTCGGCCCAGCTCTTGGCGCACCAGTCGCGCCCCGCCTCGGCGCGGGCGCTGCCTTCGGCGACAGGGCTGGCGAAATCCTCGGTCTCGGCCACCTGCCATTCCAGATCGGTGGTCTGTTCGCCCACGAAGCGGGTCCACAGCATAACCTTGTCGACCCCCGGCTCCCCGCTCGCCACCCCGTGGGTGAAGCCGGTGCCGAAGCTGCGCGCGGCGAGCGGTGTTGCCGCCAGCGCCGCCGAGGCACCTGCGAGCGTGAACAGGCTGCGGCGGGTCAGCGCCGTGGCGGAGGGGGCCGGCTGGGCGGCGGGGTCGGTCTTGATCATGACTGTGCGGGTAATCCTCTCGCGTTGCGCTTGCGTGACAATGCTTGCGTCCCGCGCCCCGCGCAAGGCATGGTGCCCTGCATGAGCGAAGTGATGCACCACACCCTTTACGACGGCCGCCGGATTGCCTTCCGCTACACCCATGGCAGTGGCCCGTGCCTGGTGTTCCTGCCCGGCTACATGTCCGACCTGGCTGGCGGAAAGGCGACGGCGCTGTTCGCCGAGGCGCAGGAAAAAGGACGTGCCTGTCTGCTGCTGGATTATTCGGGCTGCGGGCAAAGTGACGGGGATTTCGCCGACGGCATGCTGTCGCGCTGGCGGGACGAGGTGCTGGCGCTGGTCGCGTCCTATGTCAGCGGGCCGGTGGTGCTGGCGGGCTCCTCGATGGGCGGGTGGTTGATGCTGCTGGTGGCCGAACACCTCAGGCATCGCCTTGCCGGGCTGATCGGCATCGCCCCCGCGCCCGATTTCACCCGCTGGGGTTACAGCGAGGAACAGCGCGCGCAGCTTGCGGCGGGGGAGACGATCTACGAACCCAATCCCTACGGCCCCGAACCGACGCCGACCCACGCGGGCTTCTTTGCCGATGCCGAATGCCATCTGCGGCTGGAACGCCAGATCGACATTACCTGCCCGGTGCGGCTGATCCACGGCAAGCGGGATGCCGATGTGCCGTGGGAGATCAGCCTCAGGCTCAAGGCGGCGCTGCGTTCGGACGACGTACAGGTTACGCTGGTAGAGGACGGCGACCACCGCCTGTCGCGGGAAAGCGACATTGCCTTGCTGAAGGCCCTTGTGGCCGGTTTCTACGAATAGGACGCCCGTGTGCCGTTGATCCTTGCCCTGCTGCTTCAGGTCGGTCCCGATCCCATGGGCGGCGCGATGGCCAATGATGATCTGGTGCGCGACCGGCCGCCGCGTGTAGAGGCGCGCGCGCAGGACATGATCGATCCCGCCAGCGTATGGCTGCAATCCTGTCTCGACCGGCTGACCGAAGACCCGGCGCGCGCGCATACCATGGCGCAGATCCGCCGCAGCGAAACCACCGGGGCCGACCGGGTGCTGGCCAATCACTGTCTCGGCACGGCAGCGACCGAACTGGGCCTGTGGGAGGACGCCCGCACCGCCTTTATCGCCGCGCATGACGAAACCCCGGCAAACGAGCCGCGTGCCCGTGCGCGCTTTGCCGCGATGGCGGGCAACGCCGCGCTGGCCGGCGGTGATGCGGCAGGTGCGCTCGCCCTGCTCGATCAGGCCGAGGCCGATGCCCGCGCCGCCGCTTCCGCGCCGTTGCAGGCGCTCGCCGCGATTGACCGGGCGCGGGTGCTGGTGAGCCTGGGGCGCGGCGAAGACGCGCTGGCGGCGCTCGACACTGCGACCACGCTCGCGCCCGAAAGCAGCGAAGGCTGGCTGCTGAAGGCGACGCTGTTGCGGAGGCTGGAACGGCTGGGGCTGGCGCAGGAAGCGATCGAAAAGGCCGCGGGCCTCGCGCCCGGCAATCCCGAAATCGGGCTGGAAGCCGGTGTGATCGCCGTCCTTTCCGGCCGCGAGGAAGCGGCGCGGGGAAGCTGGCAATCGGTGATCGATCTGCAACCCGAAAGCCTCGCCGCGGCGACCGCCCGCGACTATCTCGGCCAGCTCGGCCCGCCGGACAACGCATCCGTTCCCGCACCCGAAGAGGAGCCGCCCGCATGACGACCTTTTCCGTCCTCGATCTCGTTCCCGTGCGCGAAGGCGGCACGCTATCCGAAGCCTTCACCGCCACCGCCGAACTCGCCCGCGCCGCCGAACGGGTGGGTTGCAAGCGGTTCTGGGTGGCGGAACATCACGCGATGGACGGGATCGCGGGCGGGGCGACCTCGGTGGTGCTGGCGCATGTGGGCAATGCCACCAGCACGATCCGCATCGGATCGGGCGGGATCATGCTGCCCAACCACACCCCGTTCCAGATTGCCGAACAGTTCGGGACGCTGGACGCGCTGTTCCCGGGGCGGATCGATCTGGGGCTGGGCCGCGCGCCGGGGGCGGGGCCGGAATTGCAGCGGGCGCTGCGCAAGAATCTGCATCAGGCCGCCGAATATTTCCCGCAGGACGTGGTCGAACTGCGCGCGCTGCTGACGGGGGACATCGATCTGCCGATCCATGCCACCCCCGGCCTGGGCGCGAAGGTAGAGCTGTGGATGCTGGGATCGAGCCTGTTCGGGGCCAGCCTCGCCGCAAAGCTCGGCCTGCCCTATGCTTTCGCCGCGCATTTTGCGCCCGACCATCTCGATGCTGCGCTGGCGCTCTACCGCCGCGATTTCCAGCCCTCCGAAGCGCTTGATCGTCCGCATGTGATGGTGGCGATGAACGTCTTCGCCGCCGACACCGAGGCCGGGGCACGGCTGCTCGCGTCGAGCCAGCAGCAAAGCTTCGTCCGGCTACGCACCGGCACACCCGGCAAGCTGCCGCCGCCGGTGGCCGATTACACCGACACGCTCCCCGCCAGCGCGCAGGCGATGCTCGCCCATATCGGGCAGGCGGCCGCCGTGGGGACTCCGGCACAGGTGCGAGAGGGGATCGCCGCCTTCGTCAAGCGGACCGGTGCGGACGAGATCATGCTGTGCGGAGCGACCTATGATCCCGAAGCCCGGATCCGCAGCCTCGAACTGACGATGGAGGCCTGCGAAAACGCCGTTCCGGCGTGAGATCCGCAATGATCGCGCTTGCAGGGGGTGGGGGTAAAGGCGTATCGCGCCAGACACGATAACAACAATCCGGCATAATAATATTGCTGCGCTTTATTATCGACGCAGCCACACGCCGGGAAGCAGGATGGGCAGGAACCGATGAAGGGATCCACGAAAACCGCCAGTTCCGCAGGCAAATCATTGCAAGGCGCGCTGCGGGCGCATCTCGAAGCCTCGCTGCTGCCGGGTGATCTGCCGCCGGGCGCGGCCGAGCTGGACGAAGCCGCGGATTACCTGCTCGTCGCGGCAAAGACCCGCAAGCCGGGCGAATCGCTGGTGCACATCGAATCCGAGACGGGCGAGCGTCGCCGCCTGCGGATCGCGGTGATCAACGAGGACATGCCTTTTCTGGTGGATTCGGTCGCGGCGACCATCGCTGCGCAGGGACTCGCGATCGACCGTCTGCTGCACCCTGTTGCCACGGTCGCACGCGATGCCGCGGGCACCGTCACCGCGCTGGGCAAGCCCGGTGTAAAACCGGCCGAAGGCGCACGCGAATCGCTGATCTATGTCGAAACCCCGCGCGTCGATGCCCGCCAGCGCCGCGAATTGCTCGAAGCGCTGGAAGTCACGCTCGCCGATGTGCGCGCCGCGGTTGGCGACTGGAGCGCGATGCAGGCGACGATGGGCGAGGACGCTGCCCGCGCCGCTGCCCTCGACGAAGAAGCCGGCGCGCTGCTCGGCTGGCTGAATGGCGGGATGCTGACCCAGCTTGGCCACCTCACCCGCTATCGCGACGGGCGCGAGGACGCGGTGCTCGGCATCTGCCGCAGCTCGGCGCGCGAATTGCTGGCCGAGGTTTCGCTCGAACGGGCGTTCGACTGGTTCGACCGCCACGAGGCCGAAGGAAACCCGCGCACGCTGCTGGTGATCAAGTCCAACGTTCATGCCCGCGTCCACCGGGCCAGCCCGCTCGACCTGTTCATTGTCCCGCTGCGCGAGGACGGGCGGATCGCCGCCTTGTCGATCCATGCCGGATTGTGGACCAGCGCCGCGCTCAACGCGCGCCCGGGCGAAGTGCCGGTGCTGCGCCGCGCCGTGGCCGAGCTGATCGAGGAACTGGGCTATGATCCCGCCGGCCACAACGGCAAGGCGCTGGTGCATGCTTTCACCTCGCTCCCCAACGATCTTCTGATCGCCTTCGGACGTAGCCGCATTGCCGAACTCGCCACCACCAAGATGGCGCTGATCGACCGTCCGCGCCCGCGTCTGGTGATGCTGCGTTCGACGCTCGAAAGGCACGTCTTCGCCTTCGTCTGGCTCCCGCGCGATCAGCTTTCCACCGATGTCCGCCTGCAGATCCAGGCCATGCTGCTGTCAGCGCCGGGCGCCGGTCTGCTAGACTGGAGCCTTGAGGTTGAAGGCAGCAATCTGGCGCTGCTGCGGTTCCTGATCGACGTGCGGACCTGCGACACCCTGCCCGATCCGGTGAAGATCGAGGCCGAGCTGGTCGATCTGCTGCGCGGCTGGAACGAGGCGGTCGAAACCCATCTTGCCGCAGGCGAGGAAGACGGCCGCGCCGCCGCGCTCGCCGCGCGCTACGCCCCTGCCTTCCCGACAGGTTACCGCCTGACCTACGGCCCGGTCGAAGCCGCGCGCGATATCGACCGGCTGCGCAAGCTGGCGCAGAGCGAGGGCGAGGACGGTGCGCCCCATACGCGCCCGGCCCGCGCCACCCGCCTCTACCGGATGGACAGCGACGGCGCCGACACGCTGCGGCTCAAGATCTACTGCGTTGGTGCGCGGCTCGCGTTGTCCGATGCGGTTCCCGCGCTGGAGAATTTCGGCTTCCGCGTAGCCGCCGAAGTGCCGACCTTTCTGGCCGATCCGGCATTGGGTTCGATCCACGATTTCATCCTCACAGTGCCCGCCGGGCTCGATGCGGGGACGCTGCTGGCGCGCGCGGAGCTGATCGAACAGGCCATGGCCGACGTGTCCAACGGCGCGGCCGAGGATGATCCCTTCAACCGGCTGGTCGCTGCCACCGGGCTTACCCCGCGCGAGGCGAATTGGCTGCGCGCGATCTACCGCTACCTGCGCCAGACCGGGGTCAGCTACACTATCTACACCGTCGTCGACGCGCTGGTTGGCGCGCCGCAGGTGACGCGGGCAATGATCGATCTGTTCGTCGCGCGTCACGATCCGGCCTTCGCAGGCGACCGCGAGGAGGCTTTTGCCGCCGCGCAAGCCGCCTTCACCCGCGGCCTCGCGAAAGTCACGGCGATTAACGACGACCGTCTGCTGCGCCTTTATCGTGCGGTAGTGGGCGCGGTGCTGCGCACCAATGCCTTTGCCCCCGCCGCCGCCGAGGCACTGGCGTTCAAGCTCGAGAGCCACCTTGTGCCGAACCTTCCCAAGCCGGTGCCGTGGCGCGAGATATTCGTCTATTCGACCCGGGTCGAGGGTATTCACCTGCGTTCGGGCGCGGTGGCGCGCGGCGGGCTTCGCTGGTCGGACCGGCGCGACGACTTCCGCACCGAGATCCTCGGACTGATGAAGGCGCAGCGGGTGAAGAACGCCGTCATCGTGCCGACCGGCGCGAAGGGCGGGTTCTATCCCAAGCAGCTGCCATCCCCTGCGCTCGACCGCGAAGCCTGGGCCGCCGAGGGCCGTGCGTCCTACGAGATTTTCATCCGCACGCTGCTGTCGGTGACCGACAACATCGTCGAGGGCAAAGTCGTCCATCCCAAGGGCGTGACCGTGACCGACGGGGAAGACCCCTATTTCGTGGTCGCCGCCGACAAGGGCACCGCGACCTTCTCCGACATCGCCAACGGCATCGCCCAATCGCGCGCCTTCTGGCTGGACGATGCCTTCGCCAGCGGCGGATCGAACGGGTATGACCACAAGGCGATGGGCATCACCGCGCGCGGCGCGTGGGTTTCGGTGCAGCGCCACTTCCGCGAGATGGGGATCGACGTCCAGAAGGACAGCATCACCGTCGCGGGCTGCGGCGACATGTCGGGCGACGTGTTCGGCAACGGCATGCTGCTGTCCAAGGCGATAAAGCTGGTCGCGGCCTTCGATCACCGCCACATCTTCATCGATCCCTCGCCCGATCCGCTGGCCAGCTGGAAAGAGCGCAAGCGCATGTTCGAACTGCCGCGTTCAAGCTGGGAGGATTACGACAAGGCGCTGATTTCCAAGGGCGGCGGGGTGTTCTCCCGCGCTTCGAAGAGCATCAAGCTGTCGAAGCAGGCGCGCGAATTGCTGGGCATCGCCGACAAGGAGATCGAGCCTGAGGCGCTGATCTCCGCGATCCTGCGCGCGCAGGTGGACCTGTTGTGGTTCGGCGGGATCGGCACCTATGTGAAGGCGCCCCAGGAAAACAACATCCAGGTCGGCGATCCGGCCAATGACGGCTTGCGCATCGATGCAGGCGAAGTCGGTGCGCGGGTGATCGGCGAGGGCGCGAACCTTGGCGTGACGCAGGCCGGGCGCATCGCCTTCTCGCTCAATGGCGGACGCATCAACACCGACTTCATCGACAATTCGGCCGGGGTCGATTGTTCGGACAACGAGGTCAACATCAAGATCGCGCTCGCCGCGGCGCTGCGCGAAGGCAAGCTGACCGAAAAGAAGCGCAACACGCTGCTCGCCGCGATGACCGACGAGGTCGGCGAGATCGTGCTCGAGGACAACCGCTTGCAGGCACTGGCGCTGTCTGTTGCCGAGACCGGGGGAGCCACCGCGACGGCGTCCTACGTCCGTCTGATCGAGCGGCTGGAGGAAATCAGCGATTTCGACCGTCGCACCGAAGGGCTGGCCGACGGCGAGACGCTGATGCGCCGCGCCGCCGACGGCCATGGTCTGACCCGTCCCGAACTGGCGGTGCTGCTGTCTTCGGCCAAGCTGGCGCTGCAGGACGCGATCGAGGCGAGCAGTCTGGCCGACGATCCGGTGCTGGAGCCGATGCTGCTGGCCCGCTTCCCCACCGCGATGCGCAAGCCTTTCGCCGCGCAGATCCGTAGCCACCGCCTGCGGCGCGAGATGATCGCGACCAGCCTTGCCAACCGCATCGTCAACCGGCTGGGCATGGTGCATCCTTTTGAGCTGGCGGAGGAAGAAGGCGTCGGCCTTGCCGAAGTCGCGGGTGCTTTCGTGGTGGCCGAGCGGCTGTTCGGGCTCGATGCGCTGTGGCGCGAGCTTGACGAGGCCGCGATCCCCGAAGCCGCGCGCCTCGCGCTGTTCGATCGGTTGGCAGCGGCGGTGGGCAACCTCATGTCCGACGTGCTGCGCACGGCATCCGGCAAGGTCGCGGCGGGCACCATGATCGGCGAGCTGGAAACCGGGGTCGGTCTGCTTGCCGCCGCGCGCGAGGAATTGCTCGCCGCCGAACCGCGGGCGCGTTCGCGCGAGCTGCGGCAGAGCTTCGTTGCCGCCGGAGCGACCGATGCGCTGGCGGCGCGGGTCGCCAACCTGTTCGATTTCGACGGAGCGGTGGGCCTTGCCAAACTGGCGCTGGAAACCGGGATCGACGCCAAGCTGCTGACCCACGCTTTCACCGATATCGGCGGACGGCTGGGGCTCGACTGGGCGCAGGGCATCGCCGCGCACATGTCGCCGTCCGACGTGTGGGACCGGTTGCTGGTGTCCGGCCTCGCGCGCGATTTCCAGCAGATGCGGCTCGATTTCCTGCGTCGTCTGATGAAACGCAAGACCGGTAAGGACGATCCCCGCGCACGGGTGGACGAATGGTCGGATCGCAATGCCGGCGCGGTGGTGCAGTTCCGCAGCATGGTCGCCCGCGCACAGGCCCGCCCGCCGGTTGGCCCGGCAATGCTGGCCCAGATCGCCAGTCAGGCGCGCAATCTGCTCGAACGGTAGCACTCTTCCTTCTGGCGGGTTGACCCTCCGGCTGTTTGCGGCACATCAAAGGCCCAAAGCAGCCGGAAGGGCATAGGCAGGCAATGACATCTACCACCGACCACGCCGACATCGTCATCGTCGGCACCGGCCACGGCGGTGCGCAGGCGGCAATCGCGCTGCGCCAGCAGGGGCACGAGGGCTCGATCCTGATGATCGGACGCGACGACGCGCCGCCATACGAGCGCCCGCCGCTGTCGAAGGAATATCTCGCCGGCGACAAAGGCTTCGAACGGATCATGATCCGGCCCGAAAAGTTCTGGGCGGACAAGGGCATCGATCTGAAGCTGGGCGCGGCTGTGACCGCGATTGATCCTCACGCGCACCGCATCACCCTGTCGGACGGCAGCACGGTGACCTACCGCAAGCTGATCTGGTCGGGCGGCGGCGATCCGCGCCGCCTGCCGGTGCCGGGCGCGGTGTTGCCGGGCGTATTCTACGTGCGCGACAAGTCCGACGCCGATGCGATGATGCAGGCATTGTCCGGCGGCGCGAGGCGCGCCGTGGTGATCGGCGGCGGCTATATCGGGCTCGAAGCAGCGGCGGTGCTGCGCAAGCTCGGCTGCGAGGTCGTGCTGGTCGAGATGCTGCCCCGCCTGCTTGCACGCGTGGCGGGCGAGGAATTGTCCGCCTTCTATGCCGAGGAACACCGCCGGCAAGGCGTCGACGTGCGGCTCGAAACCGGCGTTAGCGCGGTGCTGGGCGAGGATCAGGGCAAGGTCACCGGTGTGCGGCTCGACAATGGCGAGGAGGTGCCGTGCGACATGGTGGTGGTCGGCATCGGCATCGTCCCTGCCGTCGCTCCGCTGATCGCGGCGGGCGCGGCGGGATCGAACGGGGTCGACGTCGATTTCTGCTGCCGCACCACGCTGGACGATGTCTACGCCATCGGCGACTGCGCCGCCCACGCCAACCCCTATGCCGACAATGCCGTCATCCGGCTGGAATCGGTGCAGAACGCGCATGACATGGCGAACACCGTGGCCAAGGCGATCATGGGCGAGAAAGAGCCCTACAACGCGCTGCCGTGGTTCTGGTCGAACCAGTATGATCTGAAGCTGCAGACAGCCGGCCTCAGCCTCGGTTTTGACCAGACGATCCTGCGCGGCGATCCGGCGACGCGGAAATTCACCGTGGTCTATCTGCGCGACGGCAAGCCCATCGCTTTCGACTGCGTAGGCACGATGAAGGATTATGTGCAGGCGCGAAAATTGCTGGAAAGCGGGGCGGGCAGGATCGATGCCGCTCTGCTGGCCGATCCCGAAGTGCCGCTGAAGGACCTTATCTGAGCCTTGCCAGCGCCCAATCTGCGGCCTCGGCCACGACTGCATCGGGATCACCCGTCAGCGCCTCAACCTGCGGGATCAGCGCCGCATTGCCGCTATTGCCCGCCGCGTAGAGGCAGTTCCTCACAAACCGGTTGCGCCCGATCCGCTTGATCGGAGAGCCCGAGAACAGCGCGCGGAAGCCCGCATCGTCCAATGCCAGCAGCTCCCCAAGGCGCGGCGCGACCAGTTCGGCGCGGGGCAGGAATTCGCGGATCGCCTGGGCTTCGGAAGCGAACTTGTTCCACGGGCACACTGCAAGGCAATCGTCGCAGCCGTAAATGCGGTTGCCCAGCATACTGCGGAATTCCTCCGCCACTGGCCCCTTGTGCTCGATGGTGAGGTAGGAAATGCAGCGACGCGCATCGAGCCTGTAGGGTGCGGGGAAGGCATCTGTCGGGCAGGCATCAAGGCAGGCGCGGCACGAACCGCACTGGTCGCGATGGGCTTGCGCCGGGGCAAGTTCCAACGTGGTGTAGATTGCGCCCAGAAACAGCCAGCTGCCATGGGTCGGGCTGACGAGGTTGGTGTGCTTGCCCTGCCAGCCGATCCCCGCCGCCTCGCCCAGCGGTTTTTCCATCACCGGCGCGGTGTCGACAAAGACCTTCACCTGCGCTTCGGGCTCTTGCTCCACCAACCAACGGGCGAGCGCCTTCAGGCGCTTCTTGACGACATCGTGATAGTCGCGCCCCTGCGCATAGACCGAAATCCGCGCGTGTTCGGACGAATCTTCCAGTGCCAGCGGATCATGCGCGGGGGCATAACTCATGCCGAGCGCGATGACGCTGCGGGCTTCCGGCCACAGCCCCTGCGGCGAACGCCGGTGGTCAAGCCGCGTCTCCATCCATTCCATGCTGCCGTGATGCCCCTCGCCCAGCCATTGTTCCAGCCGGGCGCTGCGCAGCGGGTCTTCGCCCGCGCCCGCAAAACCGCAGGCGGCAAAGCCCAGCGCGCGCGCCTGGGCTGCGATCCTTTCGTTAAGGCCTGCTGTTTCAGCGGCATTAACCATACTTGGGGAGGCTCCCGTTTAATCTGGCGCGCTAACCGCGTAAGGCATGGACATGGCGGTAAGCGAACAGAATCTTCCGGGCAATCGCGGGACGGGTTTCACCACCATTCCCGATGATGCGCGCCCGCTGGCAATCGAGGCCAAGGGGCTGGTGAAAAGCTTCGACGGCACCCGCGCGGTGGACGGCGTGGACATCTCCGTGCCCGAAGGCGCGATCTACGGGGTGCTCGGGCCGAACGGCGCGGGCAAGACCACGACGCTGCGCATGCTGCTGGGCATCATCGATCCGGATGAAGGCGTGCGCCGCGTGTTCGGGCATGATCGTCCGCACGATATCGGCCGCCTGATCGGCTACCTGCCCGAAGAACGCGGGCTCTATCCGGCAATGAAGGCGATAGACGCCATCGCCTTCATGGGCGCGCTGCGCGGATTGCCGCTGAAGGAAGGGCGCAGGCGCGCGGTCGAACTGCTTGAACGCCACGGCCTGGGGCACGCCGCGGATCGCCAGATCCGCCAGCTGTCCAAGGGCATGGCGCAGACCGTGCAGCTGCTCGGCACGCTGGTCCACCGCCCGAAGCTGGTGGTGCTGGACGAGCCGTTTTCGGGCCTCGATGCGATCAATCAAGGCAAGCTTGAAATGATGATCCGTGCGCTGGCGGACGAAGGCGTGACGGTGATTTTCTCGACCCATGTGATCCACCATGCCGAACGTCTGTGTGAAGGCGTGGCGATCATCGCCGGGGGCAAGGTTCCCTATGCCGGCAGCGTCGAGTCGGCGCGCGACCGGATTCCGGCGCAGGTGCGGCTGGAGACGCGAGCGCGCGAGGGGGCGTGGCTTTCCGCCCTGCCGCCCGAGACCCGCCGCAACGGCGATTTCTTCCAGTTCCCGCTGCCCGAAACCGGGGTTGAGCCGCTGCTGCGCCGGTTGATCGAAGGCGAGGCGGGGATCCTGTCGCTGTCGATCGAACGTGCGGGGCTGCACGATGCTTTCGTCGCGATCGCGGGCGAGGCGGCCGCGCGCCAGCTCGAGGCAGATCAGGCGGAGGAACGCGCATGAACCCGGCAGAAACCCTCCGTCCGCGGCTTTCCGCATTTGAAGCCGCATGGGTCATCGCCCGGCGCGATTTTCTGGCCGTGCTGCTGAGCCGCGCCTTCCTGTTCTTCCTGCTGGGGCCGCTGTTTCCGGTATTCGTCGGCGGGCTTGCGGGCGCGATCGGCGGCGAGGTGCAACGCGAGTCGGTGAGCGTCGAGGTCGGGCTTGCCATGTCGCCGCAGGAAAACGCGGCGATGCGGGCGGCGGGCCAGCGTCTGATCCCGCAACTGGGCGGCGCCCTGCCCGCCTTGCGCGACGTGCCCGAGGCAGCAGGCGATCCCGATTTCGATGCGCGGGCTTTCATGGAAGCGCGGCGCGGCAATTACGCCGCCATCCTCACCGGCACGCTTGCCCGCCCCGAACTGGTCGGCACCGAAGGGCAGGTGCGCCGCTGGCAGGGCCCGGTCGGGCTGATCGCGGGCCATGCACAAAGCGCCGAGCCGACCGCCTTCCCCGAAGTGGCGCAAGCGATCGTCACCACCAGCGCCGCCGCGGAACGTTCCAGCCGGATCCAGACCGCGCAGGTCGCGCAGATGCTACTGTTCCTGCTGACGATGCTGCTTGCCGGGATGGTGCTGTCCAATCTTGTCGAGGAAAAGGCCAACAAGATCATCGAAATCCTTGCCGCGGCGATCCCGATGGATGCAGTGTTCACGGGCAAGCTGTTCGCCATGCTTGGCGTGTCCTTCGTCGGCATCGCCGTGTGGGGCCTTGCAGGATTCGCGATGTGGAGCGTGGGCAGCGATGCGATCACCGCCACCAGCGGTTTCGATCCTGCACGCCTGCCCGCGCCTGCGGTCGGCTGGCCGTTATTCATCGCGCTCGGCATCACCTATTTCGCGATGGCCTATCTGCTGCTCGGCGCATTGTTCCTGACCATCGGGGCGATGGCCAATACCGTGCGCGAGGTGCAGACGCTGTCGATGCCGGTGACGATGATGCAGCTGATGGTGTTCTTCCTTGCCGCCTACACTATCAAGCAGCCGGGTTCGGGGCTGGAGATGGCGGCGATTGTCTTCCCGCTATCCTCGCCCTTCGCGATGCTGGCGCGTGCGGCGATGGAGCCGCAGCTGTGGACCCATGCGCTGGCTCTGGCATGGCAGGCACTGGCGGTGCTGGCGCTGGTGAAGGGCGGATCGCTGCTGTTCCGCAAGCGGGTGATGAAGTCGGGCGGTGCCGGCCGCGTGTGCCGCGGCTGGTTCGCCCGCCGCAACTCCGGCACGGCCGAACCGGCTGAATAGGTTCCGTTTCGCAACCCACTATTGACATCGCTGTCAGTTAGGGCAGGATGCGATTCGGACCAGAGCGACCCTTCAGGACGAGGTCGCCGGACGGGAGAGAGACATGGCTACAATCGCGCCCCCAGCAAACCCGGGTGTGCAGCGCCCTCAGGTGCGCCGCGAACCGACCGCTTACGATGCCCTGAAGGCGCATTTCGCCGCGCATCCCGAACAGCGGCTTGAACACACGCACCCGTGGGACGTCAGCCGCTCCGACATCTATTTCGAGGATACCTGGCAACCGATCTTCGCCGAGATGCGCAAGGCCGGCCAGCTGCACTACATCCCTGAAAGCCCGCTCGGCCCCTATTGGGCGGTGGTGGGCCACAAGGCGATCCAGCATATCGAAGCGCTGCCTGAAACCTTCTCGTCGAGCTGGGAATATGGCGGGATCACGATTCTCAACCGCCTGACCGAGGAAGAGGCTGCAGCCTCTGGCATCGACACCCGCGAGCTGCCGATGTTCATCGCCATGGACCGCCCGCAGCACACCGGCCAGCGCCGCACCGTCGCGCCCAAGTTCACGCCTTCGGCAGTCACCGACATGGAAGCTGAAATCCGTCAGCGCACCGGTGATCTGCTGGACAGCCTGCCGCGCGGCGAGGTGTTCGACTGGGTCGACAAGGTCTCGATCGAACTGACCACCGGAATGCTGGCGATCCTGTTCGGCTTCCCGTGGGAAGACCGCCGCCTGCTGACCCTATGGTCGGACTGGGCGGGTGACACCGAACTCGCCACCGTGCGCGAAATGGACCAGATGCGCTGGAGCTTCCTTCAGGAAATGGGCGCCTATTTCCAGTCGCTGTGGATCGAGCGCACGATGGACAAGGAGCCGGGCAACGATCTCATCTCGATGATGCTCCACTCCGAGGCGATGAACCAGATGCGGCCCGAGGAATTCATGGGCAATCTCGTGCTGCTGATCGTCGGCGGCAATGACACCACCCGCAACACCATGAGCGGGATCATCCATGCGATGGACAAGTTCCCCGACCAGCGAAAGCTGTTCGAGGAAAACCCCGATCTGATCCCCAACGCGGTGCAGGAATGCCTGCGCTACCAGACCCCGCTGGCCCACATGCGTCGCACCTGCACCGAGGATACCGAGGTGTTCGGCCAGACCATCAGGAAAGGCGACAAGGTGGTGCTGTGGTACCTCTCCGCCAACCGCGACGAGGAGGTGTTCGACAACCCCGACAAGCTCGACATCACCCGCGAGAATGCGCGGCGGCACCTGTCGTTCGGCTACGGCATCCACCGCTGCGTCGGCGCGCGGCTGGCCGAGCTGCAGCTGCGGGTTCTGCTTGAGGAAATGCACAAGCGCCGGATGCGCGTCCATGTTGCGGGCGACGTCGAGCGGGTGCGGGCCAATTTCGTCCACGGCTTCCGCAAGCTCGAGGTCGAGGTCACGACCTTCTGAACGCAGGATGCGGATCGGTGTGAAACTTCCGGGGCGTTTCGTGCGTATTTGAAGGCATGACGACCCGGAACCACACCATGCGCACGCCCGTAATTTCCCGCCGCAATCTGCTCTCTGCCGCGAGCATCGGCGCGGCCCTGCCGCTGGTGACCGCCTGCGGCGTGGCCGAGGCCCAGACCGGGAATTTTCCTGTCCGCCGGAGCGAGGCCGAATGGCGCCGCGTGCTGACCAAAGGGCAATATTACATCCTGCGCGAAGCCGGGACGGAGCGCGCCTTCACCTCGCCGCTCAACAACGAAAAGCGCAAGGGCACTTTCCGCTGTGCGGGATGCAGCAACCCGGTCTATTCGTCAGAGCACAAATATGACAGCGGCACCGGCTGGCCGAGCTTCTGGCAGGCGATCGACAAGGGCGCCGTGGGCACCAGCACCGATTACAAGATCGGCTATCCGCGCACCGAGGTGCATTGCGCCGATTGCGGCGGACATCTTGGCCATATTTTCGGGGACGGGCCGAAGCCCACCGGCAAGCGCCACTGCATCAACGGGCTGGCGCTGACATTCACGCTTGGCTGACGGGGCCGCGACTTAATGTTCCAGTAGCGCCGGGGCTTGCAGCCGCGCGGCGAGGCGGGCGAAATCGCCGAGCGTGAACGTGTCGTCGAACACCACCCCGTAAGACTTCCCGCGCCGCCAGCGCACCTTGGCCCGCACCTCGCGCATCGCGCCGGTCGCATCCGGCAATTCGATTCGTACCGACTGATCGATTGCCAGCAAGGCGTCGCATTCGAACCGCGCGCCCTGCTGGGACAGGTTCTCCACCACCCCCTCGCAGCTCCCCGCCAGCGTGGTCACGCGCAAGGGGAAGCACAGCCCGAGCCTCAAGCCGCGCTTGGGATATTCGCCGGATTCGTTGATCAGCCGCGCGACATCGACCGAGGCATCGAAGGCAAAACCGGCTTCGTTGTCGCGGTGCCACACGCGGTTGACCAGATAGACCGCCCCGGCGGGCATGTGCAGCTCAAACTGCTGGCAACCCGGCAGGCCATGGAACAGGCGCACACTGATTCCGGTTTCCGACACGTCGCGGATCACGCAGACGAATTCGCCCTGCGCGGAAACCAGTTTGGCGGCGCGGATCAGCAAGGTGAAACGCGGCGCGGCCCGCTGTTCCGCGCCCGCCGGATCCGGCCCTTCCTGCAGCTGTACGGTATTCGCAGCCTTGCCCATGCCCGTATCGCCTTGCGCGGCCTTGCTCCCGCCGGGCGGAAACAAGGGGGCGCGTGTGTCCCATGATTAAGACAAAGCAGTAAGTGCAACAGGTTAAGCGGTGGATAATGGCAGCCCTGCGGTTTCCGTCAGGTTGGACGGCCACGGGCCGGATGTACGGGCGGCGGGACTCGAACCCGCACGAGCAAAGCTCAGGGGATTTTAAGTCCCCGGCGTCTACCATTCCGCCACGCCCGCATGGGACAGGCCCTTGCCACAGATTGCCCTGCTAGCGCCAGAGCTTGCCAGCGCGCATGCAAAGCCCCATTTCACCAACGGCATTCGCAAGACAGGGGCGCACAAATGGCAGGCGAGGCAGTTGATGGCGCGCATTCGGTGGTCGCCACGATCCAGCCGGCGATCACGCTGCTTGGTCTGGGCATCGGCGCGGCGCTGGCCAGCCGCGCGCTGCGGCTGAATCCGATCGTCGGCTATATCGGGCTGGGGCTGGGGCTGGCGAGCCTCGGCATGGCGCAGGATTTCAGCGGGCCGTTGGTTGCCGCAATGGCTGAAGCGGGTGTGATGTTCCTGCTGTTCAACCTCGGGCTGCATTTCTCGCTCGGGCGGATCCGGGCCGAAGCGGGCAATATTTTCGGCTTCGGCGCCTTGCAGATGCTGGTATCGGGCGGGGCCTTTGCCGCGCTGCTGGCGGCGCTCGGCCTGCCGCTTGCTTTCGCGATCATCGCCGGTTTCGGACTCGGTCTGTCATCAACCGCAGTGGTGATCGGCCTGATCCGCGAGCGCGACCAGGAGGATTGTCCGGTCGGCCGCGCGGCACAGGCGATCCTGATCTTTCAGGACATTGCCGCGATCCTGCTGCTGGTGGCCGCAGGCGCGCTGGCGGGCGGCGGCGCGTTGCTGCCGGCGCTGGGCCTTGCCGGAGCCAAGGCGCTGGCCGCCTTCGTCATCGCGGTGCTGTTTGCACGCTATCTGACCGAGCCGCTGTTCCGCCTGATCGCCCGCGCGGGCACGACCGAGGTCTACACCGCAACCGCGTTGTTCATCGCGCTGGCTGCGGGCTGGGCGACGGGGATGGCGGGGCTTTCTCTCACGCTCGGTGCGTTTCTCGGCGGCATGGCGGTGGCGGATTCGCGCTATCGCATCCTGGTGCAGACCGAGATCGACGCCTTTCGCGGGCTGTTCCTCAGTTTCTTCTTCATCTCGGTCGGACTGGGGATCGATCCTGCCGCGCTGGTGCAGGACTGGCTGTGGGTGGTGTTGGCCGCTGCGGGCCTTATCACATTGAAATGCGCGCTTAATGTCGTGGCGGCGCTGGTCAATCGTTGGTCGGTGCCGGGTTCGATCCAGCTCGGATTCCTGCTCGGTCAGGGAAGCGAGTTCACGCTGGTGCTGCTGGCGCTGCCGGCGGTGGCGGGGCTGGTGGAGCCGCGTCTGATCTCCACGATGGTAACGGCCATTGCGATCAGCCTGGCGGTCACCCCGCCGGTTTCGAATATCGGGCGCAAGCTGGCGGGCCGCCTGCGCGCCGGGCCGCCCGACGCCAAGCTGGCGGGCGACGATGCGCCGGTGGTGATCATCGGCATGACCGCTGCGGGGCGTGCGGTGGCGGACGCGCTGGCGTTCAACGACATCGGCTATCTCGCGCTGGAACCCGGTCACGACCGTTTCCAGATGGCGCTCGCCGACGGGTACCACGTGCATCAGGCCAACCCGGCCGATCCGCGCAGCTGGGACGCGATCGGGATGGGCCGGCGCGAGATTATCGTGGTCGCGACCGGCAGCCTTGCCGCCTCGCGCGAGTTGACCCCGCTGGTGGAGGAGCGGCTGCCGGGGATCTCGCGTGTGATCGCTCTCACAGGCAGGGATGCCGTGGAAGAGGCTGCTGCACTGGGGATGGTCGCGGTCGATACCGCGCCCGAGGGCGGACACGAGCGGCTGGCCGATCTGGTGTTCGCGGCGCTCGGCCGGGAACGCCGGCTGGCGTCGTCGGGCTGGGCCGATGACGCCGATTCACCCGCGCTGGAGGCAGCCTGAAAGGTTCTTCGGCGTGCTTCGCAAACCGGAATGCGCCATGCCGGAACTGTGCGGGCAATGTTTCACGTGAAACATTTGGCGAACATTGCCCGCCCGGCGTGCGTCAGCCCTGGTTGAGACGCTCGCGGATTTCCTTGCCGGCCTTGAAGTAAGGCACGCGCTTGGCCGGAACGTCGACTGTTTCCCCGGTGCGCGGGTTACGGCCGCTGCGGGCCTCGCGTTCGCGGGTAGAGAAGGCTCCGAAGCCGCGCAGCTCCACCCGGCCGCCTTCGGCCAGTCGCTGGGCGATTTCATCGAAGAAGATATCCACGACCTGCTCGATTTCTTCGCTACGCAGGTCGGGGTTGTCCTTGTGCAATTCCTGCAACAATTCGGATCTGATCATGGCGCTCTCCCGACGTTCATGGACGGTATTCCGCCATATGACGCCGCATGCGGGATAAACCCGCGGTTTCCTCAACTCGCCTCCGACCCGAAAGGCGCCCCCCTTTAGTCCCGGCATCGGGCGCGATGCAATCCCGTTCGATACCAAGATGAACAGATTGTCAGAATTCACAGGGTTGTGCAATGCGCACAATAGCCAGCTTGCCAAGAATTCAGGAAGATACCGCCAGATCCACGGGATCGAGCCCGAGCCGCTCCATCCGGCTGCGGATATCGGGCCATTCCTCGCGCAGGAAGGACTCGCGCTCGCGGGCGCGCAAGCGCTCGGCCGCGCCTTTCACCACATACATGCCGACCCCGCGCTGCACTTCGACCAGTCCGTCGTTCTGGAACTGCTGGTAGGCCTTCGCCACGGTCAGCGGATTGGCGCCCTGTTCGGCTGCCAGTGCGCGCACCGACGGCAGCATTGCGCCTTCGGGATAATCGCCGTCGATGATGGCAGCGGCAATCTGGTCGCGCAGCTTGAGATAGACGGGCCTGTTCGAGCTTGGGCGGTTGGGGTTCATGATCTCAGTGTCCCTTGCGAGGTGCATCAGTGCCATAATACAGCCATGCGCGTCAAGTTTGGGTCAGATACGGTTTCACCCGAAACAAAAGCTTCACACAGGCGATTGAGTCGCTAGGTTGCGCTCCCATGGGACCGCGCCGGCGAGAGGCGCGCTTTAGGGATATCCGAATACATGGCTACTGCTGAGCTTCCGCACGGGGACAGCGCCGGGACGATCCTCGGCCACCCCAAGGGTCTGTTCGTTTTGTTCTTCGCCGAGATGTGGGAGCGTTTCTCCTACTACGGCATGCGGGCGCTGCTGATCCTGTACCTCACCAAGCACTGGCTGTTCTCCGACGGCGAGGCGGGGGTGATCTACGGCGCCTATACCGCGCTGGTCTACATCACCCCGGTGCTTGGCGGCTATCTGGCCGATAAGTATCTCGGGCAGCGAAAAGCGGTGGTCTTTGGCGCGGTGCTGTTGACCTTCGGCCATATCCTGATGGGGGTTGAGGGCGACGGCGGGCAGGATCTTGCGGTGCTCAACGTCTTCTGGCTGGCGCTGGCCTTCATCATCGTCGGCTCGGGCTTTCTTAAGGCCAATATCTCGGTGATCGTCGGGCAGCTATACCCGCGCACCGACACGCGCCGCGATCCGGCCTATACGATCTTCTACATGGGCATCAATCTGGGCGCGTTCCTCGGTTCGCTGCTGTGCGGCTATATCGGGGAGACTTACGGCTGGTCCTACGGCTTCGGTCTTGCCGGCTTCGGGATGTTCCTCGGCCTTATCGTCTTCACCCGGGGCAAGCCGCTGCTGCTCGGCCGCGGCGAGCCGCCCAAGCCGCTCGGAAAAGGCCTCGAATGGGGTCTTTACGCGGTCGGCCTCGTCGCCGTCGCGGTGGCGTGGTGGATGGTGCAGAATCAGGCCGTCGTCGGCGGGCTTCTCGGCATTTTCGGCGGCATTCTGGTGGCCTATGTGCTCGGCATTGCTGTGTTCAAGCTGCCGTCCGAAGACCGCGACCGGATCTTCGCGGCGATGTTCCTGATCTTCGTGTCGATCGTGTTCTGGGCGCTGTTCGAACAGGCGGGCAACTCGCTCAACCTGTTCACCGACCGCCATGTGGATCGCTCCGGCGTGCCCGCATCGGTCTTCCAGTCGCTCAACGCCGCCTACATCTTCCTGCTCGCGCCGCTGTTCGCATGGCTCTGGACCGCGCTCGGCAAGAAGGGGCTGGAACCTTCCGCGCCGTTCAAGTTCGGCCTCGGCGTGATCCAGGTCGGTCTTGGCTTCCTTGTGCTCGTGTGGGGCGCGCAGGCTTCGGGCATGGACGCGGCGGTGCCGGTGATCTTCATCTTCCTGATCTACCTGCTGCACACGACCGGCGAACTGTGCCTCAGCCCGGTCGGCCTTTCGGCGATGAACCGTCTGGCCCCGGCGCACATGGCTTCACTGATCATGGGCACCTGGTTCTTCGCCTCGGCCACGGGCAACTTCGCCGCGGGCCTGATCTCGGCTGCAGCCGGGGGCGAAGGCCTTGAGGGCGCCGAAGCCGGCAAGGAACTGGTGCTGAGCGTCTATTCCACCGTCGGCTGGTACGCGATGGGAATCGGTGCGGTGGTGCTGGTAATCAGCCCGCTGATCAAGAAGCTGATGCACCTCGATACGCTCAAGGACGATGATACCGCCGCTGCCGATGGTGCCGACGAGGCCTATCCGGTTGCCGCACGCCCGGCCGAGTAATCGCCGCGGTACGCATTTGTCGTCCAAGACCATGGACAAACCTCGCGTTTTCCGTTCCAACACCCGGATCGGAACAACGCGAGGTTTGAATGTTCGCAGATAAGAAGATGCGCGCCGGTACGGGCGCGCTGGCTACGATCGTCAGCGCGCTTGCGCTGATTGCGGGCGCCACCGCCGCCGACGCGCGGGACAAGGACAAGAAGCGCGACAAGGAGGCGGAAACCGCCGCTCCGGCCTTTACCGCCAAGCGCGAGAGCGACGGGGTCTTCTCCTCGACTTACAAACCCTATCCCGGCGTCGCCACCGCGCTGGTTGGCGCGACCGTGTTCGACGGACGCGGCGGCAAGATCGAGAACGGCGTGGTGTTCTTCAGCGGCGGTAAGATCGTCGCTGTCGGCGGCCCTGACACCCAGGTCCCGGCCGACATCGCGGTGTTCGACGGCACGGGAAAGTTCGTCACGCCCGGCATCATCGACATCCACTCGCACCTCGGCGACTATCCCTCGCCCGGCGTCGACGCGCATTCGGACGGCAACGAGGCGACCAGCCCGACCACGCCCGAAGTCTGGGCCGAACATTCGGTTTGGCCGCAGGACCCGGGCTTTTCCCGCGCGCTTGCCAATGGCGGGATCACCGCGCTCCAGATCCTGCCCGGCTCGGCCAACCTCATGGGCGGGCGTTCCGTCACGCTCAAGAACGTGCCGGCGCGCACCACGCAGGGCATGAAGTTCCCCGGCGCGCCCTATGGCCTCAAGATGGCCTGCGGGGAGAACCCCAAGCGCGTTTACGGCAGTCGCGGGCGCATGCCCTCGACCCGCATGGGCAACCTTGCGGTCAACCGCCAGACGTGGCTCGCCGCGATTGACTATGCCAACAACAAGGAAGCCAAGCGCGATCTTGCCAAGGAAACGCTGGTGGGCGTGCTGAAGGGCGAAATCCTCGTCCACAACCACTGCTACCGCGCCGACGAAATGGCCATCGTCATGGATATGGCCAAGGAGATGGGCTACAAGGTCAGCACCTTCCATCACGCGGTCGAAAGCTACAAGATCGGTGATCTGCTGCGCGAAAACGACGTGTGCAGCGCGGTGTGGGCCGACTGGTACGGCTTCAAGATGGAAAGCTATGACGGTATCCTTGAAAACGCCGCCTTCCTCCAGCGCGAAGGCGCCTGCGTGGTCATCCACTCGGACGATCAGAACGATATCCAGCGGTTGAACCAGGAAGCGCGCAAGGCCCAGAAGGCGGGTCAGCGCATGGGGATCGAAATTTCCGATGCCACCGCGATCCAGTGGATCACCTACAACCCCGCCAAGGCGATGGGCATCCACGAGATGACCGGCAGCCTTGAACCCGGCAAGATGGCCGACGTGGTGCTGTGGAACGGCGATCCGCTGAGCGTTTATTCGCGGCCCGAAAAGGTCTGGATCGACGGCGCGCTGATGTTCGATGCCAATGATCCGAAACGTCGTCCGGTGAGCGATTTCGAGCTTGGCCAGCCCGGTGAAGGAGATGTGAAATGAAGCGCCTCCTCGCACTGGCCGTCAGCGGCCTCGCCCTTGCCGCAGCGCCCGCACTGGCGCAGGACATGATCGTCACAAACGCCCGGCTTGTGATCGGCGACGGCAGTGCGCCGGTTGAAGGCGGCACCGTCATTATCGAAGGCGGCAAGGTGGTGTTCGCCGGCAAGGCGGCCGCCGGCCAGACCTACGCAACCGACGTCGTGATCGACGCGGGCGGCGCATGGGTGACGCCCGGCATCTTCGCCACGCTGACCTCGCTCGGCCTGGCGGATGTTTCGGCTGTCGGCGATTCGAACGATATCCGCGCAGGCAACGCACCGTTCAGCGCGGCGCTCGACGCTTCGACCGCGATCAACCCGACGTCGCAGCATATCCTTGTGCACCGTGCTGTCGGGATCACCCGCGCAGCAACGACCACGCAGCCGGCGGGTTCGATCTTTGCCGGGCAGGGCGCGATCATCGATCTGGATGGCGATGCCAACGCGGTGATGCAGCCCCGCGCGTTCCAGATGGTCAATCTCGGCGAAGGCGGCGCGCAGCTTGCAGGCGGCAGCCGCGCGGCGGCGCATACCCTGCTGCGGGCAGCGCTGCGCGAGGCGCAGGCGCTGGTCGGCAAGACGGGCACCCCGCAGACTACCGAAATCGTCAAGGACGACGAAGTGCTGCTCGGCCGTTTCGATGCCGAAGCGCTGGTGCCGGTGGTGACGGGCAAGCAGAAGCTCTATGTCGCGGTCGAACGCGCGGCCGACATCCGCGGCGTGCTGGCGCTCAAGAAAGAATTCGCGCAGCTCGACATGGTGCTCGTCGGCGTCACCGAAGGCTGGATGGTGGCGAACGAAATCGCCGCTGCGGGCGTGCCGGTGATCGCCAACGGCCTTAACGACCTGCCCGAAAGCTTCGAGCAGCTGGGCGCGACCCAGTCCAACGCGGGCCGGCTGATGCGGGCCGGGGTCAAGGTGGCGATCAACGCGTCAACCCTGCAGGACCCGCGCCGTTTGCAGCAGGTCGCGGGCAATCTCGTCGCGCTGACCCGGATGCCGGGGGCGACAGGGATGAGCTGGGATCAGGCCTTTGCCGCAATCAGCTCCGTGCCCGCCGAAATCAGCGGCATGGGCGGCAAGGCTGGCGTGCTGAAGCCCGGCGCGCTGGGCGACGTGGTGCTGTGGGACGGCGATCCGCTCGAAGTCGGCTCGGTGCCGGTGAAGGTCTATATCGGCGGTGTCGAACAGAGCCTTGAAAGCCACCAGAGCCGCTTGCGCGAACGTTACAAGGATCTCGACGAAAGCGATCTGCCCAAGGCTTACGACCGGTAGGCAGCGGCAATGCCCGTGCTATAGTCTTTCCCGGCACAACCGGGGGAGACAGCATGGACGGGTCGATCATCAATCTCGTGGCGGCCAACGCCGCCTTCGTGGGCACGCATTTCGCGATGTCGCATCCCTTGCGCGCCCCGATGGTCAAGTTGCTGGGCGCGGGCGGATTTCAGGCCGTCTACAGCATCGTCAGCTTTGCGACGCTGGGCTGGGTGGTGTTCGCCTTCAAGGCAGCGCCGGGTGCCGACCTTGGCGGCTCGGGCGATATCGGCTGGATCATCGCCACTGTGCTGACCTGGCCTGCGATGGTGCTGCTGGCCGGTTCGCTGATCGGCAATCCGGCATTGCCGACCCCGATGGCCGAAGCACAGGCCCGGGCCGAACCCAAGGGCGTTTTCAGGGTTACCCGTCACCCGATGATGTGGGGGATCGGGTTGTGGGCGGCATCGCACATCATCCTGTTCTGGAGCATCCGCACCCTCGTCACCGCGCTTGCCATGGGCATTCTCGCGCTGGTCGGTGCGCGGCTGCAGGACGCCAAGAAGGAAGTGCTGATGGGCGAGGCCTGGGCCGAGTGGGAGAGCAAGACCAGCTATTGGCCGCGGCTCGGCAAGCTGTTTTCGGTCGGTGCGGTGCCGCTCATCGCGGGCACCGTGCTGTGGCTTGGCGGAAGCTGGCTGCACCTGTGGCAGGCGGACATTCCTGCGGGTGTGTGGAAGTGGCTGGCGTGATTATTCGCCCTTGAACACGGCCTGCCGCTTCTCGATCAGCGCAGCCACGCCCTCGGCATGGTCGGCGGTGGTGTGCATCATCGCCTGCGTATTGGCCGCCATTTCGAGCGCGGTATCATAGCTCACCTGCTGCCCTTGCCGCAGCAGGTTCTTGGTGTGGCGCAGCGCGTGCGGGGGAAGCAACGCGATCCGGCCCGCCAGCGCGCGGGCCTCGTCCATCAGCGCCTCGGGCACGACCACGCGGCTAACCAGGCCCCAGTCCTTTGCCGTCTGCGCGTCGATCACATCACCGGTATAGAACAGCTCGGCCGCGCGGCTCATCCCGATCACGCGGGGGAGAATCCATGTGCCCCCGTCGCCCGGGATGATGCCGAGCTTCAGGAAGGTCACGCCGAATTTCGCGTTCTCGCTGGCGATCCTGATGTCGGCAAGGCAGGCGACATCGCAGCCCAGTCCGATTGCGGGGCCATTGACTGCCGCGATCACCGGCACCCGCAAGCCATGCAGCGCGCGCAGCATCATGTGGATGTTATCGCGATATCCGTCCGAAATCGCCGGCGCGGTGCCGCCGAAGGTGCCGGTCTTGTCCTTCATCGCCTTGATGTCGCCGCCGGCGCTGAATGCCCGTCCCGCGCCGGTCAGGATGACCACGCGGCATTCCATGTCGCGGTTTATCGTATTGGCAATGCTGGCGAACGCATCTCCGTCGCCGGGAGCGCCAAGCGGGTTCATGGAGTCCGCACGATCGAACGTGAGGATGGTGACGGGGCCTTCGCGGGTGATCTGGATAAACGACATCGGGCCTTGCACTTTCGCTTCCGGGAATTCAGCCTGCGTATAGGCAGGGGGCGTCAACGAGGGAACAAAGGAATGCCATGCCTAACCTCGCGCTTCTGACAGTCTCGCAACCTTTGCTCAGCGCCGCGCTGGCCGTGCCCGGCGTGCCGCCGCGCGCGCCCGAACATCCTGTGACCGCGCTGGAATGGTCGCTGCAACAGGCCGAGGGCGAGGAGCAGCCCGCAGGCGAGGAGCCGCCGCCCGAGGAAATCAACGAAATCGTGGTCGAAGGCGATTACGGCCCGCCCGAGGGTGATCCGGTCGAGAAGTTCAACGCCGAAAGCTACCGCCTGACACAGGCGGTGGACAGCGCGGTGATCGAGCCGGTCGCCTATGCCTATCGCGACGGCTTGCCCGGCCCGGTGCGCGAAGGCCTCGGCAATGTGGTGCGCAATCTGGGCGAGCCGAGCAATGCGCTGAATTTCCTGTTGCAGGGCAAGATCGGCAAGGCGTTCGGCAGTCTCGGCCGGCTGGCGATCAATTCGACGTTCGGGATTGGCGGGCTGATCGACGTGGCGGGCAAGCCGGGCATCGGCATTCCCTATCGCCGCAACGGCTTTGCCAACACGCTTGGCTATTACGGGGCAGGGCCGGGTGCCTATCTCTACCTGCCGGTGACCGGGGCGACGACGGTGCGCGATCTGGTGGGCAGCACACTGGATCAGGCGCTGTTGCCCTTCGCGGTGGGCAAGCCGTTCAACAAGCCCGAATATGCCGTGACCTATTTCGTGGTGAACGGGCTCGACCAGCGGCTCGAATTCGATGACGAATTGAAGGATATTGCCGCGTCCGACGATCCCTACGCGGTGCGGCGCGACACCTATCTCGCCAAGCGCGAGCGCGAGATCGCGGCGCTCAAGGGCGAGGTGGTGCCGGAAGTAGAGGCCGCGCAGCCGGAGGACATGGTGGACGACACCGCCGTTCCCGGCAGCTCGGACAGCCCGCCGCTATCGCTGATCGAACAGGTCCAGATCACCGCGCGGACTGCTCCCGGGACGCGCTGACCTGCCGGAATCGCGTTACGCCCGCGCTTCCTCGATCGCCGCGCTGTTGTGCTTCAGCGCCTTAAGCACCGTTTCGACGATGTGCGGGGCGTTAAGGCGAGCCTCGTCATACTGCTTCATGGGATCGTCCTGATCCTGGAAACGGTCGGGCAGACGCATGGTGCGCACCTTCAGACCCGCATCGGTCAGGCCTTCGTCGCTGGCATAGGTCAGCACGTGCGCGCCCAGCCCGCCTATCGCACCTTCCTCGATGGTGACGACCACCTCGTGGCTGCGCATCAGCCTGGCGATCAGCTCTTCGTCGAGCGGCTTGGCAAAGCGCATGTCCGCGACCGTGGTCGACAGGCCCTTGGCCTCCAGCTGGTCGGCGGCTTTCAGGGCCTCGGGCAGCCGCGCGCCCAATGACAGGATCGCGACCTTGGTGCCTTCGCGCACCAGCCGACCCTTGCCGATTTCGAGCTTCTGCGGAACTTCGGGCAGGGGCACGCCGGTGCCGCTGCCGCGCGGATAGCGGAACGCGATGGGCCCCGCGTCATATTCGGCGGCGGTGTAGGTCATGTGGACCAGTTCCGCCTCATCCGATGCCGCCATCACCACCATGTTGGGCAGGGTGGCGAGATAGGTGATGTCGAAGCTGCCCGCATGGGTCGCCCCGTCCGCGCCGACCAGACCCGCACGGTCGATCGCAAAGCGCACCGGCAGGTTCTGGATGCACACGTCGTGCACCACCTGATCATAGGCGCGCTGGAGGAAGGTGGAATAGATTGCAGCGAAGGGTCGCATACCTTCTGCCGCGAGACCTGCGGCAAAGGTCACCGCGTGCTGTTCGGCAATGCCGACATCGAAGCTGCGGCCGGGATGCGCCTTGGCGAACTTGTCGACCCCGGTGCCCGACGGCATGGCGGCGGTGATCGCACAGATGCGCGGATCATCATTGGCAAGCTTGGCCAGTGTCTCGCCGAACACGTCCTGATAGGCGGGCGCGCTGGGGGCGCTCTTCGCCTTCTCGCCGGTGACGACATTGAACTTGGGCACGCCGTGATACTTGTCGGCGCTGTTTTCGGCAGGCGCGTAGCCCTTGCCCTTTTCGGTCACGACATGGATCAGCACCGGGCCTTCGGAGGTGTCGCGGACATTCTCAAGCACGGGCAGCAGGTGATCGAGATTGTGCCCGTCGATCGGGCCGACGTAGTAGAAGCCCAGCTCTTCGAACAAAGTCCCGCCGGTCACCATGCCACGCGTGAATTCCTCGGCCTTGCCGATGGTGTCGTGCAACCGGCGGCTCATCTTCTTGACCGCGCGGCTGGCGAGGCTGCGGATGCCGAGATATTCGGAAGACGACACCATCCGCGCGAGATAGGCCGACAGCCCGCCCACAGGCGGGGCGATCGACATGTCGTTATCGTTGAGGATCACGATCAGCCGGTTGCCCGCCTGCGCGGCGTTGTTCATCGCCTCATAGGCCATGCCCGCGCTCATCGAGCCGTCGCCGATCACCGCGATGCCGCGACCGGGGCGGTTCTGCAACTTGTTAGCCATGGCAAAGCCGAGCGCCGCAGAAATCGAAGTCGACGAATGCGCCGCGCCGAAGGGGTCGTATTCGCTCTCGGAGCGCTTGGTGAAGCCGCTGAGGCCGCCGCCCTGACGCAGGGTGCGGATCCGGTCACGACGGCCGGTGATAATCTTGTGCGGATAGCACTGGTGGCCCACGTCCCACACCAGCTTGTCTTCGGGCGTATTGAAGACGTAGTGGATCGCCACGGTCAGCTCGACCACCCCGAGGCCCGAGCCCAGATGCCCGCCCGAGGTGCTGACCGCGTCGATCATTTCGGCGCGCAGTTCATCGGCAAGCTGACGGAGTTGTTCGGGCTTGAGGCGGCGAAGATCGTCGGGTGTGTCAACCTGATCGAGCAGAGGCGTGTAAGGCGGTTGTGTCATAACGCCCAGCTTTACACATTGGAAACGAGCCTGTCGATGCAGGCTTGAGCCGGATCAAATCCGCGCGTTCAGGCGCAGCTTTTGCACAGTCCGCGGATTTCGAGCACCGGGCGTTCCGCCCGGAACTGGTGCGCGGCGGCAATTGCGCGCACGGCGCGGCTCACGTCCTCATCATCGACATGCGTCGCCTCGCCGCATTCGTCGCAGACGAGGAAGATGCAGTCATGCGCACAGCCCGGATGGGTGTTGGCGAGATAGGCATTGGCGCTTTCGACCCGCATGGCCAGATTGTTCGCCACGAACACGTCGAGGATACGGTAGACCGAATTGGGCGCGACCCGTTTGCCGCGTGCGGCGGAGAGGTTGTCGGCAATGTCATAGGCCGAAACGGGGCGTTCGTGCTTCGCCAGTTCGGCGAACACGGCCTCGCGCATGCTGGTCCACTGTTCGCCCGCGCTTGTCAGCGCTCGCGCTGCGGCCTCGACCAGACCGGGGCCGTGAAGTTCGTGATGCGCATGGCTGTGTGCGTGCTGTCCCATATCTGCAAATATAGGCGCGCAATCGGGCTTTCGCCAAGCAAGAAGCGCGTCAGCCCGCGTCCGTCAGGAAGGTTGACCGATAATGGTTCGGAAACATCGCCTTCAGCGCCTCAACCTTGGGCTTGTCCCACCGCAGGATGTAACCGTGGCGGGGGTTCTTCGCCATGAAATCCTGATGGTAGCCTTCGGCCGGGTAGAACGCGCGGTACGGTTCGATCGCGGTGACGATCGGTTTCGACCACAATCCCGACTTGCCGAGCTGGGCCAGATAGGCCTGCGCCACTGCCGCCTGTTCCTTGTTCATCGGCACCAGCGCGCTGCGGTAATGGGTGCCGACATCCGGCCCCTGCCGGTTCTTGAGAGTCGGATCGGCCACCACCGAAAAGAAGATGCGCAGCAATTCGTCATAGCGCACAACGGCGGGATCATAGGTGATCTTCACGCTTTCGGCGTGGGCGGTGCCGCCGGAAATGATCCGGTCGTATTTTGCGGTTCCCGCCGCGCCGCCGTGAAAGCCGGAGACTGCCGAAGTCACGCCCTTCACATGGCTGAACACTCCCTCGACGCCCCAGAAGCAGCCGCCCGCAAAGATCGCTGTCTTGAGACCCTTGTTTTCCTTGGCCACGCGGGTGGCGGCAGGCGCGTCGACCGGCTCTTCGGCGGCGATGGCGGGGCCGGCGCAGGCCGACAGCATCAGCGATCCGGCGATCAGCAGGGTGGCGACGGGCTTCATCAGCGGGCACTTTCGGGAAGGATCACGAATTCTGCGGAAGGCTGCGGCGCCTTGGCCATTACCGCAGCATGCGCTGGCGGGCTGATTTCCTCGCTCCACTCATGCGCATTGGCGCCTGCCACCAGCAGCGTACCGATGACGAACCCGATCGAGAAATTACGGGCGAGGTCGGAAGAGAAAAGGCGCATCGGGCTTGCTCGTGATTCGGGTTGCTGTTCGTTGCCGCGTCCATGGAGGCATGCAAATTGCACCGCGATGAACGTGGCGCTCAGCTGCTATTAGGGCGCAGGGGCCTTGTTAGTTACGAAACGGCAGACAAAAAGTTGCGCCCGCGCCCAAGGCCCGGCGGAACGTGCGATGCACGAGCCGAAGCGAAAGCTGCAGAAGGAAGACGCACCCGCCGAAGCGGGTGCGAAATATCATCAGTGCCGGAAATGCCGCATCCCGGTGAACACCATCGCGAGGCCGGCTTCGTCGGCGGCGGCGATAACTTCGTCGTCGCGGATCGAGCCGCCCGGCTGGATCACTGC
Source organism: Erythrobacter fulvus (assembly GCF_028595285.1). Classification (GTDB taxonomy): domain Bacteria; phylum Pseudomonadota; class Alphaproteobacteria; order Sphingomonadales; family Sphingomonadaceae; genus Erythrobacter; species Erythrobacter fulvus. The sequence continues at coordinate 21,311 of NZ_JAQQXQ010000013.1, read as the reverse complement.
AGTCGCGCCCGCCTCTGCCGCAGCGAGCAATCCGTCGGCGAAGGGGAAGAAAGCGTCCGAGGCAACCGCGCTGCCCACTGTGCGAGGGGCGGCCCAGCCATAGGTCTCGGCGGCTTCCTTTGCCTTGATCGCGGCGATGCGCGCCGAATCGCGGCGGTTCATCTGGCCTGCGCCGATGCCTGCGGTGGCACCGTCCTTGGCGTAGACGATGGCGTTGGACTTGACGTGGCGGGCCACGGTCCACGCGAAGAGGCAGTCCTTCAATTCCTGGCTCGTGGGCGCGCGCTTCGTCACGACCTTGAGATCGGCCTCGCCAATCGCTCCGGCATCGCGCGACTGGATCAGCACCCCGCCCGCAATGGTCTTCATCGCAAGGCCCGGCCGGCGCGGATCGGGCAGTGTCCCGCATTCGAGCAGGCGCAGGTTCTTCTTCTTCGCGAAAATTTCTCTGGCCTCGGCGCTCACGCTCGGCGCGATGACGACTTCGGTGAAGATCGCGCTGATGGCCTCGGCGGTGGCGGCATCGAGTTCGGTATTGACCGCGACGATCCCGCCGAAGGCCGAAACGCTGTCACACGCCAGCGCCGCTTCCCACGCCGACAGCAGCGAGCCGCCCTGCGCCACGCCGCAGGGGTTGGCGTGCTTGACGATGACGACAGCCGGTTCCTGGCCTGCAAACTCCGCCGCCAGTTCGAGCGCGGCGTCGGCGTCGTTGAGATTGTTGTAGCTCAGCTCCTTGCCCTGCAACTGGTGCGCCTGCGGAACCCCGGCCGTGCCAACCACTTGCGGCACATAGATCGCCGCCGACTGGTGCGGGTTCTCGCCATAGCGCAGCGTGTCGGCGCGCTTGAGCGCAACGGGGAGCGTGTCGGGGAAGGGCGTCCGATCGCCTTCGGGATCGGCAAAGGCGAACCAGCTGGCGATGGCGCTGTCATAGGCTGCGGTGCGGGCATAGGCCTTGCCCGCCATGCGCGTGCGGAAGGCCTGTGTGGTGGCGCCACCGTTGGCGTCCATTTCCTCGACCAGTGTGGCATAGTCCGCCGGATCGGTGAGGATCGTCACGAAACCATGGTTCTTCGCTGCCGAACGCACCATCGACGGCCCGCCGATGTCGATATTCTCGATGATCTCCTCGCGGCTCGCGCCCTTCGCGACGGTCGCCTCGAACGGGTAGAGGTTGACCACCACCAGATCGATCGGGCCGATATCGTGCGCCTGCATCGCGGCGACGTGTTCGGCATTGTCGCGCAGCGCGAGGAGGCCGCCATGCACCTTGGGGTGCAGCGTCTTCACCCGTCCGTCCATCATCTCGGGAAAGCCGGTGAGGTCGGAAATGTCGCGCACCGTCAGGCCCGCATCGCGCAAGGCCTTGGCGGTGCCGCCGGTGCTGACCAGTTCGACGCCGCGCGCCGCCAGCGCTGCGCCGAGTTCGGCCAAACCGCTTTTGTCGGACACTGACAGCAGCGCCCGGGTGATCGCCTTATCGCTCATGGAGGAAACCTATCCTGTCTTCTTCAGCAGCCAGGAGAATTGGCCCCCGCTGCGCAATGCCAGTCCCTCGATCACCAGCTGTTCGGTGGCGTGCGGGCGGCCGTCGCCGTCGACCCACAGGCTGTCCTCGGCAGACAGGGTGATCTCGCCGGCGCCCGCCCTATCCCCGCCGAGCCGGAATTGCCAGAGCCGACCATCGGGCAACAGCAGACTTGCCCCGCGCCTGTCGCCCGAAAGCTGCACCTCGACCCCGCGACCGAGGTGGAAACGGATCGCAAAGGCGATCTTGCCGCGCTTGCCCTTGTTCGATGAGGGCACGAGGATGTCCTCGCCCGCCAGTTCGGTGCCGTCGCCTGACAGCGTCAGGATGCGGCGGTGGGTGAGGCCGAAACGCTGGGCATAGCCGTCATGCGCGGCTTCGATCCGGGTCGCCTCGCGCCCGCGTCCGGGAATCATCCGGCGTTCCAGCTCGACCGTCTCGACCCCTTTGCCAAGCTGGCCGTGGAGCAGCACCGCGGTGGAATTGGCATTGTCGAGCGTCAGGGTGGAAAATGCCGCCGTAGCGCGCAGCCCCTGTCCGATGCGTGCAGGCACCTGCCCGCCGGCCAGCGCCGCGCCGCCGCAATTGACGATCACCCGCGCAGGGCCGTCCGATAGCTCGAAGGCGAGCGTCGATGCGCAGCCGGTGCGCACGTGGCGCGCGCGTGGCGGCGGCGCGGTGTCGAACTGCACCAGTGTATCGCCTGCCTTGATCCGGCTGTAACCCCACCCCTCGACCGCGGCGAGCGGACGGGTGCGCACGCCCGACGCCTCGATCGCGGCATTGACCCGGTCGGCGGGGATAGCCGCCTGTCCCTGCCAGTTGCCCAACGCCCCGTCGCCGTGGCGCAACGCCAGAAGCGGCGGCACCAGCAATTCGCGCATGACTTCGAGCGCGGGCAGCGGCGTGATTTCAACGGCCTCGTAACAGGCGATCAGATCGGTCAGCAGCCGGATCGCGTCCAATTGCGCGGCGGGGCAGCGCGACAACACGCCCCCGTCTTCGCCCACCATATCCCCCAGCGCTTTGACGAGGCCCGCTTCACCATAAAGACGCCGCGGCTTGCCGTGGGGGAGCAGCAGTCCGGCGGCGACGATCCCGGCCCAGCCCGCGACCTGCCCCAGCCCCGCTCCCTCGCGCGGCACCTTGCGATCAAGCCAGCTGGCCGTTTCGGCAATGGCGGCCAGCATGTTCGACTTCAGGGCCTTGTCGTTGCCGGCCAGCACCAGCGGCGCATGCACCAGCCAGGCAACCAGCCTCAGCCCTGCGTGCTCCACCTCCCACGCCGGACCCTTGCCCGGCTGGCGGTGCGCGTGGAGCCACAACCCGGTGATCCGCTCTGCCACCGGCGTGCAATCGGCGCGCGGCGCGCTGGCGGCGAGATCGGCCAGCCACGAGAAGGAATGCAGCACCCGCTCGACTGCGGGCGCCGGGCGCCCCGAACCGGCGAAGTCGATGCCGGAAATCGGCAGCCGCACGCCATGGACCAGAAAATGGCCCGCCCGCAGCGCGGTGCCCGCAGCGCGGTCGCCGCGATTGGGGCTTTCGACCGTCGCCAGCACCCGCAGCGCTTGCGGGCGGCGGAACGGCTGGCTGAGCGCGTGGCCGGGAACCCCCATGCGATAGGCCAGCCGGATCAGCGCTTCTCCCGCGCCGGACGGTGCGGCGATGACATCGCTCAGCGCCAGCGCGCGGCCCGGCTCTTCGGGCGGGGGCGGCGCGGGTTCGGGCTGAACCACTGGTTCGCCGCGATCGGCCAGCGCCAGCACCGGATTGTCCGCCACCCGCTCCACCAGCGCGTCGGCCCGGCGGCCTGCGGGTGTGCGCAGCAGCGTTGCCATCAGCTTTCCCCCTTCAATGCGGCGATATTGGCGGCGTAATGCTCCGGCCCGCCCTTGAATGTGGCCGAGCCCGCCACCAGCACATCGGCCCCCGCCGCGACGCACAGCTTCGCGGTTTCGGCATTGACGCCACCATCGACTTCAAGCCGGATGTCGCGTCCCGTGGCATCGATCATTGCGCGAATGCGAGAAATCTTGGCCAGCTGCGAGGGGATGAAGCTCTGTCCGCCGAAGCCGGGATTGACGCTCATCACCAGGATCAGGTCGACCATGTCCATCAGGTTGTCGAGCACCTCCACCGGCGTGCCGGGATTGATGACGACGCCCGCTTTCTTGCCCAGCGCGCGGATCGCCTGCAGCGTGCGGTGGATATGCGGCCCTGCTTCGGGATGAACGGTGATGATGTCCGCGCCGGCGGCCGCGAAGGCTTCGAGATAGGGATCTACCGGCGAGATCATCAGGTGGACATCGAAGGTTTTTGCGCTGTGCGGGCGCAGTGCCTTCACGACGTCGGGGCCGATGGTGATGTTGGGTACGAAATGCCCGTCCATCACGTCGATATGGATCCAGTCCGCGCCGGCTGCGTCGATAGCGCGCACTTCCTCCCCGAGCCGGGCGAAGTCGGCCGAGAGGATCGAAGGTGAAATCAGCGGCGTGGGCATGATGCGGCGCGTGGGCCCCTTTGCAAAGGTGCGTTAACCGCAATACGGGAGCCGCGAATCACGCGACAAGCGCTGTGCGCGCCTTTTCCACCGTGGCGCACGCGGAATCGGCGCAAATCCGGGTTCTGCGCGTGATTAAGCCGCAATTCAGGCCGCGCCTGCCATTGCGGCGCCGAAACTGCGGGGCGATATACGACAAAAGCGCAAGCAGCGCGACGCGCCCCTGACCTCTCTCGAAGCGACAGGAATATTTGCCGATGACCATCCCTGCCCTTGGCCGACTGACGCCGCCTCCGGCGCTCGCCGTGGCCGCGCTGGGCCTGCTCGGCCTTGCCGGAGCGGCCGCGCCACTCGCCGCGCAGTCGCTCGGCATCAAGATCGACAACGACATGAGCCAGTGCGCCCCGGGCAAAGGGCCGGCGGTGCGGCTTGACGTCACCGGGCTCAGGTCGTCGAATGGCTATCTGTTCGTGCGCACATACCGCGCGCGGGAAAGCGACTGGCTCAAAAGCCGCCGCTATCTCCACCGGATCGACACCACCCCGCGCAAGGGAACGACGACCGTGTGCGTGCCGCTGCCTGCGGCGGGCGAATACGCCATCGCGGTGCAGCACGACGCCAATGGCAACAAGAGCAAGGACTTCTCGTCCGACGGCGCAGGCATGTCGAACAATCCGGAAATCAGGACCTTCCTCGGCATTCCGCGCCCGCCGGGGCTCGACAAGACCCGGTTTCGCGCGGGTGATGGCGTGACCCGGATCGCGATCCAGATGAAATATCAGGACTGACGCCGGTCAGGCACGGCGGCGATGACGCCATAGGTCGTAGAGCACGCCCGGCGCGGCCAGCAGCGGGTGGCGTTCGCGGAACGGCGTCACTTCCACAGGCATGCCGGTGTGGCGTTCGATCTTCCACGCGGCATAGCGCGTTGCGCCTTCGAACGTGGTGCTCGCCTTGACCAGTCGCAGCAGATTGAGCGGCTTGCCCATCCGGCGGCGGCGCGCCCACCATTTGAGGATGACGCCGCGCTGCCAGTGCGGCAGATCGGGGCTCAGCCGCTCGCCCTGCTGCCGCGAAGGGATGCCTCCGGCCTCCAGCGCCAGCGGCAGCAGCCCTGCAAAATGCGCGGCGTTGACGCTGAGAATGTCGTTCTCGCGCCCGCTTTTCTCGACCCGGAATTCGGCTTCGTAAGTGGCACGGAACAGCGCCCGCCAGTAATCATCCGCCGTGCCGCTTTCCGGCCCCAGCGCCGCCGCCAGCCGTGCCGCGGTGGTGCAGGCGGCGGCGATCGCGTCCACCACTGCGTCATGCGCATTTTCATCTGCCGTCCACACCAGCGCGCTGGGCTGCACGAAGCGGGCCCAGATCGTGGTATCGGTCAAATCGCCGCCTGCAGCGCGCGCAAAAGTGGCCAGTCGCATGGTCGCGACCTTGGCGCGAAGCACAACGTCCCCGTGCGGACGCTCGTGATAGCTGACGGTCGGCCAGATCGCGGCCTCGTCCTCTCCTGTGCCGGGCAGCAGAACGTAGAAGTCGAGCACGCCTTCCAGCGATCCGGTGCGCAGGTTGGAGCCGTAGAACAGCACCGCACGCGCCCCTGCCGCCGCACCAAGCGCGGCAGCGAATTCCGCCACTGCCGGATCGACCGACGCGGCCAGTCCTGCTGCGATGCGCTCTTCAAGCGGCCCGGATGCGCCGCTCATGGTCTGACGAAGGCGAGCTCCGGCCCCTGCTCGATGCGGTAATCGCCCGCGGGAAAGGCCTCTCCATCGAGGATGAACTGATCGTCGATCGAAAGGTTGAACTGGGTTGCGGCGAGCTGGTGGATGCCGCGTTCGCGCAGGCCGCTGCGCAGCTTGCCAAGCAGCACCAGCGGGATCAGCGCAGTGGTGCGGCGGGAGATCTGGTCGACCGCGACCAGCTTGAGCCCGTTCTTGAGAAATCCGAACGGGCGGATGCCTGCGGGCAGGCATTCGAGAGTCGAAGCGAACAGGATCTGCCGCATTTCGGGATCGCCGCGCCCGCTATGTTCCATCGGTACATCAGCGGCGCCGAGGCCGATCCGCATTCTCGCCCCCTTGCGCCACGGATTGGAGCGCCCGGCGAACAGCGATTGCGCTAGCGCCCACACGGCCGTGACACCCACCGCCAGACTGTTGAATGCGCCCAGACGGTGTGCACCCTGCCCCGCGCGAATGGCAGTGGTGAAGGCGCCTGCGCCGAGAATGAAACCCGATACCCGCGTCTGCATCGCCTCAGGATCGGTTTGGTCGAGCGGCGCGACCTCGATCGGGCGGCGGAACACACGGCCCCCGTGATCGAGCGCCTGGATCGCGTCCTGGAGAGTCCAGTTGTCGGGGATGCCGAGATCGACGGTCAGCGCGTTGGTCTTGCCCTTGGGCAGGACGGCAATCGCGGGCCAATTGTCTCCGAAGATCGGCCGCCCGCAGGTCAGCACGTCGCGCACGGTCCCGTCGCCGCCATTGATGACCAGCAGATCGATCCCGCGCGCTGCAAAATCGGCGAGGGCGATAGGCAGCTGCGAGCGGTCGCCCGGGCGGGCGATATGGACATGCGGCGACAGGCCGCAGTCGAAATCTGCCCCGAGATTGCGATGGCTGCGCGGATTGTAGATCACGCCGACGACCGGCGCCTGCCCCTCCGCACGCACCCGGCCCGCGCCGGCGCGCGCCTGATCGGCGGCATCGACACGCGGTATCTGCGCAAATTCATAGATCGGGGTTGCCATGGCGATTCTATAGTTGCCCGGCGGCTAACTTTCTACTCTCATGTTTCCCGCTTCTGTAACATTCGGTGATCGCGGCGATTATTTTCGACCATCTGGTGGTGCCGGGCGATGAACGACACATTCCGCACCGGTGCGGGCCGCCTTGGGCCAATCCTGCGGGAATTGCGGAAAATCGCTTGCGTGATCGTTCACATTGTCGTCAACTCGCGAGATGGGTCGAGGCATCACCATCGAGGACGTTGCGCGTGCCGCAGACGTTTCGCGCCAGACCGTCTCGCGCGTGATCAACCATAGTCCGCGCGTCAGCCCTTCAGCCAAGGCCCGGGTCGAAGAAGCGATCGCGACGCTCGGCTATGTTCCCAGCCTCGCAGCGCGCAGCATGGGTGGGGGGCGCAGCGGTGTGCTGCTGGCGGTGTTTCCCGAAAGCCAGACCGGCAGTGGCACCGCGCAGGAACTGGGCGGCATGCTGCTGGCCGGAAGCGCGGCATGCGGCGCGCAGGGCTACCGCCTGTTGTTCGAACCGCTTTGCGCAGCCGCAGGCGATCCGGGTGCGGCGGCGAAGCTGGCCGGAACGATCGGCGCATTGCAGCCCGAGGGCGTGATCCTGTTGCCCCCGCTTGATCGTGCACCCGAACTGCGCAAACTCCTCGACAGCCGCGGCATTCCCCGCGCCACCTTGCCCGGATCGGAGGCGGCATCGGGCAACGCCGGGGAGGCCGCCGCCCGCCGTCTGATCGAATTGGGACATCGCCAGATCGGCTATATCTCGGGCCCCGGCGACCCGCAGCGATCAGAGCGGTGGCTGGCCGGGTATCGCCGTGCGCTGGCGGAGAGGGATAGCCGTGCGCATCGCCATTTCGTTGCCGAGGACCAGCCCGGTCTTTGCACCGCGCTCGATCTGGTGCGGGCCCTTCTGGTGCCGACAATCCGCCCGACCGCGATCATCACCGAACGTGCCGATACCGCGCTGGCGGTGCTGCACGTGGCGCGCTCGCTGAAGCTGGCGGTGCCGCGCGACCTGTCGCTGATCGCGCTCGCCGAAGATCCCGAGCTTGTGACCTGCGATCCGCCGATTGCCGCACTGCATCGGCCGGTCGCAGCCCTGTTCGCTGGCGCGTGCGAGCGGTTGATGGCCGCTCGCAAGACCGCCGACGATACCGCTGTTTCCGCCGAGCTGCCGCTCGAACTCACGCTCGAATTGATCGAGCGGCCCAGCATTGCCCGTGCGCCGCGTGCAATCTGACACGTCTCGCCGTTGCCCATCGACGAGTGGCCTAGGCCGCCCGACAAAACCGCGTTGTGCCGGCGCCAGCAGGCTGATAGCAACGCCATGATTTCTCTGCGGACCTTTTCCGCCCCCGTTCGGAGCGCGGTTGTCCCGGTGAAATTTCCGTGGCCGAAGGCCAAAGGGGGCAGGTGGCGTGATCGAAAACCGGCAGCAGGACTGCACATAGTGCCGACCGGGATTTCCTGTCGTGCGGCAAGGTTCTGGGCCGGACTTGCGGCTTCGCTCGCAGTGCTGGCTCTGACCGGTTGCACTTCGCTCGCTACCGATCCGCCAGCCATGGCCGACATTCAGCCCTTGCCCGAACGCTGGGTTCTGGCCGAGCCCGAGGGCGCCGACATCCCGCTCGATCGCTATTGGGTGATGCTCGACGATCCGCTCGTCGATGAACTGGTGGCGCAGGCCCGGACGGACAATCTCGATATCGCGCAGGCTGTCGCACGGCTTCGCGCTGCCCGTGCCGGGTTGCGCCAGGCGCGCGCCGACCGTGTGCCGACGATCAACGCCAGCGGCGGCGCGGCGCGCGATGTCGGCGACTTTGCCAGCGAGGACGTGCTGTTCTCGCTCGGTGCGGATGCGGCGTGGGAGGCGGATCTGTTCGGCCGGATCGACGCGTCGATCGACGCGGCACGCAATGACGTCGCGGCGGCAGGCTATTCGCTCCGCGATCTAGAACGGGTGATCGTCGCGCAGGTGGCGGCGCAGGTGGTAACCGCGCGCTCGCTCGCAGCGCAGCTCGCCATCGCCCGCGCCACGCTCGCCAATCAGGACGACAACCTGCAAATCGCGCGCTGGCGCAACCAGGCAGGGCTGGTCGACAGCCTTGATGTCGAACAGGCGCGCACCCAGCGGGCGCAGACCGCAGCGAGCATTCCGCAGCTCGAAAGCAATCTCGCGGCGGTGGCCAACGCGATCTCGACGCTGACCGGAGAGCCGCCGGGGCGGGTCTATCAGGCACTGGTCGACGCGCCGCGCGCCGTGCCTGTCCCGCCCGCGCAGGTCGCGCTGGCCGTGCCGGCCGACACCTTGCGGCGGCGACCAGACGTAAGCGCTGCCGAAGCCCGGCTCGCCGCCGATCTCGATCGGGTCGGGGTGGCGCGTACGCAGCTTTATCCGCTGGCCCGGCTGTCCGGCACGATCGGAACCAGTGCGACCGATGTCGGCAACCTGTTCGACATCGTCACCGGCAACATCTTCGCCAGCCTCACCCAGCTGATTTTCGACGGCGGGCGGGTGCGCGGGCGGATCGAAGGGGCCGAGGCCGCCGCCGACGGATCGCTTGCGGCGTGGCGACAGAGTATCCTTGTCGCGCTTGAGGAGGTCGAAAGCGCGGGCGTCGATCTGGAAACCAGCGGGGCGCGGGTCGCCGCGCTGGCCGAAGCGCGCGACGGCGCGCAGAACGCCGCCGTGCTGGCGCGCAGCCAGTATCAGGCCGGGCTGATCGATTTCCAGAGGCTGCTGGTGGCGGAAAGCCAGCTGCTGAGCACCCGCACGGCCGAGGTCAACGCCCAGGGCGCGCGGGCGCAGGCTTTCATTGCCCTTGCAAGGGCAATGGGCGGCGGATGGGCGGTGCCCGAAGGCGCGCAACCGGATAACCTGACGGCAAGAGGGCTTCCCGAGTGAGTGATACGAGCAATCCGGCCGAACAGCCGAGCGTCGACGAATTCCTCGGCACCAAGCCGCGCCCGCGCTGGCGGCGCTGGATGAAATACTGGTTGCCAGGCCTGATCCTGCTGGTGCTGGTGATCACCATTGCGCAGTGTACGGCCGACAAGCCCAAACCCGATTACATCGCCGAGGCCGTCACGCAGGAATCGCTGTCGCTTTCGGTCACCGCGACTGGCAACCTGCGCCCGACCAATCAGGTCGAAGTCGGCGCGGAAGTCACCGGGCCGGTCGATTCCGTGCTGGTCGACGTCAACGACCGGGTGACCAAGGGACAGGTGATCGCGGTGATCAATACCGAAATCATCGACCAGCAGATCGCCCAGTCGCGCGCCAATCTCAACGCCGCGCGTGCCGCGCTGGGGCAGGCGCAGGCGACGCTCGATATCGATATGGTGCAGCTTGCGCGGCTCGAGGAGGTGCGCAAGATTTCGGGCGGGCGGGTGCCTTCGCAGATCGAGCTTGAGCGGGCCGAGGCTGCGGTGGAGCGCGACAAGGCGGCGGTGGCTTCGGCAAAAGCCAATATCGAGGCTGCCGACGCCTCGCTCAAAGGAAACCTCACCACCCGCACCCGTGCCGTGATCCGCGCGCCGGTGACGGGCGTGGTGCTGGCCCGCCGCATCGAACCGGGGCAGACCGTGGTCGCCGCGTTCAACACCGTCACGCTGTTCGTGATTGCGGAGGACTTGTCCGAAATGCAGCTGCGGGTGTCGATCGACGAAGCCGACGTGGGCCAGGTCAAGGCGGGGCAAAAGGCTAGCTTCACTGTCGATGCCTATCCCGGTCGCCGCTTCCCCGCGACGCTCGAACGTGTCGATCTGGCTTCGCGCAACACGGTCGAAGGGCAATCGGGCAGCAGTGGCGGCGGTGGCGCCGGCGCGGGCTCGGTGGTCAGCTACGAAGCGCGGCTCGAGGTGCAGAACCCTGACGGGCTGCTGCGCCCGGGCATGACCGCGACAGCGACCATCGCCACGCAGAGCACGGGCAGCACGCTGCTGGTGCCCAACGCCGCGCTGCGGTTCCGCCCCGACACCCAGGAGGAAGGCGGCGGCGGCGTGTTCCAGCCGCAGATCGGGCTGGAAAAGGAAAAGCAGCAGGCGACTATCGGCGTGGGCAGCCGCCAGCAGGTGCAGGTGCTGCAGGCCGACGGCACGCTCAAGGCTGTCGAAGTGGTCACCGGGCGCAGCGACGGGCGCCGCACGGCGGTGACGTCCAAGGAACTGAAAGCGGGGATGAAGGTCGTCACCGGCGTCAAGGCGGCGCGCAAGTAATGGCCGAGCCGCTGATCCAGCTTGAAGGGATTACCAAGACCTTCGGTAGCGGGGCGGCGGCATTCCAGGCGCTCAAAGGCGTCGATCTGGCGATCGACCGCGGCGAGTTCGTGGCGATTATGGGCCCGTCGGGTTCGGGCAAGTCGACGACGATGAACATCCTCGGCTGTCTGGACGTGCCGACCGACGGGGTGTTCCGGTTTCGCGGGGTCGAGGTGCAGAAGCTGGATCGTGACCAGCGCAGCCTGCTTAGGCGGCGCTATCTCGGCTTCGTGTTCCAGGGCTTTAATCTGCTGGCGCGCACCACCGCGCTGGAGAATGTCGAGCTGCCGTTGCTGTACCGCGGCGAGAGCAAGGCGGTGCGGCGGGCGGCGGCGATGCGCGCGCTCGATCAGGTGGGGCTTGTGCCGTGGGCCGATCACACCCCGGCCGAACTTTCGGGCGGCCAGCAGCAGCGCGTCGCCATCGCCCGCGCGCTGGTGACCGAGCCCGACGTGCTGCTTGCCGACGAGCCGACCGGCAACCTCGACAGCGAACGCTCGATCGAGATCATGGAGCTTTTGCGCCGCCTCAATGCCGATGGCATCACCATCCTGATGGTGACCCACGAGGAAGAGATGGCAGCCTTTGCCAAGACCATCGTGCGGTTCCGCGACGGGCTGGTGGAGCGGATCGAGCGCGGCGCGCCGGCGACCGAGGGCAGCCCCGCCTGATGCTTGGCACGACGATCCTTCTGGCCCTGCGCGAGATCCGGCGGCACATCCTGCGCTCGATCCTGACGACGCTCGGCATCATCATCGGCGTGGCGGCGGTGGTGACGATGGTGACCCTCGGCAACGGCGTCACCGCGTCGGTGCAGGAAGAGATCTCCTCGCTCGGGGCGAGCAACTTCATCATCTTTCCCGTCCGCACCAATCGCGGCACGATCCGCCCGTTCGACGAGGCTGACGTGCGTGCGGTGGAACAGCAGATCGCCGGTGTGCAGATTGCCGCAGGCTCGGTCTCTGCCAACGCCACCGCTTATTTCAACGGGCAGGACTGGGACACGAAAGTCGAAGGCGGCACCAACGCGCTGCTCGATGCCCAGTCGATCAGCATCAGCGATGGGCGCCCCTTCGCCCGCGACGAGGAGGCGGCGGGCAAGAGCGTGTGCCTGCTCGGACTGAAGGTGCGCGAGGCGATCTTCCCTCCCGATTCGAGCCCCATCGGCGCCCAGATGCGGATCGGCGATGTCGCGTGCCAGGTTATCGGGGTGATGGAGGAACGCGGGCAGGGCGGCGGCGGCGCGGATGACGACGATGTCGTCTTCATGCCGCTCAAGACCGTGCAGCGGCGCTTCCGCGGCAACGACAATCTCGACTACTTCGTGGTCAAATATGATGCCGCCTATGCCGCGTCGGTCATTCAGGATTCCCTGGTAGGCCTGCTGCGCGAGCGGCGCTTGCTGCAAGGGGACGAGCCCAACGACTTCAATGTGATCGACACCGCGCAGGTCAATCAGGCGCTTGGCGCGGTGACCGGCGCGCTGACCGCGATGGTGGCGGTGATCGCGTCGATCAGCCTGCTGGTGGGCGGAATCGGGATCATGAACATCATGCTGGTATCCGTCACCGAACGCACCCGCGAGATCGGCATCCGCCTCGCCATCGGCGCACTGGCGCGCGAGGTGCGGTTGCAGTTCCTGACCGAAGCCGTGGTGCTGTGCGCGCTGGGCGGGCTGGTGGGGATCGCGCTGGGCTTTGCCGCCTCGATCGGTCTGGCCGCGCTGATCGAGGTGCCCTTCGTGTTCGATCCGATGATCAACATCGTCAGCTTCCTGTTCGCCGCCGGGATGGGGATCGTGTTCGGATACTACCCCGCGAGCCGCGCCTCGAAGCTCGACCCGATCGACGCCCTGCGCCACGAATAGCGGCGATCCGCCCCGCCCCCTTCCGACGGGGCAGGCAAGAAGACTGTGTGCTGGAAAAAACTGGCGCACCCTAAAGGATGAAGACGAGAACTGGATGATCACGCTCTAAATATTGATTTTCGTATGGTATCGCAAAGCGATCGGAAAACTCGATCGACAAGATTTACTGGATCGTCTCGCGTCAACGCTCTGACCGGCAGCATCCGCAATATCAGCTTTGCGCCTCCGTTCCGGTTTTTGCGGTTTGCATACCGATCACCCAAAAGCGGACATCGGTAAAAAAGGGTCTCAAAGACCGGGTATGGGACATTTCAGACATTCCTAGCGGCATTATCAAACGTCCGGTTACGACCAGAACTGCCTTTCGTGCATATGCCTGCGTTTCTCAATCGAATATCTTGCATTGGACCGCGTCATGACAGCCCAATTGTGATCCGCGTTTGTCGGAAAGGCTCTGCACCCTTCGACACGCCGACCCGCCAAGGCGCCTAAGTGGTTGTTGGGGCGAGCCGCCGTTTTTCGCGTTCGAGATGGACACCGACGGGAATGCAGATCGCGATCATCCCCGCCATGATTGCCCCGCTAATCGGTTCGGCGATCACGAAACTGATCAGGAGCGCAAGGTTGATCATCAGGACGAGCGCAGGAAGGATCGGGTGCCCTCGCGCGCGGTAGGGCTGCCCCATGTCGGGGCGGCGGATTCGCAGAGAGAAATGGGAGAGAATATAGAGGCAGGCGGCAAACAGCGTCATCGCCCCCATCAGTCGGAATGCAAACACGTATCCCCCGGTGAAGATCAACGGGATCGAGAAAAGTGTGCCGACCGCCAGGGCCACGGTCGGGGTACCACCGCGATTGACCTGCAATGCCGACTTCAGGAACAGGCCATCTTCGGCCAGCCCGTAGAGCACTCGCGGGGTCGACATGATGCATCCGTTGAGCGTGATCAGCGCCATCAGCGTGGCCAGAAGCGCCACGAAAACGCCCCCCCATTCGCCTGCAACCTGGCCGATGACCACGGCCATCGGGAGTTGCGATGAGCGCAAGACATCGAAATCAAGCGCCGAAATCAGGCTCCAGTTAACCAACAGGTAGATCGCCATGACAGCGACAGCCGCCTGAAACAGCGAACGCGGGATGTTGCGCCCTGGATTCTTGTCCTCCCCGGCGAAATAGATCGAGGTGTACCACCCGTCATAAACCGCAACGATGAACTGGAGGCCAAGCAGGATAGTGAAGAGGGAGATCGGCTCGGCGGGCGGGACGCTTTGGGCGACAGCCGTTTCGGCACCGCGCTCGAGAGGAAACAGCAAGGCGGCCACAACCACTGCCAAAAGCAATCCGATCTTGAGCGCCGTCCCCACGATCTGGACCCAGCGCCCTTCCTCGACCCCGAACCAGTTGAGCGCAGTCATCAGTAGCAGGATCGCCAGCGCGCTCCATTGGGCGTTATCGGCAACAAAGGGCAAGATCGTGCCCAGAAAATCGGCTGCGGCGATGCTAAGCGCCGCATTGACCACGACAAAGGCGCTCCACATCGTCCAGCCGACCAGCAAGCCCATCGAATTCCCCAGCCCTTCGTGAACCGGGATGTAATGGCCGCCCGAACGCGGGATCGCAGAGGAAATTTCCGCTGCGACATTGCACGACAGCAGCACATAGAAGCCCCCAACCAGCCACAGAACCAGCACGATTGTGGGATCGGGAACCATGTTGGCGATTTCGCCGGGCGCGCGCATGATCCCGGTGCCGATAACCGTGCCAACGCACACGGCGATAGCAAAGGGCAGGCCGAGGCGTTTTTGAAGCTGCCCAGTGGGGACTGACGTGCTCATGCGAGTCTGCCTTCAAGTTCGACGGCCCCGGCGTCGGGTTGCTGCGGGTCGGTTTCAGGTTTCAACAAGAGGGTCAGCAAGCCGGCGACAAAAACCAGCGCTGCGCTCGCGCCGAACATCGCCTGCCATCCGCCCATGTCTTCGAGCAGAGGCAGCAGAGCCGCACCGACCATGAATCCCAGCGGCACGATCGCCGCGAACAGGGCAAAGGAGAGCGCGGCGGCTTCCTTTGCTGTCGCGCGCATCATGATGACGAGATTGGCCAGATAGAAAAGAAAGAGCGGCACGTTCTTGATGAAGAACCACGCGACATACAGCCGATCATCGGCCCACAGGGCATCGTCGATCAGGTAAACGCCCATCACGGGCAAGGCGATGACACCTGACCACAAAGCGATCCGCCTTGCCCCGAACCGGTCGACCATCCATCCCCCGAGCGTGAGGCAAAGCAGGCCCATCACAACGTTGGAGACGCCCATCAGCGATCCGAGCTCGGCCTGGTTCCAGCCAAGCTGCCGGATCGCGAAAAGCGCATCGGTCATCTCGTTGAGCCTTTGATGAACGCTGTAGATCAGGATCACCAGGACGGTGACGAGACCTTGTGGCCGCAGAAGATTGCGCAGTGCCGCCCAGAGAATGGGGAGCAGCTTGTCGTTCACGAAGGTGATTTCGGGCGAACGCTGTCCCCCGGTCCACGGCAGCAGCTTCTCGCCTGCGCGTTCCCGGATGATGAGCGCTGCCGTGGCAGGAATCAGGAACAGCACGAGCATTCCCATCATGGCGCTCGCAAAGCCGTGGTATTCGAGCAGATAACCGGTCCCGGCCATCCCGGCGGCGATGCCAAACACCTTGCCGCCAAACATGAAGCCGTTCATGCGCCCCATTTCGTTTTCGGGCGTGAGGTCCACAACCAGCGCATCGAGAGCGACGTCCTGCACCGCTGTGAGCAAGGATAGAATGAAGACGAAACCGATGACGAGCGCGGTCTGTTCGGGCCGCGGTGAGATCACCGAAACGGCGAGCAGGCTGGCGATGATGCATATCTGCGAACCGATCAGCCAGGGTCTCCGGCGGCCCATGGCGAGCCAGGTGTAGCGGTCCATCATGAGGCCGGCGATGAACTTGAGGCTCCATGGAAGGGACGCCGCGGCTGCAGCCATTGCCACCACCTCGGTCGACTCTCCGTTGGCCGCGAGCCAGGTGGGCATGGCGTAGAAGAATATGCCCTGCGGAAAGCCCTGCGCGAGGTAGAGCAGCGTGCCGAGCAGCAGGCGAAGCCGCGAACTGTCAGCAAAGGCGGGGAGCGCGAGGCGCGTATCGCGGCTGATGACGGCTCCGGCGCTCATGTCGCGGCCTCCTTGCCGCGCCGCAGCTTGGGCAGTTCGCCATAAGTCAGCCCGCGCCACAGCCATTCGAGCGGGCCCATCTTGAAGGTGCCAAGCCATAGCGGGCTGAGGACCAGCTGGACCGCCCAGATCGTGAAGACGACATAGTAAAGCTCGTGCCGCTCAAGCTGGCCGAAATAGCCCAGCCCGACGAACAGGATCGCGCAGACCAGCGAGTGCGTCAGGTAATTGGTGAACGCCATTCGTCCCACGCTGGCGAGCGCATGCTGGAACAGCGGGAAGATACCCGATCGCGCAATCAGCAGCAGCAGGCCAAGATGCCCCGCCGTCATCGGGAGCCTTCCAAGGTCGTAGGTGATCTGGGACTGGCTCATCGCCAGCAGGCCGAAGCCGCCCTCGATGATCAACCGGGTCTCGAGGACGTTAACCGTCAGGCCCACCCCATATCCGATCACGACGAGCGCAAGATAGAACCGTGTCGATCGCTCGAGCGTGAAGACCCCGGCCTTGAACAAGGCCATGCCGATCAGCATCATGCTGAAGATGTCGAAAAACCAGCGATAGAAATACCAGCTTTCCGCGTGCACCGTTTCTGCGGCAACCTGCGCGAAGGCGGCTGAGTAGCTCTGCGTGCGCTGCTCGACATAGTCACGCTGCGTCTCAGGCGAGGGGGCGTATTCGGCGAGCGCGCCCTCCCACTCTTCCCCGAGTGCCTGCTGCTGGGGGTTCAGTTGGGCGCCTGCCACCTGCGAGGCTTCGTAAGCCTCGTGATAGCTCATCAGGTCGGCCGTGTCCTTCGCGTTCCAGAGCGCGCTTGCCAGCATTCCGACGATCCCGATCATCAGGAGCGCCCGCACACCGAGCTTACGAAACGGGAACACCACCAGCGCGGTCAGCCCATAGAAATAGAGAATGTCGCCGCTCCACAGAAGGACAAAACCGTTCACCATCCCGAATACAAGCAGCCAGAGGTTTCGACGGGCGTAAATGTCGCCGACATCGGTCCGCCCCTTGGCTTCCAGCCGCGACGTGAACAGGATGATGCCCGCACCAAACAGCATCGAGAACAGGCCGCGCTGTGTGCCTTCGAACCCGATCTGGATGATCATCCACGCAAGCAGATTGGCCCCCTCCGCGCCGCCCCAGTTCATGGGATTGCTGTAGGCATGCGGCAGACCGAAGCCGGTGATGTTCATTAGCAGGATGCCGAACAGCGCTGCCCCGCGCACGAAATCGAGCGCGACGATGCGATCGCTTGTCGGCCCGGTTTTTGTCTGATCCGGTGTTGATTGGGCGGTCGCAATGACCCCTGCTTCATGTGCTGCCGTTGCCATGTATCCCCCTTCGATTGGAATAATTCCTGCACCATCGGTGCCGTTGCTTCAGGAATTCGATCACGTGGCCTGCCCTTCGGTGAGCCGCACGATTGGCGGCGGCGCAGCAACGGCGCGGCGGAGGACCGGACCGGCCGCAAACAGCAGCACCGCTCCGCTGGCCGGTATGGCGGCGTTGAGGAGGAAGAAGGGGGCCGGGCTTAGCGCCTCGTAGAACGAGCCGATCGTGCCCGTCGCGAGTCCAGCGATGAACAACGTCACGTAACTCGCGCTCACGACCAGCGAAGTGACCGCGGGGGGTGCCTGCCGCGAGACGAACGCCAAGGTTACCGGCCAATACCACAGAAAGCCGATGCCGGTGCAGATATAGGCCAGCATAGGCCATGCCACGCTCGCCTCGCCGCCATCGGCAAACAGCGCGCCAAGCGCGAACATCAGCAGCCCGGCGGCCATAATCATCATGCCGATGCAGATCTTGGCGATATCGTCCGGCTCGCGCCCGCGCCTTGCCTGCCAGCGCCACCATGCCAGCAGCAGCGGCATGGCCGCGATCCCGGCGAGCGGATCAACCGAGGCGAACCACGGCACCGGCAACTTCCCCAACGGCGTGGCCAGATCGACACTGTCCGCGATCCAGACGAAGCCGACATTGAGCGATTGAAAATAGGCGATGTGGCCGAGCATCGCAGCGACAAGGATCGGCAACATCAGCCACAATACGCGTCGATCTGCTTGCGAAAGCGGTACACGTGGCCCGGCTGCGCCCGCGCGAGGCCGATCATCGGGCAGGTGCCGGCGCCCCGCTACATAGACCGCGATTGCAATCAGCATCAGAAAGCCCGCAAACGCGAACCCTATGTGCCAGCCATAGGTCTGTGCCAGCGCGCCTGACACCAGCGGACCGCCAAACGCCCCCATGTTGATGAAGGTCGAGAAGATCGCGAAACCGCGCGAACGCTGCGCTTCTTCGTCACGCCCGTAAAGCTTGCCTACCTGCGACGCGATATTGCCCTTGAGCGCGCCCGAACCGGCGATCAAAAGGGCCAGCGCGATGAGGAAGGTTTCCTCGAAGGTCATGGCAAAGTGCCCGGCTGTCATCAGCGCGATGCCGCCCAGCACCACGCGCCGCGTGCCGAAAAAACGGTCCGCGAGCCAACCTCCGAGCATTGGCGTGAAATAGACCAGCCCCCCGTAAAGGCCGTAAATCTGGCTCGCCAGCGCCTGCGCTGAAAGCGGGCCGAACACCGCTTCGAGCGCGCCGCGAAACGCGGCCATGCCCCAGACATTCTCGGCATGGCCGGGCAGCAGCAATTCCTGCACCATATAGAGCACCAGCAGCGCGGCCATCCCGTAATAGGAAAACCGCTCCCACAGCTCGGTCGAGGCGAGGGTGAACAGCCCGCGCGGGTGGCCCAGAATGGTGCGCCCGGTCATTCGGCGGGCTCGATGTCATGGGTAACGGTCTTCGCGTCTGGTAGAGATGAATAGCCTCCCAGCCTGCGTGGGATCGTGATCAACCGCGACAGCGCGAGATGGACGACGAAGGCCAGCCACATCGAGGGCAGGCTTGCAGAGAGATAGCGAAAACCGGCGGCGGGCGTCTGGCTGACGGGTTCGAGCAGCGCGAGATAGGTCACGAACCCTGCTAGCAGCGCGATCATCGCCGCAGGGTTGAACCCCGCGATAAATCCATATGCGCTGCCCGGCGCCGGATGGTGCAGCGCGCGGATATCGACCGTTGTCCGTCGCAGCACCAGCCAATCGGCCAGTAGGATGCCGGTCGTCGGCGCAAGGACTGCCCCGGAAAACGCGACCATCGTATAGAAGCGCGCATACAGAGCATCGCTCGCCAGCAGCAGGATCAGCCCGGCGCCGATCCCCAGCATCGTCACATTGCCGGCAAAGCCCAGCCTCCGCGCGCGTGATCCGAAATTCTGCACGATCGTGGGCACATTGCCCTGCAACATCCCCGTAAGGCTGGAGATATTGGCGAAGATCAGCACCAGCAGCATCGCAAGGCCGATCACCGGCCCGACCAGCGGCGTCATCCACTGGGCCGGGTCAGGCGATCCGAGGACCAGCGAAGACGCCAGCCCGGCAAGCGCAGGCAGCAGGGAAACCGGCACCAATCCGATCCAAGTTCCCCACATCGCCCCACGCGCACTGCTGCCATAGCGCATGATATTGCCGGCCAGCCCGAACCACGAGATGGTCACGACAATGTTGAGTTCGGTCGCCAGCATCAGCCGCGTCGCGCGGTCGAATGGCAAGGCGGGCGGCTGCGCTGAAAAGACGGCCTGCCACCCGCTCTGCCACAACACCGCGATCAGCAGCCCGCCCGACAGCAGCACCAGCAAGGGCACGACCACGAGATTAAAGCGCCGCAAGGTGTCGCTTCCGCGCGCAGCAAGCAGGCAGCTGAGGCCGAGCACGCCAAGCGCGGTTGCTTTCGCCACCGGCCACGCAGTCCCGGGAGCAAGAAAATCGAGCCCGATCAGCACTTCACGCGTCGCATCGCCCGCCATGATCGAGAGGATCGCGGAATTGAACGGGACGATGCCCACCACCAGCACCACCGCCAGCAGGCTGGTGCCGCTTGGGCCGAACGCGCTGCGCATGAAGACGAAGCTTTCGCTGCCAGTCCGGTAGACCGGAAGCAGCAACCCGAAGAACAACAGACCAAGGCCCAGCGCCGTACCGAAGAACAGCGCCATCATGCCATCGACAAAGCCAACCAGTTGCCCGGTCGCCCCGCCAGCCAGAAATCCCCATGTGGCAATCGCAAGGCCGCCCTTGACCGCCAGCATGTCGCGAAAGGACCAGCTGCGTTCCTCAGGGAGCAGCGGAAGCGTTTCGGCCAGCGCGCCTTCGATCTGTGGGTTGTCGGCCAATGGCTAGAACGCCTGCGCAATCAGGACCATCGCGAAGGATCCGATGGTGATCGTGGCAAGAGCAACTGTATCCGCTTTGGGCAGACGACGATCCACGTCCTCACCCCGCGCAAGAATCGCCAGCCGCCGTTCCAGCTCGCCCTCGAAGGCGGTCGGCCGCGGGCGGTTCATTGCCCCACTCCGAGCCGATTTCGACGGTTACTCGCCTTAATCATTTTCGTCGACATTCACGCCTACCAAACGGCGAGACCCCATCGTTCATTTACTCCGAATTGGATCCGCCAAACCTTCCCCGGCCGCGCCAACCCGGTGGTTGGCGCGCCGTGAAGCGTGGTTTGATTTCGGCTTTTCCGCGTGACTCTTAGCTGCCTGTATTAAACGGCTGTGGTCAACCGGACGGACCGTCAAAAAAGCGTCAATTCGTGCTGGTAGCTGCCCTCGTGATCATCAGAGCGAGCATGTCGGCCGGATTGATGCGCTAGCCGGTGATTTTCATCGCCATTTTGGTGAAGATCGTGGAGACGGTCGCGAGCGTAATCGAGGGACAAAGCGATCAGGCAGGTTTTGTGCACCCAATCGCGGCTTACCGGTCCCTCCGGTTAAATACCGGCATCAGCGCTTCACCCATTCCCGGTGATGAGCGGGGCCGATACGAGTCCCGAAAGCGGTATGTCAGCTTCTGGTGGAACCAGACGTTCATTGTGACGGCCGTCAACGACCGCCTCTGGGTCGAAAGCTGCCATCTGACACGTCGCCTTCGAGCGGCACAAAAGCATCAGCGGTTCTAGGTCGGCTCCTCGCGGATAACGAGGAGCCGATTGCTCAAATTTCCGTGTTTTCGGCTAGAGCAAGCGCGTCTTCTACGTCGATCCCTAGGCTCAGGACCCATTAAATTCTTGCATTGGCGGCGATGCCTTGATTCACTCGCGGCACTGAGGAGGTGCTGCGGGTGTCTGAGCTTTGGTTGTTGAGCGAGGCGCAGATGCGCCGGA
>NZ_JAQQXQ010000012.1 GCF_028595285.1 Erythrobacter fulvus | reverse complement strand
TTCGGCACAACCTTGGTCGCCGGAAGGAAGCGGGTGCCGAGACCGGCAACGGGAAACACGGCTTTACGGATCGGTTTGGGAGACATTCGGCACCCTCGCTGGTTATGATCGGAAAGTCGTGGCCCTGCGCAATCCGTGCCGTGCGCGTCCGGCTAGGTCAATGATTGATCGCCCCCACGCGCCTGCGAGTTGCGCGAAAAACACATTTCGCTAAGGCGGAAAACATGGACAAACTCATCAGGGCGGTCTCGACCGGCCGACAGGTCTTTAAAGTGAATGCGTCGAATCAACACTTTGGAGACTGAACGACCATTACCAAGCGTAGTGACGTGACCCCTGATTTTCCTCCATGAGCGATTAGAGTCTGGTCTGAAGGAAGGGCAGACGATGAAGCGTAAGAGGTTTAATGAGGAGCAGATCATTGGCGTGCCGAAGGAAGCAGAGGCGGGGGCGAAGACCGCTGATCTGGCTCGTCGGCATGGTGTGTCTGAAGCGACGATCTACAACTGGAATGCCAAGTATGGCGGGCTGGAGGTATCCGAAGCCCGACGTTTGCGGGAGCTTGCTAGCGAGAACGCGAAGCTCAAGAGGCTGCTGGCCGATACGATGCTGGACAACGTAGCCTTGAAGGATCTTCTTTCAAAAAAGTGGTGACCCCACCGCTAAGCGGGAAGCTGCCGCTCATCTCCAGGCGTGCCACGCGATGAGCGAGCGGCGGGCGTGCCGTGTCATCGATGCTGATCGCAAGAGCGTGCGCTATTGTTCCATCCGGGACGATGACGCCCCGCTCCGGGAGAAGCTGCGCGATCTGGCCAACCAGCTCCGCCGGTTTGGCTATCGCCGTTTGCATATCCTGCTGCGCCGAGAGGACGTGATGATCAACCGCAAGAAGACCCAGCGGCTCTACAAGGGGGAAGGTCTGGCGGTGAGGCGACGACGCAGCCGCAGACGCGCGGTCGGCACGAGAGTGCCTGCTCCGGTGCTGGCACTTCCGAACCAGCGCTGGAGCCTCGAGTTGGGCGCAAGCGCCCTTCTTCGCTTCGCTACGAATCCGTTCACGACCAGATGGCGTCCGGCAGACGGTTCCGGGTGCTCAACGTGGTCGATGATGTGACCACAGAGTGCCTGGCAGCCGTGCCGGATACCTCGATCTCGGGGCACCGCGTCGTGCACGAGCTGACCCAGCTGATCGCCGAGCGCGGCAAGCCGCTGCAGAATGGCTACGTCGAGAGCTTTAACGGTCGCATGCGCGACGAGCTGCTCAACGAGACCCTGTTCCTCAGCATGGCCCATGCACGGGTCGAGATCGCTGCCTGGGTCGAGGATTACAACCGGGAGAGACCGCACTCGTCCCTTGGCTACATAACGCCGGCGGCCTTCGCCGCCGAACTGGATAAGCAATGGCCTGCTTCGCTACGCCCTACGGGCTCCGCTACGCAGCTCATTGCTTCAACCGCGCCGATGCGCAAAACAACCGCCCGGCTCTAATCCCAGCTGGCGGCAAGCTGGGGGTCACGTCAGATCATAGCGATTTCTTGCTATTGGAAATATCTTGTTTGCCCGCAATTGATCGAGGTAATCGCTCCACCACTGCGCCATTCGAACGCGCTCGTTCCAGTGTTGGCCGCGGCAATGGATGCCGCGGACCACGTTGCTGTCGCCATGCGCAAGCGCCCGTTCAATTGCATCGGGGTTCCAAAGGCCCGATTCGTTGAGGAATGTTGAGGCAGTGGCCCTGAGGCCATGCGCGGTCAGTTCCTCCTTCGAATAGCCCATGCGCCGGAAGGCAGCGTTGAGCGTGTTCTCGCTCACCGGACGGATGCCGCTGCGGGCCGACGGGAAGACATAGC
This sequence comes from Erythrobacter fulvus, assembly GCF_028595285.1. Classification (GTDB taxonomy): domain Bacteria; phylum Pseudomonadota; class Alphaproteobacteria; order Sphingomonadales; family Sphingomonadaceae; genus Erythrobacter; species Erythrobacter fulvus. Next base: position 83,574 of record NZ_JAQQXQ010000012.1, on the reverse strand, counting down.
TTTCGGTACCTAGCATGGTGGCAAGCTCGGTGAGATAGCCGACCACCTGCTTCGAGAGCGGCACAGCATGTGGCCGGCGAGCCTTCATCTTGACGGCGGGGATCTTCCAGACCCCATCCTCAAGATCGATCTCGCGCCACTCGGCATGGCGTAGCTCGCCCGGCCGCACGAAGACATGCGGCGCGATCTGGAGAGCATACTTGGTGACCAGGTAGCCCGTGTAGTCATCAATGGCGCGCAAGAGGCCGCCAAGCTCCTTGGGCTCGAGGATAGCGGCATAGTGCTGCGCCCGCGGTGTCACGAGCGCGCCCTTCAGCATGGCGGTGGGATCGGATTTGCAGCGGGTGGTTGCAACGCCGTAGCGAAACACGCGCCCGGCGAACGAGCGGCACTTCTTCGCGGTCTCGTGCTTGCCTGTCGCCTCGAGGCGCTTGAGGGGCGCCAGCACTTCAAACGGCTCGATGTCATGGATCGGGCGATTGCCGATGGAAGGCGTGAGCTGCTCGAGGAAGTAGTTCGCTTTGACGAGGGTTGCCTGGGCAAGCCCGTTCTTGACCATCATCTGCTCGATGTACTCCAGCGCCACCGCCTCGAAGGTCTGGGCCGAGAGGAACTCATCGCGGATCTTTTTCTTGCGCTTCTCGAAGGCGGGGTCGCCACCTTCGGCGACCGAATGCCTTGCGGCATCGGCGGCATTGCGCGCCTGCTTGAGATTGATCACGGGGTAGGGGCCGATCGACAGCTTTTTCTCGGTCTTGCCGACCCGGTAGCGGAATCGCCACAGCTTGCCGCCTGACGGGGTCACCTCGATATAGAGACCGCGCTGGTCGGCTACTTTGTAGGGCTTGTCTTTGCTCTTGAGCGTGCGAAGCTTGGTTTCGGTCAGAGGCATGTGGGCCTTCTCCCAATGTGGTTTTCGCATGAGCCCACATAAGGCCCGCAAAAACGTCTGGAACGCCTGGGAAATGCTGGGACGATCCGAGACCATCCAAGGGCCAATTCCCTTGGATTTCTGCGGCTTTTATACATTTTTAGCGAGAACATAAAAAGAACAATCTACCCTTGTGGGCGGGTGATCGAGTCAGCAGCCTGATGACAAGACCGAGTTGTGTTGGCACTTGCCCTTGACCAGCAGGCGCGCCACAGACGCGCAGAAAAGGGAGAGACGCATGAGCAATGCAAGCGGGCCGCTGTCCGGCCTCAGGGTTCTGGAATTCAGCGGAATCGGGCCGGGGCCGCACGTGGCGATGTTGCTGGCTGATCTCGGCGCCGAAGTGGTCCGCATCGAGCGGCCCGGCACTCAGGTAAGCAATCCGGTGGTCGAACGGGCAAGGCACCGGATGGCGCTCGATCTCAAGAGCGATGAAGGGCGCGCCCTTTGTCGCGAGGCAGCAGCCAGTGCAGACGTGCTCATCGAAGGCTTCCGTCCGGGCGTGATGGAACGGCTGGGGCTGGGGCCGGACGAATTGCTCGCGGCAAACCCGCGTCTTGTTTATGCGCGCATGACCGGCTGGGGTCAGGACGGGCCGCTGGCTCAGGCCGCAGGTCATGATATCAACTATATCGCCATCACGGGTGCGTTGTCGGCGGTCGGCAAGGCGGGAGAGACCGCCACACCGCCGCAGAACCTCGTCGGCGATTTCGGCGGAGGGTCGATGTATTGCGCCTTCGGGATCATGGCCGCGCTGTATGAGCGCGAACGTTCGGGCAAGGGGCAGGTGGTCGATGCCGCGATCGTCGACGGTGCAACCAGCCTGATGAGCTTCTTCTTCGGTGTACGCGGACGGCCCTTCATCACCACCGAGAGGGGTAAGGGGATGCTGGGCGGCGCGGCGCATTTCTACCGCTGCTTCAAGTGCGCCGACGGCAAGGAAATCTCGCTCGGTTCGATCGAGCCGCAGTTCTACGCTGAAATGCTCGCCAAGGCAGGCGCTCCGGAAGAGCTGGCACAGGGCCAGATGAACCCTGCCAACTGGGACGACTATGCCGACAAGCTGGCGGCACTGTTCCTGACCAAGACCCAAGCCGAATGGTGCGATCTGCTCGAAGGCTCGGACGCGTGCTTTGCCCCGGTGCTCGCACTCGACGAGGCGCGCGAACATCCGCACATGAAGGCGCGCGCGGCCTATGTTGAACACGAGGGCGAATGGCACACCGCCCCCGCGCCGCGCTTCAGCCGGACACCGGGCAGCGTCCGGTCGAGTCTGGACGACGGGGCAGATGTGGTCGCCCGCTGGAAGGCCGGCGTGTAATGGCCGGCAAGTTCTTCGACGAGTGGCAGGTGGGCGACCGGATCGAGCACGAAATTCGCCGCACCGTGACCGAGACCGACAACCTTCTGTTCTCGACCATGACGCACAACCCGCAGCCGCTTCATCTCGATGTCGAGGCGGCCAAGGCCAGCGGCTTCGGACAGATCCTTGTCAATTCGACCTTCACCTTCAGCCTGCTGGTCGGGCTGTCGGTAGGGGACACCACGCTGGGCACGCTGGTTGCCAATCTCGGCTTCGACAAGGTGGTGACGCCCAAGCCGGTGTTTATCGGCGATACGCTGCGCGCTTTCTCTGAGGTCAAGGAGCTGCGGGAGAGCAAGTCCCGCCCGGATGCCGGGATCGTGACCTGGGTCCACGAAATGTGGAACCAGCGCGACGAGGTGGTGTGCCGGTGTGAGCGATCAGCGCTGATCCGCCGTCGCGACTGACGGGGCGGCCGTGCCACCGAGCGCCTGCCACAAGACCACCCGCGAACGGGCCGCGCGGCCGGCTGCTGCTGCTGCCCGCTCTCCGCTGGCATCCGCAGCACGGCGGGCTTCGAGTACGTCGGAAAAGCCCGCCAAGCCTGCGCGATAACGCGAATCCGCGAGTTGCGCGGCGCGCTCCAGATCATCCCGCTCCTTGATCGTTGCACGCACTTCGGCATCGCTCGCCGCAACGAGGCCATAGGCGGCTTCGGCATCGCCCAGTGCCTGGAATACTGCGCCGCGATAGGCCGCGAAAGCAGCGCGCTTGTCAGCCGCAGCGGCGTCGATCCCTGCGCCGACACGCCCGAAATCGAGCAATGGGCCCGCGATCCCGGCGGCGAGGTTGCCGACAATCGAATCGTTGAACAGGTCGGCCGGGTCGAAGGCGAGCAGGCCGATAACGCCCGATAGCGTCAGGCGCGGAAAGCGTGCGCGCGCTGCGGCCGCAAGATCGGCATCGCTGGCCGCCAGATTGGCAGCCGCCGCGGCGACGTCGGGTCGATTGGTAAGCAGTTCGGAGGGTAGGGCGGGGGGCGGCGGAGGCAGTGTCATGGTCGGCCCCGGGGTCGCCAGCGCTGCGAAAACCTCGGCTGCGCTTTGTCCGGTCAGTGTCACAAGCCGCCCGACGATCCGTGCGCGTTCACTTTCGAGCGCCACGAGGCGCGATCGCGACGCGCTGGCCTGGGCTTCGGCGCGGACGCGATCGAAGCCCGGGGCAATTCCGGCCTGTTCGCGCGTTCCGGCCAGTTCGGCCAGCCGCAAGGCAGCCGCGGCGTCGCTTTCCAGCGCCGCCGCGCGCGCGGCAAGCACTCGCCAATCGATCACGCTTCCGGCAATCTCCGCTAGCAACGCGATACGCACGCCCCGTGCCTGAGCGCTGGCAGCATCGATCCGGGCCAGTGCCGCGCGCTCCTGCGCCTTCAGGCGCCCGAAAACGTCCGCGTCCCAGCTCGCGGTGATATTCGCTCCGTATGATGTCTGTTCGGCGGGGATAAAGCCCTGCTGCCCGGCTGCCCCGAACTGTGCGGTGTTAATGCGGTTACGGCGCACGTTGGCATCGGCCGCAATGTTGGGCAGGCGTTCGGCTCCGGCGCGGCGCGCTCCCGCCCGTGCGCTTTCGATCCGCGCTGCGGCCTCCGCCAGGCTGGGCGCATTGGCGAGCGCGGCGTCGGCCAGAGCGGCATAGGCCGGATCGTCGGGCGGAAGCAAGGCGGCGAGCCCGGCGCTCGTACCGTTTTCCGGCCGATAGAAATAGCTTTCGGGCAGATCGGGTGTCGGGGTTGCGATCTCGGGGGCAGGTTGCAATGCGCAGGCGGCAAGCGCGAGCGGCAAGAATGCCGCGGCGAGGTGCGCACGCGGGCGGTGGGTGGCGCGGATCATCGCTCAGTCATCCTTGTCCGCGGGCGCGTCGGTAGCCGGGATAAAGGCATCGACCTGCTGCCCGACGCGGAAATTGTCGGTCTTTGGCAGCGCATAGATCAGCTGAAGAACGCGCACGTCCACCCGCTCCGCAGCGCTGTTTGTAAGCGAGCGTTTCGGTACCACCTGCGGCTCGGCGCGGACGAAGGCGGCGTTGACGTGAAGTTCCGCCGCACCGCGTGGACTGACCACAGCCGGCGCGCCGAGCTTGAGCCGCGTGGCCTCGTTCTCATCAATGTCGATGCGCACGTGAAGCGGGTCGGTCTGGCCCATCTGGATAAAAGGCTGGTTCCCGCCCCCGCCCTGAGTGGCAACAAATTCGCCCGGGCGGATGTTCACCGCGAGGATTTCGCCGGCAATCGGTGCGCGCACCGTCAGGCGCTCGATTTCGGTGCGGGATGCTGCTGCGGCAGCCTGGGCCGCGGCAAGGCGTGCCTTGGCAAGACCAAGACGGCTCGTGGCGGCAGCTTCCTCGCCCTCGGCACGGATCACCTCGGATCGGCTCACCGCAGCAGGATCGGTCAGGCTACGATAGAGATCGAGCTGCTGGCGCGCGGTGGCTTGCGCGGTCATCGCCTCGGTAATGGCGGCACGCGCCTCGGCAATTGCGGCATTGGCCTGCACCAGATTGGCCCGCGCCGCGCGGGCATCGACGAGGAACAGCACCTCGCCTGCCGCCACATTGTCGCCCGGCTTCACCCGGACATCGGTCACGAGACCGGACAGCGCCGAGCCGATGTCGATCACCTCGCTTGCCGGCTCGACGATACCCGCGCCGGCAACGCGGGGCGCATCGGCGAGCTCGCCGACCGCTTTGGGTGGCTGTTCTGCGGGTTCGCTGGTGCTGCGGTCAGGCAGGCCGCCGAAAATGTAATAGGCAGCAAGGATCACACCGATCACCGCAATGACCGGCAGGATCTGACGCGAGAAACTCAGATTGCGGAGCGAGAGAGCCATGTTGTCCTCGACTGATGGGAAAGGGGAAAGGAGGCGGCGGCATCAGTGATCATCGGGCATTTCCTTGCCGTCATGGGTGATGCGCCCGTCCTCGAGCACGATGATACGGTCGGCGAGATCGAAGATGCGGTTGTCGTGGGTGACGATAATGCAGGCCCGGTCCGGGGCGACCGCCACTTCGCGCAGCAGGTCCATCACCCTTCTGCCTGATCGTGCGTCGAGCGCGGCGGTGGGTTCGTCGCACACCACCAGACGCGGCTCATGCACGAGCGCGCGGGCGATGGCGACCCGCTGTTGCTGGCCGCCCGAAAGCTGGCGCGGCAATTTGTTGGCCTGATCGCCGATATTGAGCTTGTCGAGCAGCACCATCGCCCGTTCGCGCGCTTCGTGCAGCGGTACGCCTTGCGCGATCAGCGGCACCGCAGCGTTGGCGGCGGCATCGATCGAGGGGATCAGGTTGTACTGCTGGAAAATGAAGCCGATGTTGTTGAGGCGGAAATTGACCAGCTCGGTGTCGGACAGCTTGTAGATGTCGGTGCCGAATACCTTCACCTCTCCCTCGGTGGGCCAGAGGATGCCGCACATGATCGAGATCAGCGTCGTCTTCCCCGATCCGCTTTCTCCCACGACATAGGTCATCTCCCCCGAGCGGATGTCGGTGTCGATGCCGTGGAGCACGCGGATAGTCGATTGGCCTGCTTCGAACTCGCGTATGATGCCGCGCGCGCAGATCGCCGCCTCGGGCGCGCAGCCGCCGATGGCTGTGGTGTCCATGATGTCTGCCTTGCTCACCGGAACACCGCCGCCGGCTCGGTCTTCAGGACGGAACGGATGGCAATCAGTCCAGTGATGGCAAGGATCACGATCACCGCTGCAAGGCTGATCAACGGGATCTGCCAGGGGATGTAGAAGCCTTTGAAGAAGGGGTTGGAACTGAACGCGCGAATAAAGGCGACCGTGCCAATCACACCCAGCGCATAGCCGATCATGCCCACGAGCCCCGCTTGCGAGGCGACCATGCCCATAATCTTGCGGTTGGTTACGCCGATCGCCTTGAGTGCGCCGAACTGCTTGATATTGTCGCGGATGAAGAGACTGAAAGTCAGCCCCACGATCGCCACCCCGACGACGAAACCGAGAAACACGGTGATTCCGAAATTGGTCGGGATGCCGGTATTTTCGATGATGAAGTTGATGCCCGCTTGCGCGAATTCCTCGCGGGTCTCGGCTTTCAATCCGGTCTCCTTTTCGATCCTCGCGGCGACTGCCTCGGGTGTTTCGCCCTTTCTGACACCCACCAGCACGAAACTGAGGCGGTTACGGGTGCCCGGGACGAAGTTGAGCGCATTGGAATAGCGGGTGTAGAGCACCACGGTGCTTGTGAAGCTCGGGATGGCGTCGGAAACACCGCGGATCACAGCGCGCTGGTCGTTAAGTTCGAGCCGTTCGCCAAGCGGGCTGGCCCCGTTCGAGAACAGGCGGGTGACTCCGACGTCATCGATCACCACGGTATCAGGAGCGAACAGCACCGATTTGTCGCCGTTTGCCATGCGCTTCGGCAGTCCGATCAGCGTCGCGTCGTCGACCCCGATCACCCCCACACCTTCAAGGTCGCCGTCCTTGGTCCGGACATTTGCCTGGGCACGCAGATGCGGCACCGCCCACTCGACGCCGGGAACCGATCGCACCTTGTCGAGCGCGGTCGAGGGCATGGCGTAGCTGACGTCGGTGGTGCGGCTGACCGGGTCCATCACCCAGACTTCGGCCTCGGGGGCATTGTAGACACCGCTTGCCCCGCGTTCGACCAGATTGACGAAAATCGTCATCTGCTGGGTGATGAGCAGGGTCGAAAAGGCAATGCCGAACAGCAGCCCGTAGAACTTCTGGGCATCGCCGGTAAGCATCCTGATGGCTATCCAGAGCACGCGGGGGGAAACCTTAGCGAGAGGGCAGGGTTGCGCGGAGAGACGAATCAAAGCATTATTGAACGATTGCGTTTAAATGAACGGAGTCGTTCACTTTGTCAATCGGCGGTTCATCCGCAAAATCAGCATTTTCCGGCCCGCGCCGCGCGGGCCGGCCGCTCGACTCCGCCAAACGCCGCGCGATCATCGACACCGCCGCGCGGCATTTCTTCGAACAGGGCTATGCCGCGACTTCAATCGAACAGGTCGCCGCCGATGCCGGTGTTTCCAAGGTCACGATCTACAACCAGTTCGGCGAAAAGCGCGCGCTGTTCGCCGCGGCAGTCGAATGCGAATGCGAGAAAATGCGCGGCCATTTTTCGCTCGACGCAATGCCGCAGGGCACCATCCGCGACCGTCTCACCGCGATCGGCGAGGCGATTTTCGCCTTCCTGTTCCGCCCGGAGATGATCCAGTTCGAACGCCGTATCGCCGCCGAGACCGAGGCCGAACCGGCGATCGGCGCGGCATTTCTCGAAGCCGGACCATGGCGCATGAAGCATGCCTTTGCGACGTGGTTGCGGCATGCGCATGACGCCGGCGAGCTTGTCGTGGATGATGCCCAGCTTGCAGCCGAGCAGTTTGTTTCGATGTGCAAGGGCATGGGCGATCTCGAGCGGCGGTTCGGTGCGGAAGTCACTCCGGAAAACCGTGCGCGCCGGATCCATGGGGCGGTCGACGTTTTTCTTGCAGCCTATGGCGTGCCCACAAGCGGGGCGGATCATGGATAATCCGCATCACCCTGTTCGAAAAATGGCATCATGCACGCCCATGCGCATTATCTTGCCATTCACCTTGTGCACCCTACATTATCGGGGACGAAAGGAATCCAGCCGATGAGCGAGCAGAACGATCCCCAGCAGCAGCCTGATGGCCCCAATCCGTGGGTGCGGCAGCTGATGATCTGGGGCGGGATTTTCCTGGCCCTGTTGCTGGTCGTCACGTTGTTCAGCAATGCCGGGCAGACCCCGGGCACCGCGATCCGCTATTCCGACTTCCGCGAGGCTGTGGCTCAGGGTGAAGTGCAGGATGTGCAGATGGGCGAAGAGCTCATCACCGGCAAGCTCAAGAACGGAGAGCCGTTCTCGACTGTGCCGGTTCCCAACGACATCGAAATCACCCGCCTGATGGAACAGAACGGGGTGCAGTTTACCGGCAAGCAGCGCGAGCAGCAGAGCGTGATCCTTTTCATTCTGCTGAACTCCTTGCCGTTCCTGCTGATCCTCGGGATTGCCTTCTTTGCGCTGCGCCAGATGCAGAAGGGCGGCGGCGGCGGCGCGATGGGCTTCGGAAAGTCCAAGGCCAAGCTGCTGACCGAACGTTCGGGCCGTGTGACGTTTGACGACGTCGCGGGCATTGATGAAGCGCGCGACGAATTGCAGGAGATCGTCGAGTTCCTGCGCGATCCGCAGCGGTTCTCCAAACTGGGTGGCCAGATCCCCAAGGGCGCGCTGCTGGTCGGCTCGCCCGGCACCGGCAAGACCTTGCTCGCCCGCGCGATTGCGGGTGAGGCCGGCGTGCCGTTCTTCACCATCTCGGGTTCCGACTTTGTCGAAATGTTCGTCGGCGTCGGTGCGAGCCGCGTGCGCGACATGTTCGAACAGGCAAAGAAGAACGCGCCCTGCATCGTGTTCATTGACGAAATCGACGCGGTCGGCCGCTCGCGCGGTCACGGTCTCGGCAATTCGAACGACGAGCGCGAGCAGACGCTGAACCAGCTGCTGGTCGAGATGGACGGCTTTGAGGCGAATGAGGGTATCATCATCATCGCCGCTACAAACCGCCCCGATGTGCTTGACCCGGCGCTGCTGCGTCCGGGCCGTTTCGACCGTCAAGTGGTTGTGCCGGTGCCCGACATCGACGGGCGCGAGAAGATCCTCGGCGTGCACATGAAGAAGGTGCCGCTTGCTCCCGACGTGAACCCGCGCGTGATCGCACGCGGCACTCCAGGCTTCTCGGGCGCGGACCTTGCCAACCTCGTCAACGAAGCTGCGCTGCTTGCCGCGCGCCGCAACAAGCGGCTGGTGGCGATGCAGGAGTTCGAAGACGCCAAGGACAAGGTGATGATGGGCGCCGAACGTCGCTCCATGGTGATGACCGACGACGAGAAGAAGATGACCGCCTATCACGAGGCCGGCCATGCGATCGTCTCGGTCCACGAGGCCGCGTCCGATCCGATCCACAAGGCCACCATCATTCCGCGCGGCCGCGCGCTGGGCATGGTTATGCGCCTGCCGGAGCGTGACAGCTATTCTTACCACCGCGACAAGATGCATGCGAACCTCTCGGTCGCGATGGGCGGGCGCGTTGCGGAAGAGATCATCTTTGGCCACGACAAGGTCAGTTCGGGCGCCTCGTCCGACATCCAGTATGCGACCAATCTGGCCCGCAACATGGTCACCCAGTGGGGCATGTCGGACAAGCTCGGCCCGCTCCAGTACGAAGAGCAGTCGGAAGGCTATCTCGGCATGGGTGCGGCGCAGCGGACCTTCCGTTCGGGCAAGACCAACGAGCTGATCGATACGGAGATCAAAGGGCTGGTCGAGGGCGCCCACCAGCGTGCGACCGACATCCTCAAGACCAACGAGGACCAGCTCCATCTGCTCGCTCAGGCGTTGCTGGAATACGAAACGCTGACGGGTGAGGAAATCAAGACCCTGCTCGAGACAGGCAAGATCGACCGTCCCGATGCCCCGCGCGGTCCGAGTATTCCGGCGCCGGTGCATGGTTCTGCCATTCCCAAGGCGGGCAAGCGCTTCGGCGGCAAGAGTGGCGAGGCCCCTCAGGGCGCCTGATCACCAGCAGACGCATCATAAGCAGGGGCGCCGGGAGCAATTCCGGCGCCCCTTTTGTTTGCCGATTGTCAGAACGCGCCCAGCACGAGCAGCGCCTGGAGGAACAGCAACTGGACGACAAGGATGCACCCAAGCAGTATGAAGAACCGCCAAAGCGCGGAAAAACGGGTAAGACCGTAAGCGTTCTTCAGTTGCTTGTAGAGATGGAGAGGGGCCGCAATGGCGAACAGAGCAAAAGCCCAGCCGCCGCCTCCGGGGACCGTGCCAAGGATCGAAACCGCGATGAACAGCAGCGACATGAAAGCCAGTGAATAGGTGACGAACACCGCGTGGTCATAAGCCTTGAAGCGCCGCTTCCATGCGAACAGCAGCCACACGAAAGGGATCGACAACGGGATCAGCAGCCAGCTGAACTTGTACCCGTTCGACTGTAGCTTGTAGAGCATGAGGCCCGGGTTCTTCTTCCACTTCGCGATGATGCCTTTGTCCAGCGTTTCGATGCCGGTCGCGCTGAATGTGACATCCTCGCCCTCGGTCAGAACCATCGGGTTTCCGTCCAGCACCATCTCCAGCCCCTTGAGCTCGTCGGCGATTTCCGCGCGGCGCGGGTCGGCCTTGGACAGGCGGTCGCGTTCCTGTTCAAGCGTGGTGATCTGTTCGCGGATGTTGTCGCGGAACACCGACTGATCGGCCTTGTCGCCATAGTTGGCCCAGCCCTGGGTAAGATCATCGGAGACTGAAATCCCCACCATCTGGAACACCGCAAACATCGCGAAGACGCTGAACAGGAACAACGCCATCGGGCTGACGAACTTGGCACGTTCGCCCTCGATGAAACGGCGGGTCAGTTGACCCGGTTTGAAGGCGAGCAGGGGCAGGGTGTTCCAGAGCTTGCCGTCGAGATGGAGCACGCCGTGCATGATGTCGTGCGCGATCGCGGCGAGACTGCGGTGAACATGGGCTTTCTGCCCGCATTGCCCGCAATAATGCCCGGTGACGGTAGCACCGCAATTTGCGCATTCGGATGGGGCGTGGGGCGCGCCGGATGCCTCGCCGTGCACCGGCTCGACCGCGCGCGAGAGCAAGCCGCCTTCGATCGCTGCGCCGATCCCTTCGCCGATACCGTTCATGTCTCTGCGCCCTTCAATCCCTGTGGCGCGCGCAACTATGGCGCCAAACCGTGCATGAGACCAGCGGCTTGTCGTGTGCGGTCAGCGCGAAGCAAGCTTGCGTTCGATTGCCGTCCACAACTGGGCAAAGGCGCGCGCTGCGGGCGAGCGGGGTGCAAATGCAGCCACCGGCTTCCTTTCCACCGCACATTGTTCGACCGCGCTTGCCAGAGGAATCGCGGGCCATTTGGGATTGGCCTCGCGCGCTTCGCGGTGAAGAGTCCGGCGCATGTCCACCATCGACAGGACGGGCAGGATCGGCGGATGGCCTTTGCCGCTGCCGCGCACTTCCTCGACCACGACCTCGAAAGCGCGGGAGGATAACGGTGAGGGGGGTAATGGCACGATTACCAGATCGGCTGCGCGCATAACCTGCGCACTGACTTCGTTGAGCACCGGGGGGCAATCGAAGATGATCCGGTCGTAGTGCTTCGCCAGCCCCTCTACCAGCTTGGAAAGACGCTTCTTTTTGCCCAGTCGGTCAAGCTGGCGGCCGAGGGTGCGGATGCTTTCGTCCGCCGGTAGCAGATCAAGATTGGGGTATCCGGTCGCCTGCACCAGTTTGAGCGGGTCTGCCCCGTCGGCAAACACGCTGTCGGCGCTGCGTTTTTTCTTCGGGTCGATGCCGAGCAGGAAGCCCGAACCATTCGAAGGATCGAGATCCCACAACAGCGTTTTGCGCCGCGAGATCGTCGCCGAGCACCATGCCAGGTTGACCGCCAGCGTGGTCTTTCCGACACCGCCCTTGACGCTGTAGACCGCGATCGAAGCCATCTGGTCCGGCTGCCCCTCGTGTTACGTCTTTATTACAGGGGCATGGGATAGCGCCCCCCCGCACAAGTGCAAGCGGCGCGCAAACGGGGTCAAACTGCGGTCAAATCGGGCGAGATCGCACGAAAAAGGGGCGAAATCGGCGCTTATTTGGCCGAAATCCGCCCCTAAAAATGTCTTAAGTCTTTGAATGTAACAGATTAGCCGTCGTAATCGCCGCCAATCGAAGTGGTGCGCGCAGGTGCCGAGGCGGTAATGCGCAGGGCTTCGGCCGACTGGCTCAGCGAGCCGATCTCGTCGGCCTCGTCCTCATCGTCGGGCAGGATCTTCTGCAGGCTGGTCACCAGCGCTTCGTGCAGCTCCTTGGGCTGAACGGTCTGCTCGGCAATCTCGCGCAGCGCGACGACCGGATTCTTGTCACGATCGCGGTCGATGGTCAGTTCGCTGCCGCCAGAGATTTCCCGCGCGCGCTGCGCAGCAAGCAGGACGAGGTCGAAGCGGTTGGGAACCTTGTCGACGCAATCTTCAACGGTAACGCGTGCCATGGGCGGCCTTTTTTACGATTCGCAGGGAAACGGGAAGAATGGGCAGGTAGGGATGCAAGGGGCGCCAGTCAAGATAATGCGCGCCGCGGCAGTCGTAACGACGCGGGCTCAAGCAGATAGCGAGACATAGCCCTTCGCTTCGCCCAATGGCGCGTCCGGCGCCCGCAGTTCGGCTTTGGCGCGATACAATGCGCGGTCTGCGTGGTCGAACAGATCGTCAGGCAGCTTGCCGTCGTCCGGCCACTGCGCAAGCCCGACGCTGGCTCCGACCGTTATCGGCACATCGTCGATCAGGTGCGGGCGAACTAGCGCGATCAGCAGCCTGTCGGCGACCGGCGAGGCATTGAGCGGCGATCCGGGGGGCAGCAATATGGCGAATTCGTCGCCGCCCTGACGCACCACCAGCCCATCATCCCCGACGATTTCGCGCAGCCGCTCGGCGACCGAGCATAGCAGCTTGTCGCCGAACCCGTGACCGTAGCGGTCGTTGACCGGCTTGAACCCGTCAAGATCGAGCAAGGCCAGCCTGAACGGCGATACCTCGGCGGCAGGCCGCACCAGCTCGGCAATCCGTTCGTCAAGCGCGCGGCGGTTGGCAAGGCCGGTCAAGGGATCGGTGTGGGCAAGGTCGCGGGTCTGCTGTTGCAATTGGAGCAGATCGACCAGCATCGCATGACCCTGCATAATGAAGCGCACCAGAATGACGGTGGCGAGCAGCAGACTGGTTGCCGCCGCCATTTCCGCCGGCTTGCCCGACGACAGCATCAGCGAGGAAATCGGCACAACGCCGATCACCAGATTGAGGATCGCGGCAAAGCGGATCGAGGACAGGCAATAGGCCGTGGCCAGCGATCCCATGGCGATGATCATGGCGAAGTTTGCGTGGCTGTCCGGCGGGGAGGCGAACCAGTTTATCACTGCCCAGCTGCTGCACATCACGCCGACCCAGCCGGATACGGTGCTTGTCTTCTTCACGATCAGCCGCGCCCGGCGCAGACTGAGGTGGCGCCTGCGGCTGATCCTGTTTTCGATCAGGCCGAGCACGCACAGGATCGCCAGCAGTGCCGGCATCCCGAAGCGTATCGCCCAATGCAGATCCGCTGCCCCGGCCCATGCCGCAGTCGGCGTGGTGGCCAGCAGCATGATGTACATCATGGGGGACTGCGTCTCGACGCGCTTGGCCCGCAGTATGGTGAAGTCGTCCCGGATGGCGTCCGGAATCGGCGGCATGAAGCGCTGGCGCAAGCTGGTGACGACCCCTCTCATGCCACAGCGGTTAAGGCGAGAATGTAAAATGCTCGTTAACGAAGTTCGCTTGATTAACTTACGAACTAAAATTCGTTCAAACAGCGGGTTATCGGCCGGCTGACGGATATTTAACCGGTGCGCTCTAGGCCCCCGGGTAACCACGGAACGAGGAGCGCCCTTATGAGCTTTCAGTCGTCAATTATCCCCCAGGCCGGATCGCTGGAAGCCCCTGTGCCGCCCGCTGCGCCGACACTGCCGCAGCAGGATACACCTGCACAAAAAGCCGCCCGCGCGGCGCAGATCGCACAGAGCCAAGCGGTCTATGTCTGGAACGACGATGTCGCCACTCTCCCGGGTGTGCCGCTGGCGCAGAGCGTTCCGGCCGACAATCTGCCGACGCTGGCATGGTGGGGCCTGTTGATCGGCATCAGCCTTCAAATTGTGCGCAACGCACTGGCGGTAAAACTGGGCGGGGTTGATCGCGGCGAGATCGATACCCCGCGTGCGAAATTCGAAGCGGCCCTGGCTGAATGCGACGCGATCGAAGCCTCGACCGCGAAGCTGGTCGCTCCGCCGCAACCTACGCATGAAAGCTTTCTGGGCCATCTGGTAAGCGATCTCGAAGCCGCGGTCGCCCATGCCGAGCGCGAGACGCGGATCGCCGCGCTCAAGGCGCACAAGGCGCGGCTGGAAGAACTGATGAAGATCGACGATGCTGCCGGGCTTGGCGGCACGGCGACGGCGGGCCTCGATGCCTACCGCGCATTGTTCGACACGCTGCCGCTGCCCGAGATCGCCTGGACATTCGAGGACGATGCCGAATTCGCCGCGCTGCGCGTGCAGGGCCCCAACGCGATGCTGATTGCGGCTGTCGGCGATGCGTTGCCGGCCAATTTCCCGCTTTCCGAGGCCGCCTATGCCGATATCGTCAATGGCGACACGCTCGCTGCGGCGCTGGCCGAAGGACGGCTGTTCATGCTCGACTATGCCGTGCTGGGTACGCTTGATCCGGGCAGCTGGGGCGGTTTGGCGAAATATGTGTGGCAGCCGCTCGCGCTGTTCGCGGTTCCGCCGGGCGGTTCCAGTCTTGTCCCTGTAGCGATCCAGTGTGGACAGGATCCGGAGGAATGGCCGATCTTCACGCCCACTGTGGTCGCTGCCGAGCAGTGGGGATGGGAAATGGCCAAGCTTATCGTGCAGGTGGCCGACGGCAATTATCATGAACTGGTCGCCCACCTCGCACGCACCCATCTGGTGATCGAGGGCGTGGCAATGGCAACCCACCGCCACCTCGCGACGGTGCACCCCATATGGGCGCTGCTGGTGCCGCATTTCGAAGGCACGTTGTTCATCAACGAGGCTGCCGCAACCTCGCTGATCGCACCTGATGGCCCGATCGACCACATCTTCGCGGGCACGATTCATTCGACGCAGGCGCTTGCGGTGGCGGCGCGGCTCGACTTCGACTTCACTGCCAAGATGCTGCCGCAAGATCTCGCCGCGCGCGGGGTCGGGCCGGGATCGGCGCTGGCAGAATTCCCCTATCGCGACGATGCGCTGCTGGTGTGGGAGGCGATCCATGGCTGGGTGAAGGCCTATGTCGGCCTCTATTATGCCAGCGATGCCGACGTGACCGGCGACAGCGAGCTTGCCGCGTGGGCCGCCTGTGTGGCGGGCGAGGCGAAGGTGAAGGGCTTTGGCCCGATCAACAGCGTCGCGGCGCTGGTGGATGCCTGCACCATGATCATCTTCACAGCGAGCGCGCAGCACGCCGCAGTCAATTTCCCCCAGAAGGACATCATGGCCTTTGCCCCTGCAGTCACGGGTGCGGGCTGGCAAAGCGCGCCTACCTCTCAAGGCGGGCAGGACAAGACCGGCTGGCTGGCGATGATGCCGCCGATGGCGCTGGCGCTGGAACAGCTCAATGTGCTCGAATTGCTCGGTTCGCTGCATTACCGGCCGCTGGGGGACTATCGCAGCACCAATGCGCCTTATGATGCGTGGTTCGCCGATCCGCAGGTGACCGCGCCGGAAGGTCCGCTGGCGACGTTCCAGGCACATCTGGCGAGCGTCGATGCCCAGATCGCCGCGCGCAATGCCGAACGGCGGCGACCCTATCCCTATCTTCAACCCAGCCTGATCCCGACCAGTATCAATATCTGACCGGCCGCGCGGCGGGCGGGGGCAAAGCCCTATCGCCCCCGCGTGCGCTTGGGGTTATGCTGTCCTCCATGGAAGGGCAGAAAACTGGTGCGGCCTCGCCGCAGGATCCGCAGCATTACCGCGATCCGGCGCGTTTCGTGGTTGCCGCGCAGGGACACGAATTCACCTTTCTGCCCCATGGCGAAGACCGGCTTTCCGCGCTGCTCGATCTGATCGGGAACGCCAGCGAGAGCCTGCAACTGTTTTATTATCTGTTCGACGACGACGCTTCGGGAACGCAGGTGCGCGATGCGCTGATCGCGGCGGCGCTGCGGGGCGTGGCGGTCCGGTTGATCGTCGACGATTTCGGCAATGACGCGGGCCGTGCCTTCTTCGCGCCGCTTTCCGAGGCTGGCGGCAGCTTCGCGGTGTTTTCCTCGCGCTGGAGCAGCCGCTACCTGATCCGCAACCATCAGAAGATCGCCATTGCCGACGGTACGCGCGTGATCACCGGCGGGGCCAATGTCTCGGATCACTACTTCAAGCCGCCTGCCGAAAACGGCTGGTGCGATCTGGCGGTGATGATCGAAGGGCCGGTGGTGGCGAAATTTGCCGAATGGTTCGCGCTGGTCGATCGCTGGGTAGAAAGCGAGGAAACGGGCCGTGTCGAACAGTTGCGCAGCCTGCGCGAGATTGTCAGCCGCTGGGATGGCGGCGACGGGCCGGTGCGGCTGCTGGTTGGCGGTCCGCTGGTGCGGCAGGGGCACTGGGCCTGGCATTTCCGCAAGGATCTGTCGCGCGCCCGGCGGCTGGATGCGGTGTCGGCCTATTTCTCTCCGCCGCGCAGCTTCCGTTCGCAGATCACCAAGGTCGCGCGCCGCGGCAGGGTGCGGATGATCATGGCCGGCAAGTCAGACATCGGCGCGGCGATCGACATGGCAAGGCTGCTCTACAAGAAGCTGCTCGCCGCCGGGGTGCGGATATTCGAGTTCCAGCCGTGCAAGTTGCACATGAAGCTGCTGGTTGTTGATGATGCCAGCTATGTCGGCAGCGCCAATCTCGACAAGCGGTCCTTCCGCATCAATGTCGAACTGATGGTGCGGATCGCAGACGCAGAGGTGGCGGCGCGTCTGCGCGAGATGATCGACCATCTCGAGCAAGCGAGCATCACCGTTACCCCGCAATGGTATGCGCGGCAGGCCAGCCCGCTAACCCGGCTGCGCTGGCGGCTGGCCTACTGGATGTCGCTCGCCGATTACCGCGTCAGTCGCCTCTCGGCGCGCTAGCGGCCTTTCCGCTCAATCCGCCGAAGATGCCGCCGAAGTTTCGGGGGTGGCTGCGTTCTTCACGTGCTGATCGAACCAGTCGAACATCTCGGCCAGGGTGTGCAGCACCGACTCGCGCCCGCTATAGCCGTGGTCTTCGTGCGGCAGCATTACCAGCCGCGCGATACCGCCGGTTCCCTTGACCGCCGCGAACATCCGTTCCGACTGTTCCGGGAAGGTGCCCGAATTGCTGTCGTTCTGTCCATGAATGAACAGGATCGGTTCGTTGACCTTGTCAGCGGCCATGAACGGGCTGAGGCGATAATAGGTTTCGGGCGTGTCCCAGAACACGCGCCGTTCCGACTGGAAGCCGAACGGCGTCAGCGTGCGGTTATAGGCCCCCGACCGTGCAATGCCGGCGCGGAACAGATCGCTCTGCGCGAGCAGATGAGCGGTCATGAAGGCCCCGTAGCTGTGCCCGCCCACGCCCACGCGCACCCCGTCGCCAAAGCCGCGTTCCACGGTAAAGTCGATCGCGGCCTGCGCATTGGCGACGACCTGTTCGATGAAGCTGTCGTTGACCGTTTCGGGGTCCGCACCCACGACCGGCATTGATGCACGGTCAAGCACGCCATAGCCCTGCGTCAGGAAGAACAGGTGGGAATATCCGCCAATGCGGGTGAAGCGGTATGGCGAATCCCGGTTCTGCCCCGCCGTTTCCGCATTGTTGAATTCTCGCGGATAGGCCCAGACGACCACCGGCACCTTGTCGCCTTCCTTATATTCGGGCGGCAGATACAGCGTCGCCGTCAGTTCGACCCCGTCGGCGCGCGTGTATTTCACCAGCTCGCGCTTGATCCCGGTGAGTTCGGGATGGGGATCGGGGAAGTCGGTCAGAAACCTCTCCGTCCCACCGTCGTGCAGCTTTATATTGCCCGGATTGGTGGGGCTTTCGTAATAGGTGATGAAGCTGCTGCCATCGGGCGAGATCACGTCGATCACCGATTCCAGCTGCTCGCCGGAATTGCGCCAGATTTCCCCGGTTTCCAGCGTGGCAAGGTCAAAGCTGCGCAGAAACGGACGTAGCCCTTCCGGGGTCGCGCCGGAGCCGGTCAGCAAAAGCTTGCCATTGCTCATGCGGGCCACAGACTTGCCCTGATCGGTCGTGGTCATCACCGGACTGCCGGGATCGGCATAGGCGTCCTGAATGTTGCGCAAGCTCAGCTGGCGCGGAGCGTCCGTTCCGGCCACATCGACCAGCGTCTGGCGCAGCTCGCGCGTGTCGCGGTCATATTCGTAGACGATCAGATCATCGGAATTCTCGATCCCCAGCGCTCCCGACGCACGATCTTCCAGCTTGGCGAGCAGGCGGGGCTCGCCACCGAAAGGCGCGGCAAGCGCAAACAGATTGTCGCGATTGTCGGATTTAACCCGCGGATCGCCGCCATCCTGCGCCTCGGCCCATACCAGCAGCGAATCCTCGCTCGGGTGCCATGCGATGTTGCGGCGGCCGGTCACCACGCCCTCAACCGGCAGGGCATCGGCCAGCGGTTGTTGGGCGATGGTCGCAACAAGCTTACCTCCGGTTGTGTAGACCGCCGTGGTGGTGGGGAAGCGAGACCAGGGAACCTGATAGGAAAAAGGCTCCGTCAGCCATTCCATCAGCAGGTATTTGCCATCAGGCGACGCTGCGACGCTGGTATAGATCCGGGGCTCGCCGACCTTGCGCTTGTTGGCACCATCGGCATCCATAATCA
Organism: Erythrobacter fulvus; assembly: GCF_028595285.1. Taxonomy (GTDB): domain Bacteria; phylum Pseudomonadota; class Alphaproteobacteria; order Sphingomonadales; family Sphingomonadaceae; genus Erythrobacter; species Erythrobacter fulvus. Next base: position 64,802 of record NZ_JAQQXQ010000012.1, on the reverse strand, counting down.
CCGGCTGGCTGGTCGTCAGCCATTTGAACATCGCCTCGTCATGCGGGTTTTCAAGCAGGTCCTGATAGGTGCGCGTCTGGGCTTCCTGCCCGCCCGATGCATCCTGAATGGCCGGCCCGCGCGGCGTGAGGGATTCGACCGGCATGGCGCCCCGCCCATCCGGAATCGTCAGCACCAGCAGCGATCCGTCGGGCATCCACGAAGGGCTTTTGAAGATGGGATTGACCCCGCCCGTCATCAGCTTGCGCACCGTCGCGCTGGACGTGTCGAGCACATGCAGATCGATCGCGTCACTGCGGGTATTGGTGAACGCGATCCGCGAACCGTCGGCCGACCACGAGACATCCGAAATGTCCGCACCCACTGGCAGCGCGACGGGACGCACGGTGCCGGTGGCGACGTCCTGCAATGACAAGCCTACGATCGATCGCGGCCCGTGCCGGTCGTTGATGCTGGCATCGAGCCGCAGGCCTGCCAGCTTTTCCATCGGCTTTGCCAGATCGGCCACCGGGGGAAGCGCCTCGCGCTCCATCAGCAGCAGCATGTCGTTATCGGGCGATACGGAAACGCGGGGACTGGGCGCTCTGGTGACGATATCTGCCACATCTTGCGGCGGCGCCCTGTAGCCGTCCTGCGCTGTCGCTTGTGTCGCGGCGCCAAGCCCCAGGACGAGTGCAAGAGCGGTGGCGGCAACGATCGATGAACGCATGGTCAGTTTTCTCCCTTTCCCAAGGGCATAGACCGCCGAACATTCGACTATCAAGCTTTCAGGCGAACTTCGCCCGGCCTCATTCGTAGCCGTAGTCGGAATAATCCTTGAAATTGGGCGAAGTGAATTTGGTGATGTCGCTCTGGAAATGGAGCGGCACATTGCCGGTGGAACCATGGCGCTGCTTGGCGACGATCAGCGTCGCCTTGCCCACCATCTGTTCGAACTTCTCCTCCCACGCGCGGTATTTCTCCTGCACGTCGGGCGGGCTGCTGGCGTCGGGCGTGTCTGGCTTCACCAGCAGGTGATAGTAATCGCCGCGGAAGATGAACCACACCATGTCCGCGTCCTGCTCGATCGAGCCGGATTCGCGAAGGTCGGACAGCTGCGGGCGCTTGTCCTCGCGGCTTTCGACTGCACGCGAGAGCTGCGAAAGCGCGATCACCGGGACCTGCAGCTCCTTCGCCAACGTCTTCAGGCCGCGGCTGATTTCCGAAATCTCGTTCACGCGGTTGTCGTTGGCGCGGCCCGAGCCTTGCAGCAGTTGCAGGTAGTCGACGATGATAAGGCCGATATCGTGCCGTCGCTTCATGCGCCGCGCGCGGGTGCGCAGGGCGGCGATGGTGAGTGCCGGGGTGTCGTCGATATAGAGCGGCAGTTCGGCCAGCCGCTGGCTGGCGCGGGACAGCTGCTGGAAATCTTCCTTGGTCAGCTTGCCGCTGCGCAGCGACTCTGACGAAATCTCGGCCTGCTCGGCAAGGATACGGGTGGCGAGCTGGTCGGCGCTCATTTCCAGGCTGAAGAAGGCGACCGGCGCACCATAATTGAACTCGCCGCCGTCGCGCTGCCATTCGAGATGCTTCTCGGCGCAGTTGAAGGCGATATTGGTCGCGAGCGAGGTCTTCCCCATACCCGGACGCCCGGCGAGGATGATGAGGTCGGAATTGTGCAGGCCGGAGGTCTTGCGGTCGATGGTCTCGAGGCCCGTCGTCTTGCCCGACAAGCCGCCGCCCGAATTCATCGCGGCCTCGGCCATCTTGATCGCTGTCATCGCGGCATCGCGGAAAGTCGCTGCCTCGCGGCCGGTCGAGGCACCTTCGGCGACGCGGAACAGGTCTGCCTCGGCCTGCGCGATCCGGTCCATCGGCGAGGTGTCTTCCGAGGTGTCGAGCGCACCTTCAACCAGATCGCGGCCCACGCTCACCAATTCGCGCAGAAGTGCAAGATCATAGATCTGCTGGGCCAGTTCGCGCGGTGCAAGCAGGCCGGCGCCGCTGGCGGTGAGCTGTGCGAGATAAGAGGTGCCGCCAAGCTCCTTCAGCGCCTCGTCCGCCTCGAAATAGGGGCGCAGCGTTACGGGCGAGGCCGTCGCATTGCGGTTTATCAGCGTCAGAACGCGTTCGTAGATGCGCTGGTGAAGCGGTTCGAAGAAGTGTTCGGGGCGCACCGGGACCTGCAATTCCTCGATCACGCGATTGTCGATCAGCACCGCGCCGAGGAACGCCGCCTCCGCCTCAAGATTGGACGGCAGCTTGCGTGCAGCGGTGTCGGACGCCGGAGATGAGGCGTTGATCGGGGTCACTTTTTCGGGTTCGGCCATCGGTCCCTGATGCCCATGTCACAGCGCGCCACGCAAGGGCGAAACGCGCCAATATTTTTTCATGCGGCTGTGGATAGCGGGGAGATTTGATCGAAGTGCTTGAAGTGCGGGCCCTCCATCTGCGAAGGCAGGTGTCATGGCCGACACGCCGCCCGATTCCCTGCCGATTTCGCCCGCCGCCGGAGGCCCGGGCGCCTATCGCATTGCCCAGGTCACGCTGGACGAGGCGACGATCCTGTGGCGCAACGCCGATGTCGAACAGGAACGTCGCGTGGCGATCTATGACCTGATCGAGGAAAACACCTTTAAACCGCTGCGCGCCGCCGAACGCGGGGCCAAAGGGCCGTATCACCTCCACCTTTCGGTCAATGACGGGCGATTGGCGATGGATATCAGCGACGAGAGCGGCCAGTTGCTTGAAACGCTGCTGATCGGCATGGCCCGCTTCCGCCGTCCGATCCGCGAATATTTCGCGATCTGCGACAGCTATTATCAGGCGATTCGCAAGGCGACCCCGGCCGAGATCGAAACCATCGACATGGCGCGGCGGGGCATCCACAACAGTGCCGCCGAACTGCTACTCGAACGGCTTGAGGGCAAGGTCGAGACCGACTTCGCGACCGCACGCCGCCTGTTCACGCTGATCTGCGTGCTCCACATCAAGGGTTGAAGGCAGGAATACGCATGGCTCGCAAGCGCAGGCAACCGGCGCGCAAATCACCGCGCGGGAGCGCACGGCGCTGGATACTGCGGGTCGCGGCGCTGGCGGTGCTGGTGGCGATCGCCTTTGCCGGCTGGCTGTGGTGGGACATGCGCGAATGGCGTCCGGACGAGACGCTTTATCCCGAACAGGGCGCGGTGGCGCCAGTTGGCGGCGCAGTGAAGTTCGAAACGCTAAGGGCGATCGGCGCGCGGTTCGTCTATCTGCCTCTGGTGCTGGAACCTGCCGCCAACGCCCCCGGCGGTTTCGCTGATCGTTTCTCGCGCGCGCGCGCCGAAGGCTTGCAGGTCGGGGTGGTGCTCAATTTCGACCCCTGCGCCCCGGCCGACCTGCAGAGCGGCGTTTTCGCGCAGATGGTGCCGCGCGATCCCGATTTGCTGCCGCCCGCCATCGGCCTGATGCGACTGGCTGATAGCTGCGCTCCCGCGGTCAGCGACGCGGCAGTGGAAAGCGAGCTGATGACGCTGATCAACCAGATCGAGATGCATGCGGGCAAGCCGGTGATCCTTAAGCTGTCGCGCGGTTTCGAGCAGCGCCACAACACCGCTGCCGCGTTGCAGCGCGACCTGTGGCTGATGCGCGACCGCGCGCGCCCGGACTATGCGGGGCGCCCGTGGCTGCTATGGAGTGGCAACAGCGCTCTGGTGACCGCCGCGAGCGAGGAGCCGATCGAATGGGTGGTGGTGCAGAAATGAGCCTCGATACCGAGCAGGAAAAGGCGCTGATCGACGCAGCCTTCGCTGCCGCCGAAAACGCCTATGCCCCCTATTCGGACTATCCGGTGGGCGCGGCGCTGCTGTTTGATGACGGCGCGGTGATCACCGGCTGCAATGTCGAGAACGCCAGCTACGGCCTTGCCCTGTGCGCCGAGACGGTCGCGGTGGCCAAGGCGCTTGGCGAGGGGCGGCGCGGCGGCCTGATAGCGGTCGCGGTGGTGGGCCTCAAGGCCGGGGCCGAACCGATCACGCCGTGCGGGCGCTGCCGTCAGGTGCTCAACGAAGTCGCAGCGCTCGGAGGCAGCGATCCACTGGTGCTATGCGTCAGCCGCGACGATGTGCGGCGCGTGCCGCTCTCCACCCTGCTGCCACACGCTTTCGGGCCTGCCAATCTCGGGCTTTAATTTCCGAGCAGGTTGCCCAGCGCGCCCAGCGGGTTCTTGCGGAAACCGCGTTCTTCGCGCCCGATATAGGTGAAGATGCCGTCCAGCCCCTGATCGGTGACCGAGCGGTTGAGGGTCTCACGGTTGAGGCCCGCCTCGCGGATGAAGGCGTGTTGCTGTCCCAGCTTGTCAACCTCGCGATGGATCCCGGCATCGCCCAGCGCGCTGTCGATCAGCGGTTCGAGCCGGGAATGGAGCCGGTCATTGGCCGAGGAGCGCAGATATTGCGTGCCGCCGTCGTCCTGACGGATGATATCTGGCGCATCGTTGAACGAAAGCCCGTCGATCGCCTCGCGGAAAATCGGTTTGGCCTCTCCGGCGGCGACCCCGGCGGCATCGTTGATTCCCCGGGTCAATCCGTCGAGCAGGCCCAGTCGGCTGCCGGCACCCATGACCGTGCCGAGCAATCCGCCACGCCCGCCACCCAGCTTGCCGAGCAGCGGCAGGCCGATGCGCACGTCCTCGTCACTGAAGAACGCACCCGGTTGGGCCAGCTTGTCGAGCGCGGAGTCGGTGGCCCTGCCGAGCAAGGCAGACAGGCCGCCGCCCGCTTTCCTGCCGCCGATCCGCAGCCCGCCAAGACCCTGCGCCGCCACAGCTGAAGACCAGAGCATGGTCAGCGATACGGCCCCGATTCCCGCGAGTGCCGTCCGACGGTTCCGAAAATCACCTTGCTGTGCCATTGTGCGTCCCCTCATCCCGTTCACGCGGTCGATAGCACACCGCCTGGTTCAAGAGGAATCGCAGGGTCTGTAAGGCCAGCCTCAGGCTTCCCGCGTCTCCAGCCACTCGAGCAGGGCAGCAAGACATTCGCGGCCCAGCAGCTTGCAGCGCTCTGGCGACCAGCCTTGTTCGGGTTCGGGGAAGTCGGCCAGATCCTTGTAGGGCATCTCCAGCGTCATCGCGACCGCGCCGAAGCGTTCGGCAAGCTGGTTGGTGCTCATCGACAGATTGGCCTTGCCGGCCGCGGCTTTGGGATAGCCGAGCTTCGTCTGGAAATCGGGCGTGCGGCGGTCGAGGATCGACTGGTAGCGATAGAAACCTTCGCCCTGTGCCTGCGTCCACGACGGAATGCCTTCGAACCCGGCGAGGAACACCGCAGGGATCGCCTCGTCGGCGTGAACGTCCATGGCAAAATCGACCCCGGTTGCGTCCATCCGGTTGCGGATGGCGAGCACTTCGGGCGACCTTTCAGGCGACGGTTCGGCCCATTCTCGGTTGAGATTTGCGCCAACCGCATTGGTTCGCAAATGCCCACGGCGCGAACCATCGGGGTTGCAATTGGGCACAACATGGATGCGGCATTTCGCTCTCAGCGCGCGCGCGACCGGATCGGCCGGGTCGATCAGGCACTCCAGCGCGCCCTCCATCCACCATTCGGCCTGGGTTTCGCCCGGATGCTGGCGTGCGTAGAGCCACACCTTCACGTCGCCTTCGCCCATTTCGAGGCAGTCGATCGGCTGGCCGTCGAGCGTGGTGCCGAGCCGGACATAATCCACGCCCTCGCTTGCGGCGACGTCCGCCACCAAATCGTGATGACGCTCCATCGAAAAAGGCGCGAAGTAGGCGCACCAGAAGATGTCGGACGCGGGGAGGTAACGGATCGTCAGCGTGCCGCCATCCTCGTCCTTGTCAAAGCTGCTCTTGGCGCGGGCCCAGTATTCGCGGTCCTCCGAAACGCAGGCATCGTAATCCGGCCAGCCGCCTGGATAGGCGCTGGCATTGAGGCCGGTGATCTTGAGCACGACTTCCTCGCCCGCGCTCGCCGCGACGCGGAAGTGGAACCACTGGAAGAATTCGGAATCCTTGTCGTTCCGGATCGCAAGCCGCGCGGTGCGACCGTCGATCGACAGCACTTCGATATTGCCGCTGTCGAAAGCGGCATCCACGTAGAGAGAGGTCATCAGTTTCCTTGAAGCTTCTTGACGTTGATCGTCACGGTCTCGCCATTGCCACCCGGGAAGTCCTTGAACAACCCCGCCGCAAGCGTGCGCGCGCTGGCGTCGATCTGCGAATAAGGCGATTTGACTCCGGTGGCGATCTGGGAGCGGCCTTCCCACAGGGTTTCGCCGTCGGCGCGGGTGATGCGCACCGAAAGATCGGTCAGCACGCTGGGGCTTTCGCGCCCGCCGCCCAGGTTGATGCCCACGCCCATGCCGAGGCCCGATCCGAAGCTGCCGGTCTGCCCGCCGACACCGACGCTGACCGGGCCGCGCCCGTCCTCGATCGCGGCGATGCCGGTACGGCTGGTGCGCACGGCGGCGACCTGGATTCCGGGGCCTTCCTGCGCGACAATGGAATAGCCGAGCGCGGCAAGCTCGCGTTCGACCGCCGTCTTCATCGCAGTCCTTGCGACGGCATTGGACACCTCGTCGGGGAAATAGACGACAAGCGGCCCGGCGCCGAGCCCCGCGGGATCGGGAGCGACAAAGCGGGTGACTTCGACCGGGCCGGTGTAAGGAGTGGTTGCGCAGGCCGACAACGCCAGCGCGGCGGCACCAACGGCGGCGGGGGCAAGCAGGCGGATGGGACGCATGGCTGGGGTTCCTTTCTCGGCCTTAGTCATAGGCGGTTCGCCGTGCGATGCACAGCTTGCCGGTGATGGGCGTGAAATATTGACGTTTTGTCATCGCTTTCCTGCTACGGGCGGCTCCCATGACGTTGCATATCAAACCCCCTGTGCTGGTGACCGGCGGCGCAGGCTATATTGGCAGCCACGCCGTGCTCGCGCTTGTGGACGCGGGCTGGCCGGTGGCGGTGATCGACAACCTGTCGACCGGTTTCCGCTTCGCTGTCCCGGAGGGCGTGCCGCTGTATGAGGGCGACGTCGAGGATGCCGATCTTCTGGCGCGCATCTTCGCGGAGCAGGGCATGGGTGCCGGGCGCGGCGGGATCATGCACTTCGCCGGTTCGATCGTGGTGCCCGAAAGCGTCGCTGATCCGCTCAAGTATTATCACAACAACACGGCGAAAAGCCGCGCACTGGTTGCGGCGGCGGTTGCGGCGGGGGTGCCGCATTTCATCTTTTCCTCGACCGCGGCGACTTACGGCATCCCGAATGTCGCCGCCGTGTCGGAAAGCACCCCGCAGCGCCCGATCAATCCTTACGGCTGGTCGAAGCTGATGACCGAGCAGATGCTGGCCGACGTCGCCGCCGCTCATCCGCTCAACTATGGCGTGCTGCGCTATTTCAATGTCGCAGGGGCCGATCCGCAGGCGCGTAGCGGCCAGTCGACCGCAGGGGCGACGCATCTTATCAAGGTGGCGATCGAGGCGGCGCTGGGTATGCGCGAATCGGTGAGCGTGTTCGGCACCGATTACGCCACGCCCGACGGCACGGGGGTGCGCGATTACATCCACGTCAGCGATCTTGCCGCCGCGCATGTGCTGACGCTGGAGGCGCTGATTGCCGATCCCGCACGGTCGTTGACGATGAATTGCGGCTATGGCCGGGGGTTTTCCGTCAACGAGGTGCTCGACGCGGTCGACCGTGTGACGAATCGCAAGCTTAACCGCCGCATTGAGGGTCGCCGCGCGGGAGATCCCGATTCGCTGATTTCCGATCCCTCGCGGCTCAAGGCGACGCTTGGCTGGGTGCCTGCACACGCCGATCTCGACAGGATTATCGCCCATGCGCTGGCATGGGAGCGCAAATTGGCGGCAATACGGGGCCATCTCGACGACTCTTCGCGTTGACGAAAGTCCCGGCAGTCGCTAACGGCGCATCCAGATTTCCGCGCGTCGGACCTGCTTCCGGCGCGTTTGTCATTTGAGAGATATGAAATGAAGATCGTCAACAGCCTCAAGTCGCTGAAGGGTCGCCACCGCGACAACCGCGTGATCCGTCGCCGCGGCCGCACCTACGTGATCAACAAGACCAACCGTCGTTTCAAGGCCCGCCAGGGCTGATTGATGCGCGGGCCGGCTGCCGAGTGGTGGCGGCCAGGCAAACAGGCGGCCCGCCTCCTTAACGGAGCGCGGGCCGAAACCATTTAAGGAGCAGGCGGGCGTGAGCCAGGCGGTGGTCTTCGATATCGGGCGGGTGCTGTTCCATTGGCAGCTCTCGGCGCTGTTCGAAAAGCTGATCGAAGACCGGGAAGAGCTGGACTGGTTTCTTGCCAATGTCGTGACCGAGGAATGGCATTTCGAACATGATCGCGGCCGCGCGCTGGCCGACATGGTGCCCGAACGGATCGCGCTGTTCCCGCAATATGAAGTGCATATCCGCGCCTATGCCGCGCGCTTCAACGAAACCGTGACGGGACCGGTGGAGGGCTCGCACGAACTGGTCGAACGGCTCGCGCAGGCTGGCGTTCCGCTCTACTGTCTGACCAATTTCGGCGACGAGTTCTGGGCGGGGTTTCGTCCGAACCAGCCGATTTTCGACCACTTCGAGGATATCATTGTCTCGGGAGTGGAGAAGATCGCCAAGCCCGAACCGCGGATTTACGAAATCGTCGAGCAACGCAGCGGACACAAGGGTGCCGCGCTGTTCTTCACCGATGACAACCTCGCCAACATCGAAGCAGCAAGGGCGAGGGGCTGGACCGCGCACCTCTTCACCGACGCCGCCGGGCTCGAGGCCGCGCTGGTGGAAGCGGGATTGTTGTAACCAGCGAGCGGTAATGCACTGGTTTGGCGCCGAAGGCGCCGCAAGGCCGGAGTCGAAGCCAAAGGCGCAGACGTGCGAAGCACACCTGCATGGCCGCCCGCAGCGACGCGCCCGCAGGGCGTGTGAGCGAGGATGTCGCACGCCGGATGGCGTGCGGAACACAATAGCCCGCCAAAAAACAAACCCCCGGTCGCGCCTCGGGGAAAGCGCGCCGGGGGTTGTGGAAGTCCGTCCGGGCTGGAGAGGTGCCCGGACGGCGGGGATCAATTGTCGGCCCTGATCAGCCGTTGCACTTGGCCAGTTCTTCCGCGCCCAGCTCTTCGCCATTGGCCGAGAAAGAAGCGATTTCGCCGAACTTCCGGTTGAGGCCGCGGCACACGCGCAGCGCGCGCGCGCTGGTCTTGTTGGCGACGCAGGTGGTGCCTTCGCAGGCCCAGGCGACACCGCCGGCAACCACGCGATCTTCGCCGGCAGGAGCCGCCAGCGTGGCGCTGTAATAGGCGCTGCCCGCAGCATTCGCCGCCGGAGTCGACGTTGCGACGCCGAAGGTCATGGCGGTGTAGAGCACAGCCGAAGCGAGCACGGCAAACTTGCCGGTGCGGGGAAGGGAGAGGGTGTTGGTCATCGGGGACGTCCTTTCGTTATAGTATTTTGGGCGCGCTGCGCTTTGGGGGTTTGCCTTGCATTTTGCAACGCAACATTTCGAATCAAAACCAGTTGCTATTCGCCACCTAATCACCTAGGTTTCTGGTTGCAACTGAAAACTGAAATTTTTTTGTGACTGCCCGCAAAAGCGGTTACACATGACCCCGCAAGGGGAAGGGACTGAACGATGGGCGAATTGAGAGAACCGCTGCGCGACCTCATTGAATGCGGACTTCCGCAGGCGCTTGAGGTGATGGGTGAACGCTGGTCGTTCATGATCCTGCGTGCGAGTTTCAACGGTCTCAAGCACTTCGAGGAATTCCTGAGCGAACTCGGGATCGCCCGCAACATCCTGTCGAACCGCCTCGCCAAGCTGGTCGAGCATGGCATCCTCAAGCGCGAACCCTGCGCCGATGATCGCCGCAAGATCGAATACCGCCTGACAGAGAAGGGACTTGATCTGCTTCCTGCGATGCTCGCGCTGCGCCAATGGGGCCAGAAATACGGCACCGAACAGGTTGTTGAAGACCCGGTTCTGGTGGACGAACGGGACCGGTTGCCGATCGGTCCGGTTTCGATTCTTGCGCATGACGGCCGGATCCTCGGCCCGCAGGATCTGTGGCTGACCCGTCCGGAAAATCTCGGCAAGCGCGCGGATGGCACGATCGTCACGCCCGGCAGCGATCTGGGTACCGGCCTTGGCAGGGGTGACGTGGTTGACCTTGCCGCTGCAAAGGCTGCCGCTGCCGGATAATCCGTCGATAGCGCCCGTCCCGCGGGTGCCTTCGTGCAAATCAATCGGCTAGGGCCGCGGCATGCACGCGGCTGCCTCTCCCGACCTTCACGAAATCCTCCGGCGCACTTTCGGCTATGCCGGCTTTCGCGGTCAGCAAGAGGCCGTGATCGGGCGGGTCATGCGCGGCGAACACACGCTGGCGCTGATGCCGACTGGTGCAGGCAAGAGCCTGTGCTACCAGATCCCGGCGCTCGCCCGGGCCGGAACGGCGATTGTCATCTCGCCCTTGATTGCGCTGATGCACGACCAGATCCGTTCGGCCCATGCTGCGGGAATTCGCGCAGCGTCGATGACGTCTGCTGATGCAGACAATGCCGCCACTGCCGGGGCGTTGCGCAGTGGTGAACTCGATCTGCTTTACGTGGCTCCCGAACGCGCATCGACCGAAGGTTTCCAGAACCTGCTCGAACGCACGCGGATTGCGCTGTTCGCCATCGACGAGGCGCATTGCGTGTCCGAGTGGGGGCATGACTTCCGCCCCGATTATCGTGCCCTGCGCCCTGTGCTCGACCGGTTTCCCGACGTCCCCCGCCTCGCGCTCACGGCTACCGCCGATCAGGCAACCCGCGCCGATGTCCTGCGCCAGCTGGGCATTCCCGGCGATGGCCTGATCGTTGCCGGGTTCGATCGTCCGAACATCCGTTACGCGATCACCCTGCGCAACAACGGTTCGCGCCAGATTGCCGATCTTCTCCAACGCTTGCCCGGCGCAGGCATCGTCTACGCGCCAAGCCGCAAACAGACCGAGGATCTGGCGGCCCAGATTGCCCGAACGGGCCGCGAAGCCGGGTTCTATCATGCCGGCCTCGATCCCCAGCGCCGCGCAGCCGTTCAGGCGCAGTTCGTCGCTTCGGAAAACATGGTGATGGTCGCCACGATCGCTTTCGGCATGGGGATCGACAAGCCCGACGTGCGCTTCGTGATCCACGCCGGGCTGCCCAAGTCGATCGAGGCCTATTATCAGGAAACCGGCCGCGCCGGGCGCGACGGTGATCCTGCCGAAGCGCACCTGTTCTGGGGTGCAAGCGACTTCTCGCTCGCGCGGCAACGGTTGGGCGATGTCGAACCCGAACGCTTGGCGGGCGAGCAGACACGGCTCAACAGCCTTGCCGCACTGGTCGAGACAGCCGATTGCCGCCGTGCAATCCTGCTCCGGCATTTCGGCGAGGATCCGCCCGCGACATGCGGAAACTGCGACAATTGCCTCGATCCGCCTAAGATCGTCGAGGCAGGTGAACTGGCGCGCAAGCTGCTTTCGGCCGTCTATCGCACCGGTCAAAGCTACGGCATCGGGCATGTCGAGAAGGTGCTGACCGGGCAGAGCGACGAACGCATCACCGCGCGCGGGCACGATGCGCTGTCGGTGTTCGGCATTGTCGATACCGCCGAAGCGGCATTGTTGCGTCCGCTTGCCCGCACGCTGCTGGCCCGCGGGATGCTGGCCGCCACCGAACACGGGGGACTGATGCTGGGGCCGGAGGCTCGCCCGGTGCTCAAGGGCGAACAGACCGTCGCTCTGGTCGAACCGCCGCCCCGCGCCCGCCGCACCCGCCGTTCGCGCGGGGATACAGCACCCAATCCGGTCGGCAATCCATTGTTTGAGGCGCTGCGCGACAAGCGCAAGGCGCTGGCCAGCGAGCATGGCATTCCGGCCTATATCATCTTCCATGATTCGGTGCTGCGCGACATGGCGCACCGGTGCCCCGAAACCCTCGGTGAACTGGGGACGATACCGGGTGTGGGGGCAAAGAAGCTGGAGACTTGGGGCGCGGATTTCGTTGCGGTGGTGCGAGAGCACCTGAAGGCTTAGCGTGGCGTCCGGCTCTGGGTGTAATCGATCCTGATCCGCACCCAGGAACCGAACTGTTCGCGCCCGCCGATCCGTGCAGGCCGCACGCGGAATTGCCATGCGGCGGCCATCACCGCGCGGCCGATCTGCGACCCTTGCGGACTTTCGCCTAGCAACTCGCAATCCTCGACATAATAGCCTTCGACCGTGCGGCAGGCGATCAGGGCCGAACCCGGGCCGGTGGCCGTAGAGAGATAGCCCGCCAGTTCCTGACGGGTCGGTTCGCGATACCAACGTGCGGCATATAGCGGTTCGCCATTGGGAGCAGTGCCGACCCGTTCGCTGTCCATGCTGCTCCGCGACGGTCCGGTATCGGCTGGGCCGTAGGTGCGGTTCGGATTAATCCTTGCCGCGATGGTTGGCGACGGGCTCGGTTGCGGACGCGGCTGGGGCTCGGGCGGCGGCGGCGCTGGTGTCGGATTGGATATCAGTGGCGGCGGCTGGCGAACCGGCTCTGGTGCGGGGTTCGGTTGATCGGGCACGGGTTGCGGGTCGGGCGGAGTCGCGGCGCTTTCTTCCGGTTGTTCGGGCGGGGATTCCTCCTCCGGCTCGGCTTCGGGCGTGAAGTTGCTGGCGGCGAATTCGGTAACGACTTCATCGCCCTTGTCATCACCTGCGATCCGCGCGCCGAGCGTGAACAGCAAGGCCAGAATAAGCGCTTCCAAGGCCAGTGCGATCGCAAGGCTGACGGCACGTTGCTGCCGTCTGTCCGCCCAGCGGCGCGGACTATGCGCGTCCCGCGTCGCTGCCGTCGCTGAAGGATCGTGAGAAATCGCCACTGCGCCCTTGATCGGCAGCGCGGGGTGAGGGATGGGCGCGCCGCCTTGCGCCGCTCCTTAACCCGTCATCAGTCGATATGATAGCGCCTCGGCGATATGGGCGCGGCCCACGGTCGGTGCTTCGGCGAGGTCGGCGATCGTGCGCGCGACCCTGAGCATTCGCGTATAACCGCGTGCGGACAGCCGCAGTTTCTCTGCGGCCTGCAGCAGCAGTTTGCGGCCAGCTTCGTCCGGGGTGGCATATTGTTCAAGCCGTTCGCCTTCCAGCTCGGCATTCGAGCGCACACCTCTGGCCGTTTGATGGCTGCGGGCTGCGGCGACCCGGCGGGCGACCTCGGCACTGCCCTCGGCCGGGGGAGGCAGCGCCATATCCATTGCGCTCACCGCTGCGACATGCACATGCAGGTCGATCCGGTCGAGCAACGGGCCGGACAGCCGCCCCTGATAATCGCCGACGCAACGCTGATACTTGTTGCAGTTGCGCGCTGGATCGCCGGCATAGCCGCAGCGGCACGGGTTCATTGCTGCGACCAGCTGCACCCGCGCGGGGAAGGTGACGTGGGCATTGGCGCGGGCGACATCGACCTGTCCCGTCTCCAGCGGCTGGCGCAGCGAATCGAGCACTGGGCGCTGGAACTCGGGCAGCTCATCAAGGAACAATACGCCGAGATGCGCGAGGCTTACCTCTCCGGGGCGCACTTTCAGGCCGCCGCCGGTAAGCGCCGCCATGCTGGCCGAATGGTGCGGTGCGCGAAAGGGCCTGGCGCGGCTGATCCGCCCGGCCTCCAGCGTTCCGGCGACCGATTGCACCATCGATACCTCGAGCGCATCGGCCGGGGCCAGTTCGGGAAGGATGCCCGGCAGACACGACGCGAGCAGGCTCTTCCCCGATCCCGGGGGGCCGACCATCAGCAGGTTATGCCCGCCGGCCGCTGCAATCTCGAGCGCGCGCTTGGCGGTTTCCTGCCCCTTCACCTGTTTCAGATCATTGCCCGTCGCCGCATCGGTTACCGCGCCGCGTGGCGGCTCTTCGAGCACGAGACTGCCCTTGAGGTGCCCAAGCAGGCTGACGAGATCGCGCGGGGCGAGCACCGGCACCCCGCTCGCCCAGCGTGCTTCGGGGCCTTGCTCGGCGGGGCAGATCAGCCCTGCGCCCGCCTCACTGGCATGCAAGGCAGCGATCAGTACACCGGGGCTGGCAACAACCCGCCCATCAAGCGACAACTCGCCCACCGCGATCCAGTCACCCAGCTGCTCAGCATCGGTCACGCCCATCGCGGCGAGCAGCGCCAATGCGATCGGCAGGTCGTAATGCGATCCGTCCTTGGGCAGATCGGCGGGTGACAGATTGATCGTGATCCGCTTGGGCGGCAGCGCCAGCCCCATGGCCGCCAAAGCCGCCTGCACCCGTTCCCGGCTTTCGCTCACCGCCTTGTCGGGCAGGCCGACGATGGTGAAGCGCGGCATCCCAGGGGCGACCTGACATTGCACCTCGACGCTGCGCGCCTCCAGCCCGAGATAGGCAACCGTTCTTACCAGCGCGACCATCTGCAACCCCCTGACCCCGCCCTTCGGAATGCGATTGTGCAGGCTTAAGAGAGGCTTGTCGAGCGCCTTGGGAACGGCGCTAAGGAGTTTTTAAAGCATAAATCTTGGCAATTTCGGAAGGCGCGCGGGGCGATTATCGCCAGCATGAACCGCGCCTTTGCCCTGTTGCTTGCCGCCTTCGCGCTGTTGTTGCCCGCGGTGCCTGCTGTGGCACAGTCGGGCGCGCGGGTGGTGGCCAGCGTTAGCTGGGTGGAGGAATGGGATCCGGCGACAGGACAATGGGTGCGGGTCGAGGACAGCGCCGACACGATGCCGCCGCCCGCCTATCAGGCCGCGACCACCACCACCGTGACACGCAGCGGCGCAGTAACGATCACCGAAACCGTTGTTCAGGAGCCGGTGCGCTTCATCGCACGCACGCCGCGCGCTGTGCCAGCCCTTGCGGGGACTGCGCAATATGGTCCCTTCCGCGTGCTTGACCCGAAACGTGCGGCGCTGGTCGATTCGACCGATGCCGCCAGTCCGGCAGCTTTCGCGGCGATGCTGGCGGCCAATCCCGGGCTGGAGGTGATCGAGTTTCTCGATGCCCCCGGCACCAGCAATGACCTTGCCAATCTTGCGCTGGGCCGCGCAATCCGTGCTGCGGGGCTGGCCACGCACGTGCCGCGCGGCGGATCGGCGCGTTCCGGCGCGGTCGAATTGTTCCTTGCCGGCACCCGCCGCAGCATGGATCCGGGCGCGCTTTTCGCGGTGCATTCGTGGCGCGACGAGGCAGGCCGCGAGCCCGCCGACTTCGCCCCGGATGCGCCGGAAAACCGGCTCTATCTCGATTATTACGCCGAAATGGGGATGAACGCCGGGGAAGCACGGGAATTCTATGCGATGACCAATTCGGTGCCGCATGCCGGGGCACTGTGGCTGAGTGGTAGCGAAATGGCGCAGTGGGTCGCAGCGCAGGCCGAACCGCGCGGCCGGTCGGTGCCGGATTTGCCCATGACATTATTGCTCGCCGCAGTGCCCGCCGTTGAGGCGATTGGGGAAAGTGCGCGCTCGTCAATTGCGCTGGCATTGGCCAACATTCGGCGTGCCGCACAACCGCGGCTGGCTTATGCCGATCCCGGCGCTATGCCGCTGGCCCTGCTTGACTCGGGTCGGGCTTTCCCATAAGCGCGCCTGCCTGATCCCGGCTGCCATGCGGTAGCCGTGCGCCGGACTGCCGGCTCCAGTTTTTCGAGGATGATATGAAGCGTACCTTCCAGCCCAGCAATCTCGTGCGTGCCCGTCGCCACGGTTTCTTCGCGCGCAAGGCGACCCCCGGCGGTCGCAAGGTGCTTCGTGCCCGCCGCGCCCGCGGCCGCAAGAAGCTTTGCGCGTGATTTTTTGCGCACCCGCCTCCGCGGGTGCGACATCCTCGCTCACACGGCCTGAAGGCCGCGTCGCTGCGGGCGGCCGTTCGGCCTTGCGGGCTCCCTTTGGGAGCCCGTTTGTCGTATTCTGACAGCAATGATCTCGGTTCTTACGAAGCGCGCGGATTTTCTTGCGGCCAATTCCGGTCTGCGCAATGCCCGCACCGGGTTCGTTCTGCTAACCCGCCCGAATGACGGGCAGGGCATCCGCTACGGGATCACCGTCACCAAGAAGATCGGCAATGCGGTGGTGCGCAACCGCATGAAGCGGCGCTTTCGCGAGTTGCTGCGCGCGGCGCTCCCGACACAGGGCCTGCCCGATCACGATCACGTGCTGATTGGCCGTGCGGGCGGGGTGGAGCGCGATTATCACACCATGGCCGAGGAACTGGACAAGGCGCTCGAACGTGCCCGTGAAGGCAAGGGCGATCCGGCCGGCGGACGTCGCCCGCGCAAGGGAAACCGGCGCAGGTGAAGCACATCCTCATCCTTATCGCGCGGTTCTGGCAGATCGGTCCGTCGCGCCTGTTGCCTCCCACATGCCGCTATGCACCATCTTGCAGCGAGTACGCGATCCAGGCGATCGGAAAGTATGGCGCGCTCAAGGGTGGATGGATGGCGTTTAAGCGGCTAATGCGCTGCCACCCTTGGGGCGGGCACGGTCACGATCCGGTTCCTTAGGGTACTGGAAACGGGACCGTCGTAACCCCATAATACACTTCTCGTCGCATTTTCGCGGGGCAATATCTTGGACAATCGTAATCTTCTCCTCGCCGTCGTGCTTTCGGGCCTGCTCATTCTCGGGTGGGATCTCGGGATGCGGTTCTTCTATCCCGAAGCCTCGCTGACCGCGCCGATGGATGCGGCAGAGCCGGCCGCGCAAACCAGTGCCGCCGGCGCGCCTGACACGGTCAAGGTTGCCTCGGATCTCGGCAGCGACGCCAAGCCTGCGCAGAAGGTCGATCTTGCTGCGGCGCTCGCCAGCCCCGACCGCGTGGCGATCGACACGCCGCGCATTGCCGGTTCCATCAATCTGGTAGGCGCGCGGATCGACGATATCGTTCTCAAGGATTACCGTCAGACGGTTGCCAAGGATTCGGGCCCGGTACGCCTTTTCGCACCAGAATCGACCCCCGATCAGTATTTCGCCGAGTTCGGCTTTGTCACCGGCGGTGCGCGTCAGCCCTCGAACGCGCGGTGGCAGGCCGACGGCGCAAAGCTGACGCCCGAGACGCCCGTTACGCTGACCCGCACCGATGCAAGTGGCATCACCTATACAATCCGCTTCACGGTTGATCAGGACTACATGATCACCGCCGAGCAAAGCGCCACCAACAGCGGCACCAACGCAGCGATCATCCAGCCTTTTGCGCTGATCAAGCGTACCGACAAGAACGCCACGCCCGACCAGTTCATTGCCCATTCCGGACCTGTCGGAGTGTTCGGCGGGACGCTGTGGGATCCGCATTCCTACAAGGAAATGGCCGAAATCGGTCGCGAGACGCCGGAAGGCGCGCCCAGCTGGCTCGGATTTACCGACCAGTACTGGCTCACCGCACTGGTGCCTGCCAAGGGCAAGGCCGACAATGCAGGCTTCCGGTCGCTCGGCAATGATCTGTTCCGCTCCGATCTCATTTATGCCGCTTCGACTGTCCCCGTTGGCGGCAGCATCAGCCAAAAGACCGGCCTTTATGCTGGAGCCAAGGAAAGCCAGATCCTCGACAAGTACGAGGACAGCGGCATCACCTATTTCGGCAAGGCGATCAGCTGGGGCTGGTTCGAGATCTTCGAAAAGCCGTTCCTGTGGCTTCTGCGCATCCTGAACGGGCTGGTCGGCAATTTCGGGGTGGCGATCATCCTGCTGACGGTGATCATCCGCGGTCTGATGTTCCCGATCGCGCAGAAGCAGTTCGCCAGCATGGCGGCGATGAAGGCGCTCCAGCCGAAGATGAAATCGATCCAGGAGCGTTTCAAGGACGACAAGCAGCGCCAGCAGCAGGAGATCATGAAGCTCTACAAGGACGAGAAGGTGAATCCGCTTGCCGGATGCCTGCCCTTGGTGATCCAGATCCCTATTTTCTTTGCGCTTTACAAGGTGCTGGTGCTGGCGATCGAGATGCGCCACGAACCCTTCGTTTTCTGGATCAAGGATCTTTCCGCACCCGATCCGGCGCATGTGCTCAACCTGTTCGGCATGCTGCCTTATGACGTGCCGGGCTTCCTTGCGATCGGGCCGCTGGCGATCCTGTTGGGCATCACCATGTGGCTGACCTTCAAGCTTAACCCCAGCGCGATGGACCCGGTGCAGCAACAGATGTTCTCGATCATGCCGTGGATCCTGATGTTCGTGATGGCACCCTTCGCGGCGGGCCTGTTGCTTTACTGGGTGACCTCGAACCTGCTTACGCTGGCGCAGCAGAGCTACCTCTATTCGCGGCACCCGCAGCTGAAGGCAGCGAGCGCGGCGGCGGACAAGGCGGCCAAGGGATAGCGACATGGCCGACCCCGATGATCAGGCCGCCCGCGAGGAGATGGCATCAAAGCTGTTTTCCGGTCCGGTGGACTTCCTGCTGTCCGCGCCGCAGCTGAAGTTCTTGCCCGACCCGGCAGTGCCGGAAATTGCTTTTTGCGGGCGCTCGAATGTCGGCAAGTCCTCGCTGCTCAACGCCCTGACGGGCAGGAAGGCGATCGCGCGCGCCTCGGTGACTCCGGGGCGCACGCAGGAGCTCAATTTCTTTGATGTCGGCAGGCCCGAGGAAGAGGGCGCGCTGCCGCTGTTCCGGCTGGTCGACATGCCGGGTTACGGCTTTGCCAAAGCACCTTTGAAGGTCGTCGAGAAGTGGAAGTCGCTGGTGAACAGCTATCTGCGCGGGCGGCAGGTGCTGGCCCGCACGCTGGTGCTGGTCGACAGCCGCCACGGGCTGAAAGACGTTGATCGGGCGATGATGAAGATGCTCGACGAAGCCGCGGTAGGTTACCGGATCGTCCTGACCAAGACCGACAAGATCAAGGCGAGCGAACTTGAGGCGGTCGCCGCGAGCACCGCAGCCGAGGCCAAGAAGCACGTCGCCGCACACCCCGACCTGCACCTCACTAGCGCGGAGAAGGGCATGGGCATCGCTGCCTTGCGCGCTGCAGTGGTGGCCGACGCGCTGGGAGAGGGCTGGGCGCCCTAGGCCGCCGCCCGGTAACCGGGCCCGCGAATAAGCTGTCCCGGCCTTGCGCCAGTCGATTCATCGAAACGCCGGATCGCCTCACCCGCAACGAACGTCGCCTCGTAGCCGGTGGCGCGCTGATGCAACCGCCGTCCGCCGGCCGGGAGATCGCGCACGACTTGCGGCAGATGCAGGGTCAGGCGGTCTAGGTCGATGACATTGAGATCGGCCCTGCCGCCCACGCGCAGCGTCCCACGATCATGCAGGCCAACCGCACCCGCCGCCTTCCAGCCGAGCATGTGCACCGCCTCGGCCAGATCGAGCTTCAGGGGGCCGTCACCCTTCACGAACTGGGTCAGCAGATAGGTTGAATAGCTGGCGTCGCAGATCGCCCCGTAATGCGCTCCGCCATCGCCAAGGCCGGGGACACAATGTGGGTGGCGCAGCATCTCATGCGCGCTGTCGAGCGTCGCGTTTTCGTAATTGCCCAGCGCTGCAAGAAACAGCCCGCGCCCTTCGGTCTCCAGCAGCCGGTCATAGGCGACCTCCTGCGGCGTGCAGCCCCGCGCGGCGGCCTGACCGGCCATGCTCGTATGTGCAGGCGGCGCGTAATCGGGCGGATCGTCGAGCGGGAACAGCCACCGCCAATTGCGGGCCAACTCGTTGAAGGGATGACCGGGCGTGAAATCCTCGCTGATCAGCGCTGCGCGCAGGGCCGGATTGCGCATCGCGGCGACTTGCTCGGGAATCGGGAGGTGTGCGATTTTCTGCCAGCTCGGACACAGCACGAAGGGGTGCACCGTCAGTTCAAGCCCGGCAATGAGGCCTATCGGGCGCGGCATTACCTGAGCATTGGCTATGCCGCCTTGCGCATTGGTTCGCTCAAGCATCTCCAGCACCCGCCGCCAGCGCGGCGGTGCATCATTGCCCGATGCCAGCGTGAAGGTCGCCGGGCGTCCGCTGGCGGCGATTACGCGTTCGATCACCTGATATTCCCGGTCCCACCCGACAAAGGCGTCGAGTACCACCTGGAAGGTGCCCGCTCCCGCATCGGCCATGCCGCGGGTGATCGCTTCGAGCTCGGCAATATCGGTATCGAAGGTGGGGATCGCCTCGCCATCGGCGGTCTTGTGGATCGAGAGCCGCGAGGTGGCAAACCCGATTGCCCCGGCGCGCATCGCCTCTTCGGTCATGCGGCGCATCAGCGCCAGATCATCTTCCGTCGCAACTTCGCGCGCCGCGCCGCGTTCCCCCATTGCATAGACCCGCAAGGGAGAGTGCGGAAGATAGGCGGCAACGTCGATATCGCGTTTTCCCGCGGCGACGGTATCGAGATATTCGGGGAAGGTTTCCCAGTCCCATGGCAGGCCTTCGGTCATGACCACGCCGGGAATGTCCTCGACACCCTCCATGACGTTGATCAGCATGTCGTGATCGGCCTTGCGGCAGGGTGCGAACCCGACGCCGCAATTGCCCATTACCGCAGTTGTCACGCCGTGCGAGGATGAGGGCGAAAGTTCCTCTGCCCAGATGCACTGGCCATCATAATGCGTGTGAACGTCGATGAAGCCGGGAGTGACGATCTTGCCTTTGGCATCGATTTCGTCGGTGCCGCTTCCGTTAACCTCGCCGATTGCGGCGATCCGCCCGTCACGAATGGCGACATCGCCTTCGATCAGATCGCCGCCCGTGCCGTCGGCAATCTTGCCGCCGCGGATCACCCAGTCATATTCGGCGCCCATCGCCTATTCTCCCCCGAGCAGCTTCAGAAGCCCGCCGATCAGCGAGCCTAGCACGAAGATATAGATCGGCGGCATCGAGATATAGAGCGGGATCAGCCGCTTCTCCGCCGCCTTGTGATAGCCCAGCGCATAGAGCACGCGCATCGGTGGCCAGATGATCCCGATTGCCGCTGCCCACAGCGGACTTACGGTAAAAGCGAAGAGCCACAGACCGGGCAGGAACAGCACCAGGTGTTCGAGCGTGTTCTGGTGCGCGCGCACATAGCGTTCGTATTCCTCGGGGCCGGTATGGGCAGGCGGCGCAATCTTGAAGCGACCGCGGGCAATCCCCGCCATCAGCAGCGTGAAGTAATAGGCCAGCAGCGCCAATGCGCTGACGATTGCCACATAGAGGTATTGATCCATGCCCTCGCGCCGCTCCATTTACCCGATCGACGATGAGGCTGCCGCAGGGCAGGGCGCTGCGGCAACTGCCACTTTTGCGCCGTCAGTCCTGCGTCAATCATTGCGGGTGGCAGCAAGATCCTCGCAGAAACGCCGGGTCCAGGCCTGCACGTTATCGTCCCTGATCGTGCCGATCATCACATCATAGCGGGCCTTGCGTTCCGCCTGCGGCATGTCGAGCGCCACTCTGATCGCATGTGCGATGTCGTCCGGACTGTAGGGATTGACCAGCACCGCGCCCGCGCCTTCCGCCGCGAGCTGCTGCGCCGCCCCTGCAAAGCGCGATAGAATCAGCACACCCGGATCATCCGGGTCCTGCGCCGCGACATATTCCTTCGCGACGAGGTTCATCCCGTCGCGCAAGGGCGTGACCAACCCGATCTTGGCAGCGCGGAAAAAGCCGTAGAGTTCGGCGTGCGAATAGCCGCGGTTGACGTAGCGGATCGGCACCAGATCGACTTCGCTACGTGCCCCGTTGATCTGCCCCGTCTTCTGTTCGAGCAACATGCGGATCTGCTGGTAGCTCTGCACATCCTCGCGGCTCGGTGGCGCGATCTGGATGAAGACAAGATCGCGCACCCTGTCGGGGTGTTGATCGAAGAACCGTCCGATGCCGTCGATGCGTTCAGGCAGACCCTTCGAATAGTCGAGCCGGTCGACGCCGATCATCGCTGTGCGGTGGCGAGTGGAATCAAGCAGGCGCTGTTCCGCTGCGCGCGCCTCGTCGCTTTCGCCCTGTGACTGGAAGTGGTCCCAGTCGATCCCGATGGGATAGGCCCGCGCGATGGTGGTGCGCCCTTCGAACATGATCGCACCGCTGTCCTCCTCGACCTCGGCGCCCAGTTCCTTGCGGCAGTAATGCAGGAAGCTTTCGCGCCATTCGTCGGTCTGGAAGCCGATCAGATCATATTCCAGCATCGTGCGTACCAACCGTTCGTGGAACGGCAGTGAAACGAACAGGCGCGTCGGAGGCCATGGGATGTGGAGGAAGAACCCGATGCGGTTGGCAATGCCGCGCGCACGCAGCCGTTCGCCCAGCGGCAGCAGGTGATAATCGTGCACCCAGATCAGGTCGTCGGGTTCGATCAGAGGGGTCACGCATTCGGCGAAGCGTTCGTTGACCCTTTCGTAGCCCTTGCCGGTCTCACGCTCGTATTGCGTGAGATCGAGCCGGTAGTGGAACAGCGGCCACAGTGTCGAATTGGCATAGCCGTTGTAATATTCATCGACGTCGCGGCTCGACAGGTCGATGGTGGCGGTGGTGACGCCGTCATTGCGCTGCAGGTGGATGTTGTCAGCCGCGCTTTCGCTTTCCTGTCCCGACCAGCCGAACCAGATACCGCCATGTTGTTTGAGCGCGGCATTGAGCGCACCTGCCAGCCCGCCCTGCGCGCCCGCTACGCCGCGCGCCTTGGGCACGGCCACACGGTTCGAGATGACAACCAGCCGTTCTATCGGACCTCACTCCATGGTTTGGACAACAGTCCCGCACAATTGATGACGCCGACCAGCGAATAGGTCTGCGGGAAATTGCCCCACAATTCGCCATTATTGTAGTCCAGATCCTCGCTCAGCAAGCCCGAGCGGGTGGTGTGGCTGAGCATGGTGCAGAACAGACGCCGCGCCTCCTCGCTGCGCCCGGCCAGATGCAGCGCTTCGATCAGCCAAAAGGTGCATACGTTGAAAGCGGTCTCGGGCGCGCCGAAATCGTCCTCGGCGGCATAGCGAAGCATGAAATCGCCGCGCCTGAGCTGCTTTTCGACCGCGGAAAATGTGGAAAGGAAACGCGGGTTGTCGGGTGCGAGGAACCGCAATTCAACCATTTGCAGCAGGCTTGCATCGAGATAGTCGCTTTCGAAGCTGGCGCCGTAATGTCCGCCTTCCTCGCCGTTTTCGACCCACGCTTCGGCTTCGATCGTTGCGCGGATGGTATCGGCGCGGCTGCGCCACAGCGCGGCGCGTTCATCCTTGCCGAGCCAGTCGGCTGCCATCGCCAGCCGGTCGCACGCGGCCCAGCTCATCACCGCGGAATAGGTGTGGACTTCCTGCCGCGTGCGGAACTCCCACAGTCCGGCGTCGGGCTGGTCGTGCATTGCGAAGGCCATCTCGCCCACCTGCTCAAGGCTTTCGAAGTCGCGCTCGTCGGCGATGCGCAGCAGGCGGCGATCGATAAAGCCCTGCACCGTAGGCAGCACGATCTGGCCGTAACAGTCGTGCTGGATCTGCTTGTAGGCGGCGTTGCCGCGCCTTACCGGTCCCATCCCGCGATAGCCTGCGAGCCACGCCGCCGTGGTCTCGTCCAGCTCGCTTTCGCCCATCACCGAATAGAGCGGCTGGATCTGTCCGCCCTTGGCATTGTCGACGATGTTGCGCAGGTAGGCGAGATACTTCTCCAGCACATCGAGCGCGCCCAGACGGTTGAGCGCCTGCACAGTGTAATAGGAATCGCGGATCCAGCAGTAGCGGTAGTCCCAGTTGCGTTCGGAATGGGGCGCTTCGGGGATCGAGGTGGTGAGCGCCGCGACGATCGCGCCGGTCTCCTCGTGCTGGCACAGCTTCAGAGTGATAGCACAGCGGATCACCTCTTCCTGCCATTCGAATGGCGTGGCGAGGCTGCGCACCCAGTTCTGCCAGTACTTACGGGTGGCCTGCTCCATCCGGCGGATTTCCTCGCGCAGGTTGCCGGTGAAGGGTTCGTCCGGGCCGAGGAAGAAATGCAGATCGTCCTCGACCCGGAAGACGCGCTGTTCAAGGATGTAGCCGATCGGCGCGTCGGTGCTGAGCCGCAGGGTCTCGGGGCCGACCAGGTAGCGGATGTGATTGGTGCCGTGGGTCGTGTCGGCAACGTGCGCGCCGTAGCCGTGCAGCGGGCGCAGAACCACGCGGATGCGGGGATTGCCTGCGACCGGGCGCACGATCCGTCCGATCGCCACGGGTCGGTACATCCGCCCCTTGTGTTCGTAGCGCGGGCAGAAATCGAGCACTTCCACCGCGCTGCCGTCTTCAGCTTCGAGCCGGGTGACGAGGATCGGGGTGTTGCGAATATATTCCTGCCGTGCGCTGACCTGTCCGACCAGTTCGAACCGCCAGATGCCGGCATCGCGCTGTTCGCCATTCAGCAGCGAACAGAACACCGGATCGCCATCGACCCGCGGTACGCAGGACCATGCAATGGCGCCCTCCCGGTCGATGAGGGCGCTGACCTGGCAATTGCCGATCGGCCAGAGTTCAAGGTCGGGGGTCATAACTCCAGCCACGCGTGCACGTCCTTTACCTTGGCGAGGGAATAGCTTGCGGCGGACGAAGCACGCTCGCCCACGGCGATGCCGAAGCCGCCGAGCCGGGCGCAGGCGGCAAATCCGTCCTCGTCAGTCACATCGTCGCCGATGAACACCGGCCTTGCCCCGGCGAATGGCGGGCGTCCGGCAAGCAGATCGACTGCGCCCCCTTTGTCCGCGCCGGGCCAGACCAGTTCGATAACGCATTTGCCGCTCTTGGTGGCAAGTCCGTGTCCGGAGGCGAGGTCCGAGGCGAAGCCGTGCGCCTCTTCCTCCAGCTCGGGCCGGGCGCGGTAATGCAGTGCGCCGCCATGGGCCTTGCGCTCGTAAAGCAGGCCGTTGGTGCGAGCGAAATCGTCCAGTGCCTCGGCAACCTTGGCAGGCAGTGGTTCTGCTTCGCGCAGGACAGTGCCGCAGGGCGCGAGCACATGGCCACCATGCGATCCGGCAAGATGCAAGGGGAGCGGGCCAAGGAAGGATTGCAGGTTGTCGATGCCGCGACCGGTCACCAGCGCTGCCGCGCCCTCCAATCGCGTGGCGAGCTGCTGCAACCCGGCTCCCAACCGCTCCGACACGGCAATCGCACCCGGCCCCGCAGCGATCTCAACCAGCGTTCCATCGAAATCAAGGAACAGCGCCAGAGGTCCTTCCGCCAGCAGGCTTGCAAGCGAGGGCGGAGCAGGAAGGCTGGTGCGCGTTTCCATTGACAGAGACATAGAGCCTCGGGCGCGCAGGTCAAACCGCCTCTTCGCAGGTGCAGCACGCAAGCGGAGTTGCGGCGGTTTGCAAGGTCAGAACGACGGTATGAACAGGTCCGATGCGGCGCAGGAGCGAAGATCGATACTGGCGCGGGCTTCCCTGATGATGGTGAGGCCACGCGCGTTGCGCGCCTGGAAGATCATCGCCACGCTCGCCGTCTTCCCTTCGACACTGATGATATCGGTGACGATATGTACAAATTCACCCGCACCGACGGTTTCTGTGGTGGTGTCGACAAGCTCGCTGAAACTGCCATCGATGCTGGAGCGACAAAGGATCAGTCGTTCCCCCTGACGCGAAAGATCAGAGACCGGAAGGATGTCGTTCCGGACATCGGCGAGCGAAATCCGCACTTGCTGTTCTGCGAGCAGAGGGCGGACGGTATCCTGAGGCGATGCGTTGGACAGGCTGAGCCCAGCAACACAAATTGCGCCGGCTACTCGGATCGACTGTGCGAAAGCACGCTGGGCGCGATGTCTGCGGCGTGCAGCATTGATCGATCCGTCGACGCGACGCCTGAGGACCGTGAAAGCCCTGCAAGATCGCTGTCCAGCTG
Source organism: Erythrobacter fulvus (assembly GCF_028595285.1). GTDB lineage: Bacteria > Pseudomonadota > Alphaproteobacteria > Sphingomonadales > Sphingomonadaceae > Erythrobacter > Erythrobacter fulvus. The sequence continues at coordinate 39,044 of NZ_JAQQXQ010000012.1, read as the reverse complement.
TTCCTCCACCGGATGAACGGAACGTCCGGTCATCCGCGGGAATGGAAGGGTCGAGACCACCCATGACGCATGGGATAGGCGAATATGACTAATTTCGGGTTAACCGGGCTTACTAACGGCGAAGCGGCTGCAGGCCGTCGCTTGTTCGCCGCGAGTGCTTGCGCCAAGGCTTCAACGTGCGAAGAGCTGCCCGATATCGGCAAACGCCTTGAATTCGAGCGCATTGCCGGACGGATCGCGCAGGAACATCGTCGCCTGTTCGCCCGGCTGGCCCTTGAAGCGGATAGTCGGCTCGATCACGAACTCTGTGCCTGCCGCGCGCAGCCTTTCGGCCAGCGCCTCCCATTCCTGCATCGACAGCACCAGCCCGAAATGCGGCACCGGCACGCCGTGTCCGTCGACATGGTTGCTCGCCCGGTCACCGGCCTGCCCGGCCGCGAGGTGGGCGACGATCTGGTGGCCGTGGAAATCGAAATCGATCCATTCTTCGCAAGATCGTCCCTCGGCGCAGCCCATCGCCTTACCATAGAAGGCGCGGGCGGCGGCAAGATCGTTGACCGGAAAGGCGAGGTGGAAGGGGGGCAGGCTCATCGCATGGATACTCCGCGGGAATCGTCCCGCCTTAGCTTGCTCGCGCTCGACAGCCAAAGCCTGAATGCCTAGGGCGTGGCACATCACGTCGCGCAAGGTGGAGCGGAGACGCAATGAAACTCATCATCGGCAACAAGAACTATTCGAGCTGGTCGTTGCGCGGCTGGCTCGCGGTCAAGCAGTCAGGCCTGCATTTCGACGAACTGACCGTGCCGATCATGGGCGAGGAATGGGACCGGCTGAAGCACGACATGGGCGAGGTGCAGCCCTCCAGCGGCAAGGTGCCGATCCTGTGGGACGGCGAGGCGGTGGTGTGGGACAGCCTCGCGATCATGGAATATCTCGCCGACAAGGTCGGACGTGACCGCTTCTGGCCGAAGAACGAGGCTGCGCGCGCGATGGCGCGGGCAATGGTGGCCGAAATGCATTCGGGCTATCAGTCGCTGCGCAAGGAAATGCCGATGAACATCCGCCGCCGCGTGCAACTGGCCGATGTTTCCGATCAGACGAAGCACGATATCGTGCGCATCCTAACCCTTTGGGCCGAAGCGCGTGCGCGCCATGGCAATAGCGGGCCTTACCTGTTCGGAACCTTTGGCGCGGCCGATATCTTCTATGCCCCGGTGGTAACGCGCTTCGTCACCTATGGCATCGGCGTGCCCGGATTCGCCGAGGCATATATGGACGCGATCACCGAGCATGAATGGATGCGCGAATGGACTGGTGCGGCCGAGGAAGAGCAATGGGTAATCGAACAATACGAAGTGGCCGTGTGAACCTTGCAGCGTTGCTGGCGGGCCTCGCCGCGCTGCTGCTGACGTCTTCGCCCGCGCAGGCTTGGGGCTTTTATGCACATGGCAAGACCGCCGAGATCGCCGAGGCCAATGTCTCGCCCGAAGTGCGCGCCAAGATCCGCCGCCTGCTACGCTCCGAAAAGGCGTTGGGCACGCCTGAATGTCCGCTGCGTACCTTGCAGGACGCTGCGGTGTGGCCCGATTGCGTGCGGCGCGAGGGGTGGCGCTGGGGCTACACCGCCGCATGGCATTATCGCACCGCGCCGATCTGTCAGGCGTTCAATCCGCGTGCCAATTGCGCCGGCGGCAATTGCGTCACCGCGCAGATCGAGCGCGCGCACCGCATTCTTGCCGACGAAAGCCTGCCTGATCCGGTTCGGCTGGAGGCGCTGGCCTTCATGGTTCACTTTGCAGGCGACGTGCACATGCCGCTGCATTCGGGCGACAACGAGGATCGCGGCGGCAATGACCGCGAGGCCGATTACGGCATCATCCCCAGCCTCAACCTGCACTGGATCTGGGACGGCCCGCTGGCCGAGCGTGCGATCAGCGATCCGACTGATCCGGTCGTTCGGCGCTATTCTGCGGCGGAGCGTGCCGAATTCGGCGGCGGAACAGCGGCCGACTGGGGCCGGGAAAGCTGGGAAATCGCGCGCAGCTTCGTCTATCCGTCCGCCTTCGATACCGACACGCCCTGCGATGGCGAGCTTCCGATGAAGACCGCGTTGACGCAGGAAGACATCGTGCGCGGGGTGCCGATCGCGAAGCGGCGGGTGCAGCAGGCAGGCATCCGCATCGCCGAACTGCTCGAAAGCGCTTTTGCGCCCGGGCCGCTGAAGGTCGAGGAACGGCGCCGCTAGCTAGGCAAAGGCTTTCGCCAGAAACCACGCGGCGACCCCCAGCATCGCAATTGCCAGAACGCGTCGCACTATCCGCGCGCGGCTTTCCGCCATCAATACCCCGCGCACCCGCTCTGCCCCCAGCACCAGCGCGAGGTGGATCGATGTGGCGATGATGACGCTGGTTGCCGCCATCGCCAGCCCCTGAACGAAGCTGGGCCGTCCGTCGGGAATGAACTGCGGCATCACGGTAATAAAGAATAGCGCGGCTTTGGGGTTCAGCAGATTGATGACGAACCCGGCCAGTGCATGACGCTGGCCAGACTGACGCGGCGTGGCCGCCGGCGAGCTTTCGCCAGAACCTCTCCACGCTTCCCAGGCGAGCCATGTCATCATTGCCGCGGCCAGCACCGATACGCCTTGTGCGAGACCTCCGTCCTGCGCGAGGATCAGGCTTGCCGCCAGCACGCTCAGCGCGGCGTTGGCGGCAAGGCCAAGCGCGATGCCGGTGATCGCGCCGAGACCCGCGCGCCGCCCTTCGGACAGGGTCAGAGTCACCAGCCAGGCCATGTTGGGGCCGGGCGTCAGCTCCACCAGCAGCACGGCAAGGGCAAAACCGGCGATGTCGATCACGGCAGCCGCGCGCTTTCGTAGGGGGTGCCATCCTTGCGGGCATAGCCATCGGGGCCGAAAACCATGTCGATATCGGAATATTCGCCGCTGTCGGCCTCGCGTCTGCCGGCACTGATCGCGACGAAGGTGCATGGGCTATCCGAGCGGTTATGCAGATGGTGTCCATTGGCCTCGCCCGCAGGGAAGGCGAGCACATCCCCCGCCCCGACAGGCGTTTCACCCTGATCGTCGATCAGCACCGCTTGACCGGCGATCATCACCACCAGTTCGTCCTGTACCCTGTGCCAGTGACGCTGAGAGGAGAAGGCTCCAGGCGCCAAGGTCACGTGGCTTGCCCCCATCAACGTCAGCCCCGCCGCCGGCGCGAGGCGGCGATACCAGCGGCCCTGCACGGCGGCATCGAAGGGCGGCGGATAGCCTGTCGCATTGGTCTGTGGGATCGCGTCAAGTTCGAGCTTGGGCATTCTTGCGGACTCCTGCTAGGCGATGCAGCAATGAGCCACGTTCTCGACCTTGCCAAGCGCCTGATTGCCGCGCCGAGTATCACACCGGCTACCGGCGCAGTGTTCGACGAACTGGAAGCGATGCTGACACCGCTTGGCTTTGCGGTCCACCGCTTTACCCGCGGCGAAGGGGCAGAAGGCAGCGACGAGGCCCCGGTCGAGAACCTGCTGGCGATCCGGCCCGGCCCCGAAGGTTCCCGCCATTTCGCTTTCGCCGGTCACCTCGACGTGGTGCCGCCGGGCGAGGGCTGGGCGAGCGACCCCTTCGAACCGCAAGTACGCGGCGAACTGCTTCACGGGCGCGGCGCGGTCGACATGAAGGGCGCGATCGCCGCAATGGTTGCCGCGGTGGCCGAAGTGCCTGCCGAGGCGGGGACGATCAGCTTCATCATCACCGGCGACGAGGAAGGCCCCGCGCTCCACGGCACCCGCGCACTGATCGATTACATGGCAGCCGAGGGCATCCGGCCCGACCTGTGCCTTGTCGGCGAGCCCACCAGCGTTCACCGGCTTGGCGACATGGTGAAGATCGGGCGGCGCGGATCGGTCAACATCTTCATCGACGCTGAAGGCACGCAGGGCCACGTCGCCTATCCGCATCTTGCCGATAATCCGCTGCCCCGGCTGGTGGCGATCCTTGCGGAACTGGACGCGTTGGTGCTCGACACGGGCACCGACTGGTTCCAGCCCTCGAATCTCGAGATTACCGACATCAACGTCGGCAACCGCGCGCACAATGTGATCCCGGCGCTGGGACAGGCGCGTATCTCGATCCGCTTCAACGACCTGCATAGCGGCAAGAGCCTGTCCGATCGTGTCATGGCGATTGCCGAAAAGCACGGCGGCAAGGCGCGCCCGATCATTTCGGGCGAACCCTTCCTGACCGAACCCGGTGCGTTTTCCGCGCTGGTCAGCAAGGCGGTGGAGGCCGAAACCGGTGTGACGCCCGAACTTTCCACCAGCGGCGGCACGTCCGATGCGCGGTTCCTGCGCGCCGTCTGTCCGGTGATCGAATTCGGCCTTTGCAACGCCACTATGCACAAGCGCGACGAGGCGGTGGCGATCCCCGACCTTGCCGTGCTCGCCCGTATCTACGCCCGTATCGCCCGCGCCGCACTGGCGCTGGAGGAAGGATAGTCACTTGAAGACCTGGTTCGGCATCCCCTTGTGGCAGCGCGTTATCGCTGCGCTCGTTCTCGGCATTCTGGTCGGCTATTTCTGGGGGCCGGGTGCAGCAAGCATCAAGATCATCGGCGATATTTTCATCGCCTTCATCAAGATGCTGGTGGTGCCGCTGATCTTCTTCAGCCTTGTCGCGGGCGTGGCCAGCATTGGCGATCTTAGAAAGCTCGGCAGCGTCGGCTGGCGGGCGATGCTGCTGTTCGTGGTGACCGGGCAGATGGCGGTGTGGCTCGGCCTTGCGATCGGCACTTTCGCGCAGCCGGGGGCAGGGATCGACGGCGCGAGCATGACGCTCGATCAGAGCGCGCTCGAACGCGCACAGGAACGGCAGGCGACCGCGCAAAGCTTCGAACAGATGATCCTCGAAGTGGTGCCGTCCAGCCCGGTGCAGGTGATGGCCGACGTCAACGTTCTGCCGCTGATCGTCTTTTCGCTGCTGATCGGTATCGGCATCCTCATGGCGAAGGAAGAGGGTGAGCCGGTTCTGAAAATCTTCGAAAGCGGTAGCGTGGTGATGCAGAAAGTCACCATGATCGTGATGGAGCTGACCCCCTTCGGCGTCTTTGCGCTGATGGCATGGGTGGCGGGGACGCTCGGGATCGATGCCTTGAAGGCGCTCGGCCAGCTGGTGTTCCTGAATTACCTCGGCTGCTTCCTCATCATCGCGCTGATTTATGCCGGCATGATCAAACTGATCGCCCGCCTGCCGGTGATCGATTTCTTCCGCGGGATCGTCGATGCGATGGCGGTGAGCTATTCAACCGCCAGCTCGAACGCTACCTTGCCGGTGACTTTGCGCTGCGCCGAGCGGAACCTCGGTGTGTCCAATTCGGTGGCGAGCTTCGTCATTAGCTTGGGCGCGACGATCAACATGAACGGCACGGCGATGTATCTCGGGCTGGCCACACTGTTCGGCGCGCAGGCCTTCGGCGTGGCGCTCAGCTGGGGCGATTATCTGACCATTTCGATCCTCGGCACGCTGGGCGCGATCGGCGCGGCGGGGATTCCCGGCGCGGGCCTGATCATGATGGTGCTGGTGTTCGGCGCGGTCGGCGTCCCGCTGGAGACGATTGCGCTTGTCGCCGGGATCGACCGGATCATGGACATGATGCGCACCACCACCAACATCACCGGCGATGCTGCGGTGGCGGTTACCGTGGCGAGCCTGACGGGCGAACTCGACCGCGCCGAGATGATCAGCGCGGACGACGTTTGACGAGGATCAGTCCTCCTCGTCCTTATCTCCGCGCACGTATTTGACCGGTACGAACTTGCCCAGTCCGCAGGCTGCGCCGCGCTGCGGACGGCCGCCGAAGTTCTGCAGCACGTAAATGATCTCGGGGCTGCACAACTGGTCGATGGTGGTGTTGTAGGTGATCGCGCGATCTACGCCGAGGCCCGGGCAGGGGCTGGTGAGAACATTGCGATAGACCTTGCCCCCGCGCATCTCGAAATCGATCACCTGATCGTTGCGCACCAACGTCTGGCGGATCTGGCTGCGGTTGATGCAGCTCTGCCCGTCGCCCAGAATCTCGACCGCAGGCGCGCCGAGTGTAGGGTCTGCATCCTTGTCGCGATCGACCGGCGCACAGGCGACCGTGAGCGCGAAGAGCGCGAGGCAAGGAACGGCGATAGTCGGGAAACGTGTAGGCATGGGCATGGCATCCTCTTTCGAACGACGCCAACCCACCGGCCAGCGCCGCTAGTTTTGTCTGCCCCTGCCCGGCTCTTGTAGCACCTTTTTGCGGTAGCTGCACAGGTCCTGAACTTTGCAGCGCCAGCATTCGGGTTGGCGGGCCTTGCAGACATAGCGCCCGTGCAGGATCAGCCAGTGATGCGCGTGAAGCCGGAAAGGCTGCGGAACGCGTTTTTCCAGCTTGGCCTCGACATGATCGGGGGTCTTGCCCTTGGCGAGGCCAGTGCGGTTGCCGACGCGGAAAATGTGCGTGTCGACCGCAAAGGTTTCCTGCCCGAACCAGCAGTTGAGCACGACATTGGCGGTTTTGCGCCCGACGCCGGGGAGCTTGACCAGTTCCTCGCGGCTATCCGGTACCTCGCCGCCATATTCATCGACCAGGAGCTGCGAGAGAGCGATGACGTTCTTGGCCTTGGAATTGAACAGGCCGATCGTCTTGATGTGCTCTTTCAGGCCTTCCTCGCCCAGATTGATCATCTGCTGCGGGGTTTTCACCTTGGCGAACAGCGCGCGGGTCGCCTTGTTGACGCCCACGTCGGTCGCCTGAGCCGACAGCGCGACGGCAACCACCAGCTGATAGGCATTGCCGTATTCCAGCTCGGTCTCGGGCGCGGGGTTGTCCTCGGCAAGGCGCCTGAAGAATTCGAAGATCTGATCCTTGGTCATGGAACCGCCGTTTAAAGGCCCAGCACGTCGTTCATTGTGTAACGCCCGGCCGGTTGACCGGTCAGCCATTCGGCTGCCTTCACCGCGCCGCGGGCGAAGATCATGCGGTTTTCGGCCGAATGCGAGATCGTCAGCCGTTCTTCCGGCCCTGCAAAGATCACGCTGTGTTCGCCCGCAACCGTGCCGCCGCGCAGCGTGGCAAAGCCGATCGCGCCTTCGCGGCGGGCGCCGGTCATGCCGTGGCGCCCGCTGTCCATCGCATCGGACAGCTTGATCCCGCGCGCGGCAGCGGCGGCTTCGCCCAGCAATTTGGCGGTGCCGGAAGGCGCATCCACCTTCATCCGGTGATGCATTTCCAGCACCTCTATATCCCACTCCGGCCCCAGCCGCGCGGCAGCCTCGCGAACCAGATGTGCCATCAGCGTCACGCCGAGCGAGAAATTGCCCGATTGCAGCACCGGCACCGCCTTGGCGGCTTGCGCGAGCATGACGAAATGCTCTTCGCCAAGTCCCGTGGTGCCGACCACGATCGGCTTGCCCGCCACCTTCGCCGCGCCGAGGTTGGCGGGAAGCGCGTCGGGTGCGGAGAAATCGACCAGGACATCGCACTGGCTCGCCAGGGGCCCGAGATTTCCGCCCGCGTCGACACCGATCTGCATCACATGCCCTGCCTCGGTGATCGCCTGTTCGAGCGCCTGTCCCATGCGCCCCTTGTGCCCGATCACTCCGAACTTCACCTGTGCCATTGCCACGCCTCTTGCGATCATGTTTGAAGGCGTCATGGCAGAGTTCGAACGCATCGTCATCCTTACCGGAGCCGGGATTTCCGCCGAAAGCGGGATCGACACCTTCCGCGCGGCAGGCGGGCTGTGGGAACAGCACCGGGTCGAGGATGTCGCGACGCCCGAAGGATTTGCGCGCAATCCCGACCTCGTTCTGGGCTTCTACGACATGCGGCGCGAGGCGCTGGCGAATGTCGTTCCGAACCCGGCGCATACGGCGCTGGCACGGCTTGAGCGTGAATTCCGGGGCGAGCTTTTGCTGGTGACGCAGAATGTCGATGATCTGCACGAACGCGGCGGTTCGGCAAGGGTGCTGCATATGCATGGCGAGCTGAAGTCGGCGCTATGCACTTCGTGCGAGACCCGGTCCCCGTGGCTCGCGACCATGATCGACCGTCCACCTTGCCCGGTCTGCCGCGCGCCGACATTGCGCCCTGACGTCGTGTGGTTTGGCGAGATGCCCTATCAGATGGGCCGGATCTATCAGACGCTCGAGACTTGTGACCTGTTCGTTTCCATCGGCACCTCGGGCGCGGTCTATCCGGCGGCGGGCTTCGTACAGGAGGCGAGATCAGCGGGCGCGCATTGCCTCGAACTCAACCTCGAACCCAGCGAAGGCTCGCGCTTCTTCCACGAATCGCGTCACGGCCCGGCGAGCGCGGTGGTGCCGGGCTGGGTGGAAGAGCTGCTAGGCGGCTGAACTGCAGGTCTTACAGGTCGGGTCCTTGGCGACCCGGATGGTGCGCAGACCCGGTGCCAGCCCGTCGAGGATGTGGAGGCGGCCCCACTGTGGATCGCCAAGCGCGGACGTTCCTGCAAGCAGCACCCTCACCGCCTGCAATGCGGCGAAGCTTCCGGCCCAGCCCGCCATGGCGCCCAGCATCCCGTCATCCGCACAGGTGTCGCAATCCTCGGCATCGAAGGCATCGCCCACGAAGCAGCGGTAGCAGGCCTCGTTCGGAAGATGTCCCGCGAAGGCCGCGACTTGGCCTTGAAAACGTCCGACGGCCGCGGAGAGCAGCGGGATCCTTGCCGCTACACAGGCGTCCGAGACGGCGAGGCGGGTCGCGAAATTGTCGGTGCCGTCGAGCACCAGATCGGCGCCCCCGATCAGGCGCGCGGCATTATCCGGCGTGATGCGCGTATCGGATACGTCGACGGTCAGCGAATCGTCGAAATTGGCGAGCCAGCGGCGCGCCGAAACCGCTTTGCCATAACCCACATCGCGGGTGGTGAAGATCGTCTGGCGTTGGAGATTGCTAACATCCACCACGTCATCATCGACGAGCGTGAGTTTGCCGATCCCGCTTGCCGCAAGATATTGCAGGGCCGGGCTCCCGATACCGCCCAGACCGATAATCGCGACATGGCTCTGGGCCAGCTTCATCTGCCCTGCGCCGCCGACTTCGGGCAGCACGATATGCCGGGCGAAGCGTTCCAGCCGGGAAGGCGATAGGCTCATGGCTTGCCCTCGGGCGCGCGGCGCTCCTGCCGGAATGCGCCGATGCCGTGCCACCACAGGAAGGCGATCACCGCTCCCTTGGTCGGTTGCAGCATCGCCAGCAGCATGATCACCGCGACCGGAAGAATGATCGCCAGCGTCAGCCACGCGGACATGCCGAAGGTCCCGATCATGGCGATCACTACGGGTGCAAGCAAATGGCCGACCACGAAGATGCCGATATAGGCAGGAAAATCATCGGCTTGCTGAACGGACCAGTCCTGTCTGCAATGCGCGCAACGATCGACCGGTTTGAGCCATGCCCGAAACAATGCCGCCTCGCCGCAACGCGGGCAGTAACCTCTGGCGCCGCGTAGCAGCGCGGGAATCCATGCCGCGGGCAGGTCGATCTGTTCGGGAGAAAGGCGCTGAGAAGGCATGGACAGGCTGTTTACAGCCTGTGCACTGCCTGTCGACAGGACTGTGGATCAGCCTGTCGAAAGTGCGGTGCAAAGCTTGCGGAGATTGCGCGGGAATTCAGCTTTCGAGTTGGCGCAGCAGACTGCGCACGTCGCCGTCCATGTCGGCATCGCGTTGACGCAGGTCCTCGATCAACCGGACGGCATGGATCACGGTGGAGTGATCGCGCCCGCCGAATTTGCGGCCGATTTCCGGATAGCTGCGGGGCGTGAGCACCTTGGACAGGTACATCGCCACCTGCCGCGGCCGCACCACTGCGCGTGCACGCCGCTTGGAGCTCATTTCCGCCCGGTCGATCCGGTAGAACTGGCACACGGTGCGCTGGATTTCGTCGATAGTGATCCGGCGACGGTTGGCCGAAAGAATGTCTGTCAACTGCTCTTCCGCCAGCTGGAGCGAGACTTCCTGTCCCGTCAGCTGGGCATAGGCGATCAGCTTGTTGAGCCCCCCCACCAGTTCGCGCACGTTACGGGTGATGGTGCGGGCGAGGAAATCGACGACGTCCTCCGGCACCGCCAGCGGAGCGAATCGGGCGAGCTTTGAAACGAGGATCTTCTTGCGCAGCTCGATATCGGCGGGCTGGATGTCGGCGACGAGGCCCATCGAAAGCCGCGACAGCAGGCGAGGTTCCACCCCGTCAAGCGCCTGCGGAGCGCGGTCGGCCGCGAATACCAGCCGCTTGCCCTCTGCCAGCAGCGCATCGATGGTGTAGAGCAGTTCTTCCTGCGCACTGGCCTTGCCGATGATGAACTGGATGTCGTCCACCAACAGCAGATCGAAGCTGCGCAGCCGCGCCTTGAACTCGATGGTCTGGCTTGCCTTCAGCGCCTGCACGAACTCGACCATGAAGCGTTCGGCCGAGCAGTAGAAGATCCGCGCACGCGGATGGGCCTGCAGATAGCCATGGCCGATCGCGTGCAGCAGGTGGGTCTTGCCCTGCCCCGTCGCCGCCTTGAGGTAGAGTGGCGAGAACTGCGGTTGCTCAAGCGCGGCCATGCGCTGCGCGGCGTTACAGGCGAGGATGTTCGCCTCGCCGGTGACGAAGGCAGCAAAGGTCAGCGACGGATCGAGCCCCACCGATGAGGTGAAGCCCGCATCGGACATCGTGCCTGCAGCGACGGCAATCGCGCTAGCACCGTCATTCGCAGGGCGGCGGCCGTCGTCGATGCGCAGATCGGGCAGCTGGCGGCGACCCGGATGGACCATGATGTTGACCTTGCGCACTTCGCTGCGCGCGATCTTCCACGCCAGCTGGAGCCGGTCGTGAAAGCGGTCACGCACCCAATTGGCCGAAAATTCGGTGGGCAGATAAAGATCAAGCGTGCCGGTCTCACGGTTGAGGCTGCCAAGCTGGATCGGCTTGATCCACTGGCTATGAAGCTGGTGCCCCAGGTCTTTGCGCAGGCCCTGACTGATGTCGGACCAGTCCGCAGCGAGGTTCACGGCTTCTGAGTCTTCCATCAAGTCGTCATCTGCTGCGCGACGCGGGCTCCGTGCTTTGTCAATCCTGTGCACAATCTCTTCCCCAATCCATTCGAACCTGCGAAGCATCCGCCCGCAGACACGCTCATGTTATTGCGACAGGCAAAGTCCGCCACATCTCCGGAAAGCATATTCCCGGAGAGCCCCCCTGTCGGCCAGTTTGTAAAAACCCGGGCTGTCCCGCCCCAGGTGAGAGCTGAATAAAGAACGCATTGCAGCTTTGCGCAAGCGTCGAGATTTAAAAAAACTGAAATATTCCTGTTGACTCGTCGCAACCCCGCAGGCGTGCGTTCATGTCGTTGTTTTCAAAGGAAACTAGGTCTTCTGATCGCGCGAATCGTGGAGAATCCTGACATTTGCCCGGCTTGCGCTTGTCGCAATTGTCGAAAAAGAAAACGGGCCGCGCTGCAACAGCACGGCCCGCCGGCTTTCAGGTACCCTTACAACCCGTAACCGCCCCTAAAGCAGGACTACGGATCGGGCTAAAAACGAATCAGAGCGTCGCGACTCGACGGGTCAGGCGCGACATTTTCCGCGCCACAGTGTTCTTGTGCAGAACGCCGCGTGCAACACCGCGGGCCATTTCCGGCTGTGCAGCCTTGAGTGCTGCGGCAGCCGCTTCCTTGTCACCAGCTTCGCAGGCCGATTCGACCTTCTTGATGAAGCTGCGGATGCGGCTGATGCGCGCACCGTTGATTTCGGCGCGGGCGGCATTGCGGCGGATGCGCTTTTTGGCTTGCGGCGTATTGGCCATAATTCGTGTCTGTCTCGCGTTTGGTTCAGGCCGCCGGAAGCAGCCGGGAAAGATCTATCGGGTTGCTCGAAAAGGGGCGAGCGAACACGAAGTCCGACCGCCGGAAAGCGGCGCACATAGTCGCAGACGCTTGCGAGGTCAATGATTCCCTCACTTCTGGCAGGCGGGGCAGTACCAGGTGCTGCGTCCGCCTTGCGAGATCCGGCGGATAATTCCCCCGTCGTTGCGGCGGCATGGCTCGCCTTCCCGTCCATACACATCGAAGCTGCTGGCGAAATAGCCGAGTTCCCCGTCGGGTCGGGCGTAATCGCGCAAGGTCGAGCCACCGTCGCGGATCGAGGCTTCGAGCACATCGCGGATTGCCGGAACCAGACGCTGGAGCTGCGGACCCGACACCTTCCCTGCAGGCTTGGTCGGACGAATCCCCGCGCGCCATAAAGCCTCGCATACATAGATATTCCCGAGCCCGGCGACGATTCGCTGGTCGAGCAGGCAAAGTTTGATCGACTGGACCTTACCCTTCAGCGCAGCCTTGAGATGCGCGGCGCTTAATCCCGGGCCGAGCGGTTCGGGGCCCAGAGCGGCAAACTGGGGCCATGTGTCGAGCGCGTCGGTCCTGACCAGATCGACCGAGCCGAAGCGGCGCGGATCGCACAGCGCAAAGCGATGGCTGGCGGTCTCGAGCAGCAGGTGATCATGGGTTTCGGGCACCTCGGGGTCGATCCGCCAGCGGCCGCTCATTCCCAGATGGAAAATCATGGTCGCTCCGCGGTCGAGGTGCATCAGGCCGTATTTCGCACGTCGCGACAGCGCGCTGACAGTGGCTCCGGTCATCACCTGCACGAGATCGGCGGGGAAGGGACGGCGCAGGTCGGCGCGGTTCAGCGTCACGCGCGTGATCCGCTCGCCTTCGAGAAATCGGGCGAGCCCGCGCACGGTTGTTTCGACTTCGGGGAGTTCAGGCATTTCCAGCCCCCTCTAACACTCTTTGCCTTGGCGGCAATTCTCTCTAGGGAACGGTGCATGAGCGAAACCACCGACGAAACCGTATCCTTCGGCTATCAACAGGTCACCCCGCAGGAAAAGACCCGCAAAGTCGGCGAGGTCTTCTCCAGTGTCGCCCGCAAATATGACATCATGAACGATGCCATGTCGGGGGGCATGCACCGGTTGTGGAAGGACCGCTTCGTCAAGCGGGTGAAGCCCCAGCCGGGCGAGCAGATTCTCGACATGGCGGGCGGCACCGGCGACATTGCCTTCCGGATGGTGGCGAAGGGCGCACACATCACGGTTGCCGACATTAATCAGGACATGCTTGATGTCGGTGCAGAGCGAGCTTTGGAGCGCGGCGCGGGCGAGGGGGAGGGAAGTCTCGTCTTCACCTGTCAGAACGCTGAGAGCGTCAGTTTCCCGTCGAACACCTTCGATGCCTACACCATCGCCTTCGGGATCCGGAACGTCACCCATATCGATCGCGCGCTGGGCGAGGCCTTGCGTGTGCTGAAACCGGGCGGGCGGTTCTTCTGTCTGGAATTCTCGACCGTGGAATGGTCGGGGTTGAAAGAGGCTTACGATCTCTATTCCGACCACCTGCTGCCGCGCATGGGGCAGGCGATTGCGGGAGATGCTGATTCATACCGCTATCTCGCCGAATCGATCCGCAAGTTCCCGCCAATGCCCGCATTCGAGGCGATGATCCGCGCAGCAGGCTTTGCCAATACCCGCGTCGAGCCGATCATGGGCGGGCTTGTCGCGATCCATTCGGGGTGGAAGATCTAGGCCAGTGCCCTCTTCTGCAACGCATCTCATCCGCCTGGCGCGCTGGGGCGTGACGCTTGCCCGCAGGCGCGCGCTGGTGGGGATCGAGGACGATCCCAATGCCCCTGCCACGCTGCGACGACTGGTTCGGCTGGCGCGACTGGCAACGCTGACCGGCAAGCAGGGTACGCGCGATTATGCCGGCGCCTTCCGCGCCATCGGTCCAGCGGCAATCAAGCTTGGTCAGAGCCTTGCCACCCGCCCCGATCTGGTGGGCGATGAAGCTGCCAATAATCTGCTGTCCCTGCAGGACAGCCTGCCGCCGGTGCCCTTCGCCGAGATCCGCGCCGCGATCGAATCGAGCTTTGCCCAGCCGATCGAGAAACTGTTTTCCGAAATCGACTCCGAGCCCGTGGGTGCGGCCAGCATCGCCCAGGTGCACCGGGGTGTCACCACCGACGGGCGCAAGGTTGCGATCAAGGTGCTGCGCCCCGGCATCCGCGAGAAATTCGCCCGCGACATCCAGACCTATGAATGGGCGGCTGCCCATGTCGAGGCGATGGGTGGCGAGGCATCGCGCCTGCGCCCGCGCCTGACCATCGCCAATTTCAAGCGCTGGACCAATTCCGAGCTCGATTTGCGGCGTGAAGCGGCCTCGGCCAGCGAACTTGCCGAACAGATGGCCGGCGTGCCGGGCTACCGCATTCCGGCAGTCGACTGGGACCGGACCAATGGGCGGGTTCTCACGGTTGAATGGATCGACGGGATCAAGATCAGCCGCGTGGATGAACTGCAAGCACGCGGGCATGATCTGGCGGCGATCTCGGAACGCCTTGTCGTCAGCTTTCTGACGCAGGCGATCAGCGCCGGATTTTTCCATGCCGACATGCATCAGGGCAACCTGTTCGTGGAGGATGATGGCACCATCGTCGCGATCGATTTCGGGATCATGGGCCGGATCGACAGGCGCGCGCGGCAATGGCTGGCGGAGATTCTTTACGGGCTCACCACCGGCAATTACCAGCGCGTCGCGGAAATCCATTTCGAGGCGCAATATGTGCCGAGCTACCACTCGGTCGGCGAATTCGCCACGGCACTGCGGGCGGTCGGCGAGCCGATGCGCGGCAAGCCGGTGAAGGAGCTTTCCGTGGGCCAGATGCTCGACGGCCTGTTCGCGATCACCCGCGATTTCGACATGCAGACCCAGCCGCACCTGCTGCTGCTGCAAAAGACGATGGTCATGGTTGAAGGCATCGCGACCCAGCTCAATCCAGACATCAATATGTGGGATACCGCCGCGCCCTATGTACGCAGTTGGATCCGTGATGAACTGGGGCCGGAAGCGGCGCTGGCCGACCGGCTCAAGCAGGACACCGAAACCCTGCTGCGCCTGCCCGGCCTCATACGCCGGGTTGAAGAGATGTTCCCGCCCAAAGGCGGCGCGCCAGAACCGCCGCCGCTGCCGGACATTCCGCTTATCACCGACAAGCGCGAAGGGCGCGGTTGGCTTGGATATGTCGCCGCCGGTCTCGTTGGTGCGGGCGCTGTGTGGGGCGCACTCGCAGCTGGCTTGCTCGGCTAGCGACGAGCTTGGGCATGCGCGGCACCCACCAGCGGGAGCAGCCGGGATCGAACGGCTCGGCTGTAGCGCGATTGCTGTCGCGGTGGGACAGGCTCGACCATCCGCTCAGACACCTCCCGCGCGCTGCGGCGATTTTGGTCGCGGTGTTGCTCATGGCGGCAATGGGATGGACCATCGGTGCCGCGACACCGGTGGACCAGGCCGAGAAAGACTGGGTCGCGGCGACCTCTGATGGGTCAGGCGGCGATCTTGCACTCTATCAACGCATGGCGGAGCGCGTGATAGCGGGCGAGGATTACTATCCCGCAGTCATGGAAGAGCATCGGGCGCGCGATTATCCTGTGCGGCCATTCGTTGCGGTCCGTCCGCCGACATTGGCGATGCTGCATGGGTTCATCGGGGTGGACGGCGCCCGATATGTGGCGCTGGCTTTGCTTCTGGCGTGCGGGTTTCTGGTCTATCTCCGGCTGGAGCATCGGGTCGGAATGGCCGAACGGATTGCCGCTATGGTGATGCTGGTGCTGGGGGGCGCGGCGACGTTCATGCCGCAATCGGGCCTGATCCATGAACTTTTTGCCGGCTTGCTGTTGAGTCTCGCGCTGCTGCTGTACCGGCCCGAGCGCTGGTGGCCGAGCCTGTTGCTGGCCGGTTTTGCCCTTGCGGTTCGGGAATTGTCGACCGCTTTCGTGATGCTCTGGCTGGTCTTTGCCTTGGCGGATCGGCGTTGGCGCGAAGTTGCGGCGCTGTCGGGTTCGCTGGTCCTGTTCGCAATCGGCATGATGTTGCATGCTCGGGGCATCGCCGTGCTTTTGCAGCCCGGTGACCCGCCCTCGCCCGGGTGGAGCGCAATGCAGGGTTACGGGCTGCCGGTGCTCGCATTGTTGCGCCTTTCGGGGCTTGCTCTGCTGCCGCTTGCCCTCGCGGCGCCGCTGACCCTGCTGCCCTTATTCGGGTGGATCGGTCTTGGCGGGCGGTTTGGGCTGTTCGCCACCCTGTGGTTCATCGGCCTCTTCACCATTATGGCGCTGTTCGCGCGGGTGGACAATTTCTACTGGGCGCAGATGGTGCTTCCTGCCTACGCTGCCGGCTTCGCGTTTGCGCCGCGGGCGCTGGCAGATCTGGCATATGCTGTCATTGGCAGGCGGAAAGGCGCCCTTAACCAGACTTTGCCATGATTGCCGCTTGCAGTATGAAACCGACACACGAAGAATGCCTCAACGGCACCCGGAAATGAGCTAAGCGAAAGATCATGGCGAGCACTCCTCATATCCTGCTGGTCGTCGGCGGCGGCATCGCAGCCTACAAGGCGTGCGAACTAGTGCGCCTGATCCGGAAGGGTGGAGGCAGCGTCACCTGCGTCGTCACCAAGGGCGGGCAGCAATTCGTTACCCCGATGGCGCTGGCCGCGCTGAGCGAGAATCAGGTTTATACCAACCTCTTCGATCTCAAGAACGAGGCGGAGATGGGGCATATCCAGTTGAGCCGCGAGGCCGATCTGGTGGTCGTCTGCCCCGCTACCGCCGATCTCATGGCCAAGATGGCGAACGGCATCGCCGACGATCTGGCGACCACGCTGATCCTGGCCACCGACAAGCCGGTAATGGCAGTCCCCGCGATGAACGTGCGGATGTGGGAGCATGAGGCGACCCAGCGTAATGTCGCGTTGCTCAAGGCTGCCGGGGTGACCGTGCTCGATCCCGACGAAGGCCCCATGGCCTGCGGTGAATTCGGTTATGGCCGCCTGCCCGAACCCGAGACAATCTGGCACGTCATCGCCGACCATTTCGGTATCGCGGTGCCTGAAGCCGAGCCAGCGCGGCTTACCGCGAACGAACGTCAGGCAATCCCCGTCGAGGCACTTGAGCCCGAAGACGAGGAAGCGGTCGAGGATGAAGGAGCACCGGCGGCGGTAGGCGGTCTTGGCGGCTTGCTGGCGCGGATCATCCCGCGTTCGACGGCCAAACGCACCCATGAGGACATCGAAGCGGAATATCAGGATCTGCCCGAACCTGAAGGCGAGGATATCCCCGAGGCGGAAGAGCCCGCGCCCGACTTCGCACCCGATCTTGGGGGGCCCTTGCTGGCGCGGAAGGGCAAGGCCAGCGCGGCGCCGCCGATCGATGCGGGCGCCATCAACCACGAAGTCGATCCGCGCAAATCTGCCCCCGAAACGCTTGCGCCTGCGACCCCGGAAGAGGTCGAGGCGATGCTGGGCGAGGTGCCCGAGGGCGCAGATTTCGGTCTGCCCGCCGATCACCGCCCGCTGGCAGATCGCCATGTTCTGGTGACGGCCGGTCCGACATGGGAAGCGATCGACCCGGTGCGCTATATCGCCAACCGTTCGAGCGGAAAGCAGGGCTTTGCCATTGCGGCTGCCGCCGCTGCGCTGGGTGCAAAGGTGACGCTGGTCGCAGGGCCGGTTTCGCTGCGGACGCCTGCCGGGGTCAATCGAGTCGACGTGGAGAGCGCGGAAGACATGGCCCGTGCGGTCAAGGTGGCGCTTCCCGCCGACGTGGCAGTGATGGTTGCTGCCGTCGCCGACTGGCGTCCCAAGGAATATCGCGGCGAAAAGATCAAGAAGCGCGGCTCTGCCCCGCCGGCGCTGATGCTGGCCGAAAACCCCGACATCCTCACCAATCTCGCCACCGGGGGCAACCGCCCGGAACTGGTGATCGGCTTTGCTGCCGAAACCGAAAATGTGATCGAAAACGCCAAGCAGAAGCGGAAGCGCAAGGTTGCCGACTGGATCGTGGCCAATGATGTTTCCGGCGACGTGATGGGCGGCGACCGGAACCGGGTTCATATCGTCAGCGCCGACGGTGTCGAAACGCTCGACGAAATGCCGAAGAGCGCGGTTGCCATGGCGCTGGCAGAACGTATCGCAGCCAGCCTCAAGGTCGAGGCCGCAGAGTGAGCATCCCCGTTCAGGTCAAACGTCTAGCCCATGGAGCGGGTTTGCCTTTGCCGGCCTATGCAACTTCCGGCGCGGCGGGAATGGACGCCGTCAGCGCCGAAGATGTGACGATCGTACCCGGTTCGCGTCATGCGGTGGCAACCGGCCTCGCCCTGGCGATCCCGGAAGGCTACGAGATCCAGGTGCGTCCGCGCTCGGGCCTTGCTCTCAAGCATGGCATCACGGTGCCGAACACGCCCGGCACGATCGACAGCGATTATCGCGGCGAGCTGAAGGTGATCCTGATCAATCACGGCACGGATCCCTTTGTTATCGCGCGTGGTGACCGGGTGGCCCAACTGGTGCTTGCACCGGTCGTGCAGGCGACCTGGGAAGAGGTCGAGGAGCTCGACGCGACGACACGCGGGGAGGGTGGCTTCGGTTCCACCGGAGGACACGCGAAGCTCTGAACTGGCGCGCGTTCGTTGCCAGACCCTGCGCACGAAAAAGGCGGCGCGATCCCCTGCGCCGCCTTCTCGTTCCCGTCCAAGGGTCTCTTGAGATTGCGTCTACACCATCAATTGGCTTCGCGCACGGTCTTTTCGTCATCGCGGATGGTAATCCGCAGCGTTTCGCCCGAATGGCCGGGGAAATCGGTAAAGATCGCGTCGACGAGATTGGGCACCAGCCGCGGCAGACGGTTAGAGCGCGACACCGCCTCGGCCTTGCCTTCGAAGAGGCGCTGGCCATCGGCTGTACGATCGATCTTCAATTCGATGCCGCTGGTATAGACCGTGTAGCTGCGCACATTCGGACCGGCGAGCCACGGATCATTGAAACCGAAGCCCCAACGACCGAAACCGCCACCCCACGGGCCCCAAGGTCCCCAGGGGCCACCGGCGAAGCCCACGCCCGGATCGGTGCGCACACGTTCACGCCCATTATCGATCCGATAGTCGAACCGGACCAGCATATCGGCGGTTTCAGGCGAGGCCGCCCGGGCATAGCCGAGCTGCTGCATTTCTTCAGCGACCGCATTTGCATAGGTGGCAAATTCGAGCCCGCCCGCTAGCTTCGGGTCTTCCGGCACCACGGCGAAGGTCTGGCCCTGCGGTGCGGGTAGCGGCACGGCAAAGCGCGACACATCAGCCTGAAAGGGCGTCGCGCAGGCAGAAAGACTGGCGGCAAGCGCCAACGGCAATCCGATGCGGGCGAGAGATCTGAAAAACGGCATGGCAGTCAACATGACACAACCCTTGTTCTGTCACCAGTGCGATGATGGCAATGGTGCGTGTGCGCGAGATGATAGACGATAGGCCTGAACGGGGATTGAATATTCGCCGCCGACATGCCTCGCTTCGTCGCAATGCCCAGCGGGCTTAGTGCCGCACCAGCCCCAGTGCACGATAGGCCGCATTCAGGGTCGGGACGCCGCGTTCGCGGGCCTTCGCAGCCCCGCGCGCGAGGATCGCGTCGAGCGCTTCGGCATCCTCCTTCAATTGGCGGAAGCGTGCGCCGATCGGGCCGAGTGTTTCAACCAGCAGCTCGCCCAGCGCAGGCTTGAAAGCGCCAAAGCCCTGACCGCCGAATTGGGCCAGCACGGCGGCCGGCTCCTGTCCTGCCAGTGCGGCGAAGATGCCGACAAGGTTCGCCGCCTCGGGGCGACCATCCAGTCCGGCAACCTCGGAAGGCAGCGGTTCCGGGTCGGTCTTGGCCTTCTTCACCTTCTGCATGATGGTGTCGGCATCGTCGACGAGATTGATGCGGCTCATTTCCGAAGGATCGGATTTGCTCATCTTGGCGGTCCCGTCGCGCAGGCTCATGATGCGCGCAGCCTCGCCTGGGATGATCGGTTCGGGCAGGGTGAAGACCGGTGCGTCCTCCGTGCAGAAGTCGTTGTTGAACTTCTGTGCAATGTCACGCGCCAGCTCGAGGTGTTGCTTCTGGTCTTCGCCCACGGGCACGTGCGTCGCTTGATAGAGCAGCACGTCAGCGGCCTGCAGCACCGGGTAGGTGAAAAGCGCGACCGATTGGCCTTCGCGGTTTTTTCCGGCCTTGTCCTTCCACTGGGTCATCCGGTTGAGCCAACCCATGCGGGCGGTGCCGTTGAGTAACCATTGCAGCTCGGCATGGGCAGGCACTTGCGCCTGATTGAACAGAACCGAGCGATCCGGGTCGATCCCGCAGGCCACCAGTGCGGCTGCCATTTCGAGCGTCGCGGCGCGCAGGCCGGCAGGGTCGTGCGGCTGAGAGAGCGCGTGCAGGTCCGCAAGGAAAAAGAGACACTCGCTCCCCTCTTCCATCTCGTCCTGCATCCGCACCCAGTTACGGATCGCGCCCAGATAATTGCCGAGATGGAGATTGCCGGTGGGCTGGATGCCGGAAACGACCCGCATGATGGTGAATATCCTTCGTGTTTAAGACTGGCGGCGCATTAGGCGCTGCACCGTCGCCTTGTCGAGTATTCCGAGGATGACCGCGCCGGCGCCATAAGTGGCGAGGCTGACCAGCCCGATGGCGGCAATCGCCATCAGCTTCTCGGGAGTGGTGCCGTCCAGCCACGGTGCAATCGCCTGCATGAGCGCGAACAGAGCGGCGCCCATCACTCCGGATGCGAGTGCGATGCGTGCGAGACGCCCCAGCACTCGCGCCGGCAACCGGAAGAACCCGCGCCGCGCCAGGATCGTGCCCAGCAGCAGGATATTGACCCATGCCCCGATCGCCCCTGCCAGCGCGAGGCCGACCACGCCAAGAATGGGTACCAGCGTCAGGTTCATTCCGATCGTCACGACGAGACTGGCGGCCGCCGTATAAACCGGTGTCTTCGTATCGGCGCGCGCGAAGAAGTTGGGGGTCAGCACCTTGACCAGCACGTAGGCAGGCAGACCCACCACCAACGCGGACACAACCATCCCGGTCACACGCGCATCCTCCGGCGTGAAGGCCTGCCCCTGCATGAAGACCTTTACGAAGGCCGAGCCCGAAATGAACAAGGCGACGGCGCAGGGGAGGGTCAGCAGCATCGCCAGTTCGATCGCGTTGGCTTGCAACCGGACCGCCTCTTCGTCTTCGGAACGGCTGATGTAGCGCGACAACGCGGGCAGGATCGCGGTGCCCAGCGCGATGCCGATGATGCCGAGCGGCAACTGGTTCCAGCGGTCGGCCATTGCCATATAGGTAAGGCTGCCGTCGGGTAGGCCGCGGATGAAGGCGAGGTCGATGAAGCGGCTGATCTGGTAAACCCCGGCACCGAACACCGCGGGCACGATCAGCGCGCCCATTTCTTTCACCCGGGCTGTCAGCTTCGGCCTTCCGCGCGGGATGCGGAAGCCTGCGCGGCGCATGAACCAATACAGCCAAACCAGCTGCAACACGCCGCTGACCGAGACCGCAATCGCCAGCCCGATGCCGGTCGCTGCGCGCGTGGCCTCGCCCGCGGGCTGCAACGCGCCCCATGCCAGCGCCGTCAGCAGGCAGATGTTCAGCAGGATCGGCGCGGCGGCAGCCGCGGCAAAGCGCGACAGCGAGTTGAGGATCGCTGCGACCAGCGTCGCAAGGCTCATGAACATCAGGTACGGGAACGCGATGCGCCCCATGGTCACGGCCAGATCATAGGTCGCCGCATCGCCGCGCAATTTGGCATTGGCGAAGGCCCAGAGCACCCAGGGCATCGCCAGCATCATCACCGCGCCGAACACCACGAGGATCGGCAGCAGCACTGCAAGCACCTCGCCGGCAAAGCGCTTTGCCTCGCTTTCGCCTTCGGTCATGTGGCGATTGAACAGCGGCACAAAAGCGCTCGCAAAGGCGCCCTCTGCGAACAGGCGGCGGAACAGGTTGGGCAGTTGGAACGCCAGCTGCCACGCATCCGCCACGCCGCCCGCGCCGAGTACGCGGGCAAGCATGATATCGCGGGCAAATCCGAACACCCGGCTGACCAGCGTCAGCGCGCCGATCGTCCCGACATTCTTGAGCAGGCTCATGGCTTGTGCCCGCGTCCTGTGCGGATCAGGAGTTGCCGGTCACCGGCGCGATCGGATCGCCGCCCGCGGCTTCCTCGGCACGGCGCGCCTGAAGGCGTTGCACGTACAGCCCGTTGAAGTCGATCGGATCGAGCATCAGCGGCGGGAAACCGGCGTCGCGCACGGCATCGGCCACCACGCGGCGGGCAAACGGGAACAGCAGGCGCGGCGCTTCCGCATAGAGGAAGGCATGGGCCTGTTCCTCGGGGATGTTGCGCATGCCCACCAGGCCGCAATAGGCCAGATCGACGATGTAGGCCTTGCCGCCCTGCGAGGAGGCGGTCAGGGTCATCTTCAGCGTCACTTCGTGAACGTCACTGCTCACGCTTTCCGCGCCGATATTGAACTGGATGTCGATCTGTGGCGCGTCGGGCCACTGGTAGACATCGGGCGCGTTCGGGTTCTCGACCGAAAGATCCTTCACATATTGCGTCAGCAGGCTGACCGCGGGCTGCGTATCAGCGCCGTTGGGTTTGCCTTGTCCGGCACCGGCATTGTCGAGATCGGTGAGCACGCCTTCTTCGTCGGCCATCGGTTATTTATCTTTCAATTCGGGTAACAGGAATTGCGCCGGATGCATGGCATACACCGCTCCGGAGCCACCGCGCGCGCCTAGCAGGCGGAGCGACACCTCGCAACCGCGCCCGCACGACAAAGATTCAGGACGTGCGGCAACCTATCGGACGTTGGCGAATTGTAATCAGTGCCTATTTAAGGCAGGGTACCGGCTTTACGGCGTTTGTCTGTCCGTGGGGTCGCCCGAACGCCAAACGCAGATCGGATTTGTCTAGTGCTTGAAATCGTTCTCCTCGCCATGGTTGCCGCGTTTCTCGGCCTGCGCCTGTATTCGGTGCTCGGACGCCGCGCCGAGCACGAAGAGGAATCAGTGCCGCAGCGCTTCGAGTCGGAGGACAAGCCGGCCGGGATCGTTCGTCCCGCGCAGGCAACCCCGGTCGTGCCCGCCCGTCCGGTGGAGCTGGAAGGCGTCATGCCTGCGGTTGAGCGCGGCATCCGTGAAATTGCCGCTGCCGACAGCCGCTTCAACCTTGCCCAATTCCTCGAAGGCGCACGCGGTGCTTACCAGATGGTGCTCGAAGCCTTCTGGAACGGCGACCGCGAGACCCTGCGCGAGCTGTGTGACGACGATGTCTATGCCGGCTTTGTCGCAGCAATCGAAGCGCGCGAGGCAGCGGGCGAAACGCTCGACAACACGCTGATCCGGATTGAGGAAACCCGCATCCACTCGGCCTCGCTCGACGGACGCATGGCGCGCATTGCGGTGCTGTTCGTTGCCGATATCGCAGCCGTGACCCGCGACAAGGACGGCAATGTGATCGCTGGATCGCTCGACGATGCGATCGAAAGCCGCGATGTCTGGACCTTCTCGCGCAATACCAGCGCGCGTGATCCCAACTGGCTGCTCGACGAAACCGACGAAGGGTAAGTTTGCGCGGGGCACTATGCCTCGCCTGCTGCCGAAGGAGCGCATGATGCGGCCCGTTCTGGCCCTCGCGATGCTGGTGATGCTGGCGGGCTGCGGGCGGATCATTCCGCAAGGCAGCCTTCCGTCGCCTGCTGTCACCGCTCCTGTCGCGCCAGTCGCCGCCAATGCTGTGCTGGCGGGCATTGTTCTCGGCCCCTCGCTCGCTGCACTTTCCGTGGACGATAACGACGCGGCTGCCGCGCTTGCGAGTTTTGTCGAATCCTGCCCCAAACTGCTGGCCCGTGAGGATGCGAGTGGTCTGACGCGCGCCGAGGACTGGCGCATGCCCTGCGCCGCCGCCCGCAGCTGGCCGCGTGCCCGCGCTCGCGGATTTTTCACCGAACAGTTCGCCGCGGTGCAGGTCGGAGACGGCAGTGCCTTTGCTACCGGTTATTTCGAGCCCGAGATCATGGGAAGCCGGAACCGTCGCCCCGGCTTCGAAGTGCCTGTCTATGGCCTCCCCTCCGATCTGGTCCGCGCATGGCCCGAGGATGTCCCGCCGACCGAGCGCACAGGGAGGCCTCCTTTAGGCCGTTACGACCAACAGGGCCGTTTCGTGCTGTACCATGACCGTGCGGAGATCGAGGGCGGGGCGCTTGACGGAAAGGCTCCCGTGATCGCCTACGCCGCCGATCCGGTCGAGTTTTTCTTCCTCCAGATCCAGGGATCGGGCCGGTTACGCACGCCTGAAGGCGAAGTCATCCGCATCGGCTATGCCGGGCAGAACGGGCGCGAATACACCGGTATCGGCGGTGTCATGCGCCGGCAGGGCCTGCTGGGCGAAGGGCCGGGCAAGTATCCCGGATCGATGCAGGGGATCATGGCCTATATCCGCGAAAACCCCCGCGATGGCCGCGAACTGATGCAGCTGAACAAGAGCTGGGTGTTCTTCCGCGAGCTCGACGGAGACGGACCGCTGGGCGCGCTGGGCGTGCCGGTGCGGCGCGAAAGCTCGGTCGCCGCCGACCCTGCCTTTGTCCCGCTGGGCGCACCTGTGTGGCTTGAGATGGACCGGCCCGAGGCTTCGGGAATGTGGATCGCGCAAGATACGGGCGGGGCGATCAAGGGCGCGAACCGCTTTGACACCTTCTGGGGCGCGGGCGAAGATGCGCGCAGGATTGCGGGCGGCATGAGCGCGCGTGGCCGGGCTTTCGTGCTGCTTCCGCGCGAGGCAGCCGCAAGGCTGGGCGCGAGCGCGCGATGAGGTTTCCCAGGGGCCTGACAGCAGGCGAACAGGCGGCCTGGGCCCATCTTGCCCACAGCGTCACGCCATTGCCCGGGCGCAAGCGTCCCGATCCTGTGCCGCCGGCCAAGGCCGCAAACCCATCCCCGCCGACAGCGGCCACGCCGGTTGCGGTGACCAAGCCCGCGCCTGCGCCCAAGCCGCGCCGCCTGCCGCCCGCACCGCCGCCACCCGCGATCCCCGGCGAACTCGATTCGCATTGGGAACGGCGGATGAAGGGCGGGAGGATCGTGCCTGACCTGACGCTCGACCTGCATGGCCACACGCTCGATACCGCCTATGACAGAATCATGGCCGGGCTCGATCAGGCGCGGATGATGGACGCGCGGGTGGTGCTGGTGATTGCCGGACGTGCCCGCCCGGTCGATCCCGCCGACCGGATGGAGCGGCGCGGTGCTATCCGCGCCAAGCTGCTCGACTGGCTCGCCGCAAGTCGTCACGCAGAGGCGATCGGCGCGGTCCGCAAGGCACATATCCGCCATGGCGGCGAGGGTGCGCTTTATCTGATCCTCAAACGCCGCAGCTGAAGCGCCGACAGCAAAAGCCGGACTAACGGTATTTGTCATGCACATGACAGGGCATGTGTGTGGCCTGCCCCGCGGGCATCCCGCATCGTGACGTCATCGAATTCCTAGGGGAGAATAACGATGACGAACACCGTTTCCCGCACGTTTGCGATTGCGCTGCTGGCCACTGCGACGATGATTGCGACACCGGCGCAGGCCAAGGGCGAAGAGGTTGAATTGGCCACCTGCAGCGAAAGCCTCGGCTCGATTGCGGTGGTCGACGGCGACACGCAGGGCTGGTCGGAATATGGGCTTGGATCACCGCGCGAGCTTATCAACGCGCTCGCTGCCGAATCCGGCTGCTTTACGCCGCACAGCCCCGCCAGCGGAACGCCCGCCAACTTCCTGATGAACGTCGTCGCGGGCGACAGCGAAGAGGTCGACAAGTCCATCGAGATGGCCAAATCTGCCGCGGTGGAGGGACTGGTGCGCTCAGGCGCCGCGAGCTCCATGCTGCGCAGCGTGCCCGGTGCCGGCGCTGTGCTCGGCATGTTCGGCGGCCTTGGTGGCAAGAAAAAGCGGCTGGCGGCAGGCATCAAGCTGCTCAGTCCCGCCAACGGGTTGACCATCGCCACCGGTCAGGGCGTGGTGAAGAAGAGCACGCTGACTTTCGGTGGGGGCGGGGCGGTGAGCGCCGGTGCCAACGCGGCCGGTTACGGCGGAAGCAAGGACGGCAAGATGCTGGCTGAGGCCTTCGTTCTCGCTTTCAACGACCTCGTGTCGCAGCAGGCGGCCATCGCTTCCGCGCCCAAGGTTGCGGGTGCAAGCGCTGCGGCAGATCTCGCCACTGTTGCCACGACCACTTCGATGCTCGAAACGCCTGCAGCGGGTGCGAAGGTCCTGCGTAGCCTCAGGGTCGGCACCACGCTTACCCCGACCGGCAAGCGCGAGGGTCTGTTCATCGAGGCCAAGGACAATTTCGGTACCGTCGGCTGGGTTTCGATCGAAAGCCTCAACTGACGGTAGCCTGTCGGCTGCCAGCCATTGCTTGCGCGTGCGTGCGAGCAATGGCAGCAAGCCTGCGGGAGGTGCTGCCGTTTCGTGACAATCCGAAGAATGGACACGACGCCCATGCGTATCCTCTATGTCGAGGACGATCCGCGTTCGGCCGCCGCCGTGGGAGAAATTCTCGCGCAGTCGGGCGATGTGCTGGTGTGGGAGGACAACGGAAGCGCCGCTTTGCTGCGCGCGGGGCTCGAACCCTTCGATGCTATCATACTCGACCGGATGCTTGGTGACATTGACGGGCTGACCATCACCCGCCGTATGCGAGAAGGCGGCATCGGCACGCCGATCCTGATCCTGTCGGCATTGGGACGCAGCAGCGACCGCGCCGAAGGGCTCGATACCGGCGCGGATGACTATCTTGCCAAGCCGTTCGAGCCAGAAGAGCTTGTCGCCCGTCTTCGCGCCTTGCACCGGCGATCGACCGGAAGAGAGCATAGCGCAGTCATCCTGTATGGCGCATTCGAATGCCACGTTAAGGCGCGCACAGCCTTTCGCGACAATCGTCACTTGCCGCTTAGCCCGAAGGAATTCGAGCTGTTCCGCTATTTCATGGAGAATGCCGGCGAGGTGGTGACCCGTGAGATGCTGTTGCGCCATGTGTGGAAGATGGATTTCGATCCCCAGACCAATGTCGTTGATGTCAATATCGGGCGGTTGCGGCGCAAGCTTGAGGACGGGTTTGAGCGTCAAGCGCTGGAAACCATTCTGGGGTCGGGCTACCGCCTTCTCGAAGGGCGCGCGTGACAGAGGCGCGCCGTTCCATTTTCTCCCGCCTTGTGGGGGGTGCAATCTTGCTCTCGCTGGCGCTGCTCGCTGGCCTGTGGTGGCTTACGCACCAGACTGTCAGCGCAACCCTGCAGGAAGCCGCACAGACCGAAGTCGACGTCGATCTGGCCGGCCTTGCGGACATCTACGCCACTGGCGGTCAGGAGGAGCTGGAAGTGCGCATTGCCGACAGGCTTGCATTGACCCCGATGGAAGGTAGCGCGCCCCATTATCTGTTGGCCGATGACAGCGGCAAGGTGATCGCGGGCGATCTGGCCGGCTGGCCTTCGCTTGATCCGACCGTGTCGGAAAGCGGAGTCATCGCGATCGGAGCCAGTTCAAAAGGTTACGCCCGTGCGGTGCAACTGGGCCCCGATTTGCGGCTCGTCGTGGCGCGAACCACGGATATTGAGGCACCGGTGCTGTCGGGGATCACCACGGCTTTCGCTGCCGGTGGTGCAGTATTCATCCTGCTGGTCGGCCTTCTCGGTCGTTTTGCCGCGCTCGGGCTGCAGCGCCGCATCGAGCGAATCAACCTGGCTTTCCGCGAACCGCAAGACGGATCGGGTCTGGCGGTGGCCCGGCGCAACGGCGGCGACGAGATCGACGAACTGACTGCGCATAGCGCCGCTGCGCTTGCCCGGATGGGCGATTTGATGGCGGCTTACAAGGATACGTCCGAACAGCTCGCCCACGAAATCCGTACACCGCTTTCGCATCTCGACAACCGGCTAGTAAAGGCGTTGGCCGAAAATCCCGATCGTGCGATTGCCGAACGGCTGGCCGAGGCGCGGGGAGAAATCCGGCGGATCGTCCAGACGCTGGAATCCCTGCTCGACATCGCGGCGAGCAAGGCCAAGCGCGGTGATCGCAGCGGGCTTGCGCCGGTCGATCTGAGCGCGCTGGTCACCGCAATTTGCGAGCTTTACGCCGGCAGTGCCGAGGAAGCCGCGCTGGAGCTGGACTGGACGGTTGCACCCGACGTGACGATCAATGGCGACGAAAGCCAACTGCGAAGGCTGGTAACGAACATGCTGGACAACGCCCTGAAATATGTCCCTCCGGGCGGCCGTATCGCAATTACGCTGGAACCGGGGCCGGTGCTGGCGGTGGCCGATGACGGGCCCGGCATCGACCCGCGCGATCGCGACCGGATCTTCGAACGGTTCTATCGCGGGCGCACGGCGGGCCGGGAAACTTCGGGTAGCGGCTTAGGCCTCGCGCTGGCCCATGCGATAGCCGAACGTCATGGCCTGAAAATCACCCTGGATGATCCCGTTTCGGACGGATCGGGAGGCGCGGTGTTTCGCATCGCGACGGAAGCATGATCCGCGCAGCGCGCTTTCCTGCAATCGCTTTGCTTGTGGTTGCGAGCGGATGTGCAGGCACCGAAAATACCGCGCCCGTGGCTGCTTCCGTATCGAAAGCCGCCCCTGCGGCTCCGGCAGTTGATAATGTGTCAGGAAAGGCTGCCCTTGTGGCCGAAGCGCTGATTGGGGCCGCCCGCGCCGAGTATAGTCAAGACAGCCCGGCGCTGGCGCGCGCTGCGCAGCAGCTCGAACTACTCGGTGCAAATCCCCAGACCGATGCCGACGCGGCTGCATTGCTGCGTTGGCGTGCGAGTTTGCCTGCGGATATCGCGCCCACACGCGGGCGGGCGCTGGGCCCGGCATACCGATCAGGTGCACTTGCGCCCGGGGCCGTGACCGAACTCAACCAGATGTTCCTTGGCGGGCGCAGCGCCCAGATCGTTGTGC
This sequence comes from Erythrobacter fulvus, assembly GCF_028595285.1. Lineage (GTDB taxonomy): Bacteria > Pseudomonadota > Alphaproteobacteria > Sphingomonadales > Sphingomonadaceae > Erythrobacter > Erythrobacter fulvus. The sequence goes on along the minus strand of NZ_JAQQXQ010000012.1, from coordinate 10,124 downwards.
GGGTTTCCAGAGGCCCCACGCCGCAGCTGGTGGTGAGAGACCAGTCGGACCGACGGGTGTGCCTGGCCGGGGACGATCCGGTCGAATGTCACTGGACCCCACTTTACACCCAGCGCCACCGGATCGAGATCGTCAATAGGGGCTCCGAGAAATCGGAATTCTATATTGTTTTCGATTGAGCCAGCGGCAGGGTCGTGACCGTTGTTCAGGCGGCTCTGGCTACCGGCGTTGAGACCTTTTCTGCCAAGTCCTCGGCGGTCAACGGACGGCTTATGAAATAGCCATGCGCATAATCGCACCCGATCCGCCGAAGGAATGCGAGGCAATCGGCTTCCTCAGTCCCTTCGGCCACCACTTTGAGTCCCAACTCATGGGCCAGCTGTATTGTTGAACGCGGCTACTTCGCCGGGGGTTTGGGGAACAGGACCGCGGTGGTGCGGCGATAGGCCTGCCATGCCGGATCATCGCCCCAACGCTTTTCGGCAATCGCATCGAGCAGGTTGATGCCGCTAACCTTTGTCAGCAACAGCGTGACGAACAGGGGCGAAAGCACCGCCAGCCAGCCCCATCCCGACAGCGACGGCAGGGCGATGACCAGAATGCCGGTCCATAGCGTGATCTCGCCGAAATAATTCGGGTGCTGCGACCATGCCCACAGTCCGGATGTGATGAACCTGCTACGGTTGGCCGGATCGGCCTTGAACCGGCGCTTCTGCTCGTCGGCAATCACCTCGAAAGCAAAGCCCACTGCCCACAGCGTTGCGCCCGCCCAGAAGAACGCGTCGAGCGGCCGCGGTTCGGGCGCGGTGATGATGATCAGCGCGGCCGAGGCGGTGAAGATCACCCAGCAGGCCTGCAACGTCCACGCCACGAGGAATCGCGGCGGGTTCACCTTGATCTTCTCGAAGCGAACGTCCGTTCCGCCCGCGGCATGAATGCGGGTGAACAGGAAGCTGCCCAGACGGATCGTCCAGGCCGCCACCATTCCCGCTACCGCGAGCGCAGCCGGATCGAGCTGTCCGTGCGCGTCTTGGGCCGCCGCGCAGGCCGCCACGATCACCGTGAGATAGGTGATCGCGCCGGTGGTGTCGTAGAAGCGGTCGCTGCGGAATAACGCGGCGGGCACATAGGCCAGCCAGTTTACCCCGAAGGCGAGCAGCGCGCAGGTGAAGACGGCCGGAAAACCGGCCAGCATCACGCTCCCGCTACCTGCGAACCACGCAAAGACGAGACCGATGGTGCTGGCCACCAGCACCACCAGCAGGCTGCGCGCTGCATGCTTGAACGACACGCCTTGTTTCCCCTTTCAGGCGATCCGCGTCACGCCAGCGCGACGTGACGCTTCAGGTGATGATCCACGTTGCCGAATTCGGAATCGAAGATCGTCAGCCGCTTGAAGTAGTGACCGATCGCATATTCGTCGGTCACGCCGTTGCCGCCGTGGATCTGTACCGCTTCCTGACCGATCAGACGTGCGGACTGGCCGACGCCGACCTTCGCTGCCGAAACCGCCTTCTTGCGCTCCACTTCGTCCGAGCCGAGGCGCAGCGTGGCGAGATAGGTCAAAGAAACCGAGGTTTCATAGGCGGTGTACATGTCGACCATGCGGTGCTGGAGCACCTGAAACTTGCCGATCGGCACGCCGAACTGCTTGCGCTGACGCGAATATTCCACCGTCATCGCGTGGGCGACCTTCATCGCCCCACAGGCTTCGGCGCAAAGCGCGGCGATGGCTTCGTCGGTGACAAGCTCGATCAGCGCAAGGCCTTCGCCCTCGGCACCGATCAACGCTTCGGCGGGGACCGAGACGTTCTCGAAATAAACTTCCGACGCGCGGCGACCGTCGACGGTCTCATAATCGCGGGTGGTGATCCCGGCAGTGTCCTTGGCGACAACGAACACCGAGACGCCGCTGCGGTCGCGCCGTTCGCCGCCGGTCCGGGCGGTGACGATCAGGTGGCTCGCCCAGGGCGCGCCGATCACCACCGCCTTGTGACCGTTCAGGACATAGCCCGAACCATCCTTCTTCGCGGTGGTTTCGAGGTCGGCATAGTCATATCGCCCGCGCGGTTCGGCAAAGGCGAAGGCAAACACCCGTTCACCCGACACGATCCCGCCGATATGTTCTTCCTTCTGCGCCGCAGTGCCAGCGTGCTTGAGGAAGCCGCCCGCGCAGACCACGGTGGGGACGAAAGGCTCCACCACGAGGCCCTTGCCGAATTCCTCCATGATTACCATCGCATCGACCGCGCCGCCGCCGAAGCCGCCATCGGCTTCGGAGAAGGGCATGCCGAGGATGCCGAGTTCGGCCAGCTGCGCCCAGATTTCCGGACGCCAGCCTGCCGCGCTGGCAATCGCCTTGCGCCGGGTTTCCCAGTCGTACTGTTCGCGCACCAGCCGCGAAAGGCCGTCACGAACCATGTCCTGTTCTTCGGTGAAGTTGAAGTCCACGTTATAACTCCCGTCTCTCGAGGCCGCTTAAAGGCCGAGGATCATCTTGGTGATGATGTTGCGCTGGATTTCGTTCGATCCGCCATAGATCGATGTCTTGCGCATGTTGAAATAGGTCGCTGCCGCATATTGGGAATAATCGGGGCCGACCGGATGCTCGTTCGAATTGTCGTTCGAAACCCCGCCGTGGAACGGCGCGCCATAGGTGCCGACGGCTTCCAGCGTCAGTTCGGTCAGGCGCTGCTGGATTTCGGTGCCTTTGATCTTGAGGATCGAGCTTTCGGGACCCGGGCCTTTGCCCGCCTGCTCACCCGCCAGCGTGCGCAGTTCGGTGATTTCCAACGCGGCAAGATCGATTTCGAGCTGGCTGACTTTCTTCGCGAAGTCGAAATCCTTGATCAGCGGTTCGCCATAGGCGGTCTCGTTCGCTGCGATTTCGCGCAGCTTTTCAACCCCGCGCTTGGAACGGGCGACGCCCGCGATGCCGCTGCGTTCGTGGGCGAGCAGGAACTTGGCATAGGTCCAGCCCTTGTTCTCCTCCCCGACGAGGTTCTCGACCGGCACACGCACATCGGTCAGCCAGGTCTCGTTGACCTCGTAGCCGCCGTCGAGAAGCTTGATCGGCTTCACTTCCACACCCGGCGTCTTCATGTCGATGAGGATGAAGCTGATGCCTTCCTGCTGCTTGGCGGTGGGATCGGTGCGGCAAAGGAAGAAGCCCCAGTCGGCGTGCTGGGCCAGCGTCGTCCAGGTCTTCTGGCCGTTGATGATGTAATGATCGCCGTCACGCACTGCGGTGGTCTTGAGGCTGGCGAGGTCGGAACCGGCGCCGGGTTCCGAATAGCCCTGACACCACCACACTTCGCCGCTGCGGATGCCGGGCAGATGCTTGGCTTTCTGCTCCTCGGAACCGAAGGTGTAGATCACCGGGCCGACCATCGACACGCCGAAGGGCAGCGGCATCACGGTGCTGGCGCGGGCGTTCTCTTCCGACCAGATGTAGCGCTGGGTCGGCGTCCAACCGGTGCCGCCATATTCGACGGGCCATGCCGGAACCGACCAGCCTTTCTTGCCAAGGATCTTGTGCCAGGCGAGGAAATCCTCCCGCTCCATGTCCTCGCGCATCCCGAAATCAGCCAGATGCTTGGGATAGCTTTCTGCGATGAAGGCGCGCACCTCGTCGCGGAACGCCTGTTCTTCGGGGCTGAATTCGAGATTCATGATCCTCGTCTCCTGAATGGGTCTGTGTTTGCAACGCGCCTCTTGTCACGACCTGCGCCGGACTGAAAGGGGCAATCTGAGATACGGAGGCAGTCGGCGCCTTGGCGCAGGGTTCTTTACAGCAGGGGGCTTTATTTTCGCCCGCGTTCCGCCGAATGTCGGGCAAACGAAAATCGACTGCGCGGGATGTGCGCGGCTTTGGGAAGGGATTTCATGACGCAATCGGGCGTGCCTGCGGCAGCGGGCGACAACGCGGCAGTCGAAGGGTTCGGTTCCGCAGGTTACCGAGGCTATGTGCTTGGTGCCTTGCTGGTCGTCTACATTTTCAACTTCATCGATCGCACGATCGTGAACATCCTGACCGAACCGATCAAGCTGAGTTTCGGTCTCGAAGACTGGCAGATGGGTCTGCTCGGCGGGCCGGCCTTTGCAGTGCTCTACACCTTTCTGGGCATCCCGATCGCGCGGCTGGCGGAGCGGTATAACCGGGTGCTGATTATCGCCGGTGCAGTCGCCATCTGGAGCCTGTTCACCGCGCTTTGCGGGTTTGCGGCTTCGTTTCTTGGACTGTTTCTGTTCCGCATCGGCGTGAGCATCGGCGAGGCCGGCTGCACCCCGCCGGCGCAGTCGCTGATCGCGGATTATTTCAAGCCTTCCCGCCGTGCGACTGCGGTTTCGATCTATGCCCTTGGTGTGCCGCTTGGCGGGATGCTGGCGTCGATTTTCGGCGGGCAATTGGCCGGACTGGACGGCGCCGCATTCGGTGCCTGGCTTGATGGGCTGGGACTTGGCTGGATGTTTGGCGGCATCGACTGGGCAAGTGTCGAAGGCTGGCGCGTGGCCTTCGTCGTGGTTGGCGTGCCGGGGCTGCTGTTGTCGTTGATCGTCTGGCGCACCGTGCGCGAGCCGCCGCGCGGATATACCGACCCAGTGGCGCTGCAAGGGCTGCAACGGGCGAGCCTGCGCGAGGCGCTGGGGGTGCTGCTGAAAAAGCCCGCCTACCGCCATGTCGTGATCGGAGCGACGCTGGCATCCTTCGTGGGTTACGGGATCGGGCAGTTCACGACGTCCTTCCTGATTCGCACGCACAAATTGTCGATTGCCGATGCATCGCTTTTGTTCGGGATCATCCTCGGATTGATGGCCGCGCTGGGAGTGTTTTCTTCGGGCTGGCTGTCGGACCGGCTGTCGAAGCGGTATCCGAACGCGTTGTCGTGGTTGCCGGCGATCGGGATGAGCGCGTCCGTTCCGCTCTATGCTTTCGGCTTCATGGCCGACAGTCTGTGGCTGGCAATGCCCGCGCTGATGGTCGCAGCGATGATCCATTATTTCTACCTCGGCCCGATGTATGCTGTTTCGGGCGGGGTGGTTGACAGCCGGATGCGGGCAACCGCGGTCGCGATCACGCTGTTTGTCGTCAACCTGCTCGGCTACGGGCTCGGTCCGCTGCTGATTGGCATCCTGTCGACGGTGCTGAAGTCGGCCTTCCTCGAAAGCGCAGGGCTGGGCCTGACGTTGGAGGTTTGCAAGCCGTTGATGGCGCTCGCCCCCGATGCGAGGGCGGCGCTCGATGCTTCGGCGATTGAACGGCTTGCCGCCTGCGCCGATTCGGAGGCGCGGGGTCTGCAATGGTCGATCGTGATCTTCGCCTGCGGTTACGGCTGGGCGGCACTGCATTACCTGCTGGCCGGACGCACACTCCAGACGGACATGATCGCCTATGGCGGCCAGACTGCCCGGTGACGGCAAGGGGCGCGGACCCGGAAACAGTATGCTTCCGGTCCGCGAAGTTTTTGGGGGTTCGTGTCAGGAAACTCGCGGGGTTCCCTGACCCGTGATGCCGTGCTGGCATCTCGTTTTGGGAACTCCCGCGAGCGGTGGCCGAACGATCATCGCACAGTTTCGGGCCGGAACCTTCACTTTCGGGTCAGGTTCAAAACGAAGCTGTCGCTCCCGTTCGACGAGTTTTTTCTACGCCGATTGGACAGGCGGCTTTATCGGGAATTGTCCTTAGGGATGGTTCCGGAGCGGCCAACGGGGAAGGGGGCCGGTGGCCGCAGCCTTACGGCGGGAAGACCCCGGATTTTTAGCGAGGCCGGTGGCGGAGGCGGAGTCCGCCTAACTATCTTCCGTATTGGTTCGCTAGCCGCCGTTCATCCCTACGCAAAACCATGGATTTTTACCTTTGTCCTCATCAATGCCTCCGCATTGGTTCGCTTGCGTTCCCATAAAAACGCGCGTATATTGGGGATCAGTTTAGGGAACAGAGGCCTTCGGCGGACAAGTCGTTTCGTTAGGCGGTGCCGTTCCCCGATAGGAGGGCCAATGCCGCGCAAGCTGTTTAATGCACTCACCGCTGTGAAGGTGAAGAATGCCGCCCCCGGTCGTCATGCTGACGGAATGGGCCTTCAGTTGCTCGTGAAGGAGAGCGGGGCGCGTTCCTGGGTGTATCGCTTCATGCTCAAGGGAAAGTCGCGGGATATCGGTCTAGGGCCTGCGGCTGGACCTGATGCCATCTCTCTTGCCGATGCGCGCGATCTGGCGGCTGCTCTGCGCCTCAAGGTCAAGGCAGGAATCGACCCCCTTGAAGAGCGCGAGCGTGATGCTGCGTCGGCTCTGGCCGAGGCTCAGGCTGCAAAGGTGGCAGCGGTCACCTTCAAGGCTACGGCGGAAGCTTACATCGCGGCGAACAAGGAGAGCTGGCGCAACCTCAAGCATCGTCAACAATGGGAGAATACCCTCTCGACCTATGCCTATCCAGTGCTTGGCGATCTGCCGGTTGCCGAGGTCGATACCCCGCATGTGCTCAAGGTGCTGGAGCCAATCTGGCGCGAGATTCCCGAAACGGCGAGTCGGTTGCGGGGGCGCATTGAAACCGTGCTTGATAGCGCCAAGGCGCGCGGATACCGGCAAGGCGAGAACCCCGCCCGCTGGCGCGGACACTTGGCGCAAATCCTGCCCGCCCGCACGAAGCTGTCTCGCGGCCATCACAAGGCGATGCCTTACGCTGAAGTGCCTGCGTTCATTGCGGCTCTGCGGGAGCGTGAGGCGCTTGCCGCGCTCGCGTTGGAGTTTCTCATCCTCACAGCGGCCCGTTCGGGCGAGGTAATCGGCGCGAGGTGGAGCGAAGTCGATCTTGCTAAGGCGATTTGGACCGTTCCAGCCGATCGAATGAAGGCTGGTAAGGAACACCGCGTTCCCCTGCCTCCCCGCGCTGTAGAAATATTAGAGCACGCAAGGCAGTTCGAGGGCGATTACGTCTTTGCTGCGACCAAAAAGAAGCCACTTTCCAGCATGGCCATGTCGATGCTGCTGCGGCGCATGAAGCAGGACGTGACGGTCCACGGTTTTCGGTCATCGTTTCGCGATTGGGCGGCGGAATGCACCGGCTACTCACATGAAGTTGCCGAAATGGCGCTGGCGCACACAATCGGCAACGCGGTCGAGCGGGCGTATCGTCGCGGTGATCTGTTCGAAAAGCGTCGCAAGCTCATGGAGGCGTGGGCGGAATACTGCGCTGGTCACGGTGCGGCTGGCGAAGCGGGCACTAATGTCAGGCCTATCAGGGGAGAGGTCGCGGCGTAGGTCGTCGGGTTGTCTAAGAGCTGGGTATCTTGCCGCAAAGGTCATTGGGGGTGGGCGGCAAGTCTAATCTCGCCAAGAGGGATTCCAACTCCTCCCTACTAGATATCTCCCCCGTCTCTAGATCGAAGGTGTATTCGGACCATCCTGAATAACCGCCCATGCGGTTTTTGGAATTGATCCAAAGGCAGGCGACATTGCCGCGAACCACCTTACCCCACCTCCACCGTGCCGACGGGCTATCCACTAATAGGGTGTCGAAGGCTGCCATTATACGTCTTTTCTCCGCAAGACTGACGGCCCTCGGGGGAATGGCTCGTCTGGCAATTTCGTCACAAGACAACTCTCCGTCCGCGATACGCATACGACCTTCAAGCGTTTTTTCGGTTGGGCAATCCGACCGGTCCGACGCGTTCGATGGCGTTGACCAGCTTGCCGCCGAGGCAACACGCGCCAAGTTCCTCATCGGCTATATGACGAATGCCGATGAGGATGGGGTATGTCGGCGCGTGATGATCGCGACCTGTCGGATACAGTGCGTCGTTGAAGATTAGCCAGCTTAGTTCACGAACCAGCTACTCTGGGCTAGTTCCGGCTTGACATACCGATGGCCGAGCGCGCTGGCTCACCTGTGCCGCAATGTCCGAGGTGATGCCCGCATCCATCCAGAAACTGCGGGGTTATCGAGCCACAAAAATACTCGATTACGCGGTCGAGCATACGGTCAGTTTCAGTCGGCGTCGTGATGGCCACTTTCGCTTGTTGGATGTCGGTGGGAATGCCTCACTCAAAAGCCGATGCAGGGTGACGGCCCTTGCGCCAAGTGAAATAATTGAGGCCGTCCGTTGTGGTCTCAACTTTCCATGTCTGATCTTCTTCCATCGAGATTGTATATTCAGGGTCTGAGCCGTAAGAATACGAAACGCGACCAGAGCAAATTGCAGTGGTTTCGGTTCGCTTCAACTCAATGATCTGGTCAATTTTAACGCTGCCCAGAACCAAGTTGCGGAAACCTATACCGCCCTCCAGAGGATGCACCGCGATCAAACTATCCAAGAACTCCTGTTCTTCGCAGGTCTTGGTAGTTTCAAAGAAACCCGCCACATCGACACCGCTGCTGGTGGGTTCATCGACGGCAGCATCGGCTCCACTGTTGCCGCCGTCACATGCAGCAAGCAGAACAGTGGCAGCGATCAGAAAATTCTTGGCATAATCGCGCATGTTCAATCTCCTCTATGGAAGCGCCGACATCGCGCTGCTCAACTCTGTGATCCTAGGTCAGATCCCCTGACACGCAAGGTCGATACTGGATGAGCGATAATGACCTTATTCCGTGATCGCGCCCCGCGATGATATATAATCTGAAGCTCTGCGTTTCGTAATCTATCGGTTCGATGAAAAGAAAGCGGGACCCCGCGTCAAGCCAATGGCGACGACGGGAAGAGTATTCCTAGCAAATCGCGTCATCCCGCCCAGGAGCCAGGGTCCCCTTAGCGCAACGCTCATCGAGTTTTCGAAGAAAATCCTGTTCCTTCCTTCCTACGCGCACGCCTTGTTTTGAGGCAAACATCTTCCAGTCGCGACGACCAAATGGAATGATAATGTCCCGACGAAACGGGTCTTTGTTTTCTTTCCGCAGACAGATCACAGTCATGTCTCGATCCCATTGCAGCTTGGCAAGCTGTTCAGCAGTCAAGGGTTTTTCGGCACGAAGGGCCAATCTCGCTGTTTCGACCTGAGCATCAAGATGCGCTCGCGCCATGGGCCAATCAGATTTGGCTTGTATTGAATAATCACGTGCTCGAAACGCCGCTAGTGCGCACTGAGTGATCCCTACAACCCTCCAAGCAGGCCGTCGCCCACGCATGGTCGCACCCAAAATTAGGTTCGCATCGTTAATGGTGTATGCTTGCGGATGCTTGTGCCACTGCTTGTGGAGCGCGACATAGATCGGGTGCCGTAGCTTAGTGGCCTGCAGCCACTCCTCAGGCATTTCCCCGGTTTTGATAGCCACGAGCATCACGCCTCTCGCCTCTGTGCAATGAGTGATTATTATATCTTTTTCAAGATGCTATCAACGCGTGTGTAAATTGATGGTCCCGGACTCGCGCCAAAGGCGTTTGGGCGATGTGGACCGATACCCTCGAATGGCAGCGTAGTGCTGCGGGACTGCATTAACCAAACGACCTGTGCGATTGCTAGTGGACACTCCTCGACCCGCGTCCGCCGTTTACAATGCCCGAAGGCAAGCCGCACAGCATCTGTCTTGGTGCGTTTGCTGGCAAAGGCCGTCAGGATTGTCTCGCCCACGCTGTCAGGGCGCACAAAGGTCCACTCACTACTCGTATTAATGCTGCGGGTTAAATTATCCCCTTTGAAATAAGAGGCTTGTAAATTTCTGCGCCGAAGTTCGTGACAATCAAATTCCAGATATATCTCGTACCGATCGTCACCATCATCGTCGGGTGCCAGAAGAATAGTTTGAATCCAAGCACGCTTATGACCGTTCGGCAATGTACGGATAGATTCGCGATCAACAGTGAACACAGTGTCCGAAGCGGATGTGCCAACGTAAACCCAATCTGCCGCTATCGCAGAGCTTGCGATCGTTCCGCTAATCAAAATCGCACCGAGTGCAAATTTTCGCATTCGATTTGCTAACATGCCGAGAGCGTTGGTCAAGGTTGGGGCTCCACCCCGCCGCGTATTTTCTTAATCGTATTGCCCACAAGGTCGAGAGGGCGCGCCAGTGACCGGCCCCCACTGAGTGGTCCGTGTTGATTGTTAGTGCAAGATTGCCTCCTGCGCCATGGCTGACCGGAGGTGAAGCGGAGCGGAACCGGAGGACAGCCATGGCGGCGTGGCCGTTT
>NZ_JAQQXQ010000011.1 GCF_028595285.1 Erythrobacter fulvus | reverse complement strand
AGAGGATCATCATGACCGACAAGGGGGCAACTCCACCCGGGGCTTGCGACAGTTCTGAGCCCGCTCCGCGCATTCTGGACTTGGTGGAAAAGGCACTCGAGCTGAGTGACCTTTCGGGCTTCACGTTCGTGGCGATCGATCTTTCATCGGCGCGCGATAAGCTGTTGACGATGAGACACGACGATCCTTCGACGAATGGCTGATCTCAACCTACCAGTGGCACCCGCTTAGTCTCCCACGTAATCCCTCCACTTGCGCTCCTCGGGCGGTCGCTTTCGATCTTCGAAGAACTCTGTCGTCGTCTCGCCCGCTCGCGAGACGCCTTCGCGGTATGAGCGATCCTTGAGCTTCATTTTGTACCGCTCGGGCATGGCGTCGTTGATGATGTCGAACATTCGCTGCTCCCAGTGCCAGTTCTCAAGATAGAGCTGCCTGTTCTTCTCGCTGCGCGCCTTGCGATACTTGTCGGCGAAGTAGCTCACTTCTTCCTGCGCCTCGATGCGTCGAGCGGTGGCCTTATCATAGTGCGTCTTCTCCTCCTTGGTCTGCGGGCCAAGGATACGGACCCCACCATTGCGCGGATCGATGATAATGTCGTCTGGATGCGGAATGGGCTCGGGAACGGGAAGCCCGAGCTTCTCGCATCGCTCGATCTCGTCAGACCAGCTCTTCTTGTAGTCGAGCGCGTTGCCCATGAGCTCGAATCGGGCATCGGCATCGCGTTGCTCAAGCCCGGTGACAAGCTCTGCCAGCGTTTTCTGCGCGAACCGGTTTCCCTTCATGGCAGCCACACCCATTGCACGAAACACCGCCTGAATAGCGGGAAGTTCGATAAGCTGGCCGTCCTCGCGAAGGGTCACTGGGCGATAGGCCTCGTAGCGCAGGTATTCCTCGGCCGCGCGCATGCCGTGCCCAGTGTTCACCTTGGGCTTGTTGGTAGATCCCTTGACCCGCCCCTTGGGATTGCCGGACTGTCCCTTCTGGAACCGGTGCTCGACCGGCGGCTTGCCATATCCGACTTTGTACGGAACGATGTTGTTTTCTTGCTCTGGTTCGCGATGCTCTTCCTCGCGATCGGGCTGGCTCATTCGGCAGCCTCCAGGTCAAGACCGAGGCGCTGGTCGGCAACCTCTTCGAACGGAGCACCCGTTGCGTCGAGCCGGGCGGTCTTGCCGGTGTACTCCTGCCAGCGCCGGATGATCGTGTCGCAATAGAGTGGATCGTATTCGATGAGGCGCGCCTTGCGCCCGGTCTTCTGCGCCGCGATCAGCGTGCTGCCCGAGCCACCGAACCCGTCGAGCACGATCTCGCCGCGGCGCGAGCAATCGCGCAGAGCATCGGCGATTAGAGCAACGGGTTTGACCGTAGGGTGCATAGCCAACTCATCAGAGCGGCCGGCGCTGATCGAGGAAATACCCGCATAATCCCAGACATTGGTACGATAACGCCCGGTCTCGCCAAGCCCAAAGCTGTTGGTATGCGCAGCAGTGCCCTGTTTGAACACGAAGATGAGCTCGTGCTTGGAACGATAGAACGCGCCCATCCCGCCGTTGGTCTTGTTCCAGACCACAAGGTTCTTTAGCTCGGTAAAGCTGGCCTGGCCCGCCTCGACCAGTTCTCCCATGTGGCGCCAGTCCATGCAGACATAGGCAATAGCGCCGTCGCGCATGACCGCGGCCATGTTCCTGAGGGTCGATGTGAGGAACGCAACGAATTGCGTCCGGTTCATCTCGCCGCTGGCAAAGGCGAACTCGCGGTGCTTGACCGAACCAAGCCCGCAAACATTGCCGTCGATCGCGACATTGTAGGGCGGGTCAGTGAACACCATGTCGGCGCGCTCTCCGCCCATCAGCCGCTCAATATCGAGCGCCCGCTGCGTGTCGCCGCACAGCAGCCGGTGATTGCCGAGAATCCAGAGATCGCCATGCCTTGACACGGGTGTGTCCGAGACGGTTGGCACTGCATCTTCAGCCTTATCTGAACCTTGCGGATCGGATTCTCCTGCCTCGTCCAGAACGAAATCGACCTCGGCAAGACTGAACCCCGTCAGTTCGGTGTCAAACTCGAGATCGACCAGCGCCTGCAGTTCAATCGCCAGCACCTCCTTGTCCCACCCTGCGTTGAGCGCGAGCTTGTTGTCGGCAAGCACATAGGCGCGCCGCTCAGTCTCGGAGAGATGCGACAGGGCCAGCGTCGGGACCGACTTGATGCCAAGCGTCATCGCCGCCTCGACCCGGCCGTGCCCTGCAATGATCTCGCCCTCGTCCGAAACGAGCACCGGATTGGTGAACCCGAAGCGCTCGATCGACCGCGCGATCTGGGCGATTTGCTTTCTGGAGTGTGTGCGAGCGTTGCGCGCATAGGGACGCAGCTCCGCGATCTTTCGCTCAACAACCTGCTTCGTCGACATCGCCAATGCCCTCTTGCTGCGCCCGAATCATCGTGGCCGAAGTCGTATAACTATATTGAACGCTTGCATTTGTCAATCACAGGCGTATCAGGACGTTCATCTGAATGAACGGAGAGGCATGTGCCATTCAACCAACGCCTACACGATCTGCGTGTTGCCAACCGGCTCTCGCTGCAACAGGTCGCCGATAAGGTGGGCATTTCGAAGGCGCATGTTTGGAACCTTGAGAAGGGGCTTGCCGACAATCCATCCATGGAACTGGTGGTCAAGCTCGCGGACCTGTTCCGCGTTCGCGTGGCCGATCTCGTTGGCGAGAACCCCGACGCTGCGGATGAGGACCCCGAGGTCATTGCGATGTTCCGCGACCTCAAAGGTCTTGGCGAAGATGACCGCGAAATCATCAAGGGGCTGATGGAGCAGCTGAAGCAGCGGCGCAAAAGCAAGCCGTGAAGATCTCGCGCCTTGATCTCGATGGAGCGACCTCGTCCAGAAGGCTGGCCGAGCGTATTCACGAGATCGAGGCATTGCCACTCGCTGTCCCGATCGAAGACCTGTGCCGCGCACTCGATATCCTCTCGATCAAGGAGATCGAAACCACTGCCTTCGAAGCTGCTCTGGTCACCGACGAGGCCCGGTCGGCTGGACACATCCTGGTCAATCGGCACAGCCCGCGACTTCGGCGCCGGTTCTCGATTGCGCATGAACTGGGCCACTTCCTGATCGAGGCGCACCAACCGGGTGCTGGGCATCCTATGCAATGTGCGCTTGGCGATCTGCATGCAGTTGATACGCGCGCCAAGGATCGCAGTCGACGGATCGAAGGCGAAGCCAACGCCTTTGCAGCCCACCTCCTCATGCCGCACAAGCGCATCCGGGAGTTCATCAGCCGATCGGGTGTGTCACTTGAAACGCTCGTTACGATGGCGCGAGCCTTCGAAGTCAGCAAGGAAGCCATGGCCCGTGCTTTCGTTGAAGCCTACAGCGAGCCAGTCGGGGTGATTGTCTCGCGCCATGGCCGCGTGGAGCGCTTTTATCGCCACGAGGACTTTCCGTTCCTGACAATCAGCATCGGCCAGAGGCTTCCGGACGATAGCATCGCACCGGAGATACTGCCGGTTGGAACCTGTAGCGAAGCCGAAGAAACCGATCCCGACACCTGGCTCTCGGAAAGCGCTGCGGCCCGTACCCTCGCTCTCACCGAACAGGCTCTGGGACAGCGCGATGGCTATGCGCTGACCCTGCTCCAGGCGGAACTCGACGAGGAAGAATAGGGCCTCAATTCGGTTCCCTGCATCGCGCAAGATAGTTCCCTGATCCTTCGATACTGATTCCCTGCTCCAGCCGGATGAATTCCCTGCTCCGCGAGTAGGGAATTTGAGTCAGAAAACGGCTGAATTCCGGGATTTTGCAGCCCCAATTTCACGGTGCCAGTGATAAAAAATATCAAATTCCCTGTAGATTCCCTTCAAAACAGGGAAATCAGGCAAGAGCACCGTTCGCTACAGACTGCGTCGCGCACCAAACTCTCTCCTGAAATCGAGATTTCGCCAATTGGCGGTTTGCCGCGCTGGCAGGGCCCGGCGATGCGAGGGGTTATTCCCGGACCCTCGCAGCGCGGCCATATGTCGGGGCCAGGCTCCCTTTCGCCCAGTCCGCCATCAAGTCGTAGAAACCGTTCGTCACCCGTCCATATTGACGCGATCCGTCGGGCTGTTGGGCAAATTCGCGCATGCCGTGGTCGGTATCGGGGAAGATGTAGATCGTGATATCGCGCCCCTCCTTGCGAAGCGCCGAAAGCCGGTCGAGCGAAAGCTCGAGCGGGGCCTCACGATCCTCGCCCGCCAGAACCCATAATTGCGGGGCTTCGACGCCGCGCATCACTTGCATCGGGTCGAGCGTCCAGTCGATGTCCAGATCGTTGAACTGCGGCACGCCATTTTCACGCAATTCGTCTGCCGACATGCCAAGGAACACGCCCGTGTAACTGCCCTTGATCAGCCCGAACCACGGTTCGCCGGAAAATTGCTGCTGGAGAGCGGTCAGTTCTTCAAGGCCGTCGGTATAGTCGGAGGCTGCGATGCGCGCGGTCACATCGGTAATCCGCCGCGCGGCGGCAAGCACGTCTGGGCCATAGTCGGCATCGATCAGTTCATTCTGGACCTGTGCGGCGTCTTCCTCCCTGATGTCTGCAACCAGACCATAGCCGATAGCGATGAAATCGGCCTGCGCACGATTGGCTGCGAGCGGGGCGATCCATCCCCCTTGGCTCAGGCCGACAAGGCCGAAGCGGCCGAAACGACCTCCGGCCAGCCGCTTCGCCTCTTGCGAGGCTGCAACCAGATCGTCGCCCAGCTGCGGAAAGTTCTGGCTGTAACGGCCTTCGGATTGGCCGGTCCCGCGCTTGTCGTAAACAAATACGGATATCCCCCGGCCGACCATCTGATAGGGATCGCGCGCCCGTTCGATCCATGCCGTATCTTCCGATCCGTGCGCGTAGACGACCAGCGCTGTTGCGCCGTCCGCTCCCGGCGCCTCGATCAGACGACCGGCCAGCATCGCGTCACCCGATCGGAACCGTGAATCCGTTTCCCGCACGGCAACCTTGTTCCAGATCTCACCGGTATTGGTGCGGACCTCATCCCCGCCGCATTCGATCGCGGCCTCGGGCTGATCCGTCCGTCCGCCGCGTCCGTCGTGAAATGTGTAGTAGAAGCCCTCGCGAAACCGGGTGATCGCAACGAAGGCATCCGGCCCGGGTCCGTAAATGCCGACCTCGCAAGCGCCGGGTTCGAAAGCAGCCGAAGGCATTGCTGCGTGAGAAGCGGGCTTCACATCACCCGGGGATGCGCAAGCCGTTGCGAGAATTGCACAGAAAACGGAAGTAAGGTACTTTGGTGTCATAAGTCACCAATACACCTTCGCGGATGAAAAACAAAGGAAATATTCCGCCACATCCCGGCGCCTGCACACCCGGCCAGCGCCGTCCGCGGCGCGACAGCAGGGGTGGCGGCAGGCTCAGCGCGCGATGAATTCGGCCCAACCCGACGGGATCGCCTGCCCTTCGGCCTTTTTGGCCGCGATTGCCCGCAACATATATTCGGATGCATCGGGCTGGCCTTCCTGCCGCAGCAGGATCGCGAGGTTGGCGAGGCTTTGCGCGTCTTGCGGATCGGCGGCGACCACATCGCGCAACCGCGCAACGGCCAGTTCGACATTGTCGCGCTGCAACGCCAGGGTGACGAGGCTGCGCCGCGCGCCTTGCGCTTCCTGATCGGGCATTGCGCCGGTCTTGAGCATGCGCAGCAGTGCCTCTTCGCGAAGCAGGGGATCGGCTTCGGCTTGCCCGATAACAAACAGTTTCTGGGCCGCGGCAAGGCGCTCGCTTCCTGAAAAATCTTCGGAGGCGTTGAGGAAGCGATAAATGGCGACGGCATGCGCCTTGTCGTTTTCCTGAAGGGCGGACTGGGCGTCGATCAGCAGGCACGACGCTTCCTCGCCCACCGCCGGATCATCGCTGGCACAGGTGACGGATTTGCGTTTTCCCACGTGATTCTGGCCGCTCAGAGGTTCCATTCCGGAACCGGGGGTCAGCCCGCCGATGCCGGTGCTGGTGGCAATATTATAGGGTTTGAGCGCCGGTTTGCGCGGAATCTTCGAACCCAGCACAATCGTCTGCCGCTCGCTTTCGGCCTTGCGGTTGCTGGCGGTAACGATGATCGGCTTTTCCTCCGCCTCCGCAACAGGGTCCGGCTGGTCGGTGACGGGCTCTTGCGGCTGGGCAACCAGAGACAATAATGCGGCGATGATCGGATAAGCCATGGGCTTGCCTCCTTCGGTTTGGCCTCAGGCCCGGGTCGGCGCACTGATTGGCCGGACGCCAACATTCAGTAGGCGGGCACGGCACCGGTTCACCGGACCAGCGCGACTTCGAGGCCCAACACTATAATGTTATGAAGGAAGTGGAAAGGCAGGTGCTCCGGCGCGCCCGTATTCCGGCACAGAACTTCCGCCTGCCTGGGCAAGACACTGCCCGCGTGCGCTGGGGGAGGCGCTGCCTACTGCGCGGCTTTCCAGTCGCGCCGCAGCTTCTTGGCGAGGCTCCACTTGTGGACTTCGGTCGGGCCGTCATAGATGCGGAAGGCGCGGATTTCGCGGAACATCGTCTCGACGATGGTCTTGTCGGTCACGCCCGTGCCGCCCATCACCTGCACGCACTTGTCGGCTACACGCATCAGCGCCTCGGACACGGCGACCTTCGTCATCGAGCTTTCGACTGTCCCCAATGATCCGGTGTCGAGCACGCTGGCGCACCAGTCGATCATCAGCTCGCATTGCTTAAGGTCGATCATGTTCTCGGCCAGCATGAAGCCCACGCCCTCGTGATCGATCAGCTGCTTGCCGAAGGCCGTGCGGCGGTTGGCGTAATCGACCGCGATTTCCTGCGCGCGCATGCAGCCGCCCAGCCAGCGCATGCAGTGCGACAGGCGTGCGGGCGAGAGGCGGATCTGGGCATATTTGAACCCCTCGCCCGCATCGCCCAGCATCTGGTCGGCGGGCACCCGCAGGTTGTCGATGGTGATTTCGGCATGGCTGCCGGGCATCGAGCTGTCGATGGTGTTGGGCACGGCGGTGATCTGGATCGCGGGGTCGGGCAGATCGACAAGGAACATGCAGGCCCCGCCCGCGCTGTCCGGGTCTTCGGACTTGGCCATCACGATCCCGACCTTTGCGCCTTCGGCCCCGGTGATGAAGCACTTCTTGCCGTTGATCACCCAATGGTTGCCGTCCTTGCGGCAGGTGGTGATCATCATCGAAGGGTCCGCGCCCGCGCCATTGAGTTCGGCAGGCTCGGTCATGAAAAAGGCCGAACGCGCGCGTCCCGATACTAGCGGAGTGAGGAAGCGTTCTTTCAGATCCGCGCTGCCGACCTTGCCGATCAGATACATATTGCCCTCGTCGGGCGCCTGAGTGTTGCAGGCCAGCATGCCGAGCGGGGTGAGGCCCGATTTGATCAGGATCACGGCGGTTTCGCGCTGGTTGAAATGGCTACCGTCGGGCCGGATATGCGGGGTCAGCACGCCTGCTTCGCGCGCCAGTTCGCGCATCTCCATCACCAGCGCGTCGGTCGGCGCGCCATGGTGGTCGCGGCGGGGATCCTGTTCGTAGGGAAAGATCTTTTCCCGGACAAAAGCCTCGACCCGTGCAGCCATTTCCAGCGCTTCGGTGCTGATCGTCATGTCTATATCCGTTCCCTTGCCGGCGGCATGCCTGATGCCCGCCTCAAACCTCTCTAAGACGCCTTAGCGACCAAAATGCACCTGCGCGAATTGCTAGAGCAACAAGTGCTTTGCGCCCGCTACAAGCTTTGCGAAACGATGCAGGAGAGTGGCGGAGAGCAGGATGGCAGGGCAGTATCAGACGATCACGGTGGAAAAGCGCGGGCAGGTCGACTGGCTGACGCTGAACCGGCCCGATGCGCTCAATGCGATCACCGCCGAAATGGCGGGCGAGCTCAATGACTATTTCGGCGCGCTCTATCACGACCGGACGACCTGTATCGTGGTGATGCGCGGCGCGGGCCGGGCGTTCTGCGCTGGGCTCGACATCAAGGATCACGGCACCCGCGATCCGTCGGCAGTCCCGTTTGGTGGCGGCTTCGGCTTTCAGGGCTTCCTTGCGGATGTCTACATCAAGATGCGCCGCTGCCCGCAGCCGATCATTGCGGCGGTGCACGGCGCGGCTTGCGGCGGGGGGTTTGCCTTCGCGCTCGCCGCGGACATCCGCATTGCAGGGCAAAGCGCGCGGATGAATGCCGCCTTCATCCGCCTCGGCCTGTCGGCGTGCGACATGGGGGTGAGCTATTTCCTGCCGCGGCTGGTGGGGGTTTCTCTGGCCTCGGAATTGATGCTGACCGGGCGCTTCATCACCGCGCCCCGCGCGCTCGCGACCGGGCTGGTGAGCGAGGTGGTCGCCGACGATCAGCTGGAAGCCGCCGCGCAGAGCTATGTCGATGACATGCTCCTCGCCTCGCCGATGGGCCTGCGCATGACCAAGGAGGGCCTGAACATGGCTGTCGATGCCGCCAGCCTCGAAGCGGCGATGGCGATCGAGAACCGCAACCAGCTGATGACGGCCGCCAGCCCCAATTTTGCCGAAGGCATGCGCGCGTTCCTCGAAAAGCGCCGCCCCGACTATATTCCCGATTGAAGGCCACCGACACCCATGACCCACCCCAGATATCCGCACATCTTCTCACCCCTTACCATCGGCAAGCAGGTGGTGAAGAACCGCATCATCATGGGATCGATGCATACCGGCCTCGAAGACGGCCCCGAACCGGCCAAGCGCCTTTCCGCCTATTTCACCGAGCGGGTGAAGGGCGGCGTCGGCATGATCATAACGGGGGGCATTTCGCCGCACCCCAGTGGCGGCTATGGCGCAAAGCTGACCGGGCCGGACGAAGTGGCGATGCACCGCGAGGTGACGCAGGCCGTCCACGCCGCCGATCCCGAGGTCAAAATCTGCATGCAGATCCTCCATTCCGGGCCGCTGGCGGGCGTGCCCGGTGCGGTCGCCCCCTCGCCCGTAAAGTCGCGCATCGGCCGCCATACGCCGATCGAACTCGACGAGGAGGGGATCGAGGAACAGATCGCCGCCTTCGCCCGCTGTGCCGCGCTGGCGCAGGAGGCCGGATATGACGGGGTCGAGATCATCGGTTCGGCCGGCTATCTCATCTCCACCTTCCTCGTCGAAAAGACCAACCTGCGCACCGATCGCTGGGGCGGATCGTGGGAAAACCGGATGCGCTTCCCGCTGGAAGTCGTGCGCCGGACGCGCGCCGCAGTCGGCCCGGATTTCATCCTCATCTTCCGCATTTCAGCGATGGACATGCTCGAAGGCGGCCTTGCGTGGGACGAGGTGGCCAGCCTTGCCCGCGCGCTCGAAGCGGAAGGGGTGGACGTAATCTCCACCCATTTCTGCTGGCACGAAAGCTTCGTGCCGACGATTGCCACCATGGTGCCGCGCGCGGCCTTTGCGCAGGTGACGGGTCGGCTGCGCAAGGAAGTCTCCGTCCCCGTCATCACCAGCAACCGCATCAACATGCTCGATGTGGCCGAGGCGGTGCTGGCGCGCGGCGATGCCGACCTTGTCTCGATGGCGCGGCCGATGCTGGCCGATGCCGAGCTGGTGAATAAGGCGTATGAAGGCCGCGAGGACGAGATCAACACCTGCATAGGCTGCAATCAGGCCTGCCTCGATCACACCTTCACGGGCCGCGAGACATCCTGCCTCGTCAACGCCCGCGCCTGCCGCGAGACCGAATTGACGCTGACCGCGGCTGACACGCCCAGGCGGATCGCGGTGGTCGGTGCGGGCCCGGCAGGCCTCGCCTACGCTACCCTTGCCGCAGAGCGCGGCCACCATGTGACCCTGTTCGATGCGGCAGACGAGATCGGCGGGCAGTTCAACCTCGCCAAGCGGGTGCCCGGCAAGGAGGAGTTCTACGAAACCCTGCGCTATTTCGGACGGATGATCGACAAGCACGGGGTGGACCTGCGCCTTTCGACCCGCGTTTCGGCAGACGATCTGCTGGCTGGCGGTTATGACACAATCATCATCGCCACCGGTATCGAGCCGCGCATGCCCGATATCCCCGGCATCGATCACCCCAAGGTGGTGCGTTACATCGACGTGATCCGCGGCACGGCCAGCGTCGGCCAGCGGGTGGCGATCATGGGCGCGGGCGGGATCGGTTTCGACGTTGCCGAGCTTATCACCCACGACGGCCCTTCTGGCGCGCTCGATGTCGAGGTGTTCGCGAAGGAATGGGGCATCGACTTCAAGAACCATCCGCGCGGCGGCGTCACCGGCGTCACGCCGGTGGTGCAATCGAGCGGGCGCGAGGTCTGGTTGCTCCAGCGCAAGACCAGCGCGGTCGGCAAGGGGCTTGGCCGGACGACCGGCTGGACCCATCGGCTGACGCTGCAACGGCGCGGGGTGAAGATGGTCGCCGGGGTCGAATATGACCGGATCGACGATGCCGGACTGCATATCCGGATCGAAGGCCAGCCGCAGGTGCTCGAAGTCGATACCATCATC
Source organism: Erythrobacter fulvus (assembly GCF_028595285.1). GTDB lineage: Bacteria > Pseudomonadota > Alphaproteobacteria > Sphingomonadales > Sphingomonadaceae > Erythrobacter > Erythrobacter fulvus. Next base: position 96,074 of record NZ_JAQQXQ010000011.1, on the reverse strand, counting down.
ATCTGCGCCGGCCAGTTGCCCGCCCGCGCGCTGCATGACGAACTGGTCGCCAAGGGCGCGAAGCCGGTGTTGATCGGCGGCGCTTTCGAGGCCGCCGAGCTCGATGCCAAGCAGGCGATCAAGCAGGCGACCGAACTGGCACTGGTCGCCTGAACCTCGCCCGGGCGGTCAGTTGCCGCTTGGCACGCTCCGGATTGCCGCATCGCGCCGGTAAATGTCGGGCAGCACCATGACGCCGCCCTCGCCATCGCTCACGGCGGTGAAATAGGCGACGTAAACCGGGATCGGGCGCGCAAGCCGGACCGTCGTCGTCTTGCCCGAGGCTATGATCGCGTCGATCTCTTCGCGGGTCCTCACCCCGTCGAGCAGGGTCGCCGCATAGCCGAGCGCGTCGTCGGTGCGAATGCAGCCATGGCTGTAGGCGCGCACCTCCTCGTCGAACAGCTGCTTGGACGGCGTGTCGTGCATGTAGACCGAAAAGGGGTTGGGCATCACCAGCTTCATCTGGCCAAGGGCATTGTTCGGCCCCGGACGCTGGCGGTATCTGCCGCCTGACCAGACATAACCCCGCTGCCGGGCCAGCGCGGGATTGCGCCTGACCAGCGCGCCCACGCTCTCGCGCACGATGCTGGCCGGGATTTCCCACCAGGGATTGAGGATCACGCCTTCGATAGTCGCATCGAAGACCGGCGTCGGCGTGGATTGCTTGCCGACGATTACCCGCCACGTCCCGGCCTGCTCGTCATCGCGCCACAGGGTCGCCTCGAAGCGCGCGGCATTGACCAGCACATAGTCCGATCCGAGGGAGCGCGGCATCCAGCGCCACCGCTCCATGTTGCGCGCGATGGTGCGGCGTTTCTCCGCGTCTTGCTCGTCCGCATAGGCTCGCCGCAAGGCCGCATATTGGCGATGCGCGGGGCGCTGGAGCGCGAAGAAGGTGTCGAGCGTATGGCTCGCCAATGCCTGTTCCAGCATCGGGGCCAGCGCGATCTCGCGATCGGGATCGACGATCCTCCATCCAGTCCGCTCGGACGGCGCCGCGCTTCCCAGCAGATGTATACGCGCCAGCCGCAAGGCGAGTGCGCCTGCCTCCTCGTCGATCCGCTCGCGATCGCCCGCCGCCACCGCCGTGTCGAGCGCAGCGGTGGACAGGCGCGGCAGCGCGTCTTCGGGCGCGGCGTCGATCCATCTTCCAAGACTCGCCAGGTCGGTGACAGACCATTCGGGCGCGCCAGGTTCGGGCTGCTGCCCGAGGGACGGCGCTGCCAGAAGCATGGCAAGCATCACCGCAATCAGGCCACGTCTCATCGCCAAAACCCGTCTCCTCCCTTGCATCCCCGCACTGCACCCCGATCTTTTGCCAAAATAGCACAAACCATCGGATCGCACATGAACTTGCAACGCCGCCACGTCCTTGGCGCCGCGCTTATCGCCGGCGCGAGCCTTATTGCCCCCGGAACGCTCGCCAACCCTGTCTTGCGGAACCCGTCATCGCCGCTTCCCGGCGAGACGGGAAACGCCGACATGCCATTGGCGCTGCGTCAGGCGCTCTCGGCGCTCGATCGCCATTCGGGACGCATCGCCCATCGTGACCGCATCGCCCTTGCCGATTTTTCGCGGCACTCGAAGGAAATGCGTTTCATGCTCGTCGACGTGGCCGGCGGCCGGATCGAGAAATCCTATCTGGTTTCGCACGGACGCGGATCGGACCCGTCGAACAGCGGTTTCGTCCAGCGTTTCTCCAACCGTCCGGGCTCGAATGCTTCCTCGCGCGGGAGCTTCCTTACCGGCGACACCTATGTCGGAAAGCATGGCCGTTCGCGCCGCCTGCATGGTCTGGAGGACGAAAACGACATGGCCTATGCCCGCGCCATCGTGATCCACGGCGCGGGGTATGTCGATCGCGGCATGGCGCAAAGGCAGGGCCGGATCGGTCGCAGCCTCGGCTGTTTCGCCTTCGAGCAGGCCGAGATCGGGGAAGTGCTGGAACGGCTTGGCCCCGGGCGGCTGCTGTTCGCGGCAGGCTGAGGCACTTTCCGGCGGTGGAGGTCGCACCGCGGCCTTCCCCCTTGCTCTCCCGATGCCGAGTTCGTAATCGCGGGCGCTCGAATGAATGCCTGATCACCCGAGGCGCGGCGGCAGCCAATTCCGCCTTTGATCCGCGCCGTTTGACCGGAAGCATCCCTGAGTGAACGCACCCGCCGCCCGGATTGCCGCAGACGCCCACTCCCGCGAGGAGCAGATTGCGCTTCTCACCCAGATCGAGGCGCGGCTGCGCTGGCTTTCCTCGTGGACGGTGCACAATGCCAACAACATCCGCGAAAAGCGCGACGGGCTGAAAGTCGGCGGGCATCAGGCAAGCTGCGCCTCGATCACCGCGATCATGACCGCGCTCTATTTCCATGCGCTGCGCCCGCAGGACAAGGTGGCGGTAAAGCCGCACGCCGGACCGGTGCTGCACGCGATCCATTACCTGCTGGACGAACAGACCCGCGACAAGCTGGAGCGGTTCCGCGGGCTCGGCGGGGTGCAGTCCTATCCCAGCCGCACCAAGGACACGATCCCGGTCGACTTCTCCACCGGATCGGTCGGCCTCGGGGTGGCGGTGACGGCGTTCAGCAGCCTGGTGCAGGATTACCTTGTCGCTCACGGTCAGCTGGCCGAAGCCGATACCGGCCGGATGATCGCGCTTATGGGCGATGCCGAACTGGACGAAGGCAATATCTACGAATGCCTGATCGAAGGCTACAAGCACGACCTCAGGAATTGCTGGTGGATCGTCGATTACAACCGCCAGAGCCTCGACGCGACCACTGCCGACCGCATGTTCCGCCGCTTTGACGACATCTTCGAAACCTGCGGCTGGCGGGTGGTGACGATGAAGCACGGACGCCTGCAGCGCGAAGCGTTCAAGCGGCCGGGTGGCAAGGCGCTGGAAGACTGGATCGAGAACTGCCCCAATGCCGATTTTGCCGTGCTGACCTATCTCGGCGGCGCGGCTTGGCGTGAGCGGCTGACGAAGGATCTGGGCGAGGTTCCGGGGATCAGCGCGCTACTCGATAGCCATGACGATGCCGAACTGGCCCGGCTTATGACCAATCTCGGCGGGCATTGCATCGAAACCCTGCTCGACGCATTCGACAGCGTTACCGACGATCAGCCGACGCTGTTCATCGCCTATACCGTGAAAGGCTACGGCCTGCCGCTGGCGGGCCACAAGGACAACCATTCGGGCATGATGAACACCGCGCAGATCGAAGGACTGCGTGCGGAACTCGGCCTCCAGCCGGGTCAGGAATGGGACAAGTGGGCTGGCCTTGGCGACAATCTCGCCGCCAGCCTCGAAGCCCTGGTCAAGGACAGCCCGATCGCCCGCAAGGCGGCGGAGCATCATGCGCCTGCCGTTCCCGTGCCTGCGCGCCTGCCCGTGCCCGAAGGCGCGGTGCAATCGACGCAAGGATCCTTCGGGCGGGTGCTCTATGATCTCGCCAAGTCGGACGAACCGCTGGCGGACCGGCTGGTGACCACCGCGCCCGATGTGACGCAGACCACCAATCTGGGCGCTTTCGTCAACCAGCGCGGGCTGTTCCGGCGGCAGGAACTGGCCGACGTCTTCCAGAAGGCGCGCATTCCCTCGGCGCAGAAATGGGCGGCGCATACCGCCGGCCAGCATATCGAGCTGGGCATTGCAGAGAACAATTTCTTCCTGCTGCTCGCCTCGCTCGGCCTTTCCGCACCGCATTTCGGCACGCGGCTGCTGCCGGTGGGCACGGTCTATGATCCCTTCATCGCGCGCGGCCTCGATGCGCTCAATTACGGCTGTTATCAGGACGCGCGGTTCCTGTTGGTCGGCACGCCTTCGGGCATCACGCTGGCAGGCGAAGGCGGCGCGCACCAGTCGATCAACACCCCGCTGATCGGGATGGGACAGCCGGGGCTGGAAAGCTTCGAGCCTGCCTTTGCCGACGAAGTCGCGCTGCTGATGGCTTTCGCTTTCGAACACATGCAGGCGGACGGCGGCAGCTCGGTTTACCTGCGTCTCACCACCCGCCAGATCGAACAGCAGGTGCGCGGCGACGACGCATGGGAAGCGGGCGCGCTTGCCGGTGCCTACTGGCTGCGCGAACCAGCGCCGGGGGCCAAGGCGGCGATCGCCTATTGCGGTGCGGTCGCGCCCGAGGCGCTCGCCGCGTGGGAGGCGTTGCAGGATGATCTGCCCGGTATCGGCCTGCTCGCGGTAACCTCGCCCGACCGGCTGCATCGCGACTGGTCGGCGGCCCGGGCGGCGCGCTGGAAGGACGGTGCGCGCACGACAAGCCATATAGAGACGCTGCTCGGACAGCTTGCCCCGGATGCCGGACTGGTAACGGTGCTCGACGGCTCTCCGGCGGCGCTGTCATGGCTCGGCGGCGTAAAGGGCCAGCGGGTAAGCCCGCTCGGCACCGACCGCTTCGGCCAGACCGGCGATTTGCCCGACCTTTACCGCACCTATCGCCTCGACACCGACGCGATTATCGACGCGGTGGCGGAACTGTTTCTGGATTAAGTCGCGCAGGTCGGCGCATCATTCGCCGGATTCGAACCCGATCCGTTCTGCCGCAGCGCCGCTCATGATGAAGCCGATCGGACGTTCGGTTTCTTCCTGCAGGTGCGCAATCAGGCTGGCGGTGCGGGCGAGAAGCGAAATGCCCTTGAGCGCCGCGAGCGGGAAACCGGCGTCGAGCATTACCGCGGGAATCGCACCATTGACGTTGATCGGCAGGCTGCGCCCGATGGCATCGGGCAGCACGCTTTCGATGGTGCGCAGCATGGCGATGTGCCTGCCTTCCATACCGTGTTCCTTCGCCAGCGCCAGCAGGCGGTGCGCGCGCGGATCGCCGCCCGAATGCTGCGGGTGACCGAAGCCGGGAATTGCCTTCTTCTCGGCCCGCAGCGCCAGAATCGCCGCCTTGGCGGTCGCGGCGGCGTCACCGCCTTCTGCATCGGCGACAACCTGCGCGTAGAACTTGCCCGCCACTTCCGCGCTACCCAGCACCACCGAACCACAGCCGAGCAGGCCGGCTGCGACCGCGCCGTGAAACGCCTCGGGCGCGGCGGCATAGGTCATGCGGGTGGCAACGACAGAGGGAACCAGGCCATGTTCGGCGATCGCGCAAAGCACCGCATCGGCCAGTGCCTTCTGGCGCGGCTCGGGCATGGTGCCGGTCACCAGAAGCCAGAAATAGCTGGTGAAATCGAGCTTGCCGATCACCTCGTCACACAGATCAAGCCCGCGCACGGTGATGCTGGTCGCATCGGAGGTGCAGATCGAGGTAATGGCGTTGTCCTGCTTGCCGATGCGCATGGCTGTTCCTTTTTTCGTTAATCGAAGTTGATTTCGGTATGCGAAGAATATAGTATCATCCTATTGTCAAGACAAGAAAGCGGGATCAGGCGGATGACGGCAAGACCTCTGGCAGGCGTTACCGTGCTCGAAATGGGCACCTTCATCACCGGCCCTGCCGCGGGCATGTTGCTCGCCGATCTGGGTGCCGACGTCATCAAGGTCGAACAGCCCGGCACCGGCGATCCGTTCCGCAATTTCAAGGGCGGGCTCTACTCGCCGCACTTCCAGACCTACAACCGCAACAAACGGTCGATCACCATCGATCCCAAGCAGCCCGATGATCTTGCCGTGCTCGATCGGCTGGTCGAGGACGCGGACGTTTTCATCCAGAACTTCCGTCCAGGCGTGGCAGGCCGCCTCAATGTCGATGCCGAACGCTTGCAAGCGATCAACCCGCGGCTTGTCTACGCGTCGATCTCGGGCTTCGGCAACGAGGGGCCGGATCGCGATCGCCCGGCATTCGACACCGTCGCCCAGGCGGCCAGCGGCTTCCTGCGGCTGCTCGTCAATCCCCAACACCCCCGCGTCGTCGGCCCGGCAATCGCCGATGCGATGACGGGGTTCTACACCGCGCTCGGCATTCTCGCCGCGCTCAACGAACGGCACGTGACGGGCAAGGGCCGGGTGGTAGAAACCTCGATGTTCGAGGCAATGTGCCATTTCAACCTCGACGATTTCACCCACCTGCTGTCCGCCGATCAGGTGATGGGGCCCTATAGCCGCCCGCATGTTTCGCAGAGCTATGTGTTCCAGTGCAGCGATGGGCAGTGGATCGCGCTGCACATGTCATCGCCGCCCAAGTTCTGGGAGAACCTTGCCACAGCCGTGGGCCGCCCCGACATGCTCTCGCTCCCGGTCTTCGAAAGCCGCGAGGCGCGGATCGAACATTATGATGACGTGGTCGCCTTCCTCGCGCCGATCTTCGCCAGCCGCCCGCGCGACGACTGGGCGGCGGAGCTGACCCGGCTTGAAGTGCCCAATTCGCCGGTCCACACCTCGGCCGAAGTGCTTGAAAGCCCCCAGGCGAAAGCGCTGGGCATCGAGGTGTGCGATCCCGAGGGGCCGCACGGGCCGTTCCGCACCATCCGTTTCCCGCTCAGCTTCGATGGCGAGCGGATGGACAGCGTCACCGCACCGCCCGTATTGGGAAGCGACGACGCGGACATCCGTCGCAGCATCGAAAGGCCGACGCATGGGATACGAAGGGGCTGATCCGTCAGCCAAGGACCCCGAATTCCTCTCCACGCTTGAACGCGGCCTGCGCGTTCTGAAGGCGTTCGACGAGGATCATCCGGAAATGACGCTGAGCGAGGTCGCGGCGCGCACCGGCCTTCCCCCGGCGGTGGCACGGCGCTGCCTGATCACGCTGGTGGAGCTTGACTATGTCGGCCAGCATGAACGCAAGTTCCTGCTGCGCCCGGCGGTGCTGACGATCGGATCGGCGTTCCTTGCCTCGATGCAGATCGAACAGGTTGTGCTGCCGCCCTTGCAGCACCTGCGCGACCAGACCGGCGACAGCGCCAGCCTCGCGGTGCTTTCGGGTGACGAGATCCTCTATGTCGCCCATGTCTCGACCGACCGGCGGTTCCGGGTCGCGGCCAATGTCGGCACGCGCTTTCCCTTTCACGCCACCTCGCTCGGCAAAGCGGTGGCGGCGAACCTGCCCGAAGCCGAACGCGCTGCGCTGCTGGCGCAGGCGCCGTTCCAGCGCTTCACCGAACGCACCGTTACCGAAGGCGCGGCACTGGACGAACGGCTTAAATTGGTGGCGACGCGCGGCTATGATTCGGCGCTGGACGAGCTCGATTACGGCATCGTCTCGGTCGCGGTGCCGGTGTTCGGGCGCGACCGGCGCGTGATCGCGGCGATCAACTGCTCCACCTCCACCACCCGCATCTCGCAGGACGAACTGGTGCGCACGCGCCTGCCGCTGCTGCGCGCGGCTGCGGGCGAGATCGAAGGGGCGCTGAAGCGCTGGCCCGCACTCGAGGCATCGCTGCGGCCCTGACGCATATTTTCGCATATCGAAGTTGACTTCGCATTGCGAAGTCAATATCTGATGCACTTCGGAGGGGACCGAAGCAGGGGCGCAAAGCGCCTACAGGGGAGAGAATTATGCAGATTCCGGGCTCGAAGCTCGTCAGCACACTCGCGCTCGCTACGGCCGCGCTGGCCGCCGCTCCGCTCGCCGCGCAGGACACTGACGGCGCTCCTGCGGCAGACACGGCAGAGGATCAGGGCATCATCGTCACCGGCCTGCGCCGCGAGGAAAGCCTTCAGGACACCCCCGCAGCGGTGACCGCTTTCAACGCCCAGGCGATCGAGAATGCCGGGATCGAACGCCCGGCCGACTTCATCGCGCTGACCCCTAACGTCAATCTGGTCGAAACGCAAAACGCGGGCAACGCCTTCGTTATCATCCGTGGCATCACCCAGAACCGCAATTCCGAACCCTCGGTCGCGGTGATCGTCGACGGGGTGCAGCAGGTGAACCCTGCCCAGTTCAATCAGGACCTGTTCGATATCGAACAGATCGAAGTGCTGAAAGGCCCGCAGGGCGGCCTCTACGGGCGCAACGCCATCGGCGGCGCGATCATCATCACCACCAAGAAGCCCACGGACGAATTTTCCGGCAACATCACCGCCGGGATCGATAACGGCTTCGGCTACTTCCTGCGCGGCGGCATCAGCGGCCCGCTGGCGGACAACGTGTTCTTCCGCGTTGCCGGTTCGTATTACGACACCGACGGCTTCATCCCCAATACCTTCCTCGGCGAGGACGCCGATCCGGTCGAGGATTTCAGCCTGCGCGGCAATCTGCTGGTCGAGGCGACCGATCGCCTGACGATCGACCTGCGCGGCAGCGTCAACCAGCTGCGCACCCAGGGCCTCTACTACAACATCGTCGCCGACGTGAACGACATCGCGCCGGTGCGCGTGAACAATCGCGGCCAGAACGATCGCGACATCTACAACGTCTCGCTCAAGGTTGAATACGAGGGCGACAACGCGGTGCTCACCTCGATCTCGTCCTACGACACGCTCGAGGAAGTGCTCACCGGCGACGCCTTCGACTTCCTGCCGATCGAGGACAGCTTCTTCTTCAACCTGTTCGAGACGATCTTCGGCCCGGGCAACGGCTTCGACCTCAACCAGAGCCAGTTCCTCGACGTCAAAGCGTTCAGCCAGGAAGTGCGGCTGGCCTCGCCCAATGACGGGCGGGCGTTCAACTGGATGGTCGGCGGCTACCTGATCGATACCGAACGCTTCATTTCCACCGGCAACATGATCGACACCGGCAACGGCGTCTTCCCGGTGTTCCGCACCCCGTCGACCAATCCGCTGAACCCCCAGTTCAGCTATCTGGCCGACGGGCAGGACAACTTTGCCTGGGCGCTGTTCGCCAATGCGGGTTACGAGCTGAGCCCCGAATTCCGGGTCGATGCGAGCTTGCGCTACGACCGTGACAAGCGCCGCCAGACGACGCTGACCCCGCAGGGCTTCCTGCCGGTGGTGCCGGGCGTGCCGCAGGCGCAGAGCGGCGAGGTTCGCACCGCGGTGTTCGACGACTGGCAGCCCAAGATCACGCTGACTTACGAGCCGACCCCGGATCTGACGATCTATGGCGGTTACAGCCGCGGCTTCCGTTCGGGCGGGTTCAACCAGACCGGCGTCGGCGCGGAATCGGTCAACGCAAACATCGTCGGCGTGGGCGACATCTTCCAGGCCGAAACCGCCGACACCTTCGAAATCGGCGCCAAGGCGCAGCTCGGCCCAGTGCGGCTGGCGGGCGCGGCCTACACCACCCTGTCGAAGAACAGCTATTTCTTCGTCTTCCTCGCCCAATCCTCGACCCAGAACCTCGGCAACATCCCCGAGACCCGGATCAACGGCTTCGAGCTGGAAGCAAGCGCGGAGGTGCTGCCGAACCTCGATATCAACGCCGCGATCGGCGTGACCGACAGCGAGATCAAGGAATTTCCCGATGCGAGCGTTATCGGTAACGAAGCGCCGCAGATCTCGCGCTACACGCTTAACCTCGGCGCGCAATATGCCGGGCCGATCTCCGACACCATCGATGGCCTGCTGCGGATCGACTACCGCCGCACCGGCAAGACATGGTGGGAACCGTTCAACACCACCGTGCGCAATCCGGTCGACATCGTCGATGCGCGCGCGGGCGTGAAGCTGGACAGCGGCGTGTCGGTCACCGCCTTCGCCCAGAACCTGTTCAACGAGGTCTACAACGCGGAATTCTCGCCCGGCGGGTTCGTTTTCCGCGCGCGCCCGCGGCGCTATGGTGTCGAAATCGGCTACAAGTTCTAAGAGGGTAAAATCATGACCAAGGTGCTGGTGCTCTACTATTCGAGCTATGGCCATATCGAGGCGATGGCCGCTGCGGTTGCCGAAGGCGCCGCCAGCGTCCCCGGCACCGAAGTCAGCGTGAAGCGCGTGCCCGAACTGGTGCCTGACGATGTCGCGGCATCAGCCGGGATCAAGCTCGATCAGGCCGCGCCCGTGGCCGATCCTAACGAGTTGGCCGATTATGACGCGATCATCTTCGGCACGCCCACCCGTTTCGGCAACATGGCCGCGCAGATGCGCAACTTCCTCGACCAGACCGGCGGACTGTGGTTCACCAAGGCGCTGGTCGGCAAGGTCGGTTCGGTGTTCGTCTCCACCGCCAGCCAGCACGGCGGGCAGGAGACCACCATCACCTCGTTCCACACCACCCTGCTGCATCACGGCATGGTGATCGTCGGCCTGCCCTATACCTTCGAGGGCAATTCGGAGATGGGCGAGATCAGCGGCGGCACGCCCTATGGCGCATCGACGCTTGCGGGTGCCGACGGCAGCCGCATGCCGAGCGACAACGAACTGGCCGGCGCACGTTTCCAGGGTGCGCACGTCGCGCAGATCGCCGCCAAGCTGGCCGCCTGATTGATCAAGGGAGAGAGCAGATGACCAAGATCCTTGCAAACCGCCTGCACCACACCGCCTATGTGACCAAGGACCTCGAAGCGACCCGCGCCTTTTACGAGGACGTGCTCGGCTTCCCCCTGATGGCAACCTATTGCGAGAAGGACGAGCTGTTCGGCAAGGAGCGGGTCTATTGCCACGTGTTCTTCGAACTGGCCGATGGCAGCGCGCTGGCCTTTTTCCAGTTCGCCGATCCGGAAGATCAGGCCGAATTCGGCCCCGAAATGCCGGCCAGCCCCTTCATTCACATCGCGCTCCACGTCGATGCCGATGGGCAGGCCGAACTCGCGCGGCGGATCGCCGCCGCCGGCATCACCGAGCCGCAGACCTATGTGCTGGAGCACGGCTATTGCCGCTCGCTCTATGTCACCGATCCCAACGGCATGATCCTGGAATTCACCCATGACGACGAGCGCGCCGCGCCGCTGGATGCCGAGCGTCGCGCTTCGGCCCATGCGGAACTGAAGCGCTGGTTGGCGGGCGATCACCACAACAACAACCCGTTTCGCGCCGCCGAAGCAGCGTGAGGCACGGGGGGACGCGTCAGCACATGCTTGCCGCGCGCGTCCCTTCCCCGGCCGATCTGTGGCATGGCGAAGTCGCCGTGCATGGCGGCACGCTGCCTATCTGGATGGCGGGGGAAGGCGCACCCGTCATCCTGCTCCACGGCTGGACGCTCGATCACCGGATGTGGGCTCCGCAAATTGCGGAGCTGAGCACCAAATTCTTCCTCGTCATGCCCGACCGGCGCGGCTGCGGCGCGTCGACTGCGCCCCCCGATCTCGCGCGCGAGGCCGATGATGTCATCGCCATCGCCGATTTCCTCGGGTTCGATCGGTTCGCGCTGGTCGGCCTGTCGCAGGGGGCGGTCGTGGCGCTCGACGTGGCGCGCAAGTTCGCATCACGCCTTACCGGCCTTGTTGTGTCCGGCGCGCCGCTGCCGGCACTGGTGGAACGGCAGGAGGTGATCGACCTCGACCGCTTCCGCGCACTCGCCGCCGCCGGCGATCTGGAGCGCCTGCGCGCCGAGTGGTCGCGCCATCCGCTGATGGAGACCCACAGCAGTCAGGCGCGCGCGCTGATGCGCGAAATCCTCGCCGATTATGACGGGCGCGATCTGCTTGCGCCCAGCCACGTTCCCGGTTTCCCGCGCGAGGCAGCGGCGCTGCTGGCCATGCCGGTACTGGCGATGACGGGCGCGCATGACACCCTGTGGCGGCGCGAATGCGCGCGGGTGCTCGCCACGCTCGCCCCGCGCGCGCGTCATCGGGAAATTCCCGGCGCCGGCCATCTCGCCAATGCCGACAATCCGGCCGCGTTCAACACTGCCCTTGCCCAGTTCCTTCAGCCAAAGGCCCCAGCATGACCACCCGCTTTGCCACCACCCATGTCGGCAGCCTGCCGCGCCCCGAAGCCCTGCTCGATCTGGTTTTCGCGCGCGAAGGCGGCGAGGCTGTTTCGGAAGAGGCCTTCGACGCCGCGGTGGAAGAGGCCACGGCCTATGTCATCAAGCGCCAGATCGAGGCGGGCATCAGCATCGTCAATGACGGCGAGCAGTCCAAGCCCTCCTACGCCACCTATATCAAGCACCGCCTGTCGGGTTTCGGCGGCGAGGCAGGGCAGTATGAATTCGCCGATCTCGAAGCCTTCCCCGGCGCCAAGGCGCAGGTGTTCGGCAACAAGGGCCGCGCCAAGCGTTCCGCCCCGGCCTGCACCGCACCCATCACCGTGATCGACATGGAAGCGCCGCGCATTGATGCCGAGCGGCTGAAGCGTCTGGCGAATGGCCACGCCACCTTCATGTCCGCCGCCTCGCCCGGCGTCACAGCGCTGTTCTTCCCCAACCAGTACTATGCCAGCGACGAGGAATATGTCTTCGCCCTGGCAGAGGGCCTGCGCCACGAATACGAGACCATCGCGGCAGCGGGGATCACCTTGCAGGTCGACTGCCCCGATCTGGCGATGGGCCGCCACGTGCAGTTCACCCACCTCAGCACCGAGGAATTCCGCAAGCGCATCGGCATGAACATCGCCGCATTGAACCACGCGCTCCAGAACATCCCGGCAGAGCAGCTGCGCATGCACCTGTGCTGGGGCAACTACCCCGGCCCGCACCATTGCGACGTGGCCCTCAATGAGATCGCCGACATCGTCTGGACGGCCAAGCCGCAGACCGTACTGCTTGAAGGCGCCAACCCGCGCCACGCACACGAATTCGCCTTCTTCGAAGATCATCCCCTGCCCGATGACAAGATCCTGTGCCCCGGCATGGTCGAACCGCAAAGCCCCTATATCGAGCACCCCGATCTGATCGCCCAGCGCATCGGCCGCTATGCCGACCTGCTGGGGGCCGAGCGGGTGATGGCGGGCGTCGATTGCGGTTTTTCGGTCCACGCGGGCAGCAATGCGCTCGACCCCGAAATCGTCTGGGCCAAGCTGGCCGCGCTTGCCGAAGGCGCGGCGATCGCCGGCCGCCGTTACTGAGCACATTCCCTAAAGGGCGGGAAAGAAGCCATACCTAAGGCCTTTCGCGCATTTTCTTAATTCCATCAGCGGCATGTGGCCGTTTGTGAACCATTCCGCGCGCCTTGATGCCATCCGCGACCTGGGCCTTGAGACAAGCGCGGACCGCGCGCTGTTCTCGCGCATTACCTTGCTGGCGAGCGCGATGCTGGACTGTCCGATCGCGCTGCTTGCGGTGGTCGAAGCCGAGCGACAGTGGTTTCTCGGTCAAACCGGACTGTCGTTGGTCGAAACGCCGCTGGAAGGCTCCTTCTGCGCCGTGTGCACATTGGGTGACGGGCCGTTGCTGGTGGGCGATGCGCGTCAGGACGCACGCTTCCGTGACAATCGGCTGGTCACCGGCGCGCCATTCATCCGCTCCTATCTCGGCGTGCCGGTCCGCAGCGGCGCGGGTCTGGTTCTGGGGGCGCTGTGCGCCCTCTCGCCGGAACCGAACGCCTTCAGTGCCGATCAGATCGCGTCACTGGAGGTGCTGGCGGAACTGGCCGAACAGAGCATCGCGCTGAAAATCCGCACCCGGGAACTGAGCCTTGCCAATGCCGCGCTGAAGCAGACCTCGCAAATCTTCCGGCAGGCGGAACGCGCCGCGAATGTCGGTAGCTGGCGGGTCGATCTGGCCACCGGAGCGCTGCACTGGTCCGATCAGGTATATGTCATCAACGGGCTGGAGCCGGGCCACACGGTTAGCGTCGAGGAAGCGGTGGCGCTTTACCAGAACGAAGACCGGGAAATGGTCTCTGCCGCGCTCGCCGAGACGATCGAACACGGCAAGCCCTTCGGATTCGAAACCACAATCCGGCGAAGCGACGGTGCACGTCGCCGCATCAGGGTGGTGGGCGAGCGGATCGATGTCGACGGCAGGCCCGACAGCGTTGCCGGGATCATTCAGGATTGCACCGAGGAACACCTGCGCAGCGCCGCGCTCAAACGCGCAGCCGAACACGACCGGCTGACCGGGCTGTTCAACCGCGCAAGCTTCGACCGGAGGCTGGCAGCGGCAGTGCGCCATGCCGAACGGGAGCCGGTAATCGTTGCGCTGATCGATCTGGACGGGTTCAAGGACGTCAACGACACGCTCGGCCATCTGGTCGGCGACCGGGTGCTGGTGGCGATCGCGGATCATCTCCACAAGCGCATCGGGAAAGGCATGTTTCTGGCGCGCTGGGGGGGCGACGAATTTGCGCTGCTGTTCCCGCCGGCAATGACACTGGAAGCGGCGACCGCCTTTCTCCACCACCTGACGGCCGAACTCGACAATGTGGTGGCGCTCGGCAGCAGTCCTTTGACCATTGGCGCGACTTGCGGGGTGGCGCGCATGGAAGAGGCGGGCACCGGCGAGGAAATCATGCGCCGCGCCGATCTTGCGCTCTATCGCGGCAAGGAGGACGGACGCGGCAGCGTGGTGTGCTGGAACCGCCAGATCGAAGCGCGACAAAGCGAACGCCAGCACGCCATCGCCCGGCTGCGCGCGGCGCTGAACCAAGGGCGTGCCATTTCCGCCTATCAACCGATCGTCGAGCTCGAAACCGGCCGGATCGTCTCCTTCGAGGCGCTGCTGCGCCTGCGGGGCGAGGACGGCGGACTGATTACCGCCAGCGAGATTTTTTCCGCGCTGCTCGACCCGGAACTTTCGCGGCGGGTGTCGCGGGTGATGCTGGATCAGGTGGTGGCCGATGGCCCCGCGATACTCGATCTGCTGGGCAATGACGCGCGGATCGGGCTCAATCTGTCGGAAGCCGATCTGCGCAAGGACGATTTCGTGCGCCATCTGATCGAGGTGGTCGACGACAGCGCGCTGACGCCTGCCAATTTCACGATCGAGGTGACCGAGACGATGCTGCTCGATGCCGGAGGCCAGCTCCATGCCTCATTGGCGATGCTCGACGCCTGCGGTTTTACCGTCTGTCTCGACGATTTCGGCAGCGGCTTTTCCTCGCTCACCCACCTGCGCCAGTTCCCGATCCACAAGGTCAAGATCGATCGCGATTTCATCGCCGCGATCGGCGAGGACCACCAGTCGCGGCTGATTATTCAGGCGATCGTGCAGATGGGCCACAGCCTCGGCCTGCGCGTCGTGGTGGAAGGCGTCGAGACGGAGGAGCAGGAGAGCTTCCTGCGCGCCATCGGGTGCCGCCACGTGCAGGGCTATCGCTATGGCCGTCCGGCGCTGCTGGAGGATTTGCGCGCACAGCTTGCCCCGTCGGGACCGGTGCGTCTCAGCGCGTGAGCGGCGCCTCGCGCGCGGCGTCTCCGGCGGTGAAGATGAATGTCGTCACCTTCGTGCCGCTGCCGATGTTGACGCGGTTTTCCTGCCGTACCCAGACATCGGTCAGGATCTGCGAATTGACCCGCAGCGTCGCCTCCCCCTTCGGCGCGGGAGCTTCCTGATAGACCATCAGACTGCCGCCCGAAATCTCAGCCCCGACATAGGCGAGGCTGACGGGCTTGCCGTCCACATCGAGCAGGAAGCGGGTGGTGACGTAGCTGGCGAAGTCCTCGCGGCTTTTGGCGCTGCCGACGATATCCGGCAACCGCACGCCCTGCATCGTCAGCGCATGTTCGGCATCGTGCACCGGCACTTGATGGATGACCTCGATCATCCCGGTGCGCGGGTTTGCCGACACCGTGGTGATCGCGATCTTCTGCTGGTGCGCCAGCGCCGGCCCGCCCGCGAGCGGAGCCAGCGCGAGCGCCAGCAGCATGATTAACCGCCGCAGCATCACTTGCGCCCGTCAGGCTCCGCACCGGCGGCTTCACCCATCAGGTCGCGGCTGACGCGTGCCTTGCTGCGTTCCGACTTGAACGCCTCGATCCGGCTGGGGATGATGCGGCGCGGATAGTGGTTGTTCTCGATGTCGGCATCGGCGGTTTCCCAATCGGGATCGACGACAACCTGCACCAGCTCCTTGCCCTTGGGGAACACCAGCAGCTTGGCCACATCGCGCGAATTGCGCCGCCAGATCTCGGCCGGGATCGTCATCTTCTCGGTCTTGCCGTCCTTGAAGGTCAGGCCGAGGATGATCGGCATCACCAGGCCACCCTTGTTCGAGAAGTTGAGAACGTAATAATTCGCGTCCTCCTTCACCGCGCGGTCGAACACCTTGCGCTCCCACGGGTCGAGACCTTCGAGGAAGCTGGTATAGCTCTTGCGGTCCTTGGGCGTGACGGTGAATTCGTCGTTCTTGTCGTAGAAGTCGGTTACGCCGGGATTTTCCATGACCCAGATCGGCAGGCGCTGTTGTTCGTTGAGGCCGATGCCGACCACTTCGGGTTCGTCGGCACGCTCGGCGCGGCGGCGCGGCAGGTCGATATCCGGGTCTTCGGTATCGATCCGCAGGCGGTAGATCGAATCCAGCGAGATATCGACGTGATCGGTGGTGTAGAACCATCCGCGCCAGAACCAGTCGAGATCGGTTCCGCTAGCTTCCTCCATGGTGCGGAAGAAATCGGCCGGAGTGGGACGCTTGAACTTCCAGCGGCGGGCATATTCCCTGAACGCGAAGTCGAACCGCTCGCGCCCGATCACCGTGTCGCGCAGCAGGTGCAGCGCCGCCGACGGCTTGCCATAGGCATTGGCGCCGAGATTGGTGACCGAATCCGACTGGGTCATGATCGGTTCCTGCTGGCTGGAGACCATATAGCTCACCATGTCGCGCGGCAGGCTGCGGGTCCACGGCATGTCCGGATCCCATTCGTAGCCCGCGACCGAATCGAGGAAGGAATTGAGGCCTTCATCCATCCAGGTCCATTGCCGCTCGTCCGAATTCACCGTCATCGGGAAGTAGATATGCCCGACCTCGTGAATGACGACACCGACGAGGAACACCTTTTCGGCCAGCGAATAGGTGCGCGTGCCGTCCTTGTTCAGCGTGGTCCGGGGTCCGTTGAAGGTGATCATCGGATATTCCATCCCGCCGACCGGCCCGTTGACGGACTGCGCGGTGGGATAGGGATAATCGAAGCTGAAGCGCGAATAGACCTTCATGGTGTGCACCACTGCGGCGGTCGAATATTTGCGCCACAGATCGCCGCCTTCCTTGGGCCAGAAGCTCATCGCCATCACGGTTTCATGCTTGGCGCCGGGCTGCTTGTGGCCTTGTGCGTCCCACATGAACTTGCGGCTTGAGGCCCAGGCGAAATCGCGCACGTTCTGCGCGGCGAATTTCCAGGTCTTGCTGCCCGAGGGATTGCCCCGTTCAGCGGCGGCGGCTTCTTCCGGGGTGACGATGAACATCGGCGCATCGGCATCCTTCGCCGCTTCGAGCCGCTGGCGCTGGGCCGCAGTCAGCACGGTTTCCGGGTTCTGGAGCACGCCGGTCGAAGCGACGATGTGATCGTTCGGCACGGTCATTTCGACGGTGTAATCGCCGAATTCGAGCGTGAATTCGCCGCGGCCGAGGAATTCCTTGTTATGCCAGCCTTCGTAGTCCGAATAGGCGACCATGCGCGGGAACCACTGGGCGAGCAGGAAGATGTCGTTGCCGCCCTTGCGCGGATCGTCGGGAAAATGCTCGTAGCCCGAACGCGCCACAACCGCGTCTTCCTCGACGATGTTGAACGCCCAGTCGATCGTGAACTCGGTGCTTTCGCCCGGCGCGAGCGGCTGCGGCAGGTCGATCCGCATCAGCGTGCCGACGATGGTATGCGGCAGGTCTGCCCCCGCCAGCGTCTTCACCGCGTTGATGTCATAGCCGTAGGAATTGTCGGCCATCGCCTGCTGACGACGCAGCTCGTCCATCGAAAGCTTGGTCGGCTCGTTCGCGCTGCCGAGGCTGACCTTGGGCCCGCGCCGGCCGGGTCCGCCAAAGGCATCGGTCATCTCGGCCATCGAATCATTGCGGAAGATGTTCTGGTCGAGCTGCATCCACAGCCACGGCAGGCTATCTGGCGAATTGTTGGTGTAGCGGATCGTCGCCTTGGCGGTGATCCGGCGGCGCGGTTCGTCCAGCGTCGCGGTGATGTTGTAATCGACCTTTTGCTGCCAGTATTCGTGCCCCGGCGCGCCGCTCGCATTGCGATAGGTATTGGGGGTCGGCAGGACTTCGTCGAGTTGCCGGAACTTGTCCTCGTAATTGCCCTTGGTCTGCTGGATGCCCTGTGCATGGGCAGGAATGGCAAACAGAAGGGCGGCAACAAACAGCACGAAGCGCAAGGGCGTTCTCCGGAAGGCAGGTGTCGGGTTCGCGGGCGTCACAGCGCAAAAGCGCGCCGGGCGCAAGCCACTACTATGCCGCAAGCCCCCGGATGTTCCCGCGCTGCGGACTTGGCGAGCGCATGCGATCGCTCTAACGCGGTCCCCATGACCGAGCCCGCATGGCATGCCCTGCACGAAGCCGCCTGCGCGCGCGGGGAAAACACCTATCGCGATCCGGAAACGGGCTACGCGGTATTCACCGCAATCGCCCACTTGGCGCGCGGCAAATGCTGCGGTTCGGGCTGTCGCCATTGCCCATACGGACACGAGGCGGTGCCGACCCGTATCTGACCCTTGCCAAGCCGCGCGCGGACGAGGATAGGCCGCGCCAAAGGAGATTCGTCCCATGAAGACCCGCGCCGCCGTTGCATTCGAAGCCAAGAAGCCGCTCGAAATCGTCGAGCTTGATCTCGAAGGGCCCAAGGCCGGTGAAGTGCTGGTGGAAATCATGGCCTCCGGCATCTGCCACACCGACGCCTACACGCTCGACGGGTTCGACAGCGAAGGCATCTTCCCCAGCGTGCTCGGCCACGAAGGCGCCGGGATCGTGCGCGAAGTCGGCGCGGGGGTCACCAGCGTGAAGCCGGGCGATCACGTCATCCCGCTCTACACGCCGGAATGCCGCCAGTGTAAATCGTGCCTTTCCGGCAAGACCAACCTGTGCACCGCAATCCGCGCCACACAAGGCAAGGGGCTGATGCCCGACGGCACCACGCGTTTCAGCTACAAGGGCCAGCCGATCTATCACTACATGGGCTGTTCGACCTTCTCGAACTTCACCGTGCTGCCCGAAATCGCGGTCGCAAAAATCCGCGAGGACGCGCCGTTCCAGTCCGCCTGCTACATCGGCTGCGGCGTCACCACCGGCGTCGGCGCGGTCACCAACACCGCCAAGGTGCAGGTCGGCGACAAGGTCGTGGTGTTCGGCCTCGGCGGGATCGGCCTCAACGTCATTCAGGGCGCGCGGCTGGCGGGGGCGAACCTGATCGTGGGCGTCGACATCAATCCGGCGCGCGAGGAATGGGGCAAGCGCTTCGGCATGACCCACTTCCTCAACTCTTCAGGAATGAGCCGCGAGGAGATCGTGGCGAAGGTCGTCGAAATGACCGACGGCGGTGCTGATTACACCTTCGATGCCACCGGCAACACCGAAGTGATGCGCACGGCGCTGGAAGCCTGCCACCGCGGCTGGGGCACCAGCGTGATCATCGGTGTGGCCGAAGCGGGCAAGGAAATCGCCACCCGTCCGTTCCAGCTGGTGACGGGCCGCAACTGGCGCGGCACCGCTTTCGGCGGGGCCAAGGGCCGCACCGACGTGCCGAAAATCGTCGACATGTACATGACCGGCAAGATCGAGATCGACCCGATGATCACCCACGTCATGGGTCTGGAAGAGATCAACACCGCTTTCGACCTGATGCACGAAGGCAAGTCGATCCGCAGCGTCGTGGTGTTCTAGGGTCCTTACCTTAGGCGTCGTGTCCTAACGCTCCGAACCGCCCGCCGAAGAACACCAGCGGGCGACCGCCGCCCTGGCCCAGCGCCAGCGCCTCGACCTCGCCGAGGATCAGGGTGTGATCGCCTGCCGGATGCACCGCGTGGCGGCGGCAGGCGACATGGCCGAGCGCACCGGCAATAACCGGCAGACCATGCGTGCCTGTCTCGAAATCGGCCTGGCTCAGCGCGCTGCTGCCGCGCGCGGCATAGCGCCGGGCGATGGTCTGCTGGCCTTCTGCCAGAATGCTGAACGCAAAACGCGGCGCATCGGCATAGGCGGCAAACTGGCTCGCGCTGTTCTGCAGGCTCCAGCTCACCAGCATCGGTTCGAGCGAGACCGAGACCAGCGAATTGATCGTCATCGCCGCCAGCGCGCCGTTGCCGGTCTCCACCGACACCACTGCAACGCCGGTCGCGAATTGCCCCATCAGCTGGCGGAAGGTGGCCGGGCCGGGCATCAGAGGGTCGGGCAAGAGGGTCTCCGGCATGAAGCGCTGGTGGGTCAGGGGCGGCAGTGCGTGCGGCGCGTTTCCCCAAGCATACCGGCAATGTCAATCAATGCCGTCGCGCACGGTTCCCCCGCAGGTGGTTAACCGGGTGGTTACACCGCCGCGCTAAACCCGCAAGAGCCCGCAATTCCGGGCGGCGCGCGATGGTGAGCAATGTACGAAAGCAGGATTGCAGCCGACCGTATCACGGTCACGGCGGTCGAAGGCTTCGCGCCCGAGATCGACGCGCTCGCAGACCGCGCCCTCGCGCGGCGCGGCTTTCTGCGCGCGGCGTGGTATCGTGGCGGTGCCGGACAGCATCCGGGCCGTACCCTCCTGATCCGGCGCGGGGATGAAAATGGCGAGATTATCGCCGCGCTCCCCACCGTGGCGCTTGGTCCGGCGATCGGGCGATTGCGCAAGGTTCCCGGGGCCTATTGGCCGTTCAGGGGCGCGCCGGTCGCCGAAGACTGCAATCCTGTCGAACTGGCCCAGGGGCTCGAACGGGCCGGGCCAAAGCTTCTCGGCCGGGTCTTGCGGCTCGGGCCGGTGCGGATGGACGATCCGGCCAACCAGATGCTGATCGCGGCGGCACAGCTGGCCGGATGGACGGTGCTGTCGCGCCCGGCGGGCACCAGTTGGCTGATCGATCTGAAACAGGCCCGCAGCCAGGGCTGGCCGCGCCCATCCACTGCCAAACGGCTGGCCCGCGCCGAACGGCGCCTGCAAAAGCTCGGGACGGTGGCGTGGCACCACGTGCGCGGCGCGGGGTGGAACGATCAGGTGTTCGAACAGCTCGCGGCGGTCGAAGCGGCAAGCTGGATCGCATCCTCCACCGACACCCGCGGCGCGAAGTTCCTGACAGAGACGCAACGCGGGATCTGGCGCACTGCCATTGCCGATCCGGTACTGGCCGAAATGCTGTGCGCCACGATCCTGACCATCGATGGCCGCGCGGTCGCCTTCAGCTTCGATTGCGACGACGGCGCGGTGCAGTATGGCATCGCCGGAACCTATGTCAGCGATCTGGGCAAGTACGATGTCGGCAAGATCGTCAATTACCGCGCGGTGAGCGATGCGATTGACGACGGCCAGAGCGTGATGGACCTCGGCGCGGGAGACAGCGGTTACAAGCGGGAAATGGGCGCGGTCGCAGGCTATGATATGGCGGATCTGCTGCTGGTGCGCAGCCGCCCGCTGGCGAAGCTGATCGCCCGTCTGTGGGGGGATGAATTGCAACGCAGCGGAAGCTCTGCCCTGACGCCGAAAGTCCTTGTCGATGCCTGACGCCGATCCCCTGAAAGGCGCCGGCAGGCCCGTCCCGTCGCTCGCCGCGCAGGTGCGCACGGCGGTGATCTGGCGTTCGGGCAGTCAGGTGCTGACGCAGATCGTCTCGTGGTGCTCGACGCTGATCGTGATCCGCTTGCTTGCGCCGGAAGATTACGGTCTGTTCGCGATGGCGCAGGTGATGCTGGTGCTGCTCAGCACGATGAACGGCTGGGGGCTGGCATCCGCGCTGATCCGCGAACCGGAAGTGAGCGAGGAACGCCTACGCCAGACGCTGGGGATGCTGATCCTGCTCAATTGCGGGCTGGCACTGATCCAATTCCTTGCCGCACCGCTGGTGGCATTGTGGTTCGAACAGCCGCAGGTAACTCAGCTTTTGCGGGTGCAGTCGCTGCTCTATCTCGCGGTGCCGTTCTGCGCGCTGCCGCACGCCATCCTCAGCCGAAAAATGGATTTCCGCCGTCCCGCGCAGGTTCGTCTCGCCGCGGCGCTGGCGGGCGCGGGCACCGCGCTTACCGGGGCATTTTCGGGCTGGGGGGTGTGGACGCTGGTCGTCGCACCGATGGCGATGTTTTTTACCGAGGCAATCGGCATGACATGGGCCGCCCGCGCCCCGGTCCGCCCCAGCTTCCGCTTTGCGGGCGCAGGCCATATCGCCGGCTTCGGCGGGGTGATGACCGCGACCCAGCTGTTCTGGTTCGTGCAGAGCCAGGCCGACGTGATGATCGCCGGGCGCGTGCTGGATGCGCACAGCCTCGGGGTCTACACCACCGGCCTGTTCCTCGCGCAGCTGCTCGCCGCCAAGTTCGTGCCGCCGATCAACGAAGTCGCCTATGCCGCCTATTCGCGCCAGCAGGCGGTCGGGCCCGAGCCGCTGCTCGCCACAATCCGGCTGGTGATGCTGGTGGCGCTGCCCGCCTATGCCGGACTGGCGGTGGTCGCCCCGGTGCTGGTTCCGGTGCTGCTGGGTGAAAAATGGCTGGAGATTGTCCCGCTGCTGCCGATCCTTGCCGCGGCCATGGCAATGCTGACGTTGCAGATCCTGTTCGCCCCGGCGACCAATGCGCGCGGGGTGCCGCAGGTGGCGCTGCGGATCACCATGCTCGGCAGTGTGATCATGCCGCTGGCCTTCTTCACGGGTTCGCATTTCGGTGTGACCGGCTTTGCCTGGGGCTGGGTTGGCGGGATGGCGGTGCTGACCGCCGCGACGATCCGCCTGTCGGGCCGGTTGCTGGGACTACGGCTTGGCGGGCTGGCGCACGCGATTGCACCGCCGCTGGCCGCCGCGCTGGCGATGGCGGCAGGGGTGGCGCTGGCATTGCGGGCGATGCCGCCGGTGCTACCACTGCTGTCGCTGGCGATTGCGGTTCCGCTGGGCGTGGCGCTTTACCTCGCCGCGCTCCGCCTGATCGCACCCGAGCGGCTGACCGAAGCCCTGCGTTTCGCGCGGTCGCAGAGCGAAGGCGAACCCGTTCCGGCGGAATAACCCCTGCCAAAAGCGCGCGATTGACACTGCCGCCGCTATCCGGTTGGGCAAGGCCATGAACACCAGCCGTCCCGCACCCGCCACCTGCCTTTATCACGTCAACGGTATCGATCTTGCGGTCCACGAATGGGCCGGGACCGACAGTGCCGCCGTGCCGCTGGTCTTCGCCCATGCGACGGGGTTTCACGGTCGGGTATTCGACGCGATCATCGAACAATTCCCCGCGCACCCCGCCTATGCGATCGACCTGCGCGGACACGGCCAATCGGGCGGCGGCCCGATCGAGGACTGGCGCGTGGTGGCGCGCGATGTGGTGGAATTTCTGGAACAGGCGGGCATCACCGGCGCTATCGGCATCGGCCATTCGATGGGGGCGCACACGCTGTTGCAGGTCGCCGCCGATCACCCTTCGGCCTTCAGCCGCCTCGTGCTGTTCGATCCGGTGATCCTCGCGCCCGAATTCTATGCGCCCGGACAGCCGCTATACACGGCAGACAATCCCCACCCCGCGATCCGGCGCAAGCGCAACTTCGCCTCGGCACAGGCAATGATGGAGCGGTTCCGCGCGCGGGATCCCTATTGCCTGTTCGATGCACGGGTTTTCGCGGATTACTGCACCTACGGCCTTGTTCCGGCTGCGTCGGGCGAAGGTATGGAACTGGCCTGCGCGCCAGAGGTCGAGGCGAGCGTCTACGCCTCCAGCCGCAGCAATGGTGCGATCCTCGATGCGGCGCGGCATGTCGATATTCCGGTGCTGGTGGTGCGCGCGCAGATGAGCGACCTCAACGACTTCAAGAGCTCACCCACATGGCCCGATCTTGCGTCGGTCCTGCCGCAGGGCACCGATCTGCACCGCCCCGATCGCACCCATTTCCACCCCTTCGAAGACCCCGCCGACGCAGCACGGATCATCGCCGGGTTCATCGGCTAGCAGGCCTTGTTCTTCAAATGTTTCTGCTTTGCAGAGCTTCGCTTCCACGTGAAACATTTTGCGCCGCTCACCCCGCTGCCGCCAGCAGATCGCCGAGATCGCCGCGCACGCGGGCGATTTCTTCCGCCCGTGCCCGCACGAAATTGCCCGCAATCTGGTTCGCCAAACCACCATAGAAGGTGACGAGACTGGCGCGCAGCGGATGCTCGGGCGAAACCGACCTCGCCAGCCACAGGGTGATCGTCTGCGCCCGCGCCAGCGCTTCGCGCGGGACGGCATCCGGCGTGCGTTCGAGCGCGAGCAGCGCCTGACCGAGTGCGGCAATCGCCTCTTCCAGACAGATCCGGGTCAGTTCGGCGGGGTTCGAGGCCTCGATCCGCGCATCGAGTTCGACCCGGCGATAGGCGGCGGCGGGATTGCGCGACAACATCTGCATCACCTTTCGTCCTTACCGGTCGCTGTTCGACCACAGGTCGACCTGCGCGCGCAGGAAAGTCAGCGTCGATTGCGACGCGGCGACCCGGCGCTCTGCAGCAACCAGATCACGGGTCAGCCGCTCGCGCAGGTTTTCCTGCTGTTCGGCAATGCGGGAAAGGCGCTCGTCGCTGCGTTCAAGCTGCGCCTCGAACCGCCTCACCGAACCGCCGAGCGAGGCCGGATCGCTGACGAGGCTGTTTTCGCGCGCGAAGCGGTCGATCGTGGCGAATACGCCTGAAGGCCCGGTGGTGAACATCGCCGCGACGGCATCGGGGCTGTT
Organism: Erythrobacter fulvus; assembly: GCF_028595285.1. Classification (GTDB taxonomy): domain Bacteria; phylum Pseudomonadota; class Alphaproteobacteria; order Sphingomonadales; family Sphingomonadaceae; genus Erythrobacter; species Erythrobacter fulvus. Next base: position 71,545 of record NZ_JAQQXQ010000011.1, on the reverse strand, counting down.
CTCGATCGCCTGACCCAGCCGCGCGCTGTCGAGCCGGAAAGTGCCGTCGCGGTTCAACGCCACGCCGAGATCGGCCAGCGTGCGCGGAGCCCCTGCTGCCGCGCCGGGCATCACCACCTGCCCCGCCAGCGCGGCCAGATCGCGGCGCAATTCGCGCGCGCCGGGATCATTGCCCAGCTCTCCGCCGAGCGGCGAGGCCAGATCGTTCACCTGCGCCACAATATCGTTCAGCGCGGCGACGAAATCGCCCATCAGCGTGGAAATCGCAGACGTGTTGCTGGCAAAGGTGAGGCTGGTGGGGGCACCGGCGTTGGTGGCGGCGAGTTCGAGCGTGAAGCCGCCCGGCAGCCCGCTGACGCGATTGGTCGCGCTAGTCATCGCCACGGTATCGAGGAGGAAGGCCGCATCGCGGGCCGTTCCGCGCAGCTCGCCCGCGTCGCTCGCCGGGTTCCAAGCGAGATAGGACAGATCGCCCGGCACCGCCCCGCCGCCCGCGCCCGCCGGTTCGATCACGAAGCCGCTGGCCGCCCCTTCGGCACCTTTCAGCACCAGCTGCGCGCTGTTCTGGCCGGTGGCGACATAGGCGCTCACGGCGCCGCCGCTTTGGCGCGTGATCTTCGCCGCCAGCGTCGCCAGCGTGTCGTCAGCAGTGACGGTGATGTCCAGCGGATCGCGGGCGGCATCGGCGGTGAAGCCCGCTCCGTCGACGGTGCCGAAACGCAGGGTCAGCGTGCCCGCGCCGACCAGATCGTCGCGGCTGGTATAGGCATTGCCGACCAGCGTCTGCCCCTGCGCCAGCTGGGTGACTTCAAGCGAAAACGTGCCGCGCGGGGTCAGGCCCGCAGGCACGCTCACCCGCGCCACGCCGGGATTGCCCAGCTCGCCGCGCGGGGCGAGGTCGCCGTTGCGGATCCGGTCGCCCAGCGCGCTGGAAAGGCTCGTCACCGCGCCGCGCAGCTGCGCCGCAGCCGAAATCTGCGCTTCGAGCGTTTCGCGCCGCGCCTCCACCGTCTGGCGCTGAAAGGCGAAGCTGGCTTCGGAGATATTGTCGGCCAGCGCGATGAAATCGATACCGCTGCCTGCGCCAAGCGCGGAGATGATCGAGGAGCCTGCGTTTTCCATGCCCGGAAGAACGGCTGAAAGGCGCAGGTCTTAAGCGGGAATCTCGCGCTTTCCGTTGCCGTCGAAACGCAGCTCGGGCGGCACGTCGATCACCGGGCGGCGCGGATGCTGGCCGCGCTTCAATGCCATGACGAAAGCCACCAGCGCGGCGATCGCGACGTAGAGTTCTTCGCGCACCATCTGGTTCGGCTGGGTGGTAAAATAGACCGCGCGGGCGAGCTGCGGATATTCGAGCAGCGGCAGGCCTTCCTCCCCCGCAATCTCACGCATCGCGAGCGCGGTGTCGCCGCGCCCTTTGGCCAGCACCACGGGTGCGGGCGCGAGCGCGGGATCATAAGTCAGCGCCACGGCAAAGTGCAGCGGGTTGACGATCACGAACTGCGCGTCCTTCATCGCCTTGGCCACGCCGCCGCGCGCCAGATCGCGCTGCCGCTGGCGGCGCGCCGATTTCATCTCGGGGGAGCCTTCGGCCTCCTTATTCTCATCCCGCATGTCCTGCAGGCTCATCTTCAGCCGCTTGTCGCGCTGGAAACGTTGCAGCGGGTAATCCACCGCCGCGATCACTGCGAGCCCGGCCAGCAGCGCGCCGACCAGACTGACAATCGCACCCGCCGCAAGCCCGATCTGCGCCTCCAGCGGGCTGCGCCCCAGCATCATCAGTCCGGGCAGATGCGCCCCGGCCCAGAACCACGCGATCCCGCCCAGCAGCCCCAGTTTCAGCAGCCCCTTGCCCAGTTCGATCAGCCCCTGCCAGCCGAGGATGCGTTTGAGGCCCGACAGCGGATTGATCCGCGACGCCTTGAACGCGGCATTGCCGGGGTTGAAGCGCCCCTCTCCCAGCAGCAGCTGCGACGCGATGGTGATCCCCGCCACCGCCAACCCCAGCGTCATCACGGGGGGAAGGATAGCCGCGGCAGCGTCGGCCACCAGCGCGCCGGGGGCAAACCCGTCAAGCGCGCGGCGATCGAAGGTGAAACCGGCGCGCGCGGTATGGGCGAGGCTTTCCGCCAACCATGGGCCAAAGCCGAACAGCGCGAGCGCGCCCGTGCCGGTCGCGGCGAGCACCGCCACCTCCTTGGAACGCAGCACGTCGCCCTTTTTGGCGGCATCGGCGCGGCGCTTGGCAGTCGGCGCGAAGGTCTTTTCGCCCGGAGTCTCTTCAGCCATGGCGCGTCTCTTCAGCCATCAGCGCGGCTCCGGCGCGATCAGCGCGGCGGATTGATCGAGCGCGGTCTCGATCACGCCGCTGAACTGCTCCACCATCACCGGCACGGCGATGATCAGCGCGGCGATCCCGGCCAGCACGCCGGCGGGCAGGCCCAGCGCGAACAGGTTGAGCGCCGGAGCGGAGCGGGCGACGAGGCCCGTCACCACCTGCACCAGCAGCAGCACAAGCACCACCGGCAGCGCGATGGCGGCGGCAGTGGCAAGGCCATAGCCCATGAACAGCCCGATGCTCTGCGCCCGCCATGCCCCGAAGGCAAACTCGCCCGCAGGAAGCAGGCGGTAGCTTTCGACCAGCAATTCGAACCACAACAGATGCGCGCCGATGGCATAGAACAATAGGCTCAGCACCAGCCCGAAAAAGGTGCCGAGCGCGCCCGATTGCGCCCCGCTGGTCGGATCGATCGAGGTCGCGATGGCAAGGCCCATGGTGCCCGAAATCTGTTCGGCCGCGATCAGCGGTATGGCGAAGGCGAGTTGCAGGACAAAGCCGAGCGCCGTGCCCACCAGCACTTCATGCAGCACCGCCAGCACGGCGGCGAAACTCAGCATCTCGGGCGCAGGGGCGATCGGCACCCAGCTGGCGACGAAAAAGCCCAGCACGATCGACAGCAGGATGCGCACCGGCGCGGGCACCGCCATGCCGCCCACCATCGGCGCGGCCAGCAGGGCCGCCCCGCAGCGGATCGACAGGAACAGGATCTGCCACAGCTGCGCCTCGATACTGGCAAAGCCGAAGTCGAGGATGTTCATGCGCTTACGCCGAAATCTGCGCCACCTGCGCCATGATTTCGCGCAGGAAGTCGCCCAGCAGCGCCATCATCGCACCGCCCAGCACCACGAATACCAGCGCGGTGATCGCCAGCTTGGGAATGAAGCTGAGGGTCTGTTCGTTCACCGACGTCGCGGCCTGGATGATCCCGACCACAAGGCCCACCACCAGCGCGGCGACCAGCACCGGCCCGGCGATCAGCGCCGTGACCCACAGCGTCTGGTCGGCCAGCGCGAGCAGCTGTGCATCCTCGCCCATCAGGCGAAACTCATCGCCAGACTGCCCATCAGCAGCGCCCAGCCATCGACCAGCACGAACAGCAGCAGCTTGAACGGCAGGGAGATGATCGTGGGTGACAGCATCATCATGCCGAGGCTCATCAGCACGCTCGCCACCACAAGATCGATCACGAGGAACGGCAGGAAGATCATGAAGCCGATCTGGAACGCGGTCTCCAGCTCGCTGGTGACGAAAGCCGGCAGCAGGATCGAAAAGGGCACATCCGCGCCGCTAGCGAAGCTGCCACCCCCGGCGATATCGGTGAACATCATCAGGTTTGCCTCGCGCGTCTGACGGATCATGAAGGCGTGAAATGCATCGCCCGCCTGCGCAATCGCGGCATCCGCGCCGATGGTTCCGGCGGCATAGGGCGCGATCGCCTGCGCGTTCACGGTCTCCAGCGTCGGGGCCATCACGAACAGCGACAGGAACAGCGCCAGACCGGCGAGCACCTGCCCCGGGGGCGAACCTTGCAGGCCCAGCGCCTGACGCAATATCGCCAGCACCACCAGAATGCGCAGGAAGCTGGTCATCATCAGCACCAGCGCGGGCAGGATGGTGAGCAGGCCCATCACCACCAGCAGCTGGAGCGAAAGGCTCAGCGGGCTGTCATCGCCCGCGCCGTTCTCTCCCAGAGCGCGCTCGATAGCAGTGCCGACGCCCGCCGCCACGGGGTTAGGGGCTGAGGCGGCGGGCGCGGCCGCGTGCGCCCAGTCGGGCGACGCGAAAAACATGGTTAACGCGGCAAGGCACAGCAATGCCGTTCGCAGGATCGCAAGGCGGTGCATCACTCGGTCTCCGGCAGCAGATCGCCGGAAGGCGCGGATGCCTCGCCCAGCCGCACCATGCCCTGGCGCGTGCAGCCGAGCAGGATGTCGCGATCGCGAAAGCGCACCACGGCCAGCTTCATTCCCGGCGCGATCAGGCTGGTTTCGATCAGCTGGAGCTGGCGTCCGCCGCTACCGGGCTGTCCGGAAAGGCGCGCCTGCATGAACCGGGTGAGCCACAGGCTCCCCCAGATCAGGCCTGCCAGCAGCGGCAGCAGCAGCGCGAGCCGCAGGAGATATTCGAGCATCGCCCCGCCCCGCTCAGAGCGCGTCCGCCGCGCCGACCGCCGGATCGGCGGGCATGGCAGCATCGGCAGGCGGCGCGTCAGCGGCCGGGATTTCCTGCCCGTCCTCGCCCACCAGATGGACGATCCGCAGCGCAAAGCGGCCCTTTTCCGCCACCACCTCGCCGCGCGCAATCACGCGGCCATTGGCGGTAACGTCGAGCAGTTCGTCGGTCAGCCGGTCAAGCATCACGGTGCTCCCCTCGCCCAGCATCAGGACATCGCGCAGCGGCATTTCGGTGCGGCCCAGTTCGACCGACAGGCGCACGGCGACCGCGCCGAAGCGCTGGAAGGCGGCGGGCTGGAATTCACTCATCGGGCAAGTCCTTCTGCGGGAAAGCGGGTGAGGCGGATCGCCATGCGATCTTCAAGCGTGCCGATGCTGCCATGGGCGATCGGCTTGTCGCCCAGCAACAGCGGCACCTGGCGGCCCATGGCGAGCGGGAGCCGGTCGCCCGGAGCAAGCGCCTGGAGCCGCGCCAGCGACAGATCGACTTCGGCCAGCACCACGTGCAGCGGCAGGGGAACCCCGGCAAAGGGCGCGGCCAGCGGGCTGGCAGGCTGGCGCGGTTCGCGGCGAGCGGGCAGCGCACCCGTGCGGCCGGGCACGGGTAACAAGCGCTCCATCCGATCGGCGGCGATAGCGAGCAGGCAATGCCATTCGGCCCCCTCGCGGTTGGCGATGGCGATCGGGAACAGCAACACTTCTGCATCAGCCGCAAAGGGTTTCAGACGCGCGGCGCTATCGCTGCGGATGATCACTTCGCTTGCCGGCTCCGCACCGGCGGGCAGCACCGCATCGCCAAGGCTGGCACGAGTGATCCCCAGCGCGATGATCGCGGCAATCTCGTCCACCAGCAGCGCGGAAGATCGCGGAAGCTGGTGGGGTGCGGGTTCGGCGCGTTTGCCGTCACCGCCGAAGCTCCGGTCGGTCAGGGCAATGGCGGTCGCAAAGTCGAAGGCAACCAGCGCGGTCTCCCTCGCTACGCCGCAGCGCAGCAGCGCATTGGCGGCGACCGGGCCGATGCGTTCGAGCACAGCATGACCGGACAGAGTCTCCGGCTCTGGCAGGTTCACCTCGAGCCGGTCACCCGAAAGCAGCGGGGAAAGATCTTCGGCAAGCAAGCGGGCAAGGTCGCGCCGCCATGCCGTCATCAAAGCCGCGCGCTCTTCCGGACGCGGGCCACGCGCTGCGCCATGGGCGGTCAGTTCGCAGCAGTGCTGCGCAGCGGGCCGGACGGCGGCGAAATCATGCGCCAGCCTCATTGGACCAGAAACCCCCGGAAATGCACCGCATCAATGCCGCCGAAGCCCTCGTTCTCCTCAAGCACGGCGTTGACCGCACGGGTCAGGCGCGTAGCGAGCTTCTTCTTGCCCTCGACGTCATAGACTTCGGCCTCGGTGGTGGCGGCAAGCTGGGCGAGGATTGCCGAACGGATCGCCAGTTCGTGGTTCTGCACCCATTGCAGCACCCGCCCGTCGCGGCGGGTCGATACCGCCAGTTCGACTTGCACCAGCCCCGGCGAATCCGCGAGGTTGGAGGTGAAGCTTTCCTCGAAGCTGTAATAGGCGGTGCGGTACTTGCTGCCGCCTTCGCCATAGACCGGGGCGGGGGCGTCCTTTTGCTTCTCGGCACCGGGCAGGGGATAGGGGTCTTTGTCGCCCTTGAGCACCAGCTTGGGCTCGTCGGGTTCATGCGCGCCCTTGGCGCCGCCGAACAGGCCCGCGGCATAGGCGCCATAGGCTCCGCCCGCGCCGAGTGCGAGCAACAGCACCGCGCCGAGGACGATCTTGATCAGCCCGCCCTTGCCCGCGCCGCCTTTCGACTGGCGCCGGTCGACGCCGTCCCATTCCTCTTTGTCCTTGCCCTTGGACATGAAATCTCAACTCCCTGTTGCCGCCGCGCCGGTTCAGGCGAACAGGCCGCGCTGGCGATGATCGGTGGCCTCGTTGTCCTGCGTCCCGCCAGCCAGGGCCGCGTCGTCACGACGCTGCTGCTGGCGCTGGTGCTGGTGCTGCGAAGCCCCCTCGTCACGGTTCCCTGAATGCGCCAAGTATGGTTGAGACGAGCCTTGCCCCGACCCCTGGGAAAACCCGTAAGTCCTGTCGGAGGAGCCGGAGGAACCGCTGCCCTGACCGGTTCCGGCACCGGTGGCGGACGTGTCGGCAGAAAGTGCAACCCCGCGTTCGGCCAGCGCGGCCTGAATGGCGGGAACGAAGCCCGGATCGCGGCTCGCCAGCACCGCGCGCCAGTCCTGCGACGTGGCGGCAGCCTCAATCCTAAGCGAGACAAATCCGAATTCGGCGTGCCGCAAGGTCATCTCGGGCCGCGCGCTGCGCAGCGCCTCGCGGATCTCGCCGACCTGCGCGATGGCAGATTCGAGCTGGGGCGCGGGCGCGCGCGGTTCGGCGCGCTCGGTCACCGGAGCGGGGCCGGCGGCGGGCGGCGGTGCCATCGGCGCATGGGGCGCGGATTGGGGTGCCGGACTGCCGGATGACGCGGCGGCGGCGGGCCGGGTTGCGGTTTCGGCAAGGCCGTCCGGCAAGGCGGGCGCAAGCTGTTCGGCAAGCATATCATCGGCGACCGGTTCGCCTGTCGCCGCAGGCAGGCGCGGGGCGACAGGCGTGTTCGGTGCGCCCCGCATAGCCACGGGCCCGGCGGCAGGAACAGTTCGGGCAGCAGGCAGAGCAGCCGGTGCGGGTGCGGGAGGCGGAGCCAACACGAGAGCGGGCACGGGGGCCTGCACGGGTGTTGGCGCAGGCGCGGCGGTGGGAGCCGCCTGGAGCACCTCGCCTCCGGCTGCCGCGCTATCCGCGCTTTCGGCTTTGTGCGGTGTCTCCGGTTCGGCAACCTCGTCCCCGGGCTTTGTGACCGGCGCAAGGGCAGCCTCCGGCGCGGGCGCTGCGGCGATCACAGGCGTCGCATCGGGTGTTGGCACAAGAGCGGCAAAGGGCGGCAAAGCGGTGCCGCTTTCCGGCAGGATCGTGCCGGACGGGGCGGCATCGGGCAGCGCACTCTGCGATGGCAAGGCTATCCGGGCGGGCGTCGCCGCATCGAGCAATCCGGCGAAGTCCGGCACCATCCGTGCGCCGCCTGCACCGGCATTGCCGCCGGGATTGCCGGCCACATTGCCTCCCGTACCCGTCGCGGCGCCGGGCAGCGCAGCGAGCGGGCCGGTGGTCATGGGCAGATCGGGCAGGAAGGGGATCATCGCATCATCCTTGTCACAGGGTATCGAAGGCTATGTGCATCAGGACTGCAACTTGCGTGCCAGCAGCGGCGTATCCGCCTGTTCGCGCCGCAGTTTCACAGCCTCCAGCGCGGCGCGCGCCGCGGCCTCGCGCTCGGCAAGGCGTTTGGCGCGGGTGTCGGCCTCGGCCAACGTGTCGGCCTGCCATGCCGACTGGCGCGCGGCATCGGCGGCGGCATCGGCGGCGGTATCGGCCAGCTGGGTGAGGCTGGCGGTGAAGGCGGCGCGCGCGGCAAACACCTCGGCCGCCATTGCGCCGGGCTGCGGCGCGCTGGCGGCAACCAGCGTGCGGCTGCGCGCAGCGATGGCCTGACTGCGCGTCTCGGCCTCCAGCGCGTCGGCAAGCCCGCGCAACGCCTGCCGCCGCGCCACTGTCGCAATCAGCGCCTGCCGCCGGATCAGCGCCAGCCGGCGCTTCTCACGCACCGGCCCGGTCCATCAGCGCGGCAAGGGCAGCATGGCTGGCGGCGAGCGGTTCGGCCTCGCCCCGCGCCTGGGTCAAGAAAGCATCCACCGCCCCGCTCATCGCCAGCGCCTCGTCGAGCAGCGGGTCCGAGCCCGCGCGATAGGCCCCCATCAGCACCAGATCGCGGTTCTCCTCGCGCGCGGCGATCAGTGCGCGCAGATGTCGCGCGGCGCGGGCGATATCGGGCGGGACGAGATCGTCCATCACCCGGCTGAGCGAGGCAGGCACGTCGATCGCCGGATAGTGGCCGCGCTGGGCCAGTTCGCGCGACAGCACGATATGCCCGTCAAGGATCGCGCGCGCGGTATCGACCACCGGATCATTGGCATCGTCGCCGTCGGCCAGCACGGTGTAGATGCCGGTCACTGCCCCGCCCGTCCGCGCCGAATTGCCCGCGCGTTCCACCAGCCGGGTGATCGCGGCGAGCGCGGAAGGGGGATAGCCGCGCGCCGCGCCGGGCTCGCCCAGCACCAGCGCCAGCTCGCGCGCGGCGTGGGCAACGCGGGTAAGGCTGTCGAGGATAAGCAGCACGCGCTTGCCCTGCGAACGGAAATATTCGGCGATGGAACTGGCATATTGCGCGGCGCGCAGTCGCAGGTTGGGAGCGTGATCGGCAGGCACTGCCACCACCACAATCCCGCCGCGCCGCGCGCCCGACATGTGGCGATTGACGAAGTCCGAAACCTCGCGCGCCCGCTCCCCGATCAACGCGACCACGGTAACATCGGCCACCGCATGGCCCGCGACGGTATCGACCAGCACCGATTTGCCGACGCCCGATCCGGCCATGATGCCGAGCCTCTGCCCGACACCCATCGTCGCCAGCGCGTTGATCGCGCGCACACCGCAATCGAACGGCGCGGCGACGCTGGCGCGCTCCAGGGCGCCCTCGCGCTGTCCGGCAAGCGGCCAGGCATGCGGCAGATCGAGCCGCGGCCCGCCGTCGATCGGCTGGCCCAGCGCATCGACCGCGCGGCCAAGCAACGCCTCGCCCACCCGCACCTCGCCCGGATGGCCGAGCGCACGCACGCTCGCCCGCGGACGCAGCAGCATGGTATCACCCAGCAGCATCATCAGCGAATGGCCGGCACGAAAACCGATCACTTCGGCCAGACTTTCACTGCCCGCGCCATTTTCGATCACCCCGAGCGAGCCGACCGGCAGCGGCAGGCCCGCGACCTCGATCAACCCGCCATCGCAGGAGACGACGCGCCCGGTCAGCACCGGGCCGGATGCAACCGGTGCCGCGCGCATCCGGGCAAGGTCAAGCTGCAATTCGGCAATCATCCGCGCACCGCGTCGGCAATCGCGCGGCGCCAGTCGGCCGGGCCGTCGCGCACCGCGCCATCCGGCCCTTCAAGCAGGAGCGCGCCGCGTTCCAGCGCGGAGTCCGCGATCACGCTCCAGTCGCCCAGCGCCCCGGATTCGAACCCTGCGATGTCGTCGGGATGGAGATGCAACCGCAACGCCCCCGCCGCGCCGCCGATCCGCGCCGCCGCAGCGTGGCACCGGGCGAGCAGGCCTGCGCGGTCGACGGCATGTTCGGCCAGCACCCCGGCGCACAGTGCGATCACGGTATCGGCAAGATCGGAAGCGAGCACTTCTGCCGCCGCCTCGTCAAGCTGGCGAAAGGCCAGCCGCAGCGCGCGTTGACGGACAGCGCCGCGTTCGGCCTCTGCCAGCGCCGCCGCGCGTCCGGCGGCCTCGCCTTCGGCATAGGCCAGGGCCAGCGCATCGGGCGCGGGTTCAGGATCAGGTTCGGCAGCATGCGCGACTTCGGATTCGGGGACGGGGACGGGGACAGGATCATTGCTGCGGAACGGCAGGGCTTCGCGGAAATCCGCAGGCTCGCCAAGCAAGGCCAGCCAGCCGGGCTGCGGCGCGGGGGCTTCGGCGATCGCGCCGAGCCAATCAGACGAATTCGCCATTGCCGTTTCCGATCACGATCTCGCCCGTTTCGGCCAGCCCGCGTGCAATTTCGACGATGGCGCGCTGGGCGGCCATGACCTCGCTCTTCGCCACGCGCCCGCGCAGTTCGATTTCGTCGCGCACGCCGTCCGCAGCGCGGCTCGACATGGCGGCGAAGAAGGGCGTGCGCTCGGGTTCCTTTAGGCCCTTGAGCGCATCGACCAGCTTTTCGGAATCGACGTCGCGTAGCAACCTGCCCATCGACATCGGATCGAGTTCGAACAGCATTTCGAAGGTGAACAGCTCCTCCTCGATCCGCGAAGCCAGCGGGGCATCGCGGTCGGCAATTTCGGGCAGCACCGTGTTGCGCAGATCGCCCGCGGCCAGATTGATGAGGTTGGCCGCCTCCCGCGGTCCGCCCAGCGCCAGCGCCGCCGCGCCAAAGGTGGCGGTGATCCGCTGGGTCAGCAGCGTATCGATGGTCGCGATCGCCTGCGGGGCAATCGCACCGCTGCGCGCCACCCGTTCGACCACCTGCGTCTGAAGTGCAGGCGGCAAAGCGGCCAGCACTTCGGCGGCGGGTTCGGGTTCGATCAGCAGCAGCAGCGCGGCGATCACCTGCGGGTGTTCATCCTCGATCAGCCGCACCAGCACCGGCGGCACCAGCCAGCGCGCCATTTCGACGCTGCGCGGACGGGCCTCGGGCTCGATCCGCTGCATCATGCTGTCGGCCCGCGCCGGGCCGAGCGCCTTGTCGAGCAACGCACGCACCCGGTCGTTGCGGCCGGACTGGGGCAATATCTCGCGCGACGCCTCGTCCGCGAAATCGGCCAAAGCCTCGGCCATGCGGGGCTGATCGATCTCGCCCAGTGCGATCATTGCCGCGCCGATCTTCTCCAGCTCATGCGGAGACAGGCGCGCCAGAATGCCGCTCGCCTCCTCGTCGCCGAGCAGCATCAGGAACACCGCGGCACGGTCTATCCGGTTGAGCAGGGTTTCGGACGCGCGAGTGGCCGCCGCGTCGTTCAGGGCAAGGTCGATACTCATGACGCGCTGGCCTCCGGGCCAGTGTCGGCGGGCGCGGCCAGCATGCGCTGCAAGGCCTCGACCGCGCGTTCGGGCTGACTTGCGGCAAGACGACGGGCCAGTTCCACCTGGCGCGGCAGATCACCCAGCGCAGCGCCCTGCGCCATCTCGTTCAGAGGCACGCGATCAACGCTGTCATCGCCGATCACCGCCAATGGCGCGGCATTGCCGCTCGTGGCGGCAGCGACAGTTTCATTTTTCCCGCGCAGCTTGCCGATCAGCGGGCGCACCGCGAACAGCAGCACCAGCAGCACCGCCAGCAACGCCGTGCCGTAACGCACCAGCATCGCGAACCACGGCTGTTCGTAGAATGCGGGCGCTTCCATGCTGGCCGGTTCGAACTTGCTCGCTACTACCTCGACCTTATCGCCGCGTGCCGCATCGGCACCGACGGCCGCAGCAACAAGCGCTTCGAGCTGGGCGGCGGTCATCGGCGCGGCTTTCTTGAGCGCCGCGTCGCTTACCGCGACTGCGACCGAAAGCCTGGTCAGCCCGCCCGGGCGGGTGTTGGTGACGGCAACCTCGCGGCCCAGTTCGTAACTGCGCTGTACCGCGCTTTCGCTGTCGGTCGGATTGGCACCGGCGGCGGGCGTAGCAGGCTGCGGCGGTCCATCGACCAGCGTCGCATCGGGCGGCGGGGTGTTGGCCGGAACCCCCGGCACGCCGCCCACCGGCGCAGAACCACTGCGGGTCGCGTTGCGCTCGCTTTCCGAACGCACCACGCCTTCTTTCTCATAGGTCTCGCGCGCGGAGGTGACTTCCTTCTGGTCAAGCGCGGCCTGCACCTGCGCGGAATAATTGCCTTCGCCCAGCAGGGGCAGCAGCAGCGTGTCGATCTGTTCGCGCAGCTTGGCCTCGAACTCGCGCTGAAGCACCAGCCCGTCAAGCGCATCGGCGCGCGGGGAGGAAAGCAGGCGTCCGTTCTGATCGACCACCCGCACCGCATCCGCGCTCATGCCCGGCACCGATGCGGCGACCAGATTGACGATCGCTTCGACCTGCGTCTGGCTGAGGCTGCGCCCGCTCACCAGCCGCAGCATCACCGAAGCGCTGGGGGCGCTGTTCTCGCGCACGAAAACCGAACGTTCTGGGGTGGCGAGATGGACGCGCACGCTTTCGATTCCATCGATCTCGCGGATCGTCAGCATCAGCTCGCGTTCGCGCGCCAGCCGCAGCCGTTCGCCTTCAAGCGTGCGCGAGGAGCCGAGCGGGATTGCATCGAGCATATCGCTCGCACCTTCGGGCGCGGCAATCCCGGCATCGCTGGCGACCAGCATGCGCGCGCGGTAGACATCGTCCTCCGCCACCGACAAGGCGCCTGTCTGGTTGTCGATCACATAGCCGATCCCGCCCGCGTCGAGCGTTGCCACCACCTTGGCGCGTTCGGCATCGGTAAGACTGGTGTAGAGTACGCGGTCCGGCCCGGAGGCGAGCGTCATCCACAAGGCCCCCGCTGCCGCCAGCGCGCCAACCCCCGCAAGGGCAGGCAAGGCGCGCGAAAGCGCAGGCTGGGCCATGAATTCCGCCACGGGCTCGGGCAGCAGGGTGCGCCAGCCGGGTTGCGGGGGCGTAGCCGGGAGGCTGGCCGCGCCATCGGCGGCGACCGGAAGTGCAGCTTCGGCCATCTAATCAGCCCCCCATCCGCATGATGTCTTGGTAGGCGGTGAGCAGTTTGTTGCGCACCTGCAGGGTCGCCTCGAAGGCGACGCCCGCTTCCTGCCGGGCCAGCATGACTTCGGCGATGTCGGTTACAGCGCCGCGTTCATAGGCGACCTGCATGTCGCTGGAGCGCTGCTGCACCGCGTTGACCTGTTTCAGCGCATTGCCGAGCGTGTCGGCAAAGCCTGCCGCAGGGGTCGGCGTGGGAGCCTTGGGCGCGGGCGTGTCGCTTGCCGCGCGCACGTCCTGCAAGGCGGCGCTGCGGGCGAGCACCTGCTGGCGCAGCGCCATGACGTCGGCGGGGCCGAAGCTTGGGCCGAAACCGGGGCGGATCGTGCTCATGCGCAGGCTCCGGCGACATTGGCCGTGGCGGCGGCCATCATGCCACTGGCCCGCATCGAGGCGAGGCGATAGCGCAAGGTGCGTTCCGAGATGCCGAGACTGCGGGCGGTCGCGCTGCGGTTGCCGTCATGACTGGCGAGCGCGGCAAGGATCGCCTGCGCCTCGGACGCAAAGGCAACGTCGGATAGTGAGCGGGATTGCGGCTGCGGTGCCAGGACGGGCGTTTCCGATACGGGGCGCACAGCCTGATCGAACACGATATGTTCGGCGGTAATCGACGGCCCCTCGCCCGAAAGCAGGATCGCGCGGCGGATGACATTTTCCAGCTCGCGCACATTGCCCGGCCAGGCATGGCTTTCGAGCAGGGCGAGCGCACAAGGTGCGATCCAGCCCGGACGGCCCGGCACGGCTGCGTGGCGCAGCAGCATCCCGAAGGCGAGCGGGGCAATATCGCCCGGACGATCGCGCAACGCGGGAATGCGCAGGGGAAAGACGTTGAGACGGTAAAGCAGATCCTCACGGAAGCGCCCTGCCTCCACCTCGGCGGCAAGGTGGCGGTTGGTGCAGGCTACCACCCGCACATCGACCCTGAGCGGACGCGTCGCGCCCAGCGGCAGAACCTCGCCTTCCTGTAGGGCGCGCAGCAGCTTGGCCTGCAAGGCAAGGGGCAGTTCGCCGATCTCGTCCAGCAGGAGCGTCCCCTTGTCGGCGGCGCGGAAGAGCCCTTCGCCCGCTTCGGCCGCGCCGGTGAAAGCGCCCTTCTTGTGGCCGAACAGCAGGGCTTCGAGCATGGCCTCGGGCATGGCGGCGCAGTTAACGGCAACGAACGGACCGTCTCGGCGCGGCGAGAGGTGGTGGACGAAGCGCGCCAGCACTTCCTTGCCGGTGCCGGTCGGCCCTTCGAGCAGGACGGGAATATCACTCGCCGAAATTCGCTCGGCCAGGGTCAGCAGCGCCAGCGACTGGGTATCGCCTGCAATCGGCCAGCCGCCCTGCGATGCGGCGGCCAGCAATGCGGGGCGCGCGGCCTCGGGTGCGGCGGGATCATAGGCAAGGGCAATGCGGTTCGCGCCGGTCATTGCCAGCACGGGCGCGGCGGCTTGTTCCAGATCGATCCGGATATGGTCGGTTCCCTGCGGCGCCCCGGCACCAAAGGCGATGCGCTCGCGCTGCCAGCTGCGGCCCATCAGCGGAACCGTGATGTCGATCAGCCCTTCGTGTCCGGTCGTGCTGCTTGCTAGAATGGTCATTAACGCCCCCGTTGCGTCTTTCTGGTGGCAAGCAATTGCCGCGGGGACGTCCAAGATGTTGCAAATTTAAGCCCCCGTAACTCCACCTAACTCGCCCGACGGAACAGGCACATGCGCGCGCGCATGCGGGTAACGGCGGGAGGCGGAGACTTGCCGCCGTGTTTACGACGCGAGGCGAAAATTGGCCGCTTAAACATCCCGGGACATGGCCGCTCTAAGGGCCAGCAGCGACGGGCACCTTCGTCCTGCCTGACCATTCGGGAGTTTCGACAATGAACGTGATCAACACCAATATCTCGGCCCTTCGTGCCACCAATGCCAGCGTTTCGGCTGGCCAGATGCTCGGCACGGCGATGGAGCGCCTGTCGACCGGCAAGCGCATCAACTCGGCCAAGGACGACGCCGCCGGCCTCGCTATCGCCGCCTCGATGACCTCGCAGATCCGCGGCATGGCGCAGGGCGTGCGCAACGCCAATGACGGCATCAGCCTTGCCCAGACCGCCGAAGGCGCGCTGGACGAGGTGACCAACATGCTCCAGCGGATGCGCGAGCTGACCGTGCAGAAGTCGAACGGCACCTATTCGACCGACGACCTTGCCAATATCGAAGCCGAGCAGGATGCTCTTGCCGCCCAGATTACGCAGGTGGTCGAGAACACCGAGTTCAACGGCATCAACCTGTTCTCGACCGCGAGCAACACCGTCACCATTCAGGCCGGTGCGGCCACCGTCGACACGATCGACATCAGCCTGCCCGAACTCGACGTGGCGGCCGGCGCTCTGGCCGGCGTGGTTACCGGCGGTGCTTCGGTTGCTGCGGCGACGCTTGACGACTACGACACCGCTATCGGTGCCGTGACCACCGCCCGCGCCGATCTGGGTGCCGTGCAGAACCGTCTGCAGTCGGCGGTCAACAACCTCACCAACGTTTCGACCAACCTGACCGACGCCCGTTCGCGGATCGAGGACACGGACTATTCGGCCGAAAGCACCGCACTCGCCAAGGCGCAGATCCTCGGCCAGGCGTCGACCGCGATGCTGGCGCAGGCCAACCAGTCGCAGCAGAACGTGCTGTCGCTGCTGCGTTAAGCCCTTCCCCCGTCGCTCTTCTTCTTTCCCCCCGAAGGCGACCACCCGGCCCGGAGCCCATCGGCTCCGGGCCTTTTCGTGTCCGGCAAGCGCAAAGCGCCGGTCAGTCGTCGCCGATCATCGCTGCCAGCCTTTCGACCGCGCGCCAGTGGCCTTCGACCGGCGCATCGGCGGGATAGACGGCGAGCGGCACTTGCGGGGCGATCCCGCTTTCCTCGTAAACACTGCCGTCGGGCGCGGCGAAAACCTCGTTCGACAATTCCAGCAACCAGCCATTGGGAAGCCGCTTGGCCAATGGGGTGGAGAACGCGCCGCGCGTGGTCGCGCCGGCATGGATCACGCGCGGGTTCTGGCGCAGCGAAAGCGTGGCAAGCTCCCCGCCGCTGACCGTCACATTGCTGGTCAGCAGGTAGACCGGGCCGGCAAAGCGCGGGCCGGATGCCGGTTCGATCATATGCGGGAACGGCGCAAGACCCGATCCGCGGGTAACGGTCGTGAACCCGACATAGGCATCATCGGTAAAGCGTGCGGGGATCGCCTTGGCGATCTTGTCCCACCCGCCGCGATTGTTCGACAGGTCCAGAATCACGCTCTTCACCCCGGCATCGGCGAAGGCTGCGAAGGCTTCGTCCATTATGCGGTCGAATTCCGCCATTTCCGCCGCGGCCCAGGCTGCGCTGCCGAAATCCTCGCGGTCTGTGAAGCCGCCCATCTGGAACACCTGAAGATAGCCGACGCGTCCGTCGATCACGCCCCACACGATCCGGTCGTTGCCGGTGTGGTGCGCGGTTTCGCCGAGCTTTTGCATGGTGATGCCGATCAGCTCGATCAGCCACGCGCTCTCGCCGCCTTCGGCAGCGCGCATGCGGGGGAGGGTTTCGCCCTGCCCGTCCTGCACCCGGCGGCGTTCCCCGCCGACATTGCCGATCAGCTTGGTATGGCTATCCGATAGACCCTGCATATAGCCCGCTAGCGCGTCCCACAATTCAGCATCTCTCATCTCGGGGCGGATCGCGGCGCGCACGCGGGCGGCGCGTTCGGCATGACCGGGCGGGCGGCGGTCGAAGAAGGCATAGTGGCTCTCGAAGGCATCAAGAAAGGCATCGGCGACCGCCTGCGGAGTGGTTGCCGGGCTTTCGGTACATCCTTCGGGCAGCGCCTCCAGCCGGTCGAACACCACATTGGTATCGCCGCGCAGCAGCTGGAAAATCGCGCTGTCGCCGCCGGGCAAGAGCCGGAAATAGCGGTAGGAGACCGAATCCATCGCGCTCAACGCCTCGCCCGAGGTCACCGGGCGATAACAGGTCGCGCCGATCTCGAACTGCGTTACGCCGCGCTCGTCGATCCGCAGCAGCCGACCATAGCCGCGACTGCGCCACACGCCGCGGATCGCAGGATCGGTGGTGCCGTCGGCGGTGATAATGGTTTGGAGCGGTGCTGCGGCGCGCCATGGCTGCGGCGCATCGGCGAGGGTGCGGGCGGGGGCGGGGGCAGAGGCCACAGCGCAGGCCGAAAGCATGGCGAGGAAAACGGAGGCGACAGGCTTGAAAAATCGGGTCATGCGGGCCCGCTGCCTCCGGCAACCCCGCGAAACAAGGCCGGCGCTGTCAACGGCCCATGCAACTCGACGGATGTCAGCCGCCCCCGGCCCGACTACGATCAGCGCGTCAGGCCGATCTGGGTGACGGCGGTTTCCAGCATCCGGTCGTGCGCACTGCCGACAGGGGCAGGCGCGATCAGGAAATCGGGGACCACCCCGCGCACTTCTTCCGAACCTGACGGGCGCACCATATAGGCCTTGGGATAGATGATCTCCGCGCCCGAATGCGGCAGGCTGAAACGCTCCACCGCGCCGTAGGTGGTCGGCAGGTCGGCGGTCTCCTCGCCCATGATCGTGGCGATGCCGAGATCCTGCATCAGCGCCGCAATCACTGCCGCGTTGGAATAGGTGTGGCGGTTGACCAGCACCCACACACGCCCGTCAAAGGCATTTTCGGCGATCGGCGACGTTTCGGGCACTGCGATCGTGACCCGTTCACCATCGGCAGCGCTTGCAAGCGTGGCCTTGATCCGCCCGCCAAGAGTATCGGGATCGCTTTCGCGTCCGGCCCATGCCGCCTTGGTATTCGGCCCCGCTCTGACTTCGTAACGTGCGGAATAGCGGAACGGCCTGTTGGTTAGCCGTGCGATGATGAGGTCGGAAAAGCTGGCATCGCCGCCGCCATTGTCGCGCAGGTCGATAACCAGATCGCGCGCGCCGCTGGCTGCCAGCGCAGCGAAAGCATCGCGGACGAAATCGCGGAACGGATCAATGAAATAGGCCGCACCATCCTCGCCGCGTTCTTCACCCGTTGCCGAAAACGGGCCGGGCTGGAGATAGAAGACCCCATCGCCCAGATCGCGATAGATCCGCGCACCGGCTTTGCGATCGGGGCGCGGCACGCGGCGGGCATCCTGCAGGGCATACATCTCTCCCAGCGGCATCCCGGCCACATTGTGCGATCCGGCGGTGCCGTCGGGTGCGATGTAATCCACCCGCAGCGCCTCGCGCGGCCCGAACACGAGATAGAGATAGGCCGGCAGGCCAAGCTCGATCTGCGCGCGCAGCAGCCGGGTGGTGTCAGCCGAGATGATCCTGCGCGCTTGCGCCTCGAATTCCGGCAGGGACAACCCGCCCAGCGCCGTGATGCGCGATCCCGGCGGCAAGGCTGCGCCTTTGCCAGCCCAATTGTCGGTCAGCATCGCCGCGTCGCGATAGACCACCGACAGCGGAATGATCGCGCCGCCGTTGCCGACATGGGAGAAAACGTCGGCCATCGCCGCTTCTGTCTTGGCGTGGCCGACATTGCCGAAGGCCAGCGCCTCGTGCAGCGTCAGATTGAATTGAGCGCGCTGCACGGGGCCGTCGATCCGGGCCAGCAGGGCCGTGATCTTCGCATCATATTCCGCCCGGCTGCGGCGCGCGAAGAGATCGACATGCTCTTGCTGCAACCCTTCGTAGAGGGCCCGCAGATCCTCCCGCGCGTCCTGCGCGGAAAGACAATCGCCGCAAGGATCGGCATTCCCAGCCTGAACGGCGGAAGCAGTGGCGAACAGCAATGCAAAAAGGAAATTGCGCAGTCCGGTAATATTCATGTCGTCGGGTTAGCAGCCTCGCCGTCCGGGTCAACCGGCGTAGCCGGTGGTGCCTTGCCGACAGGCGTCACGGGCGCAGGCCGCCTGGTGATCGCCCTGCCCCCCGTGCCTTTGCCATCGAGCAGCAGCAGCGAAATCCGGCGATTGCGCGGATCGGCGGGATTGTCGGCCACCAGCGGCTCGGTATCGGCGACACCTTCGATCCGCGCGATGCGGTTCGCCGTCAGCCCGCCCAGTACCAGCGCCTGACGGGTCGCCTCGGCGCGGCCGGTGGACAGCGACCAGTTATTCGCGCTCACCCCGCTGCGCCACGGCAGCGAATCCGTGTGCCCGCGCAGGATCAGCGGCGCGCTTTCGTCTTTCAGCGTCTCGGCCATCACCTGCAGCAGCCCGCGCGCATCCCTGGTCAGGATCGTGGTGCCCAGTTCGAACATCGAGAAATCGGCATCGTCGACCAGATCGATCCGGATCCCTTCTGGCGCACGCATGACCCGCACCTGCCGCGCGAGGTGCGACAGCTGGCGACGCTGGACGAGTTTCTTCTCGATCTTGTCGCGCAGTTCCTTGAGCTTGTCGGAATCCAGTTCGCCGCGCCCGCCGCCTTCCACCGGGCCGCCGGTGACGCCGCGCGGAATGGTGATCGCGCGCGTGCCGGTTTGGCCCATGGCATTGGGATAATTATCCGCATCGGTTATCGAGCTTCCGCCCAACACCCCGTCGGAGCCGGCGCTTTCCTTGCGCAGCTTGACCAGCGTCGGGGTGAAATAATCGGCGATGCCCTTGCGCTGCTTCTCCTCGGTCGCGCCGAGCAACCACAGCAGCAGGAAGAACGCCATCATCGCGGTGACGAAGTCGGCATAGGCGACCTTCCATGCGCCGCCGTGATGGCCGGCTTCCTGGATCGTGATCTTCTTGACGATGATCGGCGCCGGGATCGCGGCAGCTTGCGCCAGCGCAGCTTTGGGATCGGCCTCTGCCACCTTAGCGTCCCCGCATCATGTCGAGCAGGTCGGTCAGCTTCGGGCGGTGCGCGGGCGGCAGGCCCGAACGTGCAGCTTCCAGCACCAGCGGCTGCGGATAGCCGTGCAGGCTGGCGATGATCACCTGCTTGATCGAATGGAAAATCTGCTGGTCATGGGTATTGATTTGCTTGAGCCGCGTGCCCAGCGGCCCGGCAAAGCCATAGGCCAGCAGCACCCCCAGAAACGTCCCCACCAGCGCGGAACCGATCATCTTGCCGAGGATCTCGGGCGGCTGGTCAATCGCGCCCATGGTCTTGATGATGCCCAGCACCGCCGCGACGATCCCCAGCGCGGGCAGCGCGTCGGCGAGCGACTGGATCATATGCGCAGGCTCGTCCATCTCGTGCAGCTGGGTCTTGATCGCGCTGTCGATCACGTCTTCCACGGCGTGGGTATCAAGCGTGCCCGAGGATACCACCATCAACGTCAGCGGATCGCAGATCATCGCGGTGACCACGGGATCGGACTGCAACCGCGGATATTCGCTGAAGATCGCCGAATTGCCCGGTTCGGTGACATGGCTTTCCAGCGCCACCGCCCCTTCGGAGCGCAGCACCTTCATCAGCTTGGACGTCAGGGCGATCGCGTCGATATGGTCCTGATCGGTATATTTCGGGCCCTTGAATACCTTGCCGAAGCCGCTGCCGAGCAGCTTTACCTCGTGCATCGAGTTGCCGATCAGCGTCGCGCCCACCGCCGCCCCGCCGATGATCATGAATTCGAGCGGGAGCGCGGCCAGCACCGGCCCCATGGCTCCGCCGGCGAGGATGAACCCGCCGAACACCATGGCCAGCAGCACGACTATTCCGATTGCGACAAACACGGGGAAGAGGCTCCTTGAAGAAGGTCTGGATCAGCGCAGCGCGTTGAACAGCGACAGCGAACTGACCCGCGCGAAAGCGGCCTGGCTGGCTTCGAGCGCGGTCAGCGATTGCTGCAAGCGCGCGATCGCCTCGGCGGTATCAGTATCACCCGCGCGGCTGCGCCTTTCGGCCAGCGCGACGCCGCGGTCGGCCTGCTGCTGCTGGATCTGTTCGACCCACGCCATGCGGGTGCCGAGGATGGTCTGCGCACGGCTGGCAGTATCGAGCGCGGCGTCAATCCCGTCGAGCGCGGCCAGCGCCGCGCCGGCCGGATCGGGCGATCCCCCGCCCAGCGCTGCGGCCAGTCCGCCCAGCACCGCAAAGGCGCTGGTCGGCGTGCCGCCAAGGTCGAACTGGAATACCTCGCTACCCGGCAAGCCGCGATCGATCGCGGTGCCCGGTGCAACCGGCACGGCCCCGCTTACAGGGGTGCCGTTATAGGTGACATTGCCCAGCGCATCGCGGGTGAAGGCCGGATCGGAGGACAGGCCCGAAAACAGCGGTTCGCCGGTCAGCGTGGTGCCGTTGGCGCGGCTGAACAGC
This sequence comes from Erythrobacter fulvus, assembly GCF_028595285.1. Classification (GTDB taxonomy): domain Bacteria; phylum Pseudomonadota; class Alphaproteobacteria; order Sphingomonadales; family Sphingomonadaceae; genus Erythrobacter; species Erythrobacter fulvus. Next base: position 50,424 of record NZ_JAQQXQ010000011.1, on the reverse strand, counting down.
TCTTCCGACAATTGCTCCAATTCGAAGGCGATCGCCTGCCGTCCGTCCTCGCCGGTCGGCGTGTTCGCCGCCTGCACCGCCAGTTCGCGGGCGCGTTGGAGCAGCGCGGTGACGGCCTCCAGCTCGGTCGAGGCAGAACCCAGATCCTGCCCCAGCCGCGCGGCATTGTCGCCTTCCACCCGGGCCAGCGCCCCGCGCCGCGCGATGCTGCGCAGCTGCGCCGCGGCGGCGGGATCGTCCGATCCGCGTTCGATCTTCTGCCCCGTTGCAATCTGCGTGCGGGTGCGTTCGATCGCCTCGCGCAGATCGGCCATTTGCGCGATCGAGCGATTGAAGAATGATCCGGTGGAATTGCTGACGAAACTCATCGCGACGCGCCCTCCCTATCGCAGGCCCAGCAGGGTATCGAACAGCTCGGCGGCGACCTGGATCACACGGCTGTTGGCCTCGAACGCCTGTTGCAGCCGCACCAGATTGGCGGCCTCGGTATCCAGATCGACACCGGTTTCGCGCAGCAGCTCGGCCTCCGCAGTGGCGGCGACAACGGCCAGACCTTCGCGCCGGGTGTCGAGCGCTGAGACGCGGCTGGAAAGACCCAGCAGCAGCGCGTCGGCCCCGGCGGCAGGGCCGGTATCGGCACCGAGCGTGGCCAGCAGAGCGGCAAGATTGGCTGTATCGCGGCTGCCCGCAGGCGCTCCGGCAGGGGCGGTGGCAAGCCCGTTTGCCGAGGCCAGCGCGACATCGATATCGCCGGCGCCGGTGCCGGAAAACAGCGGTTGGCCGGGATTGCCGGAAGTATCGACCCCAGCCGCCTGCGCGCCGTTGGCCAGCGCGATCACCGATGCGGCAAGGCTGTCGATCCCGGTCTGCAAGCCAGCCATCTCGACCAGCGCGGCAGCACGGCCGGCCATGGCCCCACCGGCAGGCGCAAAGGCAGTGCCCCCAAGATCGAAGGTCAGCGTGCCGTCGGCAGCGACAGCAACGCTCACGCTCGCCGCGACCCCGCCGCTTACCAGCGCAACGGGCGGCGCAGCGTCGATGGTGACATCGGCAGTGCCATTGGCATTGATGGTGGTCGAAAGACCGAATTGTTCGGCCAGCCCGCGCAGTGCCGCATCGCGACGGTCAAGCAGCGCGGCACGCCCGGAGGTGCCCTCGCGCACGCCCACCAGTTCGCGGTTCACACGGGCGAGTTCTTCGGCCAGTTCGTTGACCTGCACGATTTCGGCTGCGGCCTCGTCCTGCACCAGGCTGCGGGCATTGGCGAGCGTGCTGTCGGCAGTGCGGAAATTGCCCGCCATCGCGCGCGCGCTTTCGACCGCCGAGAGCCTGAGTGCCGGATCGAGCGGATTGGCTTCAAGCCGGGTCAGCGCCGCTTCGAATTCGACCAGTCCGGTGAACAGTCCCGAATTCTCCAGCGCGCTCTCCGCCTCGCGCAGCGCGAGATATTGGGCATCGACGCTGGCCAGTGCGGAGGACGCATCGCGCGCCTGCCGCTGCACCAGCGCGCTTTCGGCCCGCACGACCGCCGAAGGGCGGATACCGCCGAGCGAATCCGCCGCATTGATCCCGATCGCGCCGGTCATCACCAGCTCGCTCTGGGTCAGTTCGCGGCGCGAATAATCCGCGTTCGAGGCATTGGCGATATTCTGCGCCGTCAGCTCAAGGCTGGCGCGCGAGGCAGTCAAACCGCTGCGACCGATGGAGAAGAGAGCGCCGGGCATCAATTATCCCCTTTATCGGGAAGGTGTTGCGCAAGCTGCGCCTCGATACTCCGTGCAAACCCGAAGGCGCCGCTGGCGGCAGCGACATCGGCAAAATGTTCGTCACGCATCGTCTGGAACTGCTGGAGGCCGCCGCCGGTCAGCGGGGTTTCCTCGGCAAAGCTGGCCGCGCGGGCGGTCGCGAGCATCCTGCGGATCATGATCGCCTCGAACCCCTCCGCCGCCTTGCGCAGCTCGGCGCGCTCTTGCGAGAGCGCCGAGCTGCGGGCGACCGGGCCAGTCGACCGGGAAACGGAGGGCGGCACAGAAGGCGGCAGGGGGCTGGTCACAGCACCACCATCTCGGCTTGCAGCGCGCCTGCCTGCTTGAGGCTTTCGAGGATCACCACCAGATCGGACGCGCCCACGCCGAGCAGGTTCAGCGCATCGACGATCTCCGACAGCGAGGCTGCGCCGGGCATATAGGCGACCCGGTCGGCACGTTCGTTTATGGTGATATCGGAAGATTCCTCGATCGCGGTCTGGCCGCGGCTGAAGGGTTCGGGCTGCACTACTGCGGGATTCTCGTCGATGCGGATCACCAGCTTGCCGTGACTGACGGCGGCAGGCGACAGGCGCACGGCATCATTGATCACGACGGTGCCGGTGCGGCTGTTGACGATCACCCGCGCGGCGACCGGGGCGGGGGTAACCGCCAGCATCTCGATCTCCGCCATCAGCGCGGAACGCACGTCATTGCCCTGCGGCAGCGCCAGTTCAATGCTGACCCCGTCGGCGATGGCGGCAATCCCCGGCCAGCGCGCATTGATCGCGTCGCGCACCCGCGAGGCAGTAAGGAAATCGGCCTGGTGGAGATTGAAGCGCAGCGGCCCCGGACGGTCGAAACCGGTGGCGACCGCGCGTTCGACGGTGGCCCCGTCGGCAATCCGGCCAACTGTGGCAACGTTGACCGTCAACTGTGACCCGTCGCGGCCCGTCACGCCCAGACCGCCGAGAGCGACATTGCCCTGCGCCATGGCATAGATCTGCCCGTCCGCGCCGTAGAGCGGGGTGAGGATCAGCGCCCCGCCGCGCAGGCTCAACGCCTGGCCGAGGGTGGACACGGTAATGTCGATCCGCTGGCCCGGCTTGGCGAAGGGCGGCAGTTCCGCCGTCACGATCACCGCAGCGGCATTGCGCAGGATCGGGCTGACGCCGGGCGGCAATTGCAGCCCGAGCCGGCCGGATACGCCGCGCATCGCCTCGGTCACATATTGCAGGTTGTTGTCGCCCGTGCCTGCAAGGCCGACGACCACGCCATAGCCGGTCAGCTGGTTGGCGCGCAGGCCTTCGAACTGGCCGAGGTCGCGGATGCGCTCGGCGGCGGCGGGAACGGGGACGAAGGCTGCCAGCAAGGCAAGCAACAGGGGGAGAATGCGGTTCATCACGGCTCTCCTCAGAACGGCGAAATGGCGTTGAAGAAGCGGCTGAGCCAGCCCGGACGGCTGGCCTGCTGCACCGCGCCCTTGCCCGAATAGATGATCCGCGCATTGGCGACCTGCGACGAGGCCAGACGGTTGTCGCTATCGATGTCGATCAGGCGGATGCGCCCGGCGAACTGCACCCATTCATCGCCCTGGCTGAACATCATCTGCTTTTCTCCGACCACTTCGGCGGTGCCATTGGGGTAGATCGCGGCGATGGTCACCGCGACCGCACCGTTCAGGCGGCTTTGCTGCGCGGCATTGCCCCCTCCACTGAACGACCCTTCGGCCGCAGCTTTAAGGGCATTGGGGTTGAGGAAATCGAGCGGGCCGCTGGTGGGCGGCGTGATTCCGAAGCTGCCAGAGCGGTTGGTCTGGCCCGCGGTGCTCTTGGTGGTGGTGGTGGCTTCGGTGAGGATGATCGTCACCATATCGCCCAGTGCACGCGCGCGGGTGCCGGTGACGAGCCCGGAATAGCCCGTTCCCGCCTGAAAGATCGCGCCCGCGCTGGCGGCCTGTACCACCGGCTGGGGGGCGGCGACCAGCAGCGGATCTCCCGCGCCGGCCGCCACCATTGCCGCACCCGGGGGCGGGGGCGCGGTGAAACCTGCCTGCGGCCCGCTGCCGCCTGCGCCCATGCAGGCGGACAGCGCCAGCGGCGCAGCGAGGAGGAGAGTTCGAGCCTTCATCAGTTTTCTCACAGCGTCTGGTTGGCGTTGCGCAGCATCTCGTCGACCGCGCTCACCATCTTGGAATTGATCTCGTAGGCGCGCTGGGCCTCGATCATCTCGACCAGCTCCTCGACCACGTTGACGTTCGAGCTTTCGAGCATGCCCTGCCGGATCTGTCCGCGCCCGTTCTCGCCCGCAAAGCCGAGTTCGGCGGGGCCGGAAGCGGCGGTTTCGACAAGGAAGTTGTCACCGATCGCCCGCAGGCCCGCCGGATTGACGAAGCTGGCGACGGTCAACTGGCCGAGCAGCGTCGGCGCGGCATCGCCGGGGGTCAGCGCGCTCACCGTGCCGTCGGGCGCGATGGTGATCGACTGCGCGCCGGCAGGCACCTGAAGCGGCGGCTGAAGCGCATAGCCCTGCGAGGTGATCAGCGTGCCGTCCGCCGACAGGGTGAAATTGCCTGCGCGGGTGAAGCCCACCTGACCGCCCGGCGGCAGTTCGACCTGAAAGAACCCGTCGCCATCAAGCGCCAGATCGAGCGTGTTGCCCGTGGAGTTCAGCGTCCCCTGGGTTTCGATCCGGGTGGTGCCTTGCACCTGCACCCCGGTGCCGAGATTCAGGCCCACCGCGAAGGCGGTCTGTCCGGTCGATTGCTGCCCGGCGACCCGCTGTTCCTGATAGGCCAGCGTGGCGAAATCGGCACGGTCGCGCTTGAACCCGGTGGTGCCGATATTGGCGAGGTTGTTGGCGATGACGCGCATCCGCGCATCCTGCGCTTCAAGCCCCGTTCGGGCGACGTGTAGAGCGGAAGTGGGCATTGGTTGGTGCTCCCGTGAATGGAAATCAGCGCAGCGCCATCAGGCTGCTGGAGGCTTCGTCGAGATCGCCTGCGGTGCGGATGATCTTGGCGCGCTGTTCGAAGGCGCGCTGGGCATCGATCATCTGCACCAGCGTCTCGGCCGTCTCGACATTGGATTGTTCGAGCGCGCCGGTGGTCAGCCGCGCGGTCGGATCGGGGGGCAGCACGCCGCCGCCGGGGACTTTCAGGAAAGAGTCGATCCCCTTGGCCAGCGGGCTGCCGCCCGGCGTGACCATCCGCAAGCGGTCGATCGCCTCGGGCGGCGCGGTCGGTGCAGCGGGATCGCTCGCCATGATTGTCCCGTCAGTGGCAATGGCGATAGAAAAGCCCGGCGGCACCGTTATCGGCGCACCGCTTTCGCCCAGAACGGCAAGACCCTCGCCGTTCTCGATCACGCCCGATGCGGCGACGCGCAGATCCCCGCGCCGCGAATAGATTTCGCCCTGAAGGTTCGGCGCCTGATAGGCCAGCAGCGCCTCGCCTTCGAGTGCGACATCCAGCGGATTGCCGGTTGGCACCACCCGCGCCGCCGTCATGTCCGCGCCGCGCACATTGCCACGCGCCATTGCGCGGGCTTCGAGCGAGCCGTCCTTCAATGTGGCGGGCGTGACCGCGAAGATTTCCTGGCGAAAGCCCGGGGTTGAGGCGTTGGCGAGATTGTTCGCCACCACCCGCTGCCGGTCCATCGCCGCGTTCATCGCGGTCATGGCGGTGTAGATCAGCCGGTCCATGGATTACTGCCGCAGGTTCAGGACGGTCTGCGAGATCTGGGTGGCGGTATCGATCGCGCGGGCATTGGCCTGGAAATTGCGCTGTGCGGTGAGCAGCGACACCATCTCTTCGGCCAGTTCGACGTTGGAGCGTTCGAGCGCGCCGCTGATCATCTCGCCGTTCGAACCGATCCCCGGGCTGCCGAAGTTCGGCGCGCCGGAATCGCCCGATGCCTGCCACTTGGTCTGGCCGATAGCGCGCAGGCCATTGGGCGCGGCGAAGGTGGCAAGCGCGATCTGCCCGACCGGGGTCGCGGTACCATCGGCATAGGCCGCGTTCACGATCCCGCGATTGTCGATCGTGACATTGGCCAGCCCCGAACCCGCGCCGTTGATCAGCGGCACGATCACGTCGGCCGGGACGGTAGAGGTCGGGATACCCGCAGCATCGACCGGAAAGGCCTGCAGCCGGTTGCCGTTCGCATCCTGCAATTCACCCGTCGCGCGCAGCTGGAAATTGCCGTTGCGGGTGAAGCTGAGCTCGCCCGAGAACGGGTTTTCGAGCGCAAAGAACCCGTCCCCGTCGATCGCGACATCGAGACTGCGTCCGGTCTGTTCAAGCGGGCCGAGTGCGAAGTCCTGCGTGATCGCAGACACTGTCGCACCGATCCCGGCCGTGCGGCGCGGATCGGTGGCCGAACCGCTGGCGACCAGATCGGCGAACTGTGCCGAGCTTTTCTTGAAGCCGACGGTTTCGGCATTGGCGATATTGTGAGCAATCACGCGCAGGTCGGTTTCGGCGTTGCGCAGCCCGCTAAGGGAGGTGAAGAAGGACATTCGTGTGTGATCCTTGTGCTGTGGTCAATGGTCAGAGCTGCCCGGCCGGGCTCAGCGCGGCTTCCTGCGCCGCGATCAGCCGGTCGAGTTTGGCGGAAATCTCTGTCAGGGTGGCCGAACCTTCAGTGGTCGCCGCAAGCGAGGAGAACTGTGCCATCTGCGCCAGCATCGCCTCGTTATCGGTCGGTTCGAGCGGGTCCTGAAAGGTCAGCTGGGTTGTCAGCAGCTTCAGAAAATCGCCGCCGTCGAGCGAGCCGAGCCCGCCGCCGGTCAGGCGCGAAGGAGTGTTGAGCCGGTCGAGCGTGACTTGCGCGCCGGAATTGATCGCGGTGTTTTCCATTACTGGCTCCTCAGGGTTTCGAGCATCAGCTGCTTGGCGGTCTGGAGCGCCTGCACCAGATTCTGGTACTGGCGGGCGGACTCCATGATCTCGACCATCTCGGCGGTCTCATCGACCGGGGCTTCCCACACATTGCCATCGGCATCGGCGAGCGGATGGCCGGGGTCATAGCGCTTGGTCGGGGCTGTCTCGGCGCGCACCAGCCCACCCGATGTCACACCGGCGAGGCCCGAGGCGCGATCGAGTTCCACGGAAAACACCGCGCGGATCGGGCGATAGGCGCCCTCCTCGGTGCCGGAAACCGACCCGGCATTGGCGAGGTTGGATGTGGCCGCGTTCATCCGCACCATCTGCGCGCTCATCGCGCGGGTGGTCATCGAGAACAGCGTCATGGGGGCGCGTTCGGGCATGGTCATTCACCCTTCAGCGCGCGGGTGATGGTGCTGACCTTGCCCTGCACGAAGCTGAGCGTCGCCGAATAGGCTACGGCGTTTTCGGCGAAGGCGACCTGCTCGCGGTTCAGTTCGACCGTATTGCCGTCCATCGAAGGCATGGTCGGCGTGCGCCACACCATTCCGGCCTCTGTCGCCGAAGTGATGTCGCCGCGCTGGCTTGCCAGCCGGGCATCAAGCGCAGCGTTAAAGTCGATGTCGCGCGCCTTGTAGCCGGGGGTCGCGGCATTGGCGATGTTCGAGGCGATCACGCCCATGCGCTGCGAACGCAAGGCCAGCGCCGCGCCGTGAATGCCGAAAAGTCTCTCGTTCATGCGGGTCTCCCCTGATCGTGCCGGCAGTGGTCGGAACCATCCGCCAGCGGGTGCGCCAGAGGTTTTGCAGGAAGCGTGCCAGTTGGCCCTGCAAGGCGGCGATGACGGGGAAAGGCCGGGCCGGACGGCAAGCCTTTGCCGGTCCTGCGGCAAGGCCCTGCCGAAACTACCTAGGCTTAATCGTGCGCGCCGGCGGACGTTCTGCGATCGCGAAGGCCCGACGCGTTCTTGGGGGCCAGCAAGGGGATCGGCGATGCCGCAGACTGTCAGCTCCCTGTTTGATCCGGGAGCCTTCACGATCGTGGTGGCAGGGACCCTGCTGGCTTGTGCCGCGCGCTGCGGGTGGCGCGACTTCGGTGCGGCGCTGCGCGAGGCGGTGGCATTGCTGGGCAGAGGCTTCAACGAGGAGGCCAACCGCAAGGCGCTGGCACAGGCGGTCGGCGCGATCCGGCGTGACGGATCGTTTCGCGCCAGCCCGCCCTTGCCGCCGGACCGTGCGCTAGCCCTGATGCTTGAAACCTATCTCCGCCACGGCTCGCTAGAAGCCTTGCACAAGGCGCGCCGCGCCGAACGCGCGCTGGACGAAGCGCGGCGTGTATCGGCGGCGCAGGTATTTGCCTGGGCGGGTGAACTCGCCCCGGTGTTCGGCCTGATCGGCACGCTCTACGCTTTCACCCAGCTTGCGCCCGCAACCGGCGAGGATGCCTTGCGGGTAACGCTGGCGGCGATTGCGACTTCGGTGCTTTCGACGCTCTATGGTGCGCTGCTGGCGCATCTGGCGTGTTTCCCGCTCGCCGGCGCGATCGAGCGGCGCGGGCTTGCCCGCGAACAACAGCGCGAGGCACTGGCCGAATGGTTCACAGGCCAGATCGCACAACCCGCATCCCCGCCCACCGGCCGGCGGCCCCACTTGCGAGGCGTGGCATGAGCGCGAAGAGTCTTGAAATGAAGATCGGCGGCCACGGCTGGCAGTTGATCCTGGCCGATCTGGCGCTGATCCTGTTCCTTGTGACCTTGTCCAGCCTGCCTGCATCCGACGCCGTGCGCGGCGAGAAGCCCCGCGCCCGTCTGCGGATCGAGACTGCCGCAGCGCAGGCGCTTTACCGTCCGGTTTCCGACGGGCCGACGCTGTCGGCATGGCTCGCCGCGCAGCCGCGCGATCCGCGTGCCACGCTGACGATCTTCGCCCACTATCGTCCGGGGGGAGAAGCTGCGGCATGGGATGCCGCCGCCGCAATGGCCGCAGATATCGCCGCCAGCGGGGTGCCTGTGCGCACCGTCATCGCGCCGGGCGAGGAAGCCGATCTCTACGCCAGTCTTGCCTATGATTCCGTCGTGGCGAAATAGCGCGCGCCGGACTTCAGCTCACCATCACGCGATTGCGTCCGTCTTCCTTGGCCCGGTACAGCGCCGCGTCGGCGCGGGTCAGCGCACTGCGGGTGTCGGCATCCTCGGTGACTTCAGCCACCCCGCCCGAAAACGTCACCCGACCGAACGGCTGCCCGGTATCGCGGTTCATCAGCTGGCGCGCGGCCTGTGCCCGCCGGATCGTATCCAGCTTCGCACGCGCCGCCTCCTTGTCCATGCCGTAGAACAGCAGGACAAATTCCTCGCCCCCGTGACGCGCCACAAAGCAGGCATCGCCGGCGTGTTCGTTGAACGTGGCGGCGACCGCGCAAAGCACCCGGTCGCCCGCGTCGTGGCCATGGCGATCATTGATCAGCTTGAAGCGATCGACATCGCAAAAGGCGATCGATAGCGGTTCGCCCTTGGCCCGCGCCTCGATCGACGCCGACACCAGCCGGCGCTCGAAAGCGCGGCGATTGGGCAGGCCTGTGAGGTGATCGACATCGGCCTCCATCCGCGCCTTGGCGAGATTTTCGCGCAAACGGTCGGTCTCCTCTTGGCTGCGTGCCATTGCGGCCTCGACCTGTTCGACCCGTGCCAGCATCGCCCGTGACAGATCGATCACCCGTGCCAGCTCTCCCGCCGCTGCCGGCGCAAGTTCGACTTCGGCCATGGCATCGATCTGCGCACCCAGAGCGCCGCGATGATCGCTCGTCTCGCTCTGCGCCGAACGCGCCGTCTGGGCAAAGCGCATCAGCGAATATTCGAGCTTGTCCATCAGCGCTTCCAGCCCGGCGATCCGCGAATGGCCTTCGGGATCGAGCCGTCCGAGCGTATCGAGCCAGCGTTGGTCGATCGGCTCGCCGGCGATCTCGCGCGAGGTTAAAGCCTGGGCCAGTTCCGGGTGCGATCCCGACAACCCGCCGCAGATCGTGGCAAGATTGCCGGCGGTGACGGCGAGATCATGGGTTTCGACGAATTCGGAAATCCGCTGCAGCAGCCCCCGGCGCGCTTCCTGGGCGCGGCTTGCGGGCGAATCGACAAGTTCCGCGACAGGCTCGGCCGGGCGATAGGAACGGGAAAGAAAGCGGGACGCGAAAGTCATAGTGCGAACCTTGGGACATAGTTGAAGCTACGCCTGCCCCACTATTCCGATCGTGCTTAAACCCCGCCGCGCCGCGGCTCCGCAAAAGTCCTTAGGTCTCAACAAGGTGCGCTTGGCATGCCCCTTGCTTCGAAATGCGCGCAACGAAAAGGAGCATACCGATGGAGATCACCAATCCCTGGCCCGAAGGCTGGCGGCTTGCCCCGCTGGCGCTGGCGATGCTGACACCGCTGTGCGATCCGACGGCAGGCGCAAACGGCTTTACCGACCCGACAGCGATCGACCACGCTGTAGCGGCGTTTACGGGCGCGGCGACCGGCACCCCCGGCGGCGCCCGCGCGCCCGCCGACCGGCGCCTGCGGCTTGCGGCCTGCGACGGCCCGTTGGCGCTGGCCTGGCACGGCAGCGCGCGCAACATGGTGCGGGTCGAATGTCCCGGCCCAGCCAGCTGGCGCATCTTCGTGGCGGTGGACAGCACTGCCGGAATGGCCGCTGCCAGCCGTCCCGCTCCCCCGGCGATCAAGCGCGGCGATGCGCTGACCATCATGGTGCGCGGGCGCGGCTTTTCGGTGCAGCAGTCGGGCGAGGCGATGGATAGCGGCGCTGTGGGCGACTGGATCTTCGTGCGCACCGGGCGCAAGGCCGAGCCGCTGCGCGCCCGGATCGAACGCCCCGGTCTGGCGGTGATCCCGGCAAGCTGAAGAAATCTTTAAAGGCCCCTTAAAGGCCAACGCGACCGGCCGTTCTGCCTGTCACAATCCGACCAAGGAATTGAGCCATGCCATCTGTCGAACTGAGCAAATTGCAGGGAATCGCCGCTACCCGCGCGGTATCCGGCGGTGACCGCGCACAGATCGAACCCCGCGCCGCTTCCGCCCGCAACACCGCCGCGCCCGCTTCCGGCCTCAGCGTCGAAATCAGCGGTGCGGTGGATGCCGCCAGCCCGCCGGTCGATGCCGAACGGGTCGCGCTGATCCGCGCGGCCTTGCAGGACGGCTCCTACCCGTTGGTGCCGACCAAGATCGTCGATGCGATGATCGCTGCGCAGGTCAGCTTCGCGGTGCCGGTGAAGGAGTGACGCGATGATCGATACGCCGTCCCAGCCCCGTCCCCCACTCGCCGCCAGCCTGCGGCAGATGATTGCCGTGCTCGAGACCGAGCGGCAAGCGCTTGCCGGTCTCGATGCCGATGCTCTGATCGCGTCGGCGCACGAAAAGGAGGGGTTGTGCGATGTGCTGGCGGAATTCGGACCGCAGGCGCTCGACAGCGAGACCCGCGGGCTGGCCGAAACCGCCCGTCAACTGAACGAGGTCAATCGCCGGGTGCGCAATCTGCTGGCAGCCAATGTCGCCGCCCGTATCGAGGCGCTGGGTGGCCCGCACCGGATGCCGCGCGCAACCTATGCCGCAGGCCGCAGCTAGGTAGTCATACCTAATCCGCGTGCCGCCCATCTGGCACGCAGCTTGCTGAACTTCCTCCTGAAAGCATCGCCCCCTGCGGTGCTGAGCAATCAGGCGGAGTTTGCGTGAGCACCTCTTCCCTATCGCATGTGCCATCCGGCCCGATCCGCGCCGGGTTCGAAACCGCCGCCCGCACGCACGCGGTTGCGCGGCAAGGCGGCGCCGTGCGTCAGATCGCGCCCCAACCGGCAGGCACGCCGGTCGAGGCGGCGATTGCCCGCGCGGCGGAAGCGACCACGGTCGATTTCGGATACCTGCTGGCCCAGGCCGAAGTCGAATCCGCCATGAATCCCGCAGCCCGCGCCGCCAGATCGAGCGCAACGGGGCTTTACCAGTTCATCGAGAGCACATGGCTCGATACCGTCAGGAAGCACGGGCACCGCTTCGGGCTAGGCAACATTGCCGATCAGATCGGCGTCACGCCTGCGGGCAGCGCTTTCGTGTCCGATCCGGGCCAGCGGCAGGCGATCCTCGCGCTGCGGGCCGATCCGCAGGTCGCGGCGCTGATGGCGGCGGGTCTGGCAGAAGACAATCGCGCGCATCTCGCCCCCATACTCGGCCGCCAGCCCGATCATTCCGAGCTTTACCTGGCCCATTTCCTGGGCGCGGGCGGCGCCGGACGGTTCCTGTCGGAAATGCGCGCCGATCCGAACCAAAGCGCGGCGGCACTATTCGCCCGCCCGGCCGCCGCGAACCGTGCGATCTTCTATGCCCCCGACGGTTCTGCGCGCAGTCTTGCGGGCGTCATGGACGTGATCTCCGGCAAGCTCGGACGCGCATTGGACAAGGCCGGGAACGGCCAAGCACCCCGCCTCGCCCGCGCCGATTATTCCGCGCCGCCGTATGCCGCGGCGACACCTTACCCGATCGCCGAGAAGGCGGTCTTCAGCCCTGCTGTCGCGGCACCACCCGCCTTCACCCCGCAGGCCCGCATGCCGATGTCCCAGGTGCTCGGTACAGCCTTCGGCAGCGATACGTCCACCGCCCCCGCACAGGTGCGCCGCGCCTATGACCGGCTGAAAGCCTTCGGATTGTGAGCAAGACCATCATGAACAGTTCCACTTCCGCCCTTTCCCTGCATCGGCTGGCCGGGATGCCGGCCACGCTGGCGCTGCCGGCCGGCATCTTCGCGCTGCTGGCGCTGATGGTGCTGCCAATCCCGCCGTTGATGCTCGATGTCTTCTTTGTCCTCAACATCGCGATCTCTATCGCGGTGCTGATGGTGGCGCTGAACGCCCGCCGACCGCTCGATTTCTCGTCCTTCCCCAGCGTGCTGCTGTTCGCCACCCTGCTGCGGCTGGCGCTCAATGTCGCCTCGACCCGGATTGTGTTGATGAGCGGGCACGAAGGCGGCGCAGCGGCTGGCGAGGTGATCGAAAGCTTCGGCCAATTCCTTGTCGGCGGCAATTTCGCGGTCGGCCTGTTCGTCTTTGCAATCCTGATGATCATCAACATGATCGTCGTCACCAAGGGCGCGGGCCGCGTCTCCGAAGTCTCGGCGCGCTTCGTGCTCGACGCGCTGCCGGGCAAGCAGATGGCGATCGACGCCGACATCGCCGCAGGCCTCGTCACGGCCGATGAAGCGCGCGAACGCCGCCGCGAGGTGACGGTCGAGGCCGATTTCTACGGCTCGATGGATGGTGCATCCAAGTTCGTGAAGGGCGATGCGATTGCCGCGCTGCTGATCCTCGGGGTCAATATCATTGCCGGTCTGGCGCTCGGCATGATCAGCCACGGCCTGAGCGCAGCTGAGGCGGGCGAGGTCTACGTCACGCTCGCGGTCGGCGATGCGCTGGTGGCGCAGGTACCTGCGCTGCTGCTGTCGATTGCCGCAGCCGCGATCGTCACCCGCGTTTCCGACACCCGCGACCTTGCCGGACAGATCGGCGGCCAGTTCGCCGATCCGCGCGGATGGTTGCCGGTGGCGTTGATCCTCGGCGCGGTGGGGCTGGTCCCGGCGATGCCGCAAACCATCTTCCTGCCGGCCGCTGCCATCGCGGGCGCGATCTGGTGGCAGCTGAAACGCCGTGCCGCCGCGCCGCCGCCCGAACCCGTTGCCGTGGCCGAGCCTGCACCGGATCATATCGCACTGGCCGACGTGTCCGATCAGACGCTGGTCACCATCGAGCTGGGCTATGGTCTGGTCAGTCTGGTCGACGAGGAGGCAAGGAACGGGGACACCGCCGCGCCGCTGATCGCCCGCATCACCGGCATCCGCAAACAGCTGTCGCGCGATCTCGGCTTTGTCCTGCCGCAGTTCCGGATCCGGGATTCGCTGGATCTTCCGGCGCAGGACTATGCTGTCCGGCTGGGCGGCGTCAGCATCGCACGCGGCAGCGTGAAACCGGGCAAACTGCTCGCCATCGACGCAGGCGAGGTGCGCCCGGGCCACGGGTTGACGGGAGAGGCGACCCGCGATCCCAGCTTCGATTGCCCGGCGCTGTGGATCGCGCCCTCTTCGCGTGAGCATGCGATTGCCGAAGGCTTCCTGGTGGTCGATCCCGCCACTGTCATCGCCACCCACGCCAATCAGGCGCTGCTGGCCGACGCGCACCAGTTGCTTGGCCCCGACGAGGTGCGCGAATGGGTCGACGGTCTCAAGGCCCGCGCTCCGGCACTGGTCGAGGCGGTGACGCCCGAGCCGCTGTCGCTCGCCGCGCTGACCCGCACCCTGCGCGCGCTGCTGGCCGACGGCATAGGGCTGGCCCATCCGCAGCCGCTGTTCACCTCGCTGGCGCTGGCATTGCAGAAGACCAGCGATTTCGATGCGGTGATCGATGCCGTGCGCGCCGATCTGGGTGCGCGGCTGATCGCCCGCATCGCCGCACCGGGCGAGCCCTTGAAGGTCGCGACGCTGGATGCCGGGCTCGAAAGCGCGATCCTAGGCGGGATGATCGACCCCGCGACCGGCCAGCCCCTGATCGAGCCCGATTGCGGGGGCATGATCGTGCGCGAGATCAACCGGCTTGCCGATGAAGAGAAAAGCGGATTGGCGCTGATCGTCCAGCCGCCTGCGCGCCGCGCGCTCGCCGCGCTGCTCAAGCAACGCGCGCCCCGCTGTCTGGTGTTGTCGATCGCCGAACTGCCGCCGACCCAGGCGATCCTTGTGGTGGGCGTCATCGGCGAACCTGCGCCGGTCGCCGCGCCGGCGCTTGCCGCCCCTGAAGCGACGGAGCCTGCATGATGAAACACGACCACACCGGCTTTGCCGCCGCCGCCCCCTATTCCCCCAGCCGCGCGGAAGTAGAAGACCGCGTGCGCCGCTTCCTTCCGCTGGTGCGCCGCGCCGCGTGGCATATCCACGGCAGCGGGCGGGACGGACTGGAGATCGAGGATCTGGTGCAGGCCGGCATCGTCGCGCTGACCGAATGCGCGCAGCGTCACACCGGGCCGACCGAGGACGGCTTTGCCGCCTATGCCAAGATCCGCGTGCGCGGAGCCATGCTCGACGAAGTACGCCGCGCCGCGCACGACACCCGCACCGCGCGCCGCAAACGCGCCGCCTATGAACGCGCGCTCGGAACCTTGCGCGGGCAACTGGGCCGCGAGCCGAGCCGGGCCGAACTTGCCCGGCTGCTGGAGGTCAGCGACGCGGAATTGCTGGCAATCGAGAGCGCGGGTGTGACGCTGACATCTATCAGCGAGGAATATGACGAAAGCTCCACTGCCTTTGCCAGCGAGGATCCCGACCCGTTCGAGGCGCTGTGCGCCGCCGAGGACCGCGAGCGCCTGCTAACGGCGATGATCGAACTGCCCGACCGGCTGAAGCTGGTGCTTCAGCTGTTCTTCGTCGAGGAATTGAACCTCACCGAAATCGCCGCCGTGCTCGATGTCAGCGTGCCGCGCGTCCACCAGCTGCGCGCTAAGGCCCTGAAAGACCTGCGCGCGCTGATGGAAGCGGAAATGGTGGACTAGGCTCTAGCCCGCATCCCCGTCGGCATGAGCGCCGCCCGCATGGGTCGCCGCTTCCGAACCGCCCGCGCCGTTGCCGCCATTGGCTTCCCACCAATAGGGTGCACGCGGCGCGGCCCCGGTGCCGACCTCGTTCAGGGTCTTGGCATCATAGAGCCGCCCGCCGAGCATCACCTGTTCGATATCGTCGGAATTGCGGATGTCGGCACTGGGATCGGCGGACAGGATCACAAGGTCGGCAAGCTTGCCCGGCTCGAGGCTGCCGATGTCCTTGGCCATGCCGAGCGACTGGGCAGAGACAATAGTGCCCGCCTTCAGTGCCTCGACCGGGCTCATCCCGCCGCGCGCGAAGCTCCACAGCTCCCAATGCGCGCCGATGCCCGCCTGCTGGCCATGGGCGCCGATGCTGACCTTCACCCCGCGCTCCGCCAGCTTGTTGGCCTCGCGCGCGTTGTTGTCGTCGACGAACGACCATTCGGGCGCCTTGACCCGCCGTGCGGTCGCCGCAAGCAGCGCCTTGGGCGGGGTGTGGATCATCAGCGGATGATCGTACACGTCCATCGCCTGCCGCCAGTAGGGATCGCCCGCAAGGCCGCCATAGGTGACCACCAGCGTGGGCGTGTAGTTGCTGTTCGACTGTCCGAAGAATTGCAGCACGTCCTCGTACATCACGTCGACCGGCACATTATGTTCGATCGTCGAATTGCCGTCGGCGACAAGGTTCATGTCCATCCCGAACAGCGAACCGCCTTCGGCCACCACCAGCATGTTTTCCGCCGCCGCCGCGCGGGCGACCATCTGGCGCTGTTCACGCCGGGGCTGGTTGTAATTCTTCACCGAAATGCCGCCCTGCGCCTTGATCCGGCGTACATGGGCGAGCGCATCGTCGTACGAGTCGATCCGCGCGTAGACGCTGGGCGCCTTCGCCCCGTAGATGATCTCTCCGGTCGAGAATATGCGCGGGCCGAGCGTCAGGCCCGCACGCTGGCGTTCGGCGGCAGCGAAGACGGTGCTGGCCTGGCTCGACGGGTTGTGGATCGTCGTCACGCCCAGCGCGAGGTCCTGCAACAGCGTCCAGTTCTGCTGCGGGATCAGATCGCCGACGCCATAGGGGCCGTGGGCATGGGCATCGACGAGCCCCGGCATGATGGTCTTTCCGGCCGCGTCGATCACGGTCGCGCCTGCGGGCACCGTCACGCTGCCCGCCGGGCCAACGGCCTTGATCCGGTCACCCTCGATCACGATCGTGCCGTTGTCGATCACGCCCGCATCCTCGCGCGGCAAGCCCGCCTTCATGGTCAGGATGCGCGCACCGGTGATGGCGACACTGCCGGCCGGCTTGGCCGCCTGCACGGGAACGCCCAGCGGCACGCCGGTGGTGGGCGGGGTGAAGCCTTGTGCCTTGTCGCCTTCCGCCTTGGGAGCCGCTGGGAAGAAATCGGCGACCGCCGCGCTCTGCAGCTCCGGTCCGATCGACCAGAACAGCGTTTCGCCGCCGCGCGCCCAGCCGAGATAGTCCGCGCCGCCGGTGCTGACCTTGGTGACAGGCAGCGGGCCACCCTTCTCGCTGACGTCGACCGGCTTCCCGCCGGGCACCAGCGGCATCGCGAAGACTTCGTAATTCTGGCGGAAAGCGATGGTGCGTCCATCGGGCGCGATGCGGAAATCATTGGCAAGCTCGCCCTTGGCGTGCACCCGCTTCGCCTCGCCATTGAGATCGGTCGAGATCAGCGCCAGCCGTCCGCCCTCGCCCGCCAGCATGAATAGGCGATCATTATCGGTTCCCCATTGCGGATTGCCGCCGTTGCGGCTGACAAGGCGCGGCGCGGCCGAGCCGTCTGCGGGCATGACATAAACGCCCGGGTTCTCCGAAAAATCGGGCGAAGTCAGAAAGCCACCTTCGCGCTTCTCGAAAGCGATCAGGCTACCGTCGGGCGAGAAGGCAAGGTTGCCGTAATGCCCCGGCCCCGTCAGCGCGCGGCGGTTCTGCCCGTCGGCATCCGCGACGACGATCTCGCCCAGCGTCTTGTCGTTCCAGCGCACATAGGCGAGCCGGCTGCCGTCGCGGCTGAAGGCGGGGAAAGCTTCGAGCGCGTCGGCATCGTCACCCGTCAGCGGTCGCGGAAGATCGCGGCCCCGCGCCGACTTCACATGCAGCCGCCCGAGGCTTTCGAACACCACTCGCGACCCGTCGGGCGAGAGCGTGGCGAAGCGCGGCATGGTGGTCATGAAATTATCGGGCGAAACCTCGATCACCGGGTGGGGCGCATCGGCGATGCCGCGCGTGTCATTGATCGAAAACGGGATGACAGCATGGCCACTCCCGTCGCGATTGACGCGGTTCAGCTTGCCGCCCGCCCAGAACACGATTGCCGAGCTGTCGGGCAGCCAGTCGATATTGGGATAGACCCCGGTCACCGCCCAGGTTTCCTGCACGTCGAGATCGAGCGCGCCGTAAATCATCCGCTCGCGCCCGCTGGCAAGGTCTTTCACCCACAGCTGGCTTTGGTCCTTGTCGCGCCGGACGAAGGCGAGTTCCTTGCCATCGGGCGAAGGCGCCGGACGCACCGCTCCGCCATAGCCCGAAACCGCGGTGGTCACTTCGCCGGTGGCCAGATCGTGGCGTTCGATCGCGAAAATGCCGCTCTGCGAATCCTGCGCGTATTCGAAGGTGTTCCCGGGGGTGGTATTGCGGGTGTAATAGATCGCGCTGCCATCGGGCGCGAACGCAGGCTCTCCGAGTTCCTTTTGCAGGCGTTCGTTGGCGCGTTCCACCACCTGCACCCCGCCGCCGCCGCTGACGTGGTAGATCCACACCTCGCCCGTCCCGGCGCTGCGTTCGGTGGTGTAGTGCTTCTTGGCCGCGATGAACCGCCCGTCGGGAGACCAGGTGGGCTGGTTCAGAAGGCGGAAGTCCTCCTTCGTCACCTGCCGTTTATCGCTGCCGTCGACATTCATGACCCAGATATTATCCCCGCCGCCCCGGTCCGAGGTGAAGGCGATGCGGGTGCCGTCGGGCGAGAAGCGCGGCTGCACATCCCATGACAGGCCTTCGGAAATGCGCTTCGGCGTGCCGCCGGTGATCGGCATGGTGTAGATGTCGCCAAGGAGGGTGAAAGCGATGGTCTGGCCGTTCGGCGACACATCGACATCCATCCATGTGCCTTCGTCGGTCTTGATCGATACCTGCCTGATCGTCGCGCCCTTGGGCGCCTCGACGCTCCAGCTTTCCTCCGCCTTGGCGTCCTTGCCCTTGGGGGCGGCGGCAAGCGGTGTGGCAATGCAGGCGGCCCCGGCGAGCAGGGCGGCGGCGATTTGGCGCATGGTATTCTCCCTCTATCGGCGCGGGAGACTAGACCCTGTTTCTGCCGGTTGGAAGCATTGTCATCGCGTCAGGAAGTCCGCTGGATAGGAGTGGTGCGCAGCAGGGGCTGGTTTGCCCCTCTGTGATTGACAGGCCTGCCGCTTTGCTATCCTCTTGCGGCAAGGCACTGTCCACGGGGGGATTGGACAATCGCATATGACAAGAAACCACCGCGCGTGGTCGGGCTGCTTGGCGCGACCGTGATCAATCTCAACGCGGTCGTCGGGTCGGGCATATTCGCGCTGCCTGCCCTGCTATTCACTGCGGCCGGCACATTCTCGCCTATCGCGATCCTGATATTCGCCTGCTTTTATGCCAGCATCATGGCGGTTATCGCCAAGCTTTCGACCGTGTTCAGGCAGTCGGGCGGGTCACAGCTTTATGCCGAGCATGCTTTCGGCAAGGTCGTGGGTTTTCAGGCCGGGTGGTTCGGCCTTGCGGCCAACATGGCAGGGTCCGCAGCCAATTTTCACGTTCTTCTATCCTATCTCGCCTCGATCTTCCCGGTCTTCGGCGACCCGGTTTTGCGTCTGGCGAGCATTGCCGCGTTGATCGTGATGTTCACCGCGATCAGCATCAGCGGCACGCTGCGTGCGGTCCGCGCGATCGAACTGGGTACGGTGCTCAAGCTTGCCCCGATCCTGCTCCTGTGCCTTGTCGGGTTCGCGCAGAACGGGGTGCCGACAGATGTGGCGCTGCCGGTGTTTTCGGAAGTCGAATCGATTGCGTTGCTGCTGGCGTTTGCGTTTTCGGGCGCGGACATGGCCACGGTCGCGGCCGGCGAGACAAAGGAACCGCGCAAGACAGTGATGCTGGCGATCTTCATCAATCTTGCCGGCATCGCCTTGTTTTATGCGCTGGTGCAATGGGCCTATATCGCGATCGCGCCTGATCCGGCCGAAGTCGATGTGCCGCTTGCCGCAGCGGGTCAGGCCGTGTTTGGCCCTGCAGGCAACCTGATGATCAGTCTGGCTGCGATATTCTCGGTCGCGACTTTCCAGCTGAATGTGTTCTTTGCGATGCCGCGCATCGCCTATGGCATGGCGCGGCGCGGGCTGATGCCGCATGTGATGTCCTATGTTTCGCCGCGTTTCGAAACCCCGGTGGTCGCGATCGGGGCTTATGCTTCCGTTGTCGGGCTGCTTTCGCTGACCGGCAGTTTTGCGATCCTCGCAGTCCTTCTTGTAAGCGTGGAGCAGACGCTGTTCGCGCTGACGATCCTGGCGCTGGTGGTGATGTGGTGGCGCAAGGAAGCAGGTTTGCGCGCGACGATGGGCGCACGCTGGCTGGTGATCATTCCGGTGGCGATCGGCATGGTAATGTGGCTGCTGTCTCAGGTCCCGCCGGACGCGGCACGATCAACCCTGTTGCTGCTGGGTATCGGATTGGTGCTGTATTGGGCATCGGGCCGCGCGGCCGTGGTGCAGGACGGGATCGACCTGCCCGAGACCCGCACCACCCCTGTATGATCCATCACAACGCGCCGCTGGAGGTGATCCGGTCTCTGGATTAGCGGCGCGATAGAATGTTGTTAGTGTCCGCGATCCCGCCGGTCGATCATGGACAAAATCCGGCAGAACCGGGCATCCTCACCGGTCATGACGACGCAAGGATCAGCGATGCTGCGTACCATCACCAATAATTTCGCCATCCTGACATTGCTGGGCGTGGGGCTGGCCTGGTTTTTCCCCGCGGGCTTCACATGGATGACCGACGGCAGCATCCGCGTTGCGGGCCAGCCGCTGCTCAGCCTCGCGCTCGGCACGATCATGCTGGCGATGGGGCTGACTTTGACGTTCGACGATTATCGCAGCCTTGCCGCCCTGCCGCGCGCGCTGATCGCGGGCGTAGCGTTGCAATTCGCGGTGATGCCGCTGACCGGGTACGGGATTGCGCAGGCGCTGGGGCTGGAACAAGGGCTGGCAGTCGGGCTGATCCTTGTCGCCTGTTGCCCGGGCGGCACGGCGTCCAATGTGGTTGCCTTTCTGGCGCGCGGCAATGTCGCGCTGTCGGTTGCAATGACCATGGCCTCCACGCTGGCCGCAGTGGTGCTGACCCCGCTGCTGACCGGTTGGCTGGCCGGGGCCTATGTGGAGATTGACCGGGCAAACCTGCTGGTCAACATGATCGGTATCGTGCTGGTGCCGGTGGTGGCGGGGACGCTGCTCAACCGCCTGTTCCCCCGCGCTGCGCAAGCGGTAAGCGCCGGGCTGCCGCTGGTGGCCATCGTGCTCGTGATCCTGATCGTCGGCGGGATCGTCGGCGGGGCCAAGGCCCAGATCGCGCAACATGCGGGCACGCTGCTGCTGGCGACCTTCCTGCTCCACGCCTGCGGCTTCGCGCTGGGTTACGTGCTGGCGCGGATGCTCGGGCTGGGCGAGGTGGAGGCGCGGACGATCAGCATCGAGGTGGGGATGCAGAATTCCGGCCTCGGCTCGGGTCTCGCCAAGACCTCCGCCTTCGCCGCGCAATTCGCGAGCCTGCAACAAGCCACCCTTGCCCCGGTCCCGGCGGCGATTTCGGCGGTGTGGCACGTGCTGATCGGCAGCCTGCTGGCAGGGTGGTGGCGGCGGGATCAGACAAACGATCCCGACCCCTTAGGTTGACACGCCCCGGATAGCTGCGATGCTGCCTCCTCAAATCAGCCTTCGGGGGGAGGCAGTCTTTTTGGAAAAAGCAGTAGAACCGCCACGGGTGGTCGGCCCGGTGGGGGCGACTCTCATGAGCATCAACGGCATGATCGGTGCGGGTATCTTCGCCGTGCCGGCGCTGCTTTATGCCGAAGTCGGCAATTTCGCGCCGTGGATGTTTCTGATTTTCGGTTTGTTCTACGCCTGCGGCACTCTGATTGTCGCGCGGCTGTGCAACATGTTCCGCTCATCGGGTGGACCGCAGCTCTGGATACAGGCGGCATTCGGGCCTTTTGCCGGCTTTCTGATCGGATTCTGGATGGTGCTGGGCATCAGCGCGGGCCGTGCGGCAACGCTGTATGTGCTGGTTGCCTACTTGGCCGTGATCTTTCCGGTGCTTGCCGAACCGGGGGCGCGGGCACTGGCGCTGGCGTTCCTGCTTGTCGCGCTTACCGGGATCGTCATTTCGGGCATGCGGAACAGCATCGGCTCGCTGGCGGTGGGAACCGTGTTCAAGCTTGCGCCGATCCTCTTGCTGTGCGTGATCGCCTACGCCTCGGGCGGCATTGCGACCCAGTTCACTCTGCCGCGCTTCGGCCAGTTCGAAAGCGTCGCGCTGCTAGTCTATTTCGCCTTTTCCGGCGCGGAAGCCGGTGCCTTTTCAGCCGGTGAACTGAAGCGGCCCCGGCGCGATCTGCCCCTGACGATGCTCGGTTCGCTAGCGCTGATAACTGCATTCTACATGGCGGTGCAATGGGCCTTCATCGCCGCCGGCGCCCCGCAGAGCGATGGGGATGCGACCCCGCTGGCCGCTGCTGCCGGAGCCGTCATGGGCGATACAGGCGTGCTGATCATCAGCGTCGCGGCGGTCTTCTCGATCGCGACCAATGCGCTAAACTATTTCATCGGCGGGCCGCGGGTCGTCTTCGGCATGGCCGATCGCGGCCTCTTGCCCGCGACATTCGCCCATGTGTCGCCCCGGTTCCGCACGCCTGACCGCGCCGTGCTGCTGTTTGCTGCCGTCACAGCCATAATGCTTTCGAGCGGTGCCTTCGTCTTTCTGGCGCAGGTCACGTCGCTGGCATCAACCGTGACAAGCCTGCTGGTGATCGCCAGCTTCGTTATCCTGATGCGCCGCACTGACGAACGGCACAATGGACGCCTCGCGCTCTATTGGTGGCCGGTGATGGCGGTATCGGGCGGGTTCACGCTGTTCACGATGATTCAGGCCCCGGCGAGCGCCTTCGGACTAATGATCGTCTTGCTGATCGTGGGAACCGGCCTCTATTTCGCGGCGCGGCGCAAGGAGACGCGGGTTCCCTCGCCTGAATTCGACTAGACGAACGTCAGGAAAACTGGCCCCGCTTCGGCCCGAGATAGCCGAACAGGTACGCCCCCACCTTGCGCATCTGGATTTCCTCGCTGCCCTCGGTGATCCTGTAGCGGCGGTGGTGGCGGTAGATGTGCTCGAACGGCTTGTGCCGCGAATAGCCGATGCCGCCGTGGACCTGCATCGCACGGTCCGCCGCCTCGCATACCAGCCGGTTCGCCCAGTAATTGCACATCGAGACCTTGTCGGAGATGGTCTTCTCGATCTCTTCGTGAGGCATGTTGTCCATCTCCCACGCGGTCTTGAAGATCAGGAGCCGCAGCATTTCCGCCTGCGTCGCCAGTTCTACCAGCGGGAACTGGATACCCTGATTGCGCGCCAGTTCCTCGCCGAAGGGTTTTCTCTCCCGCGCGTATTTCACGCTTTCGTCGATGCAGTAGAGCGCCGCGCCGCAGCTCGACGCCGCCTGCCGGATGCGGTTCTGGTGGACGAAGCTCTGCGCCAGCGCGAGGCCGCGGCCTTCCACGCCGAGGATCGCGCTGTCGGGCACCCAGACGTTCGTCACCGACAGGCGCGGGTGATCGGTGGGCATGTTGAAGGTCCACATCCACTCCTCGATTTTCAGGCCCTCGGTCGGGTTGGGAACGAGGAAGCAGGTAATCCCGCTGGCATCGCCAGCCTTGCCCGCCGTGCGCGCGAACATCGCGCAGTGGGTGGCGACGTGCATCCCGGTGATCCACATCTTCTCGCCGTTGATCAGCCAGCCATCGACCCCGTCGCGGGTTTCCCTGACAGCGTGGGTCTCCATGTGGGTGGCGTCCGAGCCGTGGTGCGGTTCGGTGAGGCCAAAGGCGACGCGCCGCGTGCGTTCAAACCCGCCAGTGATGAATTCCTGCTTCTGTTCCTCTGTGCCCCACTGATCGAACATGGCGACGAAGGGGAAGTTGCCGACGATGGAGTGTTCGTTCTGCAAGTCATTGTGCAGCCCGAGGCCCGCCCTCGCAAAATGCTCGCGGATCACCGCCATCCAGAGGTTGCTGCCGTCCTTCCCGCCATAGCGCTTGGGGGCGGAGAAGCGCCAATGCCCGGCCTTGTCAGCGCGGCGCGTAGCTTCCTTAAGCAGTTCCTCCCACTCGTGCCGGGGCAACCCGCCCGCCTCGAAGTCCGTGCGCGCATATTCGCGGCGGTGGTCGAAGAAGCGGATGTTTTCATCCTGCTGCTCCAGCGGCTTGATCTCGGCGGCGATGAAGGCGTCGAGTTCGGCGAGATAGGCTTGCAGGTCGAGGGGAAGCGCGAAGTCCATGGGTTATTCCTCTCCGGTCCATTTTTTGCGCGCATGGGCGAGCGCGGGGTATTTGGGGACGTCCGTTGTTAGCTTGTCCAGCGCGTCGGCTCTGAGCTCACTCAGTAGCTTCTTCGTTTTGAGCGATTTCTTACCTTTGAGAATATAGCGACAAAGCCCCTCGTCAGTGGTCAAGAGCGGCACCGTATCTTCGTTCTCTCGCGCAACTATGCCCAATGCGTTTCTAGCGACCGCAAGTTGAAAGCGATCGTGGCCATCCAACTTACCTTTCAGGGTCGCGAGCCATTCGCTCACGGCTGTCACGATCTCGGATGTCGCCGCTTCACCGGAGCGCATCAATTCGACCCGCGCGAACAGAACCTCTCGCGCCCGCTCCTCTTCCGGCGCATCCTCCTCCAGCAGCAGCAGCAGATCGAGTTCCTGCTCGCTCGTCCGGCGCGAGATCACGACGCGCTCCAGCATCCGGTCCGCGCCGCTGCGCCATTGGGCGGCCATCTTGAGGCACCCGAGCGCCCACCACACGGTGCGGTAGATCGTCCAAAAGCGAAAGCGCAGCGGATCGATGGTCACCCCCGCCTCGGCCTCGTAGGCGGCGATATAGTCCGCGATGCTCCCCAACCCCAGCGCGGGCCGATCGTAGCGGGCGAAGCGCCACACGGCCATGCAGCCGAAGGCGAGGTCTTCGTGGCGGTCGCCGAAATGGGCGATTTCCCAGTCGAGCACCCCGGTCAGGTGCGAGCCCTCGACCAGCAGATTGCCCATCCGGTAATCGCCGTGGTTGAGCACCGGCTCGACCTCGGCGGGGCAATTGTCTTCCAGCCACTTGAGGCCGAGCGCGATGATCGGGCGATCCCCGCCCGCGTCGAAAAACTGCTGCTTCAAATCGGCAATCGCGGCGCGGTAATCCACCACCGGCACGCCTGCGGGTACATCAGCCTGCCGCAGGCGGTGGATGCGGGCGAGGTCGCGGGCGATGCCGCGCAGCAGACCGTCAGGGTCGTCGCAGCCGAGGATCGCCTTAGGATCCGCCGTCCCCGGCAGTGCGCGCATGACGAAGCCGGAACCGAGGCCGTCCGCCTCTTCCAGCACCGCCACCACTTCCGGCGCGGTCACGCCCTTGGCGCGGGCGGCTTCGATCAGCGCAGCCTCAACCGCGTGCCCGTAAGGCCGCCCCTCCATGAAGGCGAGGCTCGGCGCGCGGCGCAGCACGTAATCGGAATGGTCAGCGGAAAACCGCCAGCTTTCCATCACCGCCCCGCCCGTCAGGCGCTGCGGCTCCAACGACAAAGCGCCGAGGCCGACGCGGGCACACACCCGCGCCAGCCCGGCGCTCAGTTCTTCGACCGAAATCCCCACGGTCTTACGCGGGGACGTTGTCCTTCTTCACGGTGATCACCTGTGCGTATGTGAACTCCTTCAGGCCTTCCTTGCCGTATTCGGCACCGAAGCCCGACTGCTTGTGCCCGCCGAAGGGCGCGAAGGGCGAAAGGTGGAGATATTCGTTGATCCACACCGTGCCGGTTTCGAGCTGCTCGGCGATTTCCACGCCCTTGTCCGGATTGCCGGTCCACACCGCACCGGCGAGGCCGTATTCCGAGTTGTTGGCGCGGGCGATCACCTCTTCTTCCGAAGAGAACTTCATCAGAGGCATGACCGGGCCGAACTGCTCCTCGGCGACGATGCGCGCATCTTCGGGCGGGTTGTCGAGGATGGTCAGCGGCACGAAGTAGCCGGTGCCGCTCGGGTCCACATTGCCGCCCAGCAGGAACTTGTAGCCGTTCGACTTGGCATCCTCGATCAGCTCGAGCACGCGGTCATACTGCTTCTTGTTCTGGATCGGGCCGACGCCGGTGCCTTGCTCGCTGCCGTCGCCGACCTTCACGGTCTTGGCATATTCGACGATCGCGGCGCTGAGTTCGTCATAGATGTCCTCGTGGATATAGACGCGCTTGGCCGCCACGCAGATCTGCCCGGCGTTCGAGAAGCTCGACCAGAATAGCTGTTCGGCGACCTTCTTGGGATCGGCATCGGGCAGCACGATCGAGGCGTCGTTGCCGCCGAGTTCGAGCGTGATCCGCTTGAGATCGGCGCTGGCGCCTTCCATGATCTTCTTGCCCGTCGCGGTCGATCCGGTGAAGGTGATCTTGTCGATGTCGGGGTGGCTGGTGATCATCGGGCCGAGGTCATCCTCGCCGGTGATGATGTTGACGACGCCAGCGGGCACCTTGTCGGCGATCAGCTCGGCAATCTTCAGCGTGGTCAACGGGGTGAAGGGCGAGGGCTTCAATACGATGGTGCAGCCCGAAAGCATCGCGGGCACGATCTTCTGGATCGCCATCATCACAGGGAAGTTCCACGGCACGATGCCGCCCACCACGCCCACCGGCACGCGGCGGGTGCGGCTGAGGCGGGTGTCCGAATCCTCGTTGATCTCGTCATCGAGGCTGAGCGTGGACTGTGCCGCGCTCATCGCGGCTGCGCCGTAGATTTCGCCCTTGGCTTGATCGTGCGGCTTGCCCTGCTCGCTGGTGAGCAGGCGATAGAGTTCCTCGGCATTGGCCTTGATCGCGCCCGAAATCGCCATGATCGCGGCGCGGCGTTCCTCGATCCGGGTGTTCTTCCACGTCTTGAACGCGGCGCGGGCGGCGGCGACCGCCTTGTCGAGCTCGTCCTTGCCGCAGGCCGGGACCTGACCGATCACCTGCTCGGTGGCCGGATTGACCACGTCGAGCCAGCGGTCGGTGGCGACCATCTCGCCGCCGATCAGGTTCTTGTACTGGGTGACCATCTTCATTCCTCTCTCGTCGAATGGGGGGAGTCGTCTCTCCCGCGCAAAGTGGCGCGTTGCATTCAAAAACGCAATCGCTGCCTTGGCCACAAGTGTAGTGGGCACGACGGCCCGTATCGCCTAGCGATTGCGCTATCGCCGCACGCGCCTATGGAGACGCGCAGACATGCCTTTCGAGGAGAGCGACGCATGAGTGATTCCCGCCCCGATCTGGTCATCTACGGTAGCCCCGTATCCCCCTTCGTGCGGAAGGTCGCGGGCGTTTGCATCGAAAAGGAGGTGCCCTACGAGGTCGAGGCGGTGAACGTATTCGATCCGCCCGCGTGGTTCCGCGAGATCTCGCCGATGAAGCGCATCCCCGTGCTGCGCGACCGCTCGATGGCGGAGGAAGGCATCGCCGGCACGATCCCCGATTCCAGCGCGATTTGCGCCTTTATCGAGAAGAAGCACCCCGCACCGGCGCTTTACCCGGCCGATCCGGCGGCGCTGGGCGAGGCGCTGTTCATCGAGGAATTCGCCGATACCACGCTCGCCATGGCAGGCGGGCTGGGCATCTTCCGGCCGATCTACTTCGCCATATCGAAGGGCGAGGAGCCGGGGCTCGAAAAGGCGCGAGACACCTGGGCGAACCAGTTGCCGCCGGTGTTCGACGTGCTCGAAACGCGGCTGGCGGGCCGGGAATTCTTTGCCGGAGATGCGCTGTCGATTGCCGATATCACCGTGGCCTGCGTGCTGATGCAGGTGGCGCTGGTGGCCGAGACTCCGCTCGACAAATGGCCCGGCCTTGCCGCCCACTTTGCCGCGATGCAGGCGCGCGATTCGATCGCGACCCCCTACGCGGCGGCGGAAAAGGTCATCCGCAAGGCCTTGCCGACCCGCTTCGACCTGACCTAATCCCTCCACCCCACGGGCTTAAAAGGACAAGGCGGCAGGCATGGCCAGCGAATGGTGCATCGGGATCATCGGCGGATCGGGCCTTTATGCGATGGACGGCATAGAGGACGCGCAGTGGATCGCGATCGACACGCCGTGGGGCGATCCTTCGGACGAGATCCTGTGCGGAACGCTCGGCGGGGTGAAAGTGCGCTTTCTCCCGCGCCACGGACGCGGGCACCCGATCAGCCCGACCGAGCTCAATTCGCGCGCCAATATCGATGCGCTCAAACGCGCCGGCTGCACTGATATCATCGCGATATCGGCGGTCGGTTCCCTGCGCGAAGAACTGGAGCCGGGACGCTTTGCGATCGTCGAACAATTCATCGACCGCACAGTGCACCGCGAAAGCACCTTCTTCACCAGCGGTTTCGTCACCCATGTCTCGATGGCCGATCCGGTCTGCCCGCGCCTGTCGGACATGGCGGCCAAGGCAGTGGCCAAGGCGAAGGGCAAGGTCGCCGTCGGCGCGACCTATCTTGCCATGGAAGGCCCGCAATTCTCGACCCGCGCCGAAAGCCGGATGTACCGCCAATGGGGCGCGGACGTGATCGGGATGACGGCCATGCCCGAAGCCAAGCTCGCTCGCGAGGCGGAGCTGCCCTATGCCCTCGTGGGGATGGTCACCGACTACGACTGCTGGCGTGAAGGCGAGGCAGTCGATGTCGCGCAGGTGATCGAACAGATGCAGGCCAACGGCGCGCTCGCCCGGGCGATGGTGAAGAACTTCATAGAGGCTCTGCCGAAAAAGCGCGAAGCCTCGCCAATCGACACCGCGCTCGATGATGCGGTGATCACCGCGCCCGACGAACACGATCCGGCGGTGATGGCAAAGCTCGACGCGGTGGCCGGACGCCTGTTCGGATAGGCCGCGCGGGGCCCCGTCGCGTCCAAAAGCGGATATTCGTTTACCGACCCCGAAGCGGTCAGCAGCCTGAATGCAGGCGGGATACCGCCTGCCACGATGCAGCAACATCGTCAGCGCCGGCCTCAAGAAGCTGCTCTGCATGCCCCGAGCGGATATGCGAACCAACCGTTAGCCCGAAGACCGTCATCCCGGCTGCCTTCGCGGCTACCACCCCCGAGACGCTGTCTTCGACAACGAGGCACCGGGCCGGTCGCACGTTCAAACGCTCGGCTGCAAGCAAGAATATATCAGGATGGGGTTTGCCTCGCTCGACCATGTCCGCGCTGAATACAGTTCCTGGAAAATCCGCGGAGAGTCCGAGAACCTGAAGGCAAAGGCTTAACCGCTCGCTCGTGCTTGAAGAAGCAATGCATTTCGGCAGTGATCCCAACTGGCGAATGAACCTGGTAGCGCCTCTGATTTCCTTTAGATCGCTCTCGAATCGCTTTAAAGTTGCGAGCATGAGCGCGTCCGAGAAATTCGAGGGCAGCTGCTGTCCGAGTGCATCTTCGATCGTCGCCAAGACTTCGGGCCACCGCCTTCCCATGTAACGCTTGTAGGCATCCTCGAGAGTGGTTGGCACACCCATGCGTGTGACGTGCTCTGCCAGCACCTGATTGGCCAAGGCTTCGCTATCGGCAATAACACCGTCGAAATCGAAAATGACTGCATCGAATCTCATGCCGCCCTAATGCCAACCAGCCGAGCGTCGGGAAACCACCCATCGCCGGCCACACACTTTCCGGCTCCGCGCGCCCGAAAGCTGCCCCCGGCAGACTAGGCCCAGTCCCCCAGCAATGGCGAGAATTCGTCCACCCGGATCGACTGCCACACGCCGCCGGTGAGATAGGGGTCTTCCGACAGGATTTCGCGCGCGGCGGCCTCGTCTTCGGCCTTCACGATCAGCAGCGATCCGATGATCAGCCCGTCGGCGCGCTTCAACGGGCCGACGATCACGAAATGATCGGCATTGGCGTGAATGAAATCGAGATGCGCCGGGCGGTGCACTGCGCGCAGGCGGCCGCCATCTTCCCCGTCGCGGCAGTGGAAGCAGAACATCCGCATGGCTGGTGACCCCTTGTTGTGGCCTGCCGACCTTAACAGCCGCCCGCCGGGGTTCAAGCGGGCGCACCATGCGACTTCGCTTGAAAGCGGGCGGCATGAAGTCCAGATCGCAGCGGATACCACGACTCGAACGCAAGGAAAGCTCCTCCCTCGTGACCACAACCGACCTGCCGCCCCGCACCGCCCAGTTGATCGACCGCGCCGACCTGCGCCGCGCCTACCGCGCCGAAGAGGAAGCCTGCATCGCCGCGCGGATCGAACAGGCCGCCCCTGCCGCGCGTGTCCATGCTGAGGCGGCGACCCTCGCAATCCGGCTGATCGAAGGCGCGCGGGAAGAGAAAGCGAGCGGGATCGACGCTTTCCTGCAGCAATACGGGCTCGATACCGAGGAAGGCATCGCGCTGATGTGCCTCGCCGAGGCGCTGCTGCGCGTGCCCGACGCGGCGACCGCCGACGCGCTGATCCGCGACAAGATCGGGACCATCGAATGGGGCGAGCATCTGGGCGAAAGTTCCTCCACCTTCGTCAATGCCGCCACCTTCTCGCTGATGCTGACGGGCGAGGTGCTGGAACAGCCCGAAGCGCACCAGAAAGGGCTCGGCAGCGCCTTCAAGCGGGCGATGAACCGTCTGGGCGAGCCGGTGATCCGCACCGCGACGGCACAGGCGATGCGCATTCTCGGCGGGCAATTCGTGTTCGGCCGCACCATCGAGGAAGCGCTGAAGCGCGCCGCGCCCGAACGTGCGAAGGGCATTACCCATTCCTTCGACATGCTCGGCGAGGCGGCGATGACATTCGCCGATGCCGAAAAGTATCGCCGCGCCTATGAAGCCGCGCTCGAGCGGCTGGCGCGCGAGGCCGGGGCGGGCGTCGCCGGATCGCCGGGCATTTCGGTCAAGCTGTCGGCGCTGCACCCCAAGTACAATTTCTTCCACGCAGCCCAGGCCCGCGCCGAAATGGTGCCGGTGGTCAAGGCGCTGGCGATCAAGGCACGCGATGCCGACATCCATTTCACCATCGACGCCGAAGAAGCCGAGCGGCTCGAACTCAGCCTCGACATCATCGAGGCGCTGGTCGCCGATGACGAGCTGTTCCGCCGCCCGGACGGCAGCCGCTGGGAAGGCTTCGGCCTTGCCATTCAGGCCTATC
The DNA here is from genome assembly GCF_028595285.1 of Erythrobacter fulvus. Lineage (GTDB taxonomy): Bacteria > Pseudomonadota > Alphaproteobacteria > Sphingomonadales > Sphingomonadaceae > Erythrobacter > Erythrobacter fulvus. The sequence goes on along the minus strand of NZ_JAQQXQ010000011.1, from coordinate 19,762 downwards.
AGAAGCGCGGCGTGCCGCTGGTCGACTGGGCGGGCAAGCTTGCCCGTCGCCACGATCGCAAGCTGTTCGTGCGGCTGGTGAAGGGCGCCTATTGGGACAGCGAGATCAAGCTCAGCCAGGTGGGCGGCTATGCCGATTATCCGGTGTTCACCCGCAAGGTGGCGACCGATGTTTCCTACCTCGCCTGCGCCGCCCGCCTGTTCGAACATGCCGACGTGATCCGCCCGGCCTTCGCCACGCACAACGCCTATACCATCGCCTCGATCAAGGAGATGAGCGCGGGCAAGGCATTCGAATTCCAGCGTCTGCATGGCATGGGCGAGGAAGTCTACGACGCACTCCACGCGCTCGAAGGCAACCAGCGCACCCCTGTGCGCATCTACGCGCCGGTGGGCGGGCACAAGGAACTGCTCGCCTATCTGGTGCGGCGCCTGCTGGAGAACGGAGCCAATACCAGCTTCGTCAACCGCATGGGCGATGCCGATATTCCGGCAGAGGAACTGGTCGGCGATCCGGTGGCCGAACTCGCCGGGCTGACCCCGCGCCGCAATCCCGCGATCCCGCTGCCGACCGACATTTTCGCAGACCGCCGCAACAGCGCCGGGATCGACCTGTCCGATCCGGCCGTGCGCGAGCCGTTGATGGCGCGGCTGAAGAACCTCGAAAACATCCATTGGCGGGCCGAGCCGACCTTCCCCGGCGACACCCCCGGCGAAATCGCACCGATCACCATGCCGCATGATCTGTCCGCAGTGGTCGGCACCCGCCGCGACGCGACAGCCGAAGAAGTCGACGATGCCTTCGCCCGCGCCGCCAGGATCCAGCCGGGCTGGGACGCGCTGGGCGGCGAAAGGCGCGCGCTGTTGCTGGAAGAAGCCGCCGACCTGTTCGAGGCGCACACCGACGAATTCCTGTCGCTGTGCCAGCGCGAGGCGGGCAAGACCCTGCTCGACGCGGTGCTGGAACTGCGCGAGGCGGTCGATTTCCTGCGCTACTATGCCCAAGGCGCGCGCAACCAGTTCGGCGCGCCGACGATCCTGCCCGGCCCGACGGGGGAGGAAAACTCGCTCTCGCTCCACGGGCGGGGCGTGTTCGCCACGATTTCCCCGTGGAATTTCCCGCTGGCGATCTTCACCGGCATGGCCGCCGCCGCGCTCGCCGCGGGCAATGCGGTGATCGCCAAACCCGCCGAACAGACCCCGCTGATTGCCGCGCTAGCGGTAAAGCTGTGCCACGAGGCCGGCATCCCGCCAGAGGCGCTGCAACTGCTCCCCGGCGCGGGACAGGTCGGCCAGCTGATCACCGCCAATCCGCTGCTTGCGGGCGTCGCCTTCACCGGATCGACCGAAACCGCGCAGGCAATCAACCGTACGCTGGCAGGCCGCGACGGCCCGATCGCCACGCTGATCGCCGAGACCGGCGGCCAGAACGCGATGATCGTCGATTCCTCGGCGCTGCCCGAACAGGTGGTGCGCGACGTGCTGGCGAGCGCCTTCCAGAGCGCGGGCCAGCGCTGTTCGGCGCTGCGCGTGCTCTATCTGCAAGACGATATCGCCGATGCGATGCTGGCAATGATCCGCGGCGGGTTCGAGGCGCTGAATATCGGTGACCCGGCCAGCCTCGCCACCGATGTCGGCCCGGTGATCGATCCGGACGCGCAGGCGCGGCTCGAACGCCATGTCGCGCGCTGCCTTGCATCCGATCGCAAGGTCACCCGCCTGCCGCTGCCGCCGGGGGTGGAAGCGGGCTGCTTCGTCGCGCCCACCATCGTCGAGATCGGATCGATCCGCGATCTCAGCCGCGAACATTTCGGCCCTGTCCTCCACGTGGCGCGCTTCAAGGCGAGCCAGCTGGAGCAGGTGATCGAGGACATCAACGCCAGCGGATACGGCCTCACCCTCGGCCTGCACAGCCGCATCGCGGCGACGCGCCGCTTCGTGCAGGCGCGTGCGCGGGTCGGCAATTTCTACGTCAACCGCAACCAGATCGGCGCAGTGGTGGAAAGCCAGCCCTTCGGCGGCGAGGGCCTGTCGGGCACCGGGCCGAAGGCAGGCGGGCCGCACTACCTCGCGCGCTTCGCGACCGAGCGGGTGATGACGATCGACACGACCGCCGCCGGGGGCAATGCCAGCCTGCTGACGGCAGGCTGAGGCGGGGCGGATTTCGGCTATCGGGAGTGACGAAGAACCGGCAGAATGTCCGGGGATGGGTGGATTGCTGCCATGCCTCGCGCTAAGCCAGATCATGCTTTGGCTCCGGATTTTCGCAATCGCTCTCGCGTCGTGGGCGGCTCTTGGATGGCCAACAGCTGCCACGTCGTCATCTCCGCCAGAGGCACAACAGTGCTTCGATGCCTTGGTTGTGGCCAAGGTCGTGGGACAAGTCCCGAGCGACTTCCCGGATTCAGACGATGACTATATCGTGATGTCTTGGCCCTACTTTATTGACCTCGAAATAGTGCGGGTTCTTGAGGGATCCATTGGGGCGAGGAAGATTACCGCACTGTCTGTTCAGCACACCTATTGGCGCAGCGATCTGGGCGCACGAAGGTGGTGGCTGCGACGTAACACCGCGAGTGGCTACAACATCCTGCGGATCGAAGATGGTGCTGAACCACCCAAGTGCCCTCAGGGAGCAGCACCCGCCCGCTCGTATTTGGAGCCAGCACCCGGCCAGACACTAGACGAAATGCGGAAGGCGGGAGAGCGGAGGTATGGAAGCCGCCCGTAGTCCGATTAGATGATCGGACCGCATTTGCTCATGGCAACTATGGGGTCGGAAAGCGAACTTCCACTTTCTACCGCATCGCCGCGAAAGCGGACGCGGTTGGACCGGGGCGGCAAGACTCATCCGGATAATTCCGCCGCACCCCTTGTCGCCCTTCCCCCCATCGGGAATCACATCTCCATGGCGATTCTCTCCGACAAATGGATCCGCACGCAGGCGCTCGAGCACGGCATGATCGAACCTTTCGTCGAGGCCCAGCGCCGCGACGGGGTGATCTCCTATGGCCTGTCTTCCTATGGCTATGACGCGCGGGTCGCCCCGGAATTCAAGATCTTCACCAATGTCGATTCATCGGTGGTCGATCCCAAGCAGTTCGATCCGAAAAGCTTTGTCGATCGCGAGACCGATGTCTGCATCATCCCGCCCAATTCCTTCGCGCTGGCCCGGACGGTCGAATATTTCCGCGTGCCGGAAGATGTGCTGGTGATCTGCCTCGGCAAGAGCACCTATGCGCGCTGCGGGATCATCGTGAACGTCACCCCGCTCGAGCCGGGATGGGAAGGCCATGTCACACTGGAATTCAGCAACACCACGCCGCTGCCCGCCAGGATTTACGCCAACGAAGGCGCGTGCCAGTTCCTGTTCCTCAAGGGCAACGAACGCTGCGAGACCAGCTACAAGGATCGCGCGGGCAAATATATGGGCCAGCGCGGGGTGACGCTGCCGCGGCTCTAGGGCGCTAGGGCGGTTTCCTACAGGGGCGGAGCGGGATTAGCCTGCCCTGCCCAACCGCAAGGATCCCGGCTGATGATGATTGCGCTGTCATTCCCCTGTGTCCGTCCGCGCGCCGCACCCGATGCAACACTGTGTTAAATATTCCTTTTTCCTTATCTCGCAAAGTTGACACGGTGTCACCTTTGTCAACTTTGTAATAATGTTGCGCAGGGCCTTTGACACCTGCCGCGCGCGATTGCATGGCATGGGGCAAGCCAAGGGAGAACCAGCATGAGCACCCGTGAGTTCGACATCATCATCTTCGGCGCCACCGGCTATACCGGCCGTCTGGTCGCCGAATATCTCAGCTCTCATTACGCCGGTCGCGCCGATGCGCCGAAATGGGCGATGGCGGGCCGCAGCCTCGCCAAGCTGGAGGGAGTGCGCGACGAAATCGGCGCGCCTGCCACCACTCCGCTGGTGGTCGCCAATGCCGACGACAGCGCTGATCTGGAAGCGATGTGCAAGCGCACCAAGGTCGTCCTGACCACGGTCGGTCCCTATCAGCTTTACGGCGACAAGCTGGTGGCCGCCTGTGTCGCCACCGGCACCGATTATGCCGACCTGTGCGGCGAACCGGCGTGGATGGCCGAGAAGATTGCCGAGCATCAGGCCGCCGCCGAAGCCACCGGCGCTCGCATCTGCTTCTCGTCGGGCTTCGATTCGATCCCCTTCGATCTGGGCGTGATGATGACGCAGAAAGCCTGTGTCGAACGCTTCGGCCACCCTGCCCCGCGCATCCGCGGGCGCGTGCGGGCGATGAAGGGCACTTTTTCCGGCGGCACCGCGGCCAGCCTTGGCGCGACAATGAAGGCGGCAGCGAAGAACCCGCGCCTCATCAACGTGCTGCGCGATCCCTTCGCGCTAACCCCCGGCTTTGAAGGGCCGGACCAGCCTTCGGGCATGATCCCGTCCTATGAGGATGATCTGGGCAAGTGGTCCGCGCCCTTCGTGATGGCGCCGATCAACACCAAGAACGTGCACCGCACCAACTTCCTGCTCGGCCACCCCTACGGCACCGATTTCAAGTATGACGAAATGATGCTGACCAGCCCCGGGGAGGCGGGCAAGGCAGCGGCCAACGCGGCGCTGGAGATGATGAAGAACCCGTTCGGCGCAAAGCCGCCCAAGCCGGGCGAGGGGCCGAGCAAGGAAGAGCGCGAGACCGGCTTCTACGATGTCGTCTTCGTCGCCGACATGGCCGATGGCCAGCGCCTGCGATACGCCGTGAAGGGCAAGTATGATCCGGGCTACGGCTCGACCAGCCGGATGCTGAGCGAGACCGGCATCGCGCTGCTTTCGTGTGACAAGCCGGGCGGGATCGGCACCCCTGGGTCGTTCCTCGGCGAAGACCTCGTCAAGCGGCTTGAAGAAAATGCCGAGCTGACCTTCGCGATCGAGGACTGAGCTTCGGAGCAGCAAAAAAGGGGTAGCCGGCGAACGGCTACCCCTTCTCTTGCGACCCTTTGGCGGGCTCGGTTGGCTCAGAAGCTCAGACGCACGCTCGCACGGAAATTGCGACCCATCAGGGGCACGAAATCCTTGGTGAAGCTGGCGTGGCGGCGGCCGTTGACATCGAAGATGTTGTCCGCCGCGATCTGCACCGTGACGTTCTGGTTCTCCGCAAACGGACGCCACGCCACCAGCGCATTGACCAGCGTGAAGCTGTCGGTCGGGCTTTCGAAGCTGGTGACGCGGTTCTGGCCGTCGAACCACTGCACCTCGCCGCGCACGTCGAACGCTTGCGTTTGCGCTTCGAGCGCACCCAGCAGGCTTAGCGGCGGGATACGCGGCACGGCGGTGCCGTCGGCAAGCTCTGCCTCGACATAGGAGGCGCGCAGATCGGTGAGCAGGCGGAACCCGTCAGTATCAATCACGGGGTAGGAGAAATCCGCCTCCACGCCCCAGAAGTCGGCATCCTGCTGGAGATACAGGAAGACCGGCAGATCGTCTTCCTCAAGGCCTGTCTCCTCAAGGAAGATGTAGTTGTCGAACCACTGCTTGTAGACCGCAAGGTTGAACGTGCCTGCGCCGATCTGGCCGCGGGCATAGGCCTCAAGCCCCCAGGCGCTTTCGGTATCAAGATCGGGGTTGCCGATCTCGAACGCCTGCGTGGCGATGTGCGGTCCGTTGGAGAACAGTTCCTCCGCGCTCGGCGCGCGTTCGGCGCGCGATCCGTTGAGGCCGATGCGGATGCCCTCGATGCCTTCGTAGACAACGCCCAGCGCCCCCGAGAAGGTATCGTAGTCGCGTTCGATGCCCAGCGTCTGCGCTTCGACATTGGTGAATTCCGCACGGGCGGCCGCTTCGATCTGGAACGGGCCGGTGCCCAGTTCCTGAAGCGTGAAGATCGCCACCTGATCGGTCAGGTTCGGCGGGACATAGGCTTCTGCACCAACCGCGAAGAAATCGCGGTGCTGGTATTGCAGACCGGTCGAACCGCGCAGCACACCGCCTGTGTTCTGGACCAATTCGGCGCGGGCTTCCACGCTGGTGCTGTCGAACACCGTGCCGACTTCGCCCGGGCCTTCGAATTCGGTGTGGGTGTAATCCGAATAGCCCACGCGCAGCTTCAGCCGCTCGAACGCGCCGTCACCGAGATAGATGTCGCCTTTGAAGTCGGCGCGGAACTGCTGGAGGTCGATGCGGACGTTTTCCTCGCCCTCTTCCTCACCGTGATCCTCGCCCTCGTGCTCTTCCCCTTCCTCGTCACCATGTTCGTGCTTGAGGCCGGGGCGCTTGATGACGCCGTAATTGGTGTCGTACCAGCCGATCGAAGCGCCGAAGGTGCTTTCGCCGAGGATCACGCCAAGACCGGCATTGATCGTCCAGCTTTGCATGTCGCTGTTGGGCACGAACCCGCGCTGGGCGGCAGCTTCGCGGAATTCCTCTGCTTCGGCCGGCTCGCCATCGGCATCCTTTTCCGCAGCTTCTTCCAGCAGTTCGGCGCGCAGGTCGGGCGAGAGCTGGAAGCCGCCGATTTCCATATTGCCGGTGTCGCGCCACGATCCGTCGACATGGAACACGACGTTCGAGCCAATTCCGATGTCGAGCGAGGCCGCGCCGGTCCTGAGGTTGCTAGCGCTGTCGACCCCGGCGAAGGCATCGAGGTGGAAGGCCTCGTCCGGCATGCGGGTCGGGATGCGCTTGTCGATCACATTGACCGCGCCGCCGATCGCCTGGCTGCCGTAAAGCAGCACGGCCGGACCGCGCAGTACCTCGACCCGTTCGACCGTGATCGGGTCGATCGTGGTGGCATGATCGACCGAGGTGTTGGAGACGTCGGACGTGCCGACCCCGTCGATCAGCACGCGCACGCGTTCGCCCTGCTGGCCGCGCAGGACCGGGCGCGACGAACCGGGGGCGAAGCTGGTGGCCGAAACACCGGGGATCTTGGTCAGCAGTTCGCCGATCTGGCCGGTCACTGCCTCACGCTGGATGTCGCGCACTTCGAGCACGCTGGTGCCGGCGAGCAAGTCGAGTTCCTTGAGGCCGGAGGCGCTGACGATGATGTTGCCCTGTTCGTCGGCCTGACGGTTGTGGAGGTCGTCCTCGACCTGCGCATCGCTGTCGGCGGGCTTTTCCTGAGCGAAGGCGGGCGCTGCGGTAACCGCAAAACCGAGCACCGTGGCGAGGGCGAGGCGAGAGGGCGCGAGGCGAAGCTTGCGAGTGATCATGGGTTTTCCCGTTTTTGCATGTGATAACGTATCACGCGACTAGCAGCGAAAACGGCGAATGCAAGAGGGAAAGGGATGAAAGACCGGCTGTCATCGACCATTTGCGTCGCAATGGCGACGACACAGACGCGCAGAGGAACCGTCCGCAGCGGCTGGCTGCGGCAGGGACTGGTATCATCGGTCGGAAAGAAAACTGGAGCGGGCGAAGGGATTCGAACCCTCGACCCCAACCTTGGCAAGGTTGTGCTCTACCCCTGAGCTACGCCCGCTCACTGGCGCTGACAAAAGCCGCGAGGTGCGCGGTTCCTGCCGGAGAGGCGGCGCGATTAGCAGCGCCCCCCGCCCGCTGCAAGCGTAAAATGCACGCACCCTGCCAGCGCAAAATCTGGCCGATCGGGGCTTGATCGCTGCAGGCATAAGCGCCAGCACAAATGCGCGCTTCACATCCGCCGAAGATGCCCCACATTGGGGCGAAGAAACCCGACGATCAAAACAACGACAGGAGCATCCCCTTGGCCAGCATGGGACTGAGCATTGACGAACAGAAGGCGGTTGACCGTTTCCGCCAGACGGTGGTCGAACCTTCGCAGAACAAGCTCGTGATCCTCGATTTCTGGGCCGAGTGGTGCGGGCCGTGCAAGGCGCTCGCCCCGGTGCTGGAAAAGGTCGCGGGCGAATATGCCGACAAGGGCGTTGTCCTCGCCAAAATCAACGTCGACGAGGAACAGTTCATCGCCGCGCAGTTCCAGGTGCGCTCGATCCCCACGGTCTATGCCATGTTCCAAGGCCAACCTGTCGCCGATCTCACCAATGCCCGCAGCGAATCGCAATTGAAGCAGGTGCTCGACCAGCTGCTCGCGCAATTGCCGGTGCAGGCCGGCGCTGAAGGGGCCGCCGCACCGCAAGGCCCCTCGCCCGAAGAGCTGGCGCAATATGTGAAGATGGGCGAGGACGCACTGGCAGGCGGCGATCCGCAGCGCGCCGCTGGCATTTTTGCCCAGATCACCGAATTCGCGCCCGAAAATGCCGCAGCCCATGCAGGGCTGGTGCGCGCGCTGGTGCAGATGGGCGAGACCGATCAGGCGCGTCAGGTGATGGATGTGATCGAAAGCGATCCGCGCCTCGCCACCGATCCCGCCATCGCCGCAGCCCGCAGCGCAATCGAACTGGCTGGCATCAAGGTAGACGACGGCGAGCTGGCGGGCCTGCGCGCCGCCGCCGAGGCTGCCCCCGGTGATATGGACGCGCAATTTGCCTATGCCGAGGCCGCCTTTGCCGCGGGCCAGCGCGATGCCGCTGCCGACACGCTGCTGGCGATGGTCGCGGCAGACCGCGAATGGAACGAAGGCGCGGCGCGGGCCAAGCTGCTCAAGATCTTCGAGGCGATCGGGCTTGAGGATGAATGGGTAGTGGCCACCCGCCGCCGCCTGTCCAAGATCCTGTTCGGTTGAGCGCAGGCAATGACCCGTCGCCTCTCGATCTTTCCGCTGACCGGCGCGGTGCTGTTTCCCGGGCTGCAGCTGCCGCTGCACATCTTCGAACCGCGTTACCGGTCGCTGGTGGGAGATGCGCTGATCCGTGACCGCCAGATCGCGATGATCCAGCCCCAGCGCCCGGTCGAAGGCGCGCCGCTTTACAAGGTCGGCTGCGTCGGACGAATCGGCGAGATCCAGGCGATGGACGACGGCCGTTACAACCTGATCCTCGAAGGCGTCGCGCGCTTCCGGCTGGTGCGCGAACTCGACGTCACCACCGCATTCCGTCAGATCGAGGCGGAAATCTACGACGAGGACGAGGACGAAACGCTGACCCACGCCCAGCGCGGCGGGTTCGAGCGCGAGGCGCGGCGGTTTGCCGAGAACCAGGGTTACAGCGTCGACTGGGATTCGGTCGAGCGGCTCGACGATCGCACGCTGATCAACGGCGTGTCGCAGATTGCGCCGTTCGATCCCGCCAGCAAGCAGGCGCTGCTGGAAGCGGAAACGCTGACCGACCGCTGCGAATTGCTGGTGCAGCTGATGCAGTTCTACGGCCGCCACGACGGCGGCGAGGAAATCGTGACGCTGCAATAGCGCGTCGTCAGTTCTCGATCAGCACGTAAGGCGCCCAGATTGCGGGATGCGCTGCACCGGCCAGCGATTTATCGCGGATAAGCGCGAGCTGCGCCCGGCGCAGTGCCTCTGCCCGCCCTTCACCGTCACGCGTCGCCTGCACGGTGCGCACGCTGAGCCACGAAGCCGCATCGTCGCGCACCCGCCAGTGCGACAGCAGCAAGGCGCGCGCGCCGCTTTGGGCAAAGGCCGTCGCAAGGCCCGAATAGGACGGCGCGCCCTCACTCCCCCCGCTCGCAGTGTTGCAGGCCGACAGGATTACCCAGTCGGCATCGATCGCCAGCCGCGCGATCTCGCTTGCGCCCAGCACCCCGTCCTCGCCCGCAGCCGGATCGCCTGTGCCGAGCAGCAGGGCGGGCTCCCACAGGCCCGCCAGCTCGCCCGCGACAAGGCCATGGGTGGCAAAGGCAAGCACATCGAGCCCGGTCAAATCGGCGCGCTTGAACCGCTCCTCCGCCGCCTCGGGCCCGATCAGCAGCATCCGGCCGGATTCGGGAAAGGTCTCTGCCAGCCCGCGCAGTTCCTCGGCCGCGGCGGGTAGCGACGGCAGATCGCCGATCACGCCGCGATCGGGCCGGCCGCCCCGGAACAATCCGGCAAGCCGCGCCGTTCCCGCGTTCGCGCTACCGGGCAGCTCGACCCCGCCGACACCGACAAACCGGCGGGCGCGGGTAGCAGTGGGGGCGGGCACGGGCTCCGCCCCGAACAGCGAAAGATTGCCGACCACCTGCACGCCGGCCGAACGGATCAACCACGGCGCGTCGGCCAAAGACCCGTCATGCGCGCGTGTCGTCAGCAGCGCGAAGGGCAGGCTCGCCAACCTTTCGCCGCCGTGCACCAGCACCCGCCGCACCTTGCCCAGCCCTTGCGGGAAGAGCCCGCGAAACAGGGCGTGCGCCGTGTCGAGCGGAAAACCGGCCAGCGCCGGATCGGGCAGATCGACCGCATCGCGCAGGCTTGCCACCTGTTGGCCCAGCTGCATCGTGTCGAGCACCGACCAGCGCAGGCTGTCTTTTCCGATTGCCAGCACCCAGGTGGTCGCCTCGCCTTCGACGGGCGCCAGCACCAGATCGCCCTTGCGCATTCTGCTGCGCAGTTCGGCCAGCCTCAGCGGCTGCGGGCGATAGCGTGCGACGAAATCGGGGTGGTCGCGCAGCAGCTTCATTTCGATCGCCTGCGCGGCGCTGTCCGCAGAGGCGAGCTCGCGCGCCAGACCATCGCGATCGGCGTTTTCGTCAAGCTGGGCCGCTTCAAGTCGCGCGGCCAGTTCGGCGCGGGTGCGCCCGAGATCGAGCAGCCGCGCGCGCAGGGCCAGCGCCCCGTCCGGCGGTGCATCGTCCGGCTGCGCGAATTGCTGCCCGCGCGCGAGTTCAGTGATATTGGCGAGCTGCATCGAACGCACCATGCGTTCCCCGTCACCGAGATCGGCCGCCAGCGCGAGGTAGAGGATCGCCGCCTCGCGGTGCCGCCGCGCCTCGCGCACCAGCGCCTCGTCCGATACGGCAAGGTCGGCAAGCTTGGCTTCGAGCTTGTCCATCGCATCGTCGGCCAGGGCCAGCACTTCGCCCGGCTCCCCGCCGGTAAGCTGGCGCAGCCGGGCAAGCAGCATTTCCGCCCAGATGCGGTCTTCGTGGCTGACGATGAGATCGGATTGCATCACCGGCACCCAGCGTTCCGCCACGCCGCGTGCATCCGAAAAATCGCCTTTGCGCAGCAGCCATTCGGCGCGGTAGAGATGGATCTGCGCCTGTTCGGCACTGTCGTTGTCCAGCGCGGCATCGGCGCTGGCAATGGCCTTGTCGGACAGCGCGAAATAGCTCTCCCACTCGTCCCGACGCGCAGCGAAATCGGCCAGCTCGGAATAGAGATAGGCCAGCGCGAAGGGTGTATCGACCTCGCCTGTCGCTTCGTAGATCTCCAGTGCGCGGCGGTTCAACGCCTCGGCATCGGCATCGGCGCCGGTCGCCTTCAGCGCGGTGGCGAGGTTGCGCATGGTAATCGCGGTGCCGCTGGCCTGTTCGCCCCCGGTCTTGATCCGCACCTCCAGCGATTCGCGGAGCACCGGGATCGCCTCGCGGAAGATGCGGTTCTCGATCAGCGCATTGCCCAGATTGTTGAGCGCGATGGCGAAGGTGGGATGATCCGGCCCGAGATATTCGCGCGCCAGCGCCTCGGCCTTGCGCGCTGCGGCAAGACCTTCGGCAGTGCGCCCGGAACGCCCGAGCACGCTCGCCAGCGATGTCAGACGCACGATCGGCAACGGGTTGCCCGGACGCAGGTAATCGAGCTGCTGGTCGGCCGCCTCGCGCAGGAAGGGCAAGGATTCCTCGATCCGGCCCTGACGGTAATAGACATAGCCCAGCCCGAACAGCGAGGATGACACCGCCTCCCCGCGCTCGCCTTCGATCTGGCGGCGGATCGCCAACGCCCGCCGGTGATCGGCCTCGGCCTCGCCATAGCGCCCCAGCGCGGCGAGGATCGAGGCGCGGTTGTTGTAAAGCCCGGCCAACTCGTCCGGCGGCGCGTTCCCGGCCTCGAACAGCGGCGCGGCGCGGCCATAGGCGGCAGCCGCAGTCTCGAAATCGCGCAGGTAAAAATGCGCCGCGCCCTCGGCGGATTCGAGCAGACCCATCGCCATCGGGGGAAGCCCGCCATGGGCTTCGATGCGGCGGCGCAGATCGGCAATCTTTTCCAGGTCGCCCGCCGGATCAGCCGAAGCATCGGCAGCGCCGAAAGCATCGATCTCGGCAATCAGCGCAGCGCTGGCCGGATCGGTCCGCGCCTCACCGGGCACGTCCGGGGCGTTCTGCGCCAGCGTGGGAGCAACCGCCCAGAGCCCGAAGCCAAGCGCTGCAAGAGCGGCTCCGGCACGAAGCGGTAACGGCATCACGGTTCCCCCCCAACATCGGCCACACCCTTGGCGCACCGCCGCAGAATGATGCCACAATGCCGCACCGAGGCAAGCACGCAGGCCTGCTACAGACCGAAGCTGCCCTTCAACCCGTCGATCACATATTGCGCCGCCAGCGCCGCCAGCAGCACGCCCAGCAGGCGGGTGATGACAGCCTCGACCTTGTCACCCAGCAACCGGATCAGCGGCCCTGCCGCCACCAGCGCGGCGGCGGTGATAATCAGGACGGCAGCCAGCGCCGCCAGCACCTCGATCATCTCGGCCCAGCCTTCGGCCTCGTTCATCAGCAGCATGATCGCCGCGATCGCGCCGGGGCCGGCCAGCATCGGCATAGCCATGGGGAAGACCGAAACATCTTCGATCTCGGGGGTGGCGGCGATCTTTTCGGCGCGCTCCTCGCGGCGCTGGGTGCGCTTTTCGAACACCATGTCGAAAGCGATGAAGAACAGCATCAGCCCGCCCGCAATGCGGAACGAGTTCAGCTCGATATGCAGCGCACCCAGCAATTGCTGCCCGAACAGCGCGAAGATCAGCAGAATGATCGTCGCGATAAAGGTCGCCCGCAACGCCATGCTGCGCGCCTGCTGTGGCGACGCGCCCTTGGTCAGCCCGGCATAAATCGGCGCGCAACCGGGCGGATCGATCACCACGAACAGGGTGACGAAGGCGGAAAAGAAAAGCTCGGTAAGCACCATCGCCGCGCTACTGCCCCGCTGCAGGGATCAGGGTCTGATCGAAAGCCTGCAACCAGCGCCCTTCGTAGAAATATTCGACCGCGGCATAGCGGGTGCCGTCATCGCGCTGTTCCCAGCGCCAGCGCAGCGTGCCGTCACGCGACAGGCGGGCATCGGTCTTGCCGTCCTCCCCGATCGGAATGGCGGGCGGCGGCGGCACTTCGTCCCGGCCGCGCGGACAGCTGGCGACCAGGCCCAGCACCGCATCGATCGACGTGACGACGATATCCCCGTCCTCCACCGCCTTGCGCGGCGGGGGCTGCGGCACGTCCGGCCCGCCCACGTCATAGACGTAGCGGTATTCGCCGCCCGACTGGCGTTCCCATACCGTCACGAAATTGCCGACCGTGCCATTGGGATCGCGATAACGCCCCTGCGACACGGCAAGCGCGCCGTCGCAGCTGATCGCAACCGCGCGCGGTTCCCATTGCACCGCCTCTGCCGGATCGGTCCGCCCGGCGAGGAAGGTGTCGGCAACCACCGGCCCCGACGGCGTGTGGATCACCGCGCCCGGCGCGGCAAAAGTGCGAAAGGCCGTCCACTGCCCCTCTTCGCGCGCGGCGCGGGCAAAGGCGATTTCGGCAGCGACGATGGTGCTCGGTTGCGCCGCACCCGGCGCACGGGCGAGCACGCGGTTGATGATCTTCGCCGGCGGCCCCTTGGGGCGCGGCGAGCCGCAGGAGGCCAGCGTGGCAGCCAGCGCGCCGGCGATCAGCAGTGCAGGGGCGAACCTCACAGGCCCTCGGGCGCGGGCAGCCCCGCATGGGAGTGCGCGGCGACCAGCGTATTGCGCAGTAGCACCGCGATGGTCATCGGCCCGACCCCGCCCGGCACGGGGGTGATCGCCCCTGCCACTTCGGATGCCTCGGCAAAGGCGACATCGCCGACCAACCGGCCTTTCGCCTTGCCCTCTTCCGGGGGCAGACGGTTGATGCCGACATCGATGACGGTCGCGCCCGGCTTGATCCAGTCGCCTTTTACCATTTCCGGTCGGCCCACGGCAGCCACCACGATATCGGCGCGGCGCACCAGTTCGGGCAGGTTCTTCGTGCGGCTGTGCGCGATGGTGACCGTGGCGTTGGCATCGACCAGCAATTGCGCCATCGGCTTGCCGACGATGTTCGAACGCCCGATAACCACCGCATCGAGGCCCGACAGATCATCGCTCAAACGGTCTTTCAGCAGCATGATGCAGCCCAGCGGCGTGCAGGGCACGAAGCCTTCCTGACCCACCGCCAGCCGGCCGGCATTGATGACATGGAAGCCGTCCACGTCCTTGTCTGGACTGATTGCGGCGATGACCGCCTGTTCGTCGAGATGGGCGGGAAGCGGCAATTGCACGAGGATGCCGTCCACCGCCTCGTCCTGATTGAGCCTTTCGACGAGCGAAAGCAGCGCGGCCTCGCTGGTATCGGCCGGCAGGCGGTGCTCGAAGCTCGCCATTCCCGCCGCCTCGCAGGCCTTGCCCTTGGCGCCGACATAGACCTGGCTGGCCGGGTCTTCGCCCACCAGCACCACCGCGAGCCCGGGCTTGCGTCCGGTCGCCTGCGCAAAGGCCGCAGCCGCCTCGCCCACGCGGGCGCGCAAGGCTTCGGCAAAGGCCTTGCCGTCGATCAGCGCTGCCATGGTCGCGGCCTCTGGCATCAATAAGCTCCCGCCACGCCCATCAGCACCCGGATCAGGATCTGCAATCCGAGGATCAGCACCAGCGGCGAAAAGTCGATCGCGCCGGTGTTGGGCATGATGTTGCGGATCGGGCGGAGCACCGGTTCAAGCAGGCGGTTGATCGCATCATAGACCTGCCGCAGGAATTCATTGCTCGGGCTCACCACATTGAAGGCGAACAACAGTCCGATCACGAACTGCACGATGATCAGCATCACCAGCACATTGGTGATCATCACCAGAATATCGACGAGAACAGCCAGGCCTTGCATTGTCTTATCCGCTTCCATTTCCGGAATGCGCCATGCGCATCCGCGTGATGTCCCTCGAAAGGCGTATTAGCGAGTTAATACGCCTCGCGCCATAGGGTTCCCGTGGCGCCTCAGGCGCGCACCAGCGTACCCGCGCCGCGGGCGGTGAAGAATTCGAGCAGCATGGCGTGCCCCACCCGCCCGTCGAGCACAACCGCCGCCTCGCAACCCGATTGCACCGCGGCAACGCAGGTTTCGAGCTTGGGCACCATGCCGCCGCGGATCACACCGTCCTCGCGCAGCTGCGCGATATCGGCAGGGGTGAGATCGGTCAGCAGTTTGCCGTCGGCATCAAGCACGCCGGCAACGTCGGTCAGCAGGAACAGCCGCGCCGCGCCCAGAGCCGCCGCAATCGCGCCTGCCATGGTGTCGGCGTTGATGTTGTAGGTCGCCCCGTCCTCGCCCGGGGCGATCGGCGCAATCACCGGGATCATCCCGGCGGCCACAGCGGTATCGATCACGCTGGTATCGACCACCGCGGGCTCCCCGACAAAGCCGAGATCGACCACCTGTTCGATATTGCTGTCGGGATCGCGGGTGGTGCGATTAACCTTGCGCGCCGTCACCAGGCCGCCGTCCTTGCCAGAAATACCGATCGCCTTGCCCCCTGCGGCCGCGATCCAGCTCACCAGTTCCTTGTTGATCGCACCGGACAGCACCATTTCGGCAACCTTGGCGGTGGCCTCGTCGGTGACGCGCAGTCCGTCGACGAAAGTGCTCTCCACCCCCAGCCGGGCCAGCATCTGGCCGATCTGCGGCCCGCCGCCGTGAACCACGACCGGATTGATGCCGACCGCCTTCAGCAGCACGATGTCCTCGGCGAAATCGCGCGCGGCCTGGGCATCGCCCATCGCATGGCCGCCATATTTCACCACGAAGGTGCGTCCGGCATAGCGCTGGAAGTAGGGCAGCGCCTCGATCAGCACTTCGGCCTTGGAAAGATCGGGCATCGGCGCGCCGGAGGCGCTTGGCTTGGTGTCGGTCACAGGCATCGCTTTCTCTCGCCCGCTTGCGGGCAAATGCAATGCCGCGCCCCTAGCGCGTTGCGCGCGCAGTGCAAGGCGGCTTGGCCAAGGCCTTGACGCCCGATTTGGTTTTCCGGTCGCTTGATGATAAAAATCCGCACCGGAGGTAAGCATGGCTGACGACGATAATCCGAAGGACTTCCCTGCCGAAGGCCGACGCAAGAGCGACCGCAGGCAGGCGCAGCAGCCCTTTGACGGCCCCGACCGCCGCAAGGGTGATCGCCGTTCGGTTGACGATCGCCGCGCCACGCCCCGCAGTTGACCGGCCGATCTATCGCGGCCGGGACGGGTTGCGGGCGGCGCGTCGCCTCTTGCACCGCCCGCACAAGCTGCGATTAGGCAGTGGCTTCGGACTGCTGGTCCAGCATCGCCGCAATCTCGTCGAGCAGATGCAGCCGCTCTTTCTTCAACGCCTCGATCCGTTCGTCGCTTGCCGCCTCGATCTCGCTTTCGATGCGGTGGATTTCGCGGTTCACCTCGTGATGCCGTTCGGCCAACCGCGCGAAATGCGCATTCTCTAACTTCAGCCGGTGCAGCGCTTCGGCATCATTCGGAAATTCGTCGTGCAATTCGTGCGGCGTATGAGCGGACATGAAATTCTCCCTTAGTTCGCACGATCTGCCTAGGCCGCCCGCGCCGCACGGTATTTGACGCGGATCAAGTTGCGCGCGGCAGATGTCAGGCCGGATCGATCGCCGCGGCGAGGCTGGCGAAATCGGCATGACCGGTGGCGGGCAGCACCCTTTCGGCCCACATCGCATCGATTTGCGCCGCAATCGCCGGAGGGATCACCCCGGCATCGCTCCCCACTGCCTGCACCTTGGTCGAATCCGCATCGTCCGGAATCCCCAGCCGTTCCTCCATCACGCGGCAGATCATGCTGTCGTCGAAGCGATCATGATGCGCGTGCATGAATTCGCGGCTTGTCATCTCCTCCACCAGCGCGGCCTGTTCCGGCGTCAGCGACAGCCCGAGGAAGTCCGCCATCCGCGCAATCATCGCCGCGCGGTTCTTCGCCGCCCAGCGGTAGCTGTAAAGCAGCGTGTCGGGCGCATCGCGGCGCGCATACCAGCTGAGCAGATGGGTGAAGTAATCGCACCCGCCCGGCCCGCCGGCCATCCACAACGGGAAGAATTCGTCCAGCGACAGGCTGCCGCGCTCGATATGCCAGCCGTCGAAGAAGCGGTAGAACGAGACATAGGTCTCCTTCGGATCGCGCAAAGTGACGACATAGCGCCCGCCCGCCGGCAGATTCTCGTAGGACTGATGCGACTTGAACCCGCGCGGGGCCGCACGCTGGGCTATGTTCATGTCGAGATCCACCATCACCGCGGTATCCGCCCAGGGGGTCATCCGGCTGATATCGTCGAAATCCATATCGCCCGCACCCGTGGCGGCGATCATCCGGATCTGGTGGAACATCTGCTGCATCATCGTGGTGCCGCTTTTGGCCCAGCAGGTGATGTAAACATCCCCCGGCTGCGGTTCGAGCGGGCGGAAATGCTGCTGCGGCGCGCTTTCCATCAGCGCACCCATGTTGATCCCCAGCTCTTCCAGATTGCGCGCACGGCGCCCCAATGGTCCCGTCATGGCCTGATTCCCCCCGTAAAGCGCCCCGCCGGCGAGTGTGACACGGGCGGCGGGATTTTCCCACCCCCGATCGGGCGAGCGGCAGAGAGCGGATGTGAAGTATACAAAGGTGACACCCTGTATACTTTACCTGCGCAGGCTTTATAACTGTTTTTCAGATGCTTAAGATTAAACGCCCGCAGCGGACGAACACATGGCGCGAGCGGGAAAACGGGCGGGATGCAGGTGACAGAGCCGCAAAGGGCGGCGCGGGCGACGCACAAGAGGCACAGCGGACGCATCGCGCAGAGCCTAGGGCGCGGGGGCGGTGGTAGGAAAGGCGAATGGGAGCGGGAGGGGCGCGCAAGGACTGGTATCAGGCCGCCACTCCCGCCGCGAGGAGCGACAGACAGCCTACCAGAAGAACACGATCAGGAAGACGGCGGCGATATGGGCTGGGGTGCGCACGAGGCCGAGCAGATCCATCGCGGCAGGTTTATGGCGCGATGGATTGCGGAAGCGAATGCAATTTCAGTTAAAGAGCTCTTCAATAAATTTGTCACCTTTGCGGCGCCGGTCGCGCTGCACCTTTTGAATCGAATCAATACCTTTTAAAGTCGTCTCATAATTTTTTCCAAGAAGCTCAATAAAAAATGGTTCGAAAGATGGGTCTACAGAGAATCGGAACATTGGCACTTCCTTCTTCTCTGATGCTTCTTTCAAAAATAGGCTGAGGCCTTCTAGCGAGGTTACCCCTCGTCCTTCCAAGTTTATTAAGGCTTCGATCTGACGAGACTCCTTTTCCCTCACTTCTCTTACTGACTTCGGACGCACCCATTTTTGAAAATTTCCAGGGTAGAGATTCTCCAAAATACGCACACATCTGTCGAGCCTAGTGCTCTCAAAAACCGAAAAGAAGCGGTGATCACTTGACTGATGAAGATTCCACTCTGGATATCGGTCGGCAAATAGTCTCGTATGCCGAGAAACGTCTTGCTTCGGATATTTTTTTATTAGATCCTCAACAAAATCCGACGCCCACTCGTCTTCAACACGTTCGGGACAAATACCCATCAACATCGGAAGAACGTTATCATGCACTCGAAGGTTGGCGGTCTCGAAATATCTTTCAATGAAGCCACCGGGCGACATCGATAGAAAGACTGCACAGAAATACTCTTGAAAGGAGCGGTGCACAAAGCTGATTTCGAGACCCTCTTCGTGTAGCAGACAGATGGACTCAATCAGGTCCTTTAAAAGAAGAGAAGGGTCTGCATTCATCCCCTGCTGCCTGATAGCGGAGCTAACGTAGTTCAGCGCGTCATCTCGATGGAATGAGAACGCAGACTTTGAGTAGGTAAGAACACAGAAACTTGCAAAAACCTTCTTAAATTCTTCCGCTGTACATCCAGAGTGCGTCGCCCGCAGAAATTGACTTTTCATTGCATCATGTCTTCTGATCAATGTGTCAAATGCATTCCTATAGAACTCATGCAGACTGCTCGGAATCTCAGCATATTCTTCAAATGTTCTCATGAGCATGATGGCCAAGAGCGGTGTATTTAGGAAGCTCTCGTGCTCTTCGAAGAACGCAGATGTCAATCTTTTCAAAAAGTTCTTCTTGACTTCTTCTGAGTACTCGGCCTTCTCAATTAAGAGGCGGGTCTGATCTCTTGTCATCGCTGATAATTGCAGGACAGTAAAGCTTTCCCATGACGAAAAGCGCTCGTCATGTCGTCCCGATACTACAATCGGGCATTCTGGGTACTCTTGCCTTATTTCGAGTATTTCCCGCTCCACTTCGTCCCGATCTGTTGGGGCGATTTCGTCAAAACCATCCAATAGAATTACGAAATAGCCTCGAGATAGCGCATCCAAAAAATCATCGAACTTTACAGCATTCCCTGAGTTATATTGCGCATGTATTAGATGAAGAATATCTTTCTTTGTTAAGGAGTTCAATGACCTTAATTCAAGAAAAAGTGGCAACTTTCCTCTTGGCGCATGATACATCGACAGCGCCAAATAGCGCATTAAAACGCTTTTGCCGCGACCCGCCAAGCCCACCACAATAAACGATTGATCATCGTGAATACAATCTAGGAGTTCTGCTGCACTTAAGCTCTTATTGGAACGCTCTAGGCTCAGGACTCATTGCGGCAGCCAGAAGATGACGGTTGCGGCGATGCAGATGGCGGACATGAACGTGTGCGCGCAGCGGTCATAACGGGTGTGGATCCGTCGCCAGTCCTTGAGCT
>NZ_JAQQXQ010000010.1 GCF_028595285.1 Erythrobacter fulvus | reverse complement strand
ATGCCGCTCACGATCCGCCGATCATCGACCCGCGGGATGCCGTGCGACAGTGGGAAATAAGGCTCAATCCGGCGCATCTGCGCCTCGCTCAACAACCAAAGCTCAGACACCCGCAGCACCTGCGAGTGAATCAAGGCATCGCCGCCAATGCAAGAATTTAATGGGTCCTGAGCCTAAGTCGACCGGAACATAGGCCGACAACAAATCTATTGATTCTGTAGGCTTTAGGAACGTCCTTATCGTACTAACACGCCGATAGGTCTTCTCAAGATACGGCTGGTATGCATTAGTAAGCTGTTGGTAGAGCCGCCGAATGCTGGCTACCGGAGCAGAGTTGCCAAACTGTTTGGCCGCGCGCTCAGTTCCTTGAAGAACGACCTCAGCGGCAAATTTGTTCGGATCGAACGATGGCGTCTCTTCGTCCAATGCGCACCCCCTACTCCGCAGCCTCAGCTCCAAACAGCCCCGGACCGTCCGCTTCGACGCCGTCCTCGTTGACCGCCTTGGCCTTCTGGCGCTTGTCGAAGCTTGACCACACGGTGTTCCAGTCGCCGCGGGTGGCGCCCTTGGAATATTCGGTCGCGCGGGTTTCGAAGAAGTTGGCGTGCTCCACCCCGTTGAGCAGCGGCTGGAGCCACGGCAGCGGGTGATCGTCGATCAGGTAGATCGGCTGCAGGCCGAGCTGCTTCAGGCGCCAGTCGGCGATGTAGCGGATATACTTCTTGATATCCTTGGGGCTCATCCCGTCGACGGGGCCGAGTTCGAAGGCGAGATCGATGAAGTTGTCTTCCAGCCGCACGGTCTTCTGGCAGATGTCGATCAGGTCTTCCTTCACCGCCTTGGTGAGGCACTGGCGTTCCTCGCAGAAGGTGTGGAACAGCTTGATGATGCCTTCGCAGTGCAGCGATTCGTCGCGCACCGACCAGCTGACGATCTGGCCCATGCCCTTCATCTTGTTGAAGCGCGGGAAGTTCATCAGCATGGCAAAGCTGGCGAAGAGCTGGAGCCCTTCGGTAAAGCCGCCGAAGGCCGCCAGCGTGCGGGCGATATCCTCATCCGTATCGACGCCGAACTGGCCGAGGAAGTCATGCTTGTCCTTCATCTCCTCGTATTCGAGGAAGGCGCTGTATTCCGCCTCGGGCATGCCGATGGTGTCGAGCAGGTGCGAATAGGCGGCGATGTGCACCGTCTCCATGTTGGAGAAGGCGGCGAGCATCATCTTCACTTCCGTCGGCTTGAACACGCGGCCGTAATTGTCGTGGTAGCAGTTCTGCACCTCGACATCGGCCTGGGTGAAGAAGCGGAAGATCTGGGTGAGCAGATTGCGCTCGTGATCGGTGATCTTCTGCGCCCAGTCGCGGCAATCCTCGCCCAGAGGGACTTCCTCGGGCATCCAGTGGATCTGCTGCTGGCGCTTCCAGAAGTCATAGGCCCACGGATACTGGAACGGCTTGTAGGTGGTGCGGGCTTCGAGCAGCGACATCGGCGGTCTTCCTTCGATTGGATGTCTGTAAGGGCCAATATAGGCGGTTGCAGTCGGTTTGTCAGATACGGCGCGCGGGGCGCCGCGGATTCACGGTGTGGAAATCAGGGGGCGTAGGCGACAAGCACGTAGATGCAGAAAGGCACGAACATCGACACCATGGCGATGTGGATCATCGCCGCGTTGCGCGCATGGCCGGGCCGGTCGCGGCGCAATTCGCGGATCGCGGTGAACGCGAAGATCGCGCACACGACGAGGCCGAAAATCCCCATTCCGAACGGCAGATTCATTCCTTCCCCCTTCTTCCTGCCCCGTTGTGGCCGGGGCGGGCCATAATCAGATCATCCGCCTGACCGGCAGATTGCTGCGGTCTTCCTCGAAGGCGGACTGCGCTCCGCCCCAGTCCGCAGCGGCAAGCAGGTGGAACACCCGCGGCGGCAGCGGACGGGAAAATTCGATCCCGACCCGCGCCCCCTGCCGCCATGCCACCTCGGCCATGTGCGGCCCGGTGCCGGCGATGTAGAGCCGGACGAATTCGCCCAGCCGCAATTGCCCGCGAGGATCGTCGAGCCGGCATCCGCCTTCCGACAGGTCCGCCAGCGCAAGGTCCCACTGCATCCCGCGCGATGTCCGGCACGATCCGGTCGCGGTCGTCGGGATGCGTGAGTGGCGGCGGCTGCGCATTGCGTCTACTAGCTCACTGGCAGCTCAGGCATTCCTCGTAATCGGTCTGCTCGCCGCCGGCGGCCAGTTCGATCTTCGCGAGTTCGGGCGTGTTGTCCGCTTCCACCCCGCCGACGAAGCCGGCGCGCTGCACGCTCTTGGAGCGCAGGTAGTAGAGCGATTTGATGCCCTTTTCCCACGCCTGGTAGTGCAGCATCATCAGGTCCCACTTGTCGACGTCGGCCGGGATGAACAGGTTCAGCGACTGGGCCTGATCGATGTAGGGCGTACGATCGGCCGCGAATTCGAGCAGCCAGCGCTGGTCGATCTCGAAGCTGGTCTTGTAGGTCGCCTTTTCCTCCGGCGTGAGGAAGTCGAGGTGCTGCACCGACCCGCCGCGTTCGAGGATCGAATTCCATACATTGTTGGAATTCTTCGCCTTCTTTTCCAGCAGCTTTTCAAGATAGGGGTTCTTGACGATGAAGCTGCCCGACAGGGTCTTGTGGGTGTAGATATTGGCCGGGATCGGTTCGATACAGGCCGAGGTGCCGCCGCAGATGATGCTGATCGACGCGGTCGGCGCGATCGCCATCTTGCAGCTGAACCGCTCCATCGCGCCCATGTCGGCGGCATCGGGGCAGGGCCCGCGTTCCTGCGCCAGCAGCATCGAGGCTTCCGACGCCTTGGCGTGAACATGCTTGAACATCTTCAGGTTCACCGCCTTGGCCATCGCGCTTTCCATGGCGATGCCCTTGGACTGGAGATAGGAGTGGAAGCCCATCACCCCGAGGCCGACCGAACGTTCGCGCGCGGCGGAATACTTGGCGCGGGCCATCTCGTCCGGCGCGCGGTCGATATAGTCCTGCAGCACGTTGTCGAGGAAGCGCATCACGTCCTCGATAAACTGCTTGTCGGTGTTCCACTCGTCCCACTTTTCGAGGTTGAGCGAGGACAGGCAGCACACCGCGGTGCGATCATTGCCGAGGTGGTCGATACCGGTCGGCAGCGTGATTTCCGAGCACAGGTTCGAAGTCGAGACCTTGAGGCCCAGCTCGCGGTGATGCTTGGGCATCATCCGGTTCACGGTGTCGGAGAAGACGATGTAGGGTTCGCCCGTCGCGAGCCGGGTTTCGACCAGCTTCTGGAACAGCGAACGCGCATCCACCTTGCCGCGCACGCTGCCGTCCTTCGGGCTCTTGAGCTCGAATTCGGCGCCGTCGCGCACAGCCGCCATGAAATCGTCGGTGACGAGCACGCCGTGGTGCAGGTTCAGCGCCTTGCGGTTGAAGTCGCCCGAAGGTTTGCGGATTTCGAGGAACTCCTCGATCTCGGGGTGCGAGATATCGAGATAGCACGCCGCCGAGCCGCGCCGCAGCGAGCCCTGCGAAATCGCCAGCGTCAGGCTGTCCATCACCCGCACGAAGGGAATGATGCCGCTGGTCTTGCCGTTGAGGCCGACCGGTTCGCCGATGCCGCGGACATTGCCCCAATAGGTGCCGATCCCGCCGCCCTTCGAGGCGAGCCACACGTTCTCGTTCCAGGTGCCGACGATGCCTTCGAGGCTGTCGGACACCGAGTTGAGATAGCACGAAATCGGCAGGCCGCGGTTGGTGCCGCCGTTCGACAGCACCGGCGTTGCCGGCATGAACCACAGGTTCGAGATGTAGTCATACAATCGCTGGGCGTGGTCCTGATCATCGGCGTAGGCATCCGCCACGCGGGCGAACAGATCCTGATAGCTTTCGCCGGGCAGCAGGTAACGGTCGGTCAGGGTTTCCTTGCCGAATTCGGTCAGGTTGGCATCGCGCGCCGCATCGGTCGTGATCGTGAAGCGACGATCATTCACCTTCTTGCTGTCGGGTGCGGCCGCCTGCTTGGCCGCTTCGACCATCGCGCCGGCGAGCGCTTCGGTCGCCTTGGCGGCGATCAGCGCGTCCGAACCGGTATCCGCCTTGTTCATCGTCACGGCCTTTTCATCCTTCACCGGGGCCGCAGCGCCCGCATCCACTTCGTTCAGCACTTCGTCCGTCACGCCATCGCTCGCCTTGAATTCCATCGCTTGCCCCACTTGTGTCCCCCGAATCACAACCCGGCACAAGGCCCGCGTTCCGATTCTGTTCTATACAGGACGATCCACAAACCCGCCAACAGGATGTCCCCCGAGGGCTCCACAGGCCGGCTTGTCATTCGCCTCCCGGTTCGCCGCATTCCCCCGTCCCGGCAGCGACTCCGCCCCCTGTCACCCCTGGGGGCTTTCTACGGGGAGTCACCAATGCTTGGGGGTCCGCTTTGAACCGAACCACTAGATACTGAATCAGGTACGATTCCACGTCAACGGGCGATTAACCCTTAAATCACCATGTCCGGCCATCTGGCCATGGCCCGAAACGGCGCGACGCGTGGAGCAAGCTTGAGTCGCGTGCCTGACAAGCCCCAAATTGAATCTGTGAAGAAAAATTTGGTGATTGAATCATGTGAATCAATCCGTGAATCTTTTGCACGTCCGGCTGCATGATTGTTGCGTCCGGGCGTGCCCCCGGATCCTAGAGGAACCGCGCCCGCAATGAAAAAGGGCGGCACCATCCGGCGCCGCCCCTTTCGCATTCCTGTGATCGCGCGCCGCGTGCTTACGGGGCCGGGGGCGGGGGCGGTGCATTCTGGTTCACCGTGGCGACGTTGCCCGATCCGCCTTGCGTGATCCTGGAGAGGTTCTCGAAGCTGTCCTGCGTCACATTCGCCCTGTTCGTCGCCCCGGTCTGGGTGATGAAGGAATCGTTCAGGTCGCCATACTGATCGAGCGTCGCGATGTGATCATTGCCGCTCTGGGTGATCTCCGAATCGCCCAGATCGCCGTACTGCATCACCGTCGCGCTGTTGCCCGAGTTGGCATTGGTGCCGCTATTGTAGAACTGCTGCGTGACCGAGGACGTGTTGCCCGCCCCGATCTGCTCGACATAAACCGTGCTGGCGATCGAGCGCTGGAACACGTCCGAGGTGTTGCCGCTACCCGATTGGATCACAGTCGCCGTAAAGGGGCCGAAACCCGAACCGACACCGGTGATGCCCTGCTCGGTCGTCGCGGTATTTCCGCTGCCGCTCTGGGTCAGCGTGCTGGTGCCGTTCCTGAGGTACTGGCGCACAGTGCCGACATTGCCGTTGCCGCTCTGGGTGACATTGCTGAGATTGTCGTCATCGGTCGGGCCCGAGCCGTTGACACCCTGCTGCACGGTGATCGTGTTGAAGTCGCCAGACTGGGTGATGTTGCTGGTCTGGCGGCGCGAGACGGCGCCCTGCGTCACCGTTGCGGTGTTGCCGTCGGCGCCCAGCATCTGGGTGATGTTGCTGGTCGAATTGATGCTGCGCTGGTTCACCGTCGCGGTGTTCCCGTTACCAGCCTGCGTCGTATTGACGGTGCTTCCCGTATTGCCGAACACACCCGCATCGAGCTGGGTCGTGGTCGCGGTGTTAACGTCGCCCGACTGGATGATGTTGGCGGTGTAATTGTTGGTCGACTGGGTCAGCGTGCTGGTGTTGCCCGCGCCGGTCTGGTCGACGTCGGCGATCTGGCTGGAACCGCTTTGCGTCACCGTCGACATATTGCCCGTCGCCGCCTGGAACACATTGGCGTCATTATTGTTGCCGCTTTGCGTAACGGTCGAATCCTGATCGTCGCCGACTTGCGCGACCTCGACGTAACCGCTGGTGCCCGACTGCGTGACGCGCGAGGTGCTGACAGCGGCAGCCTGATTGACAAGTGCCCGATCACCGTTGCCCGATTGCGTCACGTTTGAGGTGCTGCCCGTGCTCGACTGCGTGACTTCGGCATCATTATTGGCATTGCTCTGCTCGACGGTGGAGGTGTTGCCCAGGCCGCTTTGCACCACCTCGGCGTCCTGCGTGCTACCCGACTGGGTCACAATGCTGGTGTTGTTGACCTGCGCCAAAGCCGGAACGGCCATTGCCAGCGCCAGCAGCGACGCGCCGCCCAAGATTACCTTGTTCATTTTTCTCTCCCCCCATCGCAGCTTTCGGAGCGGATGGCCCCGGAACGGCTGCGGACGCTGTGCACAGCGGCACCAGAAAGCGTCAAAGGCTTAGGGGTAACACCTTATTAACCCGGGGTCGGGTCCCGGCCTTGTCCGCGAGGCAAGCCTGACGGCCCTGTCCCGTATCCGGGCAAATACGGCGAAAACGGCTCGCTCGGGGTCAGCCCTGACGGGCGTGAACCACGATCTCCTCGGCCACGCGGCCGACCAGTTCGGGGGGAATGTCGTGGCCCCAGCCCGGAATCGTCACCAGCCGCGCACCGGAGATGTGGCGCGCGGTATCCTCGCCCGCCTCCAGCTTCACCAGCGGATCGGCCTCGCCGTGCAGCACCAGCGTCGGCGTGCGCACATTGGCAAGGCGCGAACGGCGGCAGCCGTCGTCGATGATCGCGGCCAGTTGGCGCGGCAGGCCCGCCGGATAGACCGAGCGGCGCACGTTCCGCAGCACCTTCTCGCGCTGCTGTTCGGGATCGAAGGGGAAGCCCGGGCTGCCGATATTCTTCGCGATATTCAGACCGTGGGCGACAAGGCTTTCCTCGTCCATGCTCTTCAGCGGGGCGATCAGTGCCTCCATCGCGTGCTTTTCGGCCTGCGGCAGCTTGCCGTTGCCGGTGGTCGACATGATCGAGGTCATGCTCATCAGCCGATCGGGGTGATGCACCGCCATCAGCTGGACGATCATGCCCCCCATCGATGCGCCGACGACGTGCGCCTGACCGATGCCGAGCGCATCGAGCAGCCCGATCCCGTCATGCGCCATGTCGGTGAGGGTATAGGGGACCTTGGCCGGAAAGCCGATCTTCTTGCGCAGCAGCTGGATCGGGAGCGAGGGCGCGCGGGCGCCTTCCATCTTCTGGCTAAGGCCGATGTCGCGGTTATCGTAACGGATGACGCGGAAGCCCTCGCCCGTCAGCGCCTCGACCAGTTCATCGGGCCACAAGGTCAGCTGCGCGCCGAGGCCCATCACCAGCAGGATGGTTTCATGCGCGGGATCGCCGTGGTCCTCGTAGAAGATCTCGATACCGGTATTGGGCGTGGTGACGGTGGGCATTGGTGCGGCGATCCTCTCTCACGCCCGCGCGGTCACTTCCACGCGGGTCCGGCTATATCGAAGCCGCGCAGCGCCAATTGGTCAAGCACGCCGTCGCTTTCCGCCAACACCCTGAGCGGCACCACCGCCAGCGT
The DNA here is from genome assembly GCF_028595285.1 of Erythrobacter fulvus. GTDB lineage: Bacteria > Pseudomonadota > Alphaproteobacteria > Sphingomonadales > Sphingomonadaceae > Erythrobacter > Erythrobacter fulvus. Next base: position 110,018 of record NZ_JAQQXQ010000010.1, on the reverse strand, counting down.
CGTGCCCTTCACGGCGCTGGCTTCGGCGATCCGATCGACCCAGATGGTCCTGAGTTCGCTGCCCAAAGTCTCGTCCGCCCAGGGCCAGCAGCGGCCCAGCGCCTGTTCGAGCGGGTTCGCCATCACCGCGGGAATATCATAGCGCCGCCAGTCCGCCCCGCGCTGTTCGACGATGTCGGGGCCCGTTTCCAATGCGTCCATCGCTGAGGTGAGGCAGGGGATATGCGCGGTCGGCGGCGCATCGGCGAGGTTGTCGATGATATCCTCGCCGCGCAGGGTGGCGGCGCGGGTGATGGGGACATCGGCCTTCTCGGCGGCGTCCTTCACGACGTCCGAGGCGTCGCGCGCGGTGTTGCGGTTGAAGCGCAATTCCTTGCGCAGCATCTCGAAGGACGTGATCAGGAAGGACTGGCGCGAATAATCTTCGTCATGCGCTTCGCCCAGCATCGAGAGCCGCGCCCATTGTTCGGGGGTCAGATACTGGCTCGCCACGGTCTTGTCGGGCAGCTTGGTGAATTTCGAGCCGGAGAACATCAGCCGCAGCACATCGCCGGGCGAAATCTTGGGCTTCGCGCCGAGGATGACGCGGTCCGCAGCCTTGGTCGCATCCTCGAGCCGGTCGGGCTGCCACGGCGTGGTTTTCGGGATCGCCCGGATCTCGCCGACGAGGATGATGGTGCCGCTGGGCGTGTCGATAGTCCACATCGGCGCGCCGGAACGCTGCGCAGTGACGACTATTGAATTTTCTGGCGCGTTTTCGGTGGGAGCAGGATCGTCCTGCGCGGCGAGGGGGGCGGCCAGCGCAGCCATACAAAGCGCGCAAAGCAGTTTCTTCATCGGTCGCCTCTCGGTTGGTTGGTTCAATGCCCTGTCCGGCTAGACGCGGCGAGATGAACCCTGACCGAACCCGCCCTGCCCGATCACAGCGGCCCTAAGGCACCAGCACCGTATCCTTCGCCTCCGCCGCCATGTCGGGATAGTCCATCGTGTAATGCAGCCCCCGGCTCTCCTTGCGGTGCAGGGCGCTTGTCACGATCAGTTCCGCCGATTGCAGCAGGTTGCGTAGCTCGATCAGATCGGTCGTCACCCGGAACGCGCCGTAATATTCCTCCACCTCGCGTTTCAGCAGGGCGATGCGGTGGGCGGCGCGTTCGAGCCGCTTGGTGGTGCGCACGATGCCGACATAGTTCCACATGAAGCGGCGGATTTCGGTCCAGTTCTGTTTGATGACGACTTCTTCGTCCGAGTCCGTCACGCGGCTTTCGTCCCATGGCAGAACCGCAGGGGGCGCTTCCAGCGTGTCCCAGCGCGACAGGATGTCCTGCGCCGCCGCCTCGCCGAACACGAAGCATTCGAGCAAACTGTTGGACGCGAGCCGGTTCGCGCCGTGCAGGCCGCTTTCGGTGCATTCGCCCGCGGCCCACAGCCCCGGCACATCGGTGCGCGCGTCGAGGCCGACCACCACTCCGCCGCAAGTATAGTGCTGCGCCGGGACGACCGGGATCGGCTGCTTCGTCATGTCGATGCCGAGGCCCATCAGCTTGTCGTAGATCGTCGGGAAGTGCTCACGCACGAAGTCCGCCGGCTGGTGGCTGATATTGAGGTGGACGTAATCGAGGCCGAAGCGCTTGATCTGGTCGTCGATCGCGCGGGCCACCACATCGCGCGGGGCCAGTTCCATGCGTTCAGGGTCGTAATCGACCATGAAACGGCGGCCGGTTTCGGGGTGGAGCAGGTGCCCGCCCTCACCGCGCACAGCCTCGGTGATCAGAAAGTTCTTCACGTCGAGATTGTAGAGGCAGGTCGGGTGGAACTGCATCATCTCCATGTTGGAGACGCGCGCGCCTGCCCGCCATGCCATCGCGATCCCGTCCCCGGTGGCGCCGCGCGGAGCGGTGGAGAATTGATACACGCGCCCCGCCCCGCCGCTGGCCAGCACGGTCGCACGGGCGACATGGCGTTCGACCCGCCCGGTTTCCTCGTTGAGCGCATAGACGCCCCAAACGCGGCCCGCGGCGGAGAAATGCTCGCGGTGGCGATCGGTGATGAGATCGATGCAGGTGCGTCCGGGCAACAGGGTGATGTTGGGATTGGCCTCGGCGGCTTTCAGCAACGCCTCCTGCACCGCCCAGCCGGTGGCATCGTCGACATGGACGATGCGCCGGTGCGAATGGCCGCCTTCGCGGGTGAGGTGGAGCGAATCCGCATCGCGGTTGAACGGCACGCCCAGCTCGCACAGCCGGTCGATCGACTGCGGGGCGCGCTCGATCACGAATTCGACCGTGGCGAGGTCGTTCAGGCCCGCGCCCGCGACCATGGTGTCGCGGATGTGATCCTCGAAGGTGTCGCCGGTATCGAGCACCGCAGCGATCCCGCCTTGCGCCCAAGCGGTCGATCCGCCGGTAAGCGTGCCCTTGGCCAGCACCAGCACGCTGCGGGTCTCGGCCAGCGCCAACGCCGCCGTCAGCCCGGCAGCGCCCGATCCGATCACCACAACGTCATGCGCCTGTCGCAATCCATTCTCCGTCGCCATTTGCGTGCCATGGCGCGCAATCGGGCGGCGGGCAAGGGCCATGCACTGTCACACGCGCTTAAGGAATGTGACTTATGGCTTTCTACCTAGGCTCGGCCCACCAGACGCAGTCGGTCGCCGGGTCGGCCCGGAAAAGCCAACCCTGAAGCCGGAATTATCTCTCCTATGTCCTTCATTTCATTCATCGGATGCGCCGTCGACAGACACGAGCCCCTCCGGCGCAAGGTGAAATGGGACGGCAAGCATTATGTCGGAGAGTGCCGCCATTGCAGCGCGGCGATCCTGCGGGTCGGCCACCGCAAGTGGCGCAAGCGCGAGGACTAGGCAGCGCTGCCGGTCAATTGCACGAAAACGTCTTCGAGATCGGGTTCGCGGGTGGTGACATCCTCGATCACCAGCCCTTGCTCCTGCAGGATCGCGAGCACCTGGCCAGCGCTCATCCGGTCCTTGTCGTAGGTCACCTCTACCTCGCGTGCGCCATCCCATTCCACCCGCACAAAGGCATCATGCGCAGGTGCCGCGGCAAGATCGGCGGCGGCAGTGACCGCAACCACCTTCTCGCGCGCCATATCGACCAGCTCGCGGGTCGGTTTGTTGGCGATCATCTGGCCATGGTTGATGATCGCGATGCGATCGCACAGTTCCTCTGCCTCTTCGAGATAGTGCGTGGTTAGCACCACCGTCACGCCTTCGCGGTTGAGTTCGCTCACCAGTTCCCACAGCTGGCGGCGCAGATCGACATCGACCCCGGCAGTGGGTTCATCCAGCACGAGGATCGGCGGGGAATGCACCATCGCCTTGGCCACCAGCAGGCGGCGTTTCATGCCCCCCGACAGGGTGCGGGCATAGGCATTGCGCTTGTCGGCCAGCCGCACTGCTTGCAGCAATTCCTCGCTGCGGCGCAGGGCCGCGGGGATGCCGTAGAAGCCGGCCTGGTTTTCCAGCACCTCGAACGGGGTGAAGAAAGGATCGAACACGATTTCCTGCGGGACAATCCCGATCGAACGGCTCGCATTGCGGCGGTGCCGGTCGATATCGAAACCCCAGATCTCCGCCGTGCCCGATGTCTTGTTGACCAGCCCTGCAAGGATGTTGATCAGCGTCGACTTGCCCGCGCCATTGGGGCCGAGCAATCCGAAGATCGATCCTTCGGGCACATCGAAGCTGACCCCGCCGAGCGCAAGCTTGCCCTCTGTCACCGTGCCGTTGGCCCCCTTGGCAGGGGCATAGCGTTTGACGAGGTTGTCGATGCGGATGGCGGGTTGAGCGGACATGGCATCGCCCTAGGCAAGCCCTGCGCCAAAGGCAATTGCACTCGGGCGGCGGCGCAGGTATCGGCAGGCGCATGAGCATTGCCCCTCCCGAAGTCCTGCTGGTCGATACGCGGCGCGTCAGCTGCGACGGCGCCAGCGACATCCGCGGCGGCGCGGGTTATCGCCCGGCCGCGCTTGGCCACCCGCGCGTGTTCCTCGAAATCGACGAACACGGCTATGTCGATTGCGGCTATTGCGACCGGCGCTTCGTGCTGCGCGGCGGCCCGGCCGATGGGGCGGATCAGGCCGCCCTGCCCGACATTTCGTCAGGGGCGAGCCCCGCGCGCGGCTGATTCGCGCTCAGCGCGGGTTAAGGCGATCTGTGCTAGGTAGAGATCATCCTACCAGCGGAGAATCGACCGTGACCTACCTCTCAGCTTCCATCCGCCCTCTGATCGCCGGGATTGCAGCTGCGCTCGCGGCGGCTCTGGCCGTGCCCGCAATCGCGCAAGACACGGGTCAGGGCGATGTCGAGACCAAGGCCGAGGCCGAGGCCGCGCCGATGACCAAGGGTGAAAAGCGGCTCGCCAAACTGCTCGAAGGCCGTGTCGCCGGTGAACCGGTGCGCTGCATCCGGACCTTCCCGAACATGCCGATGGAGACGATCGACAAGACCGCCTATGTCTATGGGCGCGGCAACACGATCTATGTCCAGCGCACCCGCAACCCCGAGGATATCGACGGCAGCGACGCGCTGGTTACGCGGCGGTTCAATGCCAGCGAGCTGTGCCGGCTCGACGTGATGACCACGATCGATCGCAATGTCGGGTTCTTTACCGGCGCGGTCTTCTTCGAGGACTTCATCCCCTACACCCGGGTGAAAGAAGACGATTCCGGCGAGGGCTGATCCCCCTCGCCCGCGTCACATCCGGTCGGACAAGGCCGGCATCATCGGTTCCGCCGCCATGCCGCCGCAAGCCTGACGGTCGGGGCAGGCAGATCGTGTGGCTGCGGGGCAGGTGGGTCGCCCGCTCAATCCGATATAGCGGCACACGGCTGCGCCCCCCTCGACGCTGCTGCGCAGAATGATCGGTTCCCGACTGTCCGGCGCGCGCTCCAGAATACGTTCGTCGCGGCGGATCGCAGTGACTTCGGCGTGAAGCTCGGCGAGCGCCACCGGGCGGGACAGCAATGCGCGGCGTTCTTCCTGTGCGCGTTGCTGGCATGGTGACGTCGCGGCGCGCGCGTTGCTTCCGCCATGGGCCCGGGATGAAACCGCCCCGACCTCCGCCGACGGGACATCCGCGGGCATTCCGGCCCTGTCCGGGCGCGCGGGCCCGGCACGGCTGCCATGTATCCGGCCCAGCGCCCAGCTCGCCACAGCTATCAGCCCGGCCAGCCCGCCAAGGGCAGCCGGATCAAAAACCAGTCCCATCACTTCCTCCGCGAGCGGCACCGCCCATCAGCCTCCTGTAGCCGGCCGGCAGCGTTGCGAATCGCCGCGCCCGACTCTCCCGAGAACGCGACCACGCAAGGATGATGCCGCAGGTCGCGGCTCAGGATAATGCGGACGGATACCTAGGCGGCGGGCAAGAACTGTCCCACGTCGAGATGGTGTCAGGCGCGGGCCATCGCCTGCATGCGGGCGATGATTTCCTCGGCCTGTAGCATGATCCGGTCGATCAGTTCCTTGCAGGTCGGGATGTCGTGGATCAGCCCGGCAACCATGCCGCAGCTCCACGCGCCTTCGTCCATCGCGCCTTCGGTCATGATCTTGGGATAGACCCCGGCGACTTCGGGCAGGATGTCCTGAATGGTGATGGCATCGCCGAGGTCCTTCTCCTTCTGGATCAGGCGCTCGACTGCGGCATTGTTAAGCACACGCTCGGTGTTGCGCAGCGGGCGCATCACAAGGCGGGTATCGAGCTCGCTCGCGGCGAGGATCGCCTGCTTCACGTTCTCGTGAACCGGCGCTTCCTTGGTGGCGATGAAGCGGGTGCCCATGTTCATCCCCTGCGCACCCATCGCGAGGCTCGCCACAAGGCTGCGCCCGTCGGCCATGCCGCCGCTGGATACGAAGGGGATCTCCAGTTCGTCAGCCGCACGCGGCAGCAGGATGAAGTTGGGCACGTCATCCTCGCCCGGGTGGCCGCCGCATTCGAACCCGTCGACGCTCACCGCGTCGCACCCGATCTCCTGCGCCTTGAGGCTGTGGCGCACGCTGGTGCACTTGTGGATCACCTTGATCCCGGCATCCTTCAGCGGCGGCAGCAGCTCGACCGGGTTGCGCCCGGCAGTCTCGACCACCTTCACACCCCCGTCGATCACGGCCTTTACCAGCCCCGGATAGTCGGGCGGCGTGAGGGTCGGGAGGATGGTGAGATTCACGCCGAAGGGCTTGTCGGTCATGTCCTTGCAACGTGCAATTTCGTTGGCGAGCTTTTCGGGCGTGCCCTGCGTCAGCCCGGTGATGATGCCCAGCCCGCCCGCATTCGAAACCGCGGCGGCCATCTCCGCGAAACCGACATAGTGCATGCCGCCCTGGATGATCGGATGCTCGATGCCGAACATTTCGGTGATGGCGGTCTTCATGGCGTATTCTCTCCCGTCAAAAGCTGCGTTTGACGGGGACACAAGCCTGTTTGCGGCGTGCTTTCAAGCCCGCTTTTGGAGAGGCACAGCGCAGGCCCTGCGCGCCGTAGCGTCAGCCCGGATGCAATTTTGTGCGAGGAACCGGGAGGCTGGGATACGATGGGATCGGGTCGCTCCCGGCCTACCCGGCAAAAACGGAAATGCCCCGCACAGGGCCGGAATACATTGATCCAGCGCAATCTGTCCGGAAAGACCGGATCAGTCGCGGGTGAAGGACAGCGCGAAGGTAACCGGCACCGCAGGCGTGATCGACGGCAGTTGCGCCAGCGCACGCAGCTCGCCCAGTTCGTCGGTCAATTCGAACATGTCGGTGGTGATGATAACCGGCGCGGTCGGCACCACCGTGACGCGATCGTCGGCGGCGCGGGTGACGAGCACTTCGGTCTCGATCTCCTGTTCCACGCCCTTGAGCGCGAGCGTCGCTTTAAGCGGACGGGTCAACGACTGGCCGACCGCAAGGCCGGCAAAGGCCGCCGGATCCAGCTGCGCCGTCACCACAGCCTTGGGATTGTCCACGACCTGGAAGAAGATTTCGCGCATCCGTTCGTTACGGATGTCGACCCCGGTGTTGACCGAAGCCAGATCGATATCGATCGTTGCGGTGCCATCGGCCGCGACGCTGCCCGACAGCGTGTCGAAGCGGTTGGCTTCGGCAATCTCGCCCGCCTTGATGCTGACATAGGACAGGCGCGAAGTCGCCGGATCGAGCGTCCACGCCGCTTCGGTCACCGGCACAGCGGCAACAGATTCGCCGTCAGATGCAGCACCCGAAGGCTGGGCGCAGGCGGAAAGGCCGAGCGCGAGCGCGGCAGCAACAGCAAGGGGGCGGAGGTTCGTCACGGGCAACACCTTTGAAGCAAAAAAACTTTCGGGGCGAGGAATATGCGATTTGCCGCGCCGCCGAAAGGGGGGCTTTAGCGCCTCATTCCCACTCGATCGTGCCCGGCGGCTTCGACGTGTAATCGTAGACGACGCGGTTGATGCCCTTCACCTCGTTAACGATGCGGGTGGCGACCCGCGTGAGGAAGCCGGCGTCATAGGGGAAGACGTCGGCGGTCATCCCGTCGGTCGATGTCACGGCGCGCAGGGCGCAGACAGAATCATAAGTGCGCCCGTCGCCCATCACGCCGACCGTCTTGACCGGCAGCAGCACGGCGAAAGCCTGCCAGATCGCATCATAAAGGCCCGCATTGCGGATCTCTTCCAGATAGATCGCGTCGGCCTTGCGCAGAATGTCGCAGCGTTCCTTTGTGACTTCGCCGGGGATGCGGATCGCGAGGCCGGGGCCGGGGAAGGGGTGGCGACCGACGAAGGCATCGGGCAGGCCCAGTTCGCGGCCCAGATCGCGCACCTCGTCCTTGAACAATTCGCGCAAGGGCTCGACCAGCGCCATGTTCATGCGCTCGGGCAGGCCGCCGACATTGTGGTGGCTCTTGATCGTGACGCTCGGCCCGCCGGTGAAGCTGACCGATTCGATCACGTCGGGATAGAGCGTCCCCTGCGCGAGGAAATCCGCGCCGCCGATCTTCTTGGCCTCGGCCTCGAACACGTCGATGAAGGTCTTGCCGATGAACTTGCGCTTGGCCTCGGGGTCGGTGAGGCCGGCCAGCCCGCCGAGGAACAGCTCTTCGGCCTCCACGTGCACCAGCGGGATGTTGTAATGATCGCGGAACAGGGTGACGACCTGTTCGGCCTCGTTCATCCGCATCAACCCGTGATCGACGAAGACGCATGTCAGCTGGTCGCCTATCGCTTCGTGGATCAGCACCGCGGCAACCGCCGAATCGACCCCGCCCGAAAGCCCGCAGATCACCTTCTTGTCGCCCACCTGGGCGCGGATTTCGGCGATCTTGGTCTTGCGGAACTCCGCCATGGTCCAATCGCCCGCAAGGCCGCAGACATGGCGCACGAAATTGGCGATCAGTTTGCCGCCGTCCGGGGTGTGGACCACCTCGGGGTGGAACTGCGTGCCGTAGAAGCGGCGCTTTTCGTCCGCGATCACCGCGAAGGGCGCGCCGTCGCTGGTGGCGACGATTTCAAAGCCATCTGCGAACTGCGTCACCTTGTCGCCGTGGCTCATCCACACCTGGTGCCGCTCGCCCACCTGCCAAAGCCCGTCGAACAGCGCGCAATCGGCGGTGACGGTAAGGAAGGCGCGGCCGAATTCGCCGCCTTCGCCGGTTTCATGGCCGGGCCGCACCTCGCCGCCCAGCTGGTGGGTCATCACCTGCTGCCCGTAACAGATGCCGAGGATCGGCAAGCCCGCATCGAACAGCATCTGCGGCGCGCGCGGGGAGCCGTCGTCCGGCACGCTAGCGGGGGAGCCTGAAAGAATGATGCCCTTGGGCTTGAGCCGCGCAAACGCCGCCTCGGCCTGGGTGAAAGGCGCGATTTCCGAATAGACCCCCGCCTCGCGTACGCGGCGCGCGATCAGCTGTGTAACTTGCGACCCGAAATCGACGATCAGGATCGATTCGGGAACGGAGGAATCGCCCGCGGCCGGGCTGGAAGGGTGCGCGCTCATGGCGGCGAATTACGAAGCGCGCCCCCTGCTGTCCAGCATCGCCGCGAGGGCGCACAGCTATTTTGCAGTGCATCAATTTTTTAGGGCAGGGAAATCAGAAGGTTCCCGGAATAGTGGTGCGAAAAAGTTGCATTCTTTGGAACCACTATCGCGCATTTCGCATTTGCACACATCTCTTGTGCACTGCACCAGAGTTTCAAACAGCAACCGAATGCCGGACAGCGGCATCGCACAATGTCAGACACCCTCTCAAATCCGGAGTACCTCTCATGCGTTTCACTCTTCCCCTCATCGCCCTTGCCGCCGTCGCCACGCCCGTTCTCGCCGCGCCGCAGGCCGGTGAGCAGACCGTCACTCTGCGCGTCGCCTATGGCGATGTCGACGTGACAAGCGAAGAAGGCCGCGCCGCTCTCGAAGCGCGGATCGACGCCAAGCTGCGTCAGGCCTGCAAGCTCGAAGGCGCCGCGCGTTACGCTTATGGCCGCACCGTGGTCGACGAAAAGTGCGTTGCCGAAGCCCGCACCGCGGCGCTGGCCGAAGTCGAGCGCGTTGCCGCCGCCGAAGCGCGCCGCGGCCGTGAAGTCGCCGCCAACTGAGCGACCTTAAAGCATTGAAACAAAAGGCGGCCGTCGGAGCGATCCGGCGGCCGCTTGCGTTTGGCAAATGCGGATTTTGTTGCGTTTTACGCAACCAACCTTGGCATTTTCTCATTTGAATTCGACGCAATCGAACAGCAAATGGCAACCACGCGATGCGTGCCGGGCTCCTCTCTCTCCACCCCGGCTTCCCCGACGCGGGGCCATCGTCCGGCAGATCGAGACCGAACACGGTTATTCTGCCTGCCTGCCAGACCCGGTAAGGACGGCCGTTCTCCCCCCCTTGGCCCTCCTGCCCCCGCCGGGCGCCCCGCCGCAACAGGCCGGGCAAGCAGCACGCGAGACGCGGCCACCAGTCCTCCCCCTATCATTGGCGGCCGCGTCTCCAGCTGCGCCTTGCTCCGAACCCCCTGTGATCGCAAAAAACGCTTTCAGCGATGAATTATATTCATTCATCGATGTGATTGAATATTACGCGAAGCTTGCCATATGGTGCTCGTGTCCGGGCGGCGATTCCTCTCTCCTGCGCCGCGCCGGACCAAACCCGAACCACAACAGAACAGGGAAAAAGAACCATGCGCATGTTCAGTGAAAAGGCGATTGCCTTCCTGCTCGCCCTCGTCATGAGCGGCACCGCGTTCAACACGTTCATCGTCTGAGGCCCCGCCTCGGACATCGTGTAAGCGCGCAAAGCAGCTATCCGGCGATACGCGAGATCCCTCTCCCTTGCGCCGCCGGAACCAAGCGGCCCGGTTGTCCGATGCGACAACCGGGCCGTCTTGTATCTACTCCACCCCGCCCAGCCGCGCGGCTTCCTCGCGCAGCTCGCTCTTCAGCAGCTTGCCGATATGGCTGCGCGGCATTTCCGCGATGGGGTGCAACGCGGCGAGGCGCTGGGTCTTGCCGAGCCGGTCGTTCACCGCCGCCATGATCGCCGCAGGCCGCGCCGCGCCGTCTTTCAACACCACGAAGCCAACCGGGCTTTCCCCCCACTTGCGCGACGGCACGCCAACCACTGCCGCTTCGGCCACGCCCGCTTCCTTCAGCAATTCGGCCTCCAGATCGGTCGGATAGATGTTGAACCCGCCCGAGATGATCATGTCCTTGGCGCGCCCGACCAGTTCGACGAAGCCTTCGGCGTCCACCCGCCCGATATCGCCCATCCGCATCCACGCCTCGCCCGTTGCAGGGTCGATCCACTGGGCTTCGGCGGTCTTGTCGGGGCGGTTCTTGTAACCGCTCATCATGGTAAGGCTGCGACCGATGAGGTTACCCGGTGTGCCGGGCGGTACCTCGCGGTCCTCGTCGTCGAGCACCTTCAGCTCGCTACCCGGCGCGGGGCGGCCCACAGTGTGCAGCTTGTCGGGGAATTCATGGCAGGGCAGCAGGCAGACAACCCCGCCTTCGGTCATCGAGTAAATCTCGATCAGCCCGCCCGGCATCCGCGCCAGCACCTCGCGCTTCAATTCCGCCGAGAAAGGCGCCGAGGTGCAGTATTTGAGTTTGAGGCTCGACAGGTCGAAGTCGTCGAAGCCGGGGAAGTCCATCAACCGCTGGTATTGCACCGGCACCAGCATGGTGATGGTCGTGCGGTCGGCCTCGGCATGGGCAAGCCACTTCGCGCAGTCGAACTTGCCCATCACCCGCACGCAGCCGCCTGCGAGCAGAACGGGGAGGAAAGCGACCATCGTGGTATTCGAATAAAGCGGGGTCGAGGCGAGCGAGCGCACTTCCAGCCCTGCGCCGAGGTAACTCAAAGCCGTCGCCGCGAATTGCCGCCAGCGCATCTGGTGCGAATGGACGATGCCTTTCGGAATACCGGTGGTGCCGCTGGAATAGATGATGTTGAAGGAATCCTTCGGCTCCGGCACGAAATCCGGTGCGCGGGTGCCGGGAGGCGCCATCCAAGTATCGATGCTCTCCAGCGGCACGCGGATCAGATCGGCCATGAAATCGGGGCCGAGCTCCGCCGCCTTGGCGGCATCGATGAACAGATGGATCGCGCCCGAATCCTTCGCCATGCCGGCAAGCTGTTCGGGGCTGGCGCTGGTGGTGAGCGGCGCGGCCACCCCGCCTGCCCGCACCGCCGCAAGGAACACCAGCGCATATTCGACCGTCGATGTGCCGAGGATCGCCACCGATTGCCCGCGCTGAAGGCCCGTTTCCACCATCCGCGCCGCCAACCGCTCGACCAGGCCCACCAGCTCCGCCCAGTAAACCTCGCGCCGGTCGTCGCGCAGGGCGAGTTCATCGCCCTTGATCCGCGACCATTCCACCAGGATTTCGGGAAAGCTGCCGAAGGGTTCGGCAAGGCGGGCCATCATCATGTCATTGCTCATGGCGGGTATGCATAATCGGGCAGGAGCGGCGCGCAAACAATTTGCAGGCACGCTCGCACAAGTGCCAAGGTGAGCACCAGAGAGAGGGCAAGAGATGATCCGGATGATGGGAATGATCGCACTCGCCGCGCTGGCGACGGCCACGGCGGGCGCGCAGGACGATGCCGCGCCGCAGCGGGTGCTGGTGGTGGTCGCCCACCCTGATGACGAGCTGTTCATGGCTCCCGCGATCGCGGCACTGGCGCGCGAAGGCGCGCAGGTCAGGGTCATCCATGCCACGCAGGGGGATGCCGGCCCCGGCGTTTCCAACCTGCCGCCGGGCGAGAAGCTGGCGCAGGTCCGCGCGATGGAGGCGTTCTGCTCGGTCGATGCGCTGGGTGCGAGGACGAGCGTCAATCTCAAACTAGGCGACGGGAAGCTGGGCATTGCCGCCCATCATCCCGGAAGTCAGGCGCAGCTGCTGGGCGAAGGCATCGCCCCCTATCTGATGCGCAGCGACCTGGTGCTTACCTGGGGGCCGGACGGTGGCTATGGCCATGCCGATCACCGCATGGTGAGCGTCCTGACGACCCAGATCGTGCAGGCCATGTCCGAGGAAAACCGCCCCAGACTGCTCTATGTCGCTATCCCCACAGGCAGCCTGCCGCCGGTGCCCGAGATGGCGCGCTGGGCCACGACCGACCCCGCTTTGCTGACCGAGACCATCGCCTATACCCCCGCCGATCTTGCCGCTGCCAAGGCCGCCGCACAGTGCCACGTCACCCAGTTCGACGCGGCCTCGCGAGAGGGAATGATGGGGCTGTTCGATGCCACGATGTGGCGCGGGCGCGTGCATTTCCGGCCCGCTTTCTGAAACCTTCGTCGAAGCAGGTCGCCCTACCGTGGAAAAGCGCCGCTTCGAAGCCTCGCAGAGTTGGGATTTCCGCCTTCAGCGCCTATATCATCGGCATGACCGAAACCACTTCACAAAGCCCTGAAAAGCGCCCCAATACCAACGAATACGGCGCGGACTCGATCAAGGTCCTCAAGGGCCTCGACGCGGTGCGCAAGCGCCCCGGCATGTATATCGGCGATACCGACGACGGATCGGGCCTGCACCACATGGTGTTCGAGGTGTCCGACAACGCCATCGACGAAGCGCTGGCGGGCCATTGTGACCTCGTCCTGATCGAGCTGAACCCCGACGGCTCCGTCTCGGTCGAGGATAACGGCCGCGGCATCCCGACCGACATCCATGCCGAGGAAGGCGTCTCGGCAGCCGAAGTCATCATGACCCAGCTGCACGCGGGCGGAAAGTTCGAGAACACCTCGGACGATAATGCCTACAAGGTTTCGGGCGGCCTGCACGGCGTGGGCGTGTCGGTGGTGAACGCGCTCAGCGAATGGCTCGAGCTGACCATCTGGCGCGAGGGCAAGGAACACTGGATGCGCTTCGAACACGGCGACGCGGTCGAAAGCCTGCGTGTCGTCGGCGATGCGCCGAAGGTTGAAGGCAATGCCGATCGCAACGGCTTCAAGAAGGGCACCCGCGTGACCTTCAAGGCCAGCCACGACACCTTCAAGAACGTCACCGAGTTCGATTTCGAGAAGCTCGAACACCGCTACCGCGAGCTGGCTTTCCTCAATTCGGGCGTGCGCATCAAGCTGTGCGACAAGCGCCACGAGGACGTGGTCGAGCATGATCTCTATTACGAGGGCGGGATTGCGGCCTTCGTCAAATATCTCGATCGCAACAAGCAGGCACTGATCCCCGAACCGATCGCCGTGTCGGCGGAAAAGGACGGTATCGGCATCGACGTCGCGCTCGAATGGAACGATTCCTATTACGAGAACGTGCTCGCCTTCACCAACAACATCCCCCAGCGCGACGGGGGCACGCACTTGGCCGCCTTCCGCGCCGCGCTGACCCGCACGCTCAACAATTATGCCGAACGTTCGGGGATGCTGAAGAAGGAAAAGGTCAGCCTGTCGGGCGAAGACATGCGCGAAGGCCTGACCGCGATTGTCAGCGTCAAGCTGCCCGATCCCAAGTTCTCCAGCCAGACCAAGGACAAGCTGGTCTCCTCCGAAGTGCGCTCGCCGCTCGAAACCCTGATGGGCGAGAAGATGACCGAGTGGCTGGAGGAAAACCCCAATGACGCGCGCTCGATCATCCAGAAGGTGATCGATGCCGCCGCTGCGCGCGAGGCTGCCCGCCGGGCGCGCGAAATGAGCCGCAAGGGCGCGATGAGCGTCGCCAGCCTGCCCGGCAAGCTGGCCGATTGTCAGGAACGCGATCCGGCCAAGTCCGAACTGTTCCTGGTCGAGGGCGATTCTGCAGGCGGTTCGGCCAAGCAGGGGCGTGATCGCAAGACGCAGGCGATCCTGCCGCTGAAGGGCAAGATCCTGAACGTGGAACGCGCGCGGTTCGACCGGATCATCTCTTCGAAGGAAGTCGGCACCCTGATCCAGGCGATGGGCACCGGCATCCGCGACGAATTCAACCTCGAAAAGCTGCGCTACCACAAGATCGTCATCATGACCGACGCCGACGTGGACGGCGCGCATATCCGCACGCTGCTGCTGACCTTCTTCCACCGCCAGATGCCCGAGATCATCAAGGCCGGGCACCTGTTCATCGCCCAGCCGCCGCTGTTCAAGGTCGCCAAGGGGCGGAGCGAGGTCTACCTCAAGGATCAGGCCGCGCTCGATCGCTATCTGGTCGATGCGGGGCTTCAGGGCCGTGTGCTGGAAACGCAGGGCGGTGCGCGCGGCGGCGATGATCTGCGCGCGATCGTCGATGCCGCGCTGCGTCTGAAAAACCTGCTCGGCTTCGTCCCGCGCCGCTACGACATGGGGCTGGTCGAACAGATGGCGCTGACCGGCGCGCTCCAGCCCGGCCTGTCGGGCGATGCGTTGACCGCAGCGCTCGATCGTGCGGCGGCGCGTCTGCAAGCAGGCGACCGCGAGGCCCGCTGGAGCGCCTCGCAGCGCGCGGACGGCACGGTGGTGTTCGAACGTCTGTGGCGCGGCGTCACCGACGTCCACGAAATCGACGCAAGGTTCCTGTCGAGCACCGAAGCGCACAAGCTCCACACGCTCGCCGCAGCGCAGGCCGATACCTATGCGGTGCCGGTCAGTCTGGTGCGCGCGGGCGACGTGCCCGAAGAGCCCGAACCGGAAGCCGTCGCGACCGATCCGCTCGCGGGCGAGGTGGAGGACACGCCGCCCGTCACCGCGATCCCCGTCGACGGGGCGATCAGCCGGCCGACCCAGCTGCTCGACGCGATCTTTGCCGCCGGGCGCAAGGGCCTGTCGATCGCCCGCTACAAGGGTCTGGGCGAAATGAACGCGGAGCAATTGTGGGAGACCACGCTTGATCCCGAAGCGCGCGTGCTGTTGCAGGTGAAGGTCGAGGATGCCGACGTCACCGACGAGATCTTCACCCGCCTGATGGGCGACGTCGTGGAACCGCGCCGCGAGTTCATTCAGGACAATGCCCTCAATGTGGCGAACCTTGATGTCTGATTGCATCAGCCATCAAGAACCACTGGGGGCATTGAACGTGGCAAACCTCGACGTCTAGCCGCCGCAAGGACACAACCGCAGCATGGCCCAAAAGCCGCACCGCACCGACGAATTGCAGCACGCCAGCTTCCTGCTGATCCTCGCCGTGGTCAGCCTGATGATGGCGGTGATCGTGTGGCCCTTCGCCACCGCGCTGCTGTGGGCGGCGCTGGCGGCGATCATGTTCCAGCCGCTCTATCGCTGGATGCTGAAGAAGCTGAACGGGCGGCGCAACCCGGCGGCAATCCTGTCGCTGCTGGTGATCTTCTTTGCCGTGCTGGTGCCGGCCCTGTGGCTGGCGACGCTGGTGGTGCAGGAAGCGCTGGTGCTGGTTTCCGCATTGCAGGAACAGCCGATCGATCTCGCCGCCAGTTTCGACCGGATCTACGGGATGCTGCCGCAAACGGCGCAGGAGGCGGTGGACCGTTCCGGATGGGCCAACGTATCGAACGCACAGGCCAAATTGCAGGAATTGCTGGCCGAAAGCGCCGGGATGATTGCCAGTCAGGCGGTGTCGATCGGCAGCGGCGCGCTGGGCTTTATCCTCTCATTCGGCGTCGGGCTTTACGTGATGTTCTTCCTGCTGCGCGACGGCGAGCGGATCGGACGCACCCTGCTCAACACCGTGCCGGTGGAGCGTTCGATCTCCGAACGGCTGGCCGAACGCTTCCTCGGCATCGTGCGAGCCACGATCAAGGGTTCGGGCGTGGTCGGCCTGGTGCAGGGCGGACTGGCGGGGATCAGCTTCGTCATCGTCGGCCTCGAATCCGCATTGCTGTTCGGGGTGCTGACCACGATCTTCGCGCTGGTACCGGTGATCGGCGCGGGCGCGGTCTATGTGCCGGTCGGGCTGTGGCTGCTGGTCACGGGCGCGGTATGGCAGGGCGTGTTCGTGCTGGTGATCGGCTTTGTCGTCATTTCCTCGGCGGACAATGTGCTGCGCCCGATCCTTGTCGGGCGCGACACGGGCATCCCCGACTGGATCATCCTTGTCACCACGCTAGGCGGAATCAGCTTCCTCGGTTTTTCGGGTATCGTGCTGGGGCCGCTGGTGGCCGGGCTGTTCCTTGCCAGCTGGTCGATCCTGCAGGAACACCGCAACGAGGATGAAAAGGCGGGCGAGGAGATTGACCCGATCCTCGTCGATGCCTCGGGCAGGGCACCCGAAGTCGCAACGGACTAGGCAGGCATGCAATCGCTCACTCGCCCCGGTAGTCAGGCCGAACAGGCCGGGCGACTGGTGCTGGCGGGGCTGGTGGTCGTCATGCTGCCCGCGCTGCCTTTCGGCAATTACCTGATCTATCCCTTCGTGATCCTCACCACCTGGTTCCACGAAATGGGCCACGGCCTGACGGCGCTGGCGACAGGCCAGAGCTTTGACCGGCTGATGATCTACGCCAGCGGATCGGGCCTCGCCGAAAGCCGGGTAGCGGTCGACGCATCACGCTTCACCTATGCCGCAATCGCTGCCGGAGGGCCGCTCGCCCCATGCGTGGCAGGGGCCTTGCTGATCCTCGCCAGCGCGCATCGGCGATTGTGGCGGCCCGTGCTGTGGCTGGTCGCTGCGGCGATTGCCGCCACGGTGATTATCTGGGTGCGTTCGCCGGTCGGCTATGCCGTGCTGCCGCTGGTCGCTGCGTGCCTTGCGCTGGTGGCGTGGCGCGCCGGGCCGGGTCTGACGCGTTTCACGCTGCAATTCCTCGGCGTGCTGGCGGCGATGAGCATGCTGCGCGATTTCCACTATCTGTTCACCGAACAGGCAGTGATCGACGGCCGGACGGTGCTGTCCGACACCGGCCAGATCGCCTCGGTGACCGGCCTGCCCCACTGGCTGTGGGCGACGATGATCCTGCTGGTATCGGCTGTGATGGTGGGCGGGGCGCTCAAATATGCGCTGGCTGAAAAACGCCTGCGCCCGCCGACGCGCAAGCCACCCGCCAACGTGCTGCAATTCCGGCGCGACTAGATGCTTGTGCCAGTTCGGCCGGAACGCCGCCGGCGCTAGACTGGCGGGCATGGATATCACCGAAGTCGCCGACCGGCTCGCCATTGCCGAAACCCTCGCGCTTTATTGCCGCGGTATTGATCGCTGCGACGGCGCGCTTCTGGCAGCGGTGTTCACCCCCGACGCGCGGATCGATTACGGCGACGGTGCGAAATCTCCCGAAGAGACCATTCCCGGCCTTGTCGCCGCACTTGGCGCGATGCGGCTGACGCAGCACAATATCTCCAACACCGTTATGCGGTTGTCGGGCGACACGGCGAAGGCCGAAACCAACTGCGTCGCGCTCCACATCATCCCGACCCCCGAAGGCGAGACCGAACTGGTCGTCGGCGGACGCTATCTCGACCGGCTGGAGAAGCGCGAGGGGCGCTGGCGGATTGCCGAGCGGCTCTATGTGATGGACTGGAACCGCACATCGCCTGCGACCATGCAGCTGGCGGGCGGGATGTTCGACGGATTGCAGCGGCGCGGCACACGCGGGACGGACGACCCGTCGGCAGCGTGGTGGGACAGCGACTAGGCGCTCAGGACGAAGCGACCTTCAGCGCGTTCACGCCCGAGGCATCCGCCCCCGCCTCGCCCGACAGACCGATAAACATGGTGTCGACGATCCGCGCCAGCTTCTGCTCGGTCAGCTTGTCGCCGAGGTAGATCAGAGCATCGGGCAGGGTGTAGTTGGAAATCATCTGGTTGATCAGCGACAGCGCCTCGTCGATCGACAGTCCGGCGAAGAAGCCCTCCGCCTGCGCCTCGGCGATCAATTCGCACAGGTAGTGGTCGGCCAGATCGACATAGCTGCGCACCCGCTCGAAATTGGCCGCGCCCATCTCGCACAGGATGGTGAAGTGCTCCGGATCCTCGCGGAAACGCCCCTGCGAAATGATGAAGCGGCGGCGGAAGAATTCGTACATCTTGCGCTGCGGCGGCAAAGTGCTGGCGAGCACTTCCTCCATCACCGCCATGTGCGGGGCAAGCCACGTCTGCGCGACGGCATCGAACAGATCGTCGTAATCGGCAAACAGCGCCTCGAACCGCGCGCGGGTGAGCCCGCTTTCGGCCATGGCGACCGTCCACGGAATCTCCGAACCGCGCTCCTTCACAAGATCGAGCACGTGGCGCGCGACGCGCTCACGCTCGGCTTCCCGTGCCGTTTCGGTCATTGGCATAGCGTGCGCGCCTCCTCGGTTGCGGGGCAACATAGGCCATGCGGACGCAGGCATAAAGGGTCGCTCGTCGATTTTTGTGCGTCGCAGCAAGGGGAAGGCCATGATTTGCCGTCTTTCAAGCCTTGGGAGGCAGCGGGAAAAACGCCGATGTGCGGCGCTTGTAATCGGCGTATTTGCCGCCCTTGGACTTGTCGAGCCCCTTCTCCAGCAGCGCCGCGCCCGACCACTTGGTGAGCGTGAAGCTGAGGAACAATGGCCCGATCACTGTCGCGGCGGCATAGTGCCAACCGGCACCGGCGCAGGCGAGCCAGATGCCCCACCACGCCGCGAAATCGCCGAAATAATTGGGGTGGCGGGTATAGCGCCACAGCCCGGTGTCGAGCACCTTGCCCTCGTTCGCCGGATCAGCCTTGAACCGCGCGAGCTGCCAGTCGCCGACCCATTCGAAGAACACGCCCACGCACCATAGGGCGAAGCCCGCCCATGCCAGCGGCGGGATCGGGGCAGGCGCGCCGCTGGCGAGGATGCCGACCTGCGCGGGGCTCGACACCATGAACAAGAGCACCGCCTGCAACAGCCACACCTTGGTCAGTGCCGCGCTGGCGAAGCGGCCCTCGGCGCGCGCCTTCTTCAGGATCAGGGCATAACGCTTGTCCTCGCCGTGTTTGCGCCAGCGCCGGAACAGATAAATGCCGAGCCGGAAGCCCCAGGCGCAGGTCATCAGCATGATCAGCGTGGCCAGATCGCCCGGCCCGCCGGCGACATGCAGCCAGCTTGCCAGCGCGAGGATACCCATGCCCGCGCCCCAGAAAGCATCGATGAAGCTGACGTCGTTGATGCGGACCGAAATCGCCCACTGGATCAGCACCAGCGCGATCAGAATGGCGGCATTCACCGCCAGCAGTTCAAACATCATTCTTGCCGGCGATAATGTCGCGCGCCTGTTGTTCCAGCACCTTGAAGCGTTCGTAATCGGGCAGCCTGGAGCGGAACCATTCGGCAATTTTCAGCAGGTCTTCGCCGTAATTGCCGGTCGGGATCAGCGGCTCGCCGAAGCTGATGATCATATTTTCGTTGTCCGCACAGGCCGGGACAATTGGCACGCCAGCCGCACGGGCGATGTTGTAAAAGCCCGATTTCCACTTCCCGTCCGAGGACCGCGTGCCTTCGGTGGCAATCACCAGCGCCAATTCGCTGCGCCGCTCGAACTCGGCCTTCATCTGCTCGACGACATTGGCGCGCTTGGACCGGTCCACCGCGATACCGCCCATGTCGAGCATGAAGTTCTTCATGATCCCCTGAAACAGCGTGTGCTTGCCCATGAAGTTGGGCTGCACCTGTTCGTGCCTGGTCGCGCCGGCGAAGAACACGAAGTCCCAGTTCGACGTGTGCGGCGCTCCCGCGATCACGTATTTCTTTAGATTCCGGGGCAGGTGCCCTTCGATCTTCCAGCCCTTCCACTTGTACAGGAACAGGATGATCCGGTTCACGATCCGCGAAAGCAGCGTGACGTTACGGGTTTCGTTGTGACGCAAGTGTGTGATCCCTCTCTCGCTCTTACGTCTGCCCTCAATCGGGTAAGTTACGCAAGGGAAAGCGTGGAGGTTTCAGACAGGAGCCATCACATCCGGAATACGCCGAACGCGGGCCGCTCTGCAATCGGAGCCTCCAGGCACGCCGCGAACGCCAGCCCCAGCACATCGCGGGTCTGTACCGGGTCGACCACGCCGTCGTCCCACAGGCGTGCGGTGGCATAGTAGGGGTTGCCTTCGTCCTCGTATTTCTGGCGGATGGGCTGCTTGAACGCCTCGGCCTCGCGTTCGTCCCACTTGTCGGCGTCGCGGTGGACCGTGGCGAGCACGGAGGCGGCCTGCTCGCCGCCCATCACGCTGATACGCGCATTGGGCCAGGTGAACAGGAAGCGCGGGGAGTAGGCGCGTCCGCACATGCCGTAATTGCCCGCGCCGAAGCTGCCGCCGATCACCACGGTGACCTTGGGCACGGTCGCGGTCGCAACGGCGGTGACCAGCTTCGCCCCGTGCTTGGCGATGCCCTCCGCCTCGTATTTGCCCCCGACCATGAAGCCTGAGATGTTCTGGAGGAACAGCAGCGGAATGCGGCGCTGGCAGGCGAGCTCGATAAAGTGCGCGCCCTTCTGCGCGCTTTCGGAGAACAGCACGCCGTTATTGGCGAGGATCGCGACCGGCATTCCCCAGATGTGGGCAAAGCCGCACACCAGCGTGCTGCCGTAATGCGCTTTGAACTCGTGGAATTCGCTGCCGTCGACCAGCCGCGCGATCACCTCTTTCACATCATAGGGCGCGCGCACATCCTCGGGGATGAGGGCGTAGAGGTCCTCTGCGTCGTATTTCGGCGGGCGCGGGTCTTTCAGCGCCACGTCCTTCGCCGCGCCGGTGTTCGCGCCAAGGTGGCTGACGATATCGCGTACGATGGTCAGCGCGTGCTCGTCGTTCTCGGCCAAGTGATCCACCACGCCGGACTTCTTGGCGTGCAAGTCCCCGCCGCCGAGGTCTTCCGCTGAGATCTCCTCGCCTGTCGCGGCCTTCACCAGCGGCGGGCCGGCGAGGAAGATGGTGCCCTGATTGCGCACGATCACCGTCTCGTCGGACATGGCGGGCACATAGGCCCCGCCCGCAGTGCAGGAGCCCATGACGCAGGCGATCTGCGGAATGCCGAGCGCGGACATATTGGCCTGATTGAAGAAGATCCGCCCGAAGTGGTCGCGGTCGGGGAACACTTCCGCCTGATGCGGCAGATTCGCGCCGCCGCTGTCGACGAGGTAGATGCACGGCAGGCGGTTCTCCTGCGCAATCTCCTGCGCGCGCAGGTGCTTCTTGACCGTCATCGGGTAATAGGTGCCGCCCTTCACCGTGGCATCGTTGCACACGATCATGCACTGGCGGCCCGAGACGCGTCCCACGCCGCAGATGATCGAGGCGCCGTTGACGTCGCCTTCGTACATCCCGTTGGCCGCAAGTTGCCCGATCTCGAGGAAGGGCGAACCCGGATCGAGCAACCGCTCCACCCGCTCGCGGGGGAGCAGCTTGCCGCGCGACACATGCCGCTCACGATGCTTCTCCGGCCCGCCGAGCGCGGCTTCGGCCACCCAGGCACGAAGTTCCTGCGCGAGGGCATGATTATGCGCGAAGCGGGCCTTGGCCTCGGGCGCCTCGCGGTCGAGTTTGGTGGTGAGGGTAGGGGCGGTCATGAAAAGGCTTGTCCTTCGCGCAACTCGATAGCGCCGATGCAGTCGATCCGTCCTCCGGCATCGACGAATTCGGCTGGCGTCATCTCCTGCGATACAGTCGTCTCCGCCGCATCGCACCAGGGGCACCGGTATGTTAGTTCGGACGGTTGGTAGAGCGTGCGGAAGCTCTGGAAGTCCAGGCCGACCGCTGATGGAGCGCGCTGGATCGCTTCTGCAAGCCTTGCCGAGCGCAATTCTTCGTCCTGCTCCACCTCGGCGTCCCTTGTATGAAAGAGAGCGAGGCGCTGACGGTCGCGATCGCCTGCGCTTGCCAGTCCGTCGGTCGCCATGTCGGTGTCGCCACAGAACCGGAAGAGCGGGTGATCCGCCCCGCATTCCGGGCACGACAGCAGTTGGACGGTGCCGCTGACAATCACCCCGCCGCCCCGATCAATTCGCGCCCGATCAGCATCCGGCGGATTTCGTTAGTGCCCGCGCCGATATCCAGCAGCTTGGCATCGCGCATGTAGCGTTCCACCGGCCAGTCAGTGGTGTAGCCCGCACCGCCCAGCGCCTGCACGCTCTCGGCAGCGACCTTGAAGGCATTCTCGCTCGCCAGCAAAATCACGCCGGCCGCGTCGAAGCGCGTCGTCTGGCCCGCGTCGCACGCCTTGGCGACCGCATAGGTATAGGCGCGGGCCGATTGCAGCGCGACATACATGTCGGCGACCTTGGCCTGCATCAGCTGGAAGCTGCCAATCGGCTTTCCGAACTGCTTCCTCTCGCGCAGATAGGGGATCACAGTGTCGAGGCAGGCCTGCATGATCCCGAGCTGCAGTCCGGCCAGCACCACGCGCTCGTAATCCAGCCCGCTCATCAGCACGCCGACGCCGCCATTGACCGGCCCCATGATGCGGTCTTCGGGGATGAAGCAGTCGTTGAACACCAGCTCGGCGGTGGGCGAGCCCTTCATGCCGACCTTGCTGATCTTCTGGCCGATGGCAAACCCCTCGTCGCCCTTCTCGATCAGGAAGGCGGTGATGCCGCGGCTGCCTGCGTGCCCATCGGTCTTGGCATAGACCACCAGCGTATCGGCCTCGGGCGCGTTAGTGATCCAGAACTTGGTGCCGTTGAGCACGTATCCGCCCTGCACCGCGTCGGCCTTCAGCTTCATCGAGACCACGTCCGACCCTGCGCCCGCTTCACTCATGGCGAGGCTGCCGACGTGCTCGCCCGAAATCAGCTTGGGGAGATATTTGGCCTTCTGCTCGTCATTCCCCCAGCGGCGGATCTGGTTGAGGCAGAGGTTGGAGTGTGCGCCGTAGCTTAAGCCCACGCTGGCGCTTGCCCGCGAGACTTCCTCGACCGCGATCACGTGCTCCAGATAGCCGAGCCCCAGCCCGCCCCATTCTTCCTCGACCGTGATGCCGTGGAGGCCAAGCGAGCCCATCGGTTCCCACAGCTCGCGCGGGAAGCGGTCTTCGCGATCGGTCCGGTCGGCAAGCGGCGCGATCTGCTCATCGGCGAAGCGCGCAGTGCTTTCACGGATCATCTCGGCGGCCTCGCCAAGCTGGAAGTCGAAATCGGGGGTGGCGCGCATTTTATGTCCTGCGAGTGAAATGATGTTCTGCGCATCCGCATAGCAAGCCGCTGCGCAAAGGCCAATTGGCGAAGCTGGCCCTCGACGTGTTTCGCGGTTACGACCCTCCGCCATGAA
Source organism: Erythrobacter fulvus (assembly GCF_028595285.1). Classification (GTDB taxonomy): domain Bacteria; phylum Pseudomonadota; class Alphaproteobacteria; order Sphingomonadales; family Sphingomonadaceae; genus Erythrobacter; species Erythrobacter fulvus. The sequence goes on along the minus strand of NZ_JAQQXQ010000010.1, from coordinate 86,479 downwards.
CGCTCCGCAACCCCTGCTCGTGTTCGAACACGCAGCCCGCGCCTATGGCGACGTGCAGGCAGTGGCGGGCGTGAGTTGCAGCATCGCCGCAGGTAGCTTCGTCGCGCTGGTGGGAGCGTCAGGTTCGGGCAAATCCACGCTGCTCAAGATGGTCAACACCCTTGTCGAACCGACCGGCGGGCGCGTGCTGTTCGGGGGCGAGGATGTGAGCATGCTGCCGCCTGCCCGCCTGCGCCGCCGGGTGGGCTATGTGTTTCAGGGCATCGGCCTGTTCCCGCATATGAGCGTTGCCGAAAACATCGCCATCGGCCCGCGCCTGACAGGCGAGACACTTGCGCCCGAGCGCATCGCCGAATTGCTCGAACTGGTCGAACTCGATCCCGGTTTCGCCGGCCGCATGCCCGACGAGCTTTCGGGCGGACAGCGCCAGCGGGTCGGCGTGGCGCGCGCGCTGGCAGGCGAGCCCGAACTGCTGCTGATGGACGAACCCTTCGGCGCGCTCGATCCGCTGACCCGCGACGCGCTAGGCACCAAGGTGCGCGAGTTGCATGAACGACTCGGGCTGACGACCGTGATGGTGACGCACGACATGGCCGAGGCGTTGCTGCTGGCCGACCGGGTGCTGGTGATGGACGCAGGGCAACTGGTCGCCGACGAAACCCCGCGCGCGCTGCTGGCGGGGGCGGGTGGCGAGATCGCGCAGGGCCTTGTCGCCGTACCGCGCCAGCAGGCCGAACGGCTCGCCGCAATGGAAAGTCCGGCCTGATGGGCGATATCTGGGACATCCTCCCCGGCCTCGGCGACAAGCTGGCCGCGCACGTGGTTCTGTCGGCCAGCGCGATCGGCCTTGCGATGCTGATCGCGCTGCCGTTGGCGGTGTGGGCCAGCCGATCGCCGATGGTTTCGCGCATCGCGCTGAGCCTCGCCAGCCTTGTCCAGACCATCCCCGCGCTTGCCTTGCTGGCATTGTTTTTCCCGCTGTTGCTAAGCTTGCGCACGGTGTTCGGCGAGGGGCTGCCGACATTGGGCTTTCTCCCCGCGCTAATGGCGCTGACGCTCTATGCGTTGCTGCCGATCCTGCGGAACGCGGTAACCGCGCAGGCCAATCTCGACCCGGGCGTTCTGGAGGCCGCAGACGGGGTGGGGATGACCAAGTGGCAGAAGCTGACGCTGGTCGAAGCGCCACTATCTGCCCCCTTCATCATGGCCGGGATCCGCACGGCAGCTGTTTGGACCATCGGGCTGGCGACGCTGGGAACGACGATCGGCCAGCCGAGCCTTGGCGACCCGATCTTTGCCGGGCTGCAAACGCAGAACTGGGCACTGGTGCTGGCCGGATGCCTTGCCAGCGCTGCGCTGGCGCTGGCGGCAGACAATCTGCTGTGGGTGATCGAAGTCGGTCTCGCCCGCCGATCGCGGCTTCAGACCTTTGGCGGGATGGCGGTGGTCGCTCTGGGCATCCTAGTCGCGCTGTGGGCGCAGAATGCCGGAAGCGAGGAGCGCCGCATCGTCATCGCCTCCAAGCAGTTTTCCGAACAATACATCCTTGCCCAGCTGATCGGATCGCAGCTGGAGGCCGCGGGCTTTGCCGTCGAATATCGCGACGGGTTGGGCAGCGCGGTGGTGCATTCGGCGGTTGCATCGTCGAGCATCGATATTTCGGTCGATTACACCGGCACGATCTGGACCAATTACCTGAACCGCTCCGACAATCCGGGGCGCGAGGCGATGTATGAAACCATCCGCGACTGGGAAGCACGCGAGAACGGTGTCAAGGTGCTGGGCCGGCTGGGGTTCGAAAACGCCTATGCCTTCGCCATGCGCGGCGACCGGGCGGCGGAGCTGGGGGTTGCCTCGCTCAATGATCTGGTCGCGGTGGCCCCGCAGCTGACGGTCGGCGGCGATCCGGAGTTCTTCGAGCGGCCCGAATGGATCGCGGTGCGCGATGTCTATGGCCTGCGGTTTGCGGGCACGCGCAATTTCGCGCCGACCTTCATGTACAACGCGCTTTCCTCGGGCGAGGCGGACGTGATCAGCGCCTATACCTCCGACGGGCGGATCGCGGCGGACCGGCTGGTGGTGCTAGAAGACCCCAAAGGCGCGCTGCCGAGCTATGACGCGATGCTGATGCTCTCGCCCCGGATTGCCGGGGACGCAGACGTGATCGCCGCGCTCCAGCCGCTGGTAGGCGCGATCAGCGTCGAGGCAATGCGCGAGGCGAACCTTGCCGTCGACCGCGAGGACGACAGAAAGATGACGCCCAAGGCGGCGGCGGCGGAATTGGCAAGGAAAGCCGGGCTGTAGGGGTCTTTAGGACTCGCGCAAATCAGGGCGCCCGCTTCCACAGCTGAGTCTGGCAGAACGGGCCGATGCAGCCTTTGACCTCCAGCACATTGCCCCCCTTGCGGCGGATGATCGATCGGTAGCTCTTACCGCTCTTGGGATCGTAAATCCGGCCACGCCACAGATCGCCATCGCTGACGAAGCTCGTCAGGATCGGCATGCCGAGCAGCTTGCGGGTGCGCAGTTTCGGATCCGGATTGTTGACATTGCGCTGGTCGAGGCCCTGCGGCGGGGCGACCAGAAAGCGATCGATCGTCCCGCACATCGCCCCCTTGCTGCCGGACCCGCCGCACGGCGCGACGGCCACCACCGCGTCTTTTTCAGCGGTGACCCAGCGTCCCGCCACCGGTTCGGCGGCCTGTGCGGCAGCGCCGACCAGCGAGACGGCGGCCAGCAACGGTGCGCAAAACAGGGCAAGGCGCGACATCATCGGATGATTCTCCGGCTGCGGATAGCTCATGATACGCGCAAAACGCGCAGCCGGTTACCGCTTAGAGCACTTTCCGAAGTGCTCTAATCAAAGCCGACCCCGAAGGGCCAGCGCCGCCCGCAAATGCCCAGAACCTTGAACAGCGTTCCCATCTGGTGGTCTTGCACCAACCGGTCGCGCTGGCGCTGGAGCTTGTCCTTCTCGCCCGGGTTGCGCCGCTGGAGCGCCTCCAGCCGGGTGTCGATCCCCATCTGGCGCAGCCATTCACCCTGACCTTGCAGCCCCATCACGTCGGCGCCGTGCTGCGTCGCGACGTGACCCAGCAGCTCGAAATCGACGTGTGCGGTGATGTCGGCCTCGCCAGGATGGTCGAAAACGTCGACCTTCTTGTGCGCTTTGAGAGCCTGCAGGGTTGTGCCCGAAGCAAGTTCGCGGTGTCCGTAATCGATGATCAGCGCCGCGCCGCCCTGTTCCTTCAGCCGCCGGGCGATCTCGCCCATCACCGCCACGGCGGCGGGGCTGGTTTCGATCGTCGCACCCTGCGATGCCCTCAGCCAGCTGGGCGGCACAAGATGATCCATCCGTTCCTTGCCCGCGACATAGGTGAATTTGTCGCCGTCCAGCCCGACCATGCGTTCGAACCAGCCATCGGCCGATCGCATCAGCTGGTGGATCGGCAGCGCGTCGAAGAATTCGTTGGCGACGATCAGCAAGGGGGCATCATCGGGCAGGGTCGACAGGTCGTGGTGATGGTGGCAGCCGGGGAAGGTCTCACGCTGGATTGCGCGCAGCGTCGGCGAAGTTTCGACGAAATGCACCTCCGGCGCGAAGTCGTAGCGCGCCGCCGTCGCCAGCGCATCGCGTGACAGGGTGCCGCGACCGGGGCCAAGTTCGACAAAGTGGATGCGCTTGCGACTGCCCATCCGCACCCACAGATCGGCGAACCACAGCCCGATCAGTTCGCCGAACATCTGGCTGATTTCGGGCGCGGTGATGAAATCGCCCTGATCGCCCAGCGGATCGCGGCTGGCATAATAGCGCGCGTTGCTTTCGGCGATATAGTGGGCAAGGCTGATCGGGCCGGTCTGCTTGATGAGGCGGCGGAAGGTCTTGCCCAGATCGATCTTGGCGCGCGCGGCGGCCTCGGCATCGAGCCGCGCCTGTTCCTCGGCCTTGGCGCGCTCTGCCGCTTCGGCTTCGGCCTTCGCCTTTTCCTCCGCCTCGCGGCGGGCCTTTTCCTCGGCTTCTACCTTGGCCTTTGCGGCGGCTTCGGCCTCCTTGCGGGCCTTTTCCTCGGCCTCAGCTTTTGCGCGGGCTTCGGCTTCGGCCTTGGCTTTCTTCTCTGCTTCGGCTTTCGCCTTGGCTTCGGCGGCGGCACGGGCCTTGGCTTCGGCTTCGGCCTTCTTGCGGGCTTCCGCCTCTGCCTTGGCGCGGGCCTTGGCCTCCGCCTCTGCCTTGGCTTTCGCTTCCGCCTCGCGCCGGGCCTTTTCCTCGGCTTCTGCCTTTTCCTTGGCTTCCTTGCGGGCCTTGGCTTCGGCCTCTGCCTTCGCCTTGGCCTCTGCGGTGAGACGTGCGCGTTCGGCCGCTTCGGCCTCGCGGCGGGCACGGGCCTCGGCTGCGGCTTTGGCGCGGGCTTCGGCTTCTGCAGCGGCACGCGCTTCGGCCTCTGCTTTCGCGCGGGCGCGTTCTTCGCGCATCAGGCGGGCACGTTCATCCGCCTCGGCCTTGGCACGGGCGAGGGCTTCAGCCTTGGCTTTCGCTTCTGCTTCGGCCTTCGCCCTGGCTTCAGCTTTGGCGCGCTCGCGGGCTTCGGCTTCCTGGCGGGCTTTTTCCTCGGCTTCCGCCTTGGCGCGGGCAGCCGTTTCGGCGCGTTCGCGCGCCTCTGCTTCGGCTTTTGCCTTGGCTTCGGCAGCAGCCTTTTCACGCGCCGCACGCTCGGCGGCGGCCTGCGCTTCGGCCTCGGCCTTTGCCTTGGCCGCAGCCTCGGCTTTGGCGCGCGCCTGCGCTTGCCTGTCGTCCTCGGGATCGATCAGCCGCAGCCCGCCGCGCCAGACGCGGCTGCCGCCGGCGTTCAGGCCGGGCTCCTTGTCCCCGAGGCCAGCGGCTTCTTCCGCAGCGCGAAGAGCACGACAATCAATCCAGTCAAGATCAGCGGTATGGTTAGCCATTGCCCCATCGATAGTCCGGTTCGCGCCGCGAAGTCAGCCAACTGTGCGTCGGGCTGACGGAAAAATTCGTTAACGAAGCGCGCAATTCCCATGCCCAGCGTGAATACCCCGGCCAGCAGTCCGGGGCGATAGCGTGCGCGGGTCTTCCAGAACAGCAGCATCATCACGATCAGCAGCGCCAGCCCTTCGAGCCCGGCCTGATAGAGCTGGCTGGGGTGGCGCGGCAGATCGCCCGCGCCGGGGAACACCATCGCCCATTGCACATCGGTGACGCGCCCCCACAGCTCGCCATTGACGAAATTGGCCAGCCGCCCGAGCAGCATACCCATCGGCACGCCGACGCTGACATAATCAACCACGCGGATGAAGTTCAGCCGGTCGCGCCACGACACATAGGCCATCGCCAGCGTCACCCCGGCAAGCCCGCCGTGGAAGCTCATCCCCCCGTCCCACAGCCGCAGCAGCTTCCACGAGATGAACCCGTCACCCGAAAAATCGGTGAAGGCGGACGGGATGCCGGTCTCGCCCCCGGTGTAGAACAGCGCATAGCCCAGCCGCCCGCCGAGAATCACGCCGAGCGTGCAGTAGAAGAACAGATCGTCAGCGTGGCGCTGGGCCATCGGCGCGCCGGGCGCCTTGAGCATTTTCGAGGTGTGCCACCAGGCGAAAAACACCCCGATCAGGTAGGCGAGCGAATAATATCTGAGCGTAAAGAACCCCAGATCGATACCGGGACGCAGGCCGAGATCCGACCAGTAGACCGGATCGGCAGCGCCGCTTGCGGCAAGTAGTGACAGCACGGAGCGAACCCCTTATTGACAATGATATGCCGTATCGGCGGGCCTGGACGGGCCGTTTTGCGACTGGGCTTCTGGCACAGCGCGAAACGCAGGGGAAGGGGCGCAGGACTGCCGGCAGGAAATGGGATCGGAAGACCGGCACAGGCGCAGCGCGCGCCGGTCCTCCAGTATAAAAGAGAGGAAAGGACACCGCATGCCCACCCAGCTGGACAATGCGCTTGAAGCGATCATCACCGCCCTGACTGCCGAAGGTCAGCCCTTCGCCACCGTGCCTTTCGTGCGCGACGGGGTGGAAATGCCCGCTTTCGCCGGGGCCCCGCCGAGCCTTGCGCATTATTTCGCGCATTTCTGCAACGAGCATCGCGACGTACCCTTCCTTGTCGACGGCGATGTGCGGCTGACCTTTTCCGAAGCCTACAGCGCCGCGACCTGCGTTGCGGAAAGCCTGGTGCATGATCACGGCGTGGAAAAAGGCGATCGTATCGCGATCGCCGCGCGCAATTCGGCCAACTGGATGATCGCCTATATGGGCATTCTGATGGCGGGCGGCTGCGCCACGCTGCTCAATGGTTTTTCCAGCGGAGAGGAACTGGCCTACGGGATCGATCTGGCCGAAGCGAAGCTGGTGCTGGCCGATGCGGGGCGCGCAGCGCGGCTTGAAGGCCACGATCACGGCGGCAAGGTGGTGCTGTTCGATCACGGCAACGCCCCTTCGGAAGGCCTCGCCAATGTCTGGCGCGTGCCGCAGGGCACCAGCGCGGCGATGACGATGCTCGGGCAGATCGGGCCGGACGATATCGCCACCATCCTCTACACCTCGGGTTCCACCGGCAAGTCCAAGGGCGCGTGGTCGGATCACCGCGGCGTCGTGAACGGCGTGATGAACTATGTCGCCCAGAGCGCGATGGCCAAGGTCCATGTCGAAAGCCAGGAAGGCCCGATGACGGATCAGCCCTGCGCGCTGGTTGCCGTGCCGCTGTTCCACGTGACGGGCGAGGTGCCGCTGTTCCTCCAGAGCTTCGCGATCGCGCGCAAGCTGGTGCTGATGCCCAAGTGGGACGCAGGCCTCGCAATTCGGCTGATGGCGGAAGAAAAGGTCACTTATTTCGTCGGCGTGCCGCTGATGAGCTACGAAATCGCCAACCACCCTGACCGCGCCAAGTACGACCTGTCGAAGTGCAAGAGCTTCGCCGCGGGCGGCGCACCGCGTCCGGTGGAGCATGTCACTCGCATCAAGGAAGCCTTCCCCGGCGGGTTCCCGCTGCTGGGTTACGGCCTCACGGAAACCAACGCGGTGGGCTGCGGCAATTTCAACGAAAACTACCTCGCCAAGCCGGGTTCGACCGGCCGCCCGTCGAAGCCGATGGTCGATATGGCGATTCTCGACGATGCCGGAAACCCGCTGCCGCAAGGTCAGGTGGGCGAGGTCTGCATCCGCTCCGTCGCCAATTTCCGCGGCTACTGGAAGAACCCCGAAGCCACAAAGGCCGCCTTCACCGACAACGGCTATTTCCGCACCGGCGATCTCGGCTATCTCGACGAGGACGACTACCTGTTCATCGTCGATCGCAAGAAGGACATCATCATCCGCGGCGGCGAGAATATCTCGTGCATCGAAGTGGAAGACGCGATCTACGCGCATGACGATGTGGGCGAATGTTCGGTGTTCGGCCTGACCGACGAACGCTTCGGCGAAGTGCCGGCGGCGGTCTATCGCATGAAGGAAGGTCGCGAGCCGATCACTCCGGGCGAGCTGCGCGCATTCCTGCTGGAACGGATCGCGCCGTTCAAGGTGCCGCTCGAACACCAGATCTGGATCACCGAGGAGGCCCTGCCGCGGCTCGGCACCCAGAAGATCGACAAGCGCACCGTCAAGGCGCGTTACGCCAGCGAGAACATCGCCGCGTGAGCCCGCGCCGCGTCCCCGGCCAGCGCGCGATAATCGACCGCCGCGCGCTGGCCGACGAGGTCGCCGGCCTGCACGAGGCGCAGGGAACGAAGGCGCGCGCCGCAATCGTCAAGGCGCTGCGTGCCGCGCTTGACGCCGGGCGCGCAGAGCTGGAACGGCGGCTGGCCGAAGCGCCTTCCGCCGGGCACGAGGTGACGGGCGGCTATTCCTTCCTCACCGACCAGCTGCTGCGGGTGATCCATGATCACGTCACCACGCACCTCTATCCCGTCCCCAACCGCACCCAGGCCGAACGCCTCGCGATCCTTGCGGTCGGCGGTTACGGGCGGGCGGAGATGGCGCCGCATTCGGATATCGACATCGCCTTCATCACCCCGATGAAACGTTCGCCGTGGTGCGAACAGGTGATCGAGGCGATGCTCTATCTGCTGTGGGATCTCGGCCTCAAGGTCGGCCATTCGAGCCGCACCGTGGCCGATACCATGCGGCAGGCACGTGAAGACCTGACGATCCGCACAGCGCTGCTCGAAGGGCGGCTGGTGTGGGGCGATCAGGAGCTTTACGAGGAATTGCGCCAGCGGTTCTGGAACGAGGTCGCCAAGGGCAGCGAACGCCAGTTCCTGACCCAGAAGCTCGCCGAACGCGACGCGCGGCACAAACGGATGGGCGACAGCCGCTATGTCGTGGAACCCAATATCAAGGACGGCAAGGGGGGGCTGCGCGACCTGCAGACGCTCTACTGGATCGGCAAATATGTCCACCGCGTGCAGAACGCCGCGGAACTGGTCGATGTCGGGCTGCTGACGGCCAGCGAATATCGCAGCTTCCGCCGCGCTGAAGGCTTCCTGCTGGCGGTGCGCTGCCACATGCACATCATTACCGACCGCGCCGAGGACCGGCTGACCTTCGACCTGCAACGGCAGGTGGCCGAGCGAATGAATTTCGCCGACCGCCCGGGCAAAAGCGCGGTCGAACGCTTCATGCAGTTCTATTTCCTGCAGGCCAAACGCGTCGGCAGCCTGACCGGCGTGTTCCTTGCCCACCTGGATCAGGAATTCGCCAAGAAACGCACCCGCAGCGGGTTCTTCGCCGGATTCACCCAGCGTCCGCGCGTGTTCAAGGGCTATGTGGTCGAGGGCGGGCGGCTGCGCGCGCCGGGCGACGACTGGTTCCGCGCCGATCCGGTGCGGCTGATCGAGGTGTTCCAGCTGGCCGAGGCCGAAGGGCTGGAGGTCCACCCAGAAACCATGCGTCTCGCCGATCGCGACGCCCGTCTGATCGACGGGCGGGTGCGCCGCGACAAACGCGCCAATACCCTGTTCCTCGACCTGCTGGCGGGTCGCAAGGACCCCGAAACCGCGCTGCGCTGGATGAACGAGGCGGGAGTGTTCGGCCGGTTCGTTCCCGACTTCGGACGGGTCAACGCCCAGATGCAGTTCGACATGTATCACCACTATACGGTCGACGAGCACACCATCCGCGCGATCGGGCTGCTGTCGCAGATCGAGCGCGGCCTGCTGACCGCCGATCACCCGCGCGCCACCCGCGAATTGCCCAAGGTCGCCTCGCGCCGCGCGATTTATGTCGCGGTGCTGCTGCATGACATCGCCAAGGGGCGCGGGGGCGATCATTCGGTGCTGGGTGCGGAGGTGGCGCATCGGCTGTGCCCGCGTTTCGGGCTGGACGAGAAGGAGACTGACCTTGTCGCCTGGCTGGTGCTGCATCACCTGTTGATGAGCCGCACCGCACAGAAACGCGATCTGACCGACCCCAAGACGATCGAGGATTTCGTGGGTGAGGTGCAGAGCCTTGAACGCCTGCGCAACCTCGCGATCCTGACCGCGGTCGATATCCGCGCCGTCGGCCCGGGCACCTGGAACAGCTGGAAAGCGCAGCTTTTGGGCGAGTTGTTCGACGCCGCGCAGGAACGGCTGCGGCTGGGCCACAAAGGCCACGGGCGCGCGCAGCGGGTGGCAGCGAAGAAGGACGCGGTTGCCCGGCTGCTGGGCGATAATGATCATCTGGTGGACAGCACCGGCGCGCTGCTGGCCGATGCCTACTGGATTGCCGAGCCGGAAGACATCATCGCCAGCAATCTGCTGCAATACGAAGCCGCACGCGCGGCCGAAGATCAGCTGTCGATCCATTGCGAACCCGACGAGACCCGCGGCGCGACCCGCGTCAACGTCATCGCCGCCGACCATCCGGGCCTGTTCTACCGCATGGCAGGCGGCATCCATCTGGCCGGCGGCAACATCATCGACGCGCGCATCCACACCGCCAAAAGCGGCTATGCCTTCGACAATTTCCTGGTGCAGGACCAGCACGGCCAGCCGATGGGAGAGGACGCACAGATCGCGCGCATCAAGAAGGGCATCCGCGACGCGCTGCTGGCCAAGGTCGAACTGGTGCCCAAACTCGCCGCGCGACCGCTTGCCCATTCGCGCGCCAAGGCGTTCGACGTCGCCCCGCGGGTCGGGTTCGACAATGATGCGTCCAACCATTTCACCGTGGTGGAAGTGACCGCGCGCGACCGTCCGGCGCTGCTCAACCGGCTTGCCCATGCGCTCTACAAGGCCAACCTGATCGTCCATTCGGCGCATATCACCGCCTATGGCGAGGCCGCGGCGGATACCTTCTACGTCACCGATCTGACAGGCGCCAAGGTCAAGGCGCCCGAACGGATGGCCGAAATCGAGGCAGCGCTGCTCGAAGCCGCCAGCGATCGCCGCCAGCAGCAGCTCGAACAAGCCTGATCGGGCGCCATTGGCGCTCTGTCGAGAGGAGCGCCGAGATAGGTTGCATTCTCGTGACTCTTCGGTATTTGGGCGAGCCTCAACTCAGGGAGAGTTATAACATGTCCATCAACACCCCCGTGTCGGGCCCCCTCCGGCTCGGCAAGATCGCGCTGCTGCTCGGCACCGCGGCGCTGACCCCGTTCGCCGCGAGCGCGCAGGACGCCGAAACCGAAGTGCAGGAAGAAACCCGCACCAGCGCACTCGACACCATCAACGAAATTCTCGTCACCGGCACCAAGACCCGTGACCCGGAGAACGTGCAGGACGTGCCGCTGGCCGTGACCGCGTTCAATGCGGACACGCTTGAAGCCTTCAAGATCCGCGACATCCAGGGCCTGTCGTTCCAGGCACCGACCGTCAGCCTTGACCAGGTCGGCACCAGCCGCGGCACCGCCAACTTCACCGTTCGCGGCCTCGGCATCAACTCGTCGATCCCCTCGATCGACCCGACCGTCGGCGTGTTCGTTGACGGCGTCTATCTCGGCATCAACGGCGGCGTCGTGTTCGACCTGTTCGACCTTGAAAGCGTCGAAATCCTGCGCGGCCCGCAGGGCGTGCTGTTCGGCCGCAACGTGACCGGCGGTGCGGTGGTGATCAACACCGGCAACCCGACCGAAGATTTCCGCGGCAAGTTCCGTGCGGCGGTCGACGGCCCGGCGCTCGATGGCGGCCGCGGCGGCGCGAACTACACCGTCAGCGGCGTGGTCTCGGGCCCGATCGTCGAAGACGTGCTGCTGTTCAAGGTTGGCGCATACTACAACAAGGACGAAGGTTACTTCACCAACCTGTTCGACGGATCGAACCATGGTGCGGCGGAAACCAAGATCCTGCGCGGCGCTCTCGAAGCACGTCTCGGCGATCTGACCCTGACCGGTAAGCTCGACTATTTCGAAAGCGACGGCGATGGCCCCTCGGCCCAGAACCGCGCGTTCTTCGATCGCAACAGCTTCGACTTCGCGATCGACGAGCCCGGCTTCTACGCCAACGAGATCTGGACCGGATCGCTGACCGCGGAATGGGACATCGGCCCCGGCACGCTGACCAACGTGTTCGGCTATCGCGATTACAAGGCACGCACCCGCGGCGACATCGACGCGACCCCGCTGTTCCTGTTCCACTCCAACTCGCTGACCGAGCAGGACCAGATCTCGAACGAACTGCGCTATGCCATGTCGTTCGACCGCATCGACCTGACCTTCGGCGGTTTCTTCTTCCAGCAGGATCTCGCCTATGACGAAAGCCGCGAGCTGCGTCGTGACCTGCCGCCGGCCTTCCAGCCGCCGGTGTTCTACGGCGGTGGCACGCAGGACCACGAAGTGCTTGGCGTGTTCGCCAATGCCCAGTGGGAATTCGTCGACAACCTGTCGCTGATCGCCGGTATCCGCTGGAACCAGGAAACCAAGGACGCTGCGGTCACCTACATCCTGCCGCGTGCGGCCTGTTCGGTGGTGGCGGGCACCTGCCCGACCGGTACCGAGCCGTTCAACCCGGCGACCGAAACCAACGGATTCACCGATCGCGTGCGGTTCCGCAACGTTTCGCCCAAGCTCGGCCTGCAGTACGAATTCGCCAACAGCCAGATCTACGGTCACTGGAGCCGCGGTTTCCGTTCGGGCGGCTACAACTTCCGCATCACCAACGTTGCCGTATTCAACCGCGCCTTCCTCGCCACCAATTCGCTTGGTTTCGATGAAGAGCAGGTCGACAATTACGAAATCGGCGGCAAATTCCAGACCGATGACGGCTCGTTCACGCTGAACGCGGCGGCCTACATCACCAAGGTCGGCAACATGCAGCGCGAAGTGAACCTTGCCGATCCGGGCGCGGGCGTGGTGCAGAACATCCTCAACACCGCCGATGCGACGATCACCGGCTTCGAAGCCGAAGCGCGCATGCGCGTGTCGGATTCGCTGGCCTTCACCGCCAATATCGGGATCATCGACGCCGAGTATGACGAAGTGCTGTTCGACATCTCGGGTGACGGTGTCATCAACGACACCGATCTGGCGCTGAGCCTGCCGCGCGTTCCCCCGATCACCGTCGGTGCCGGCCTCATCCACGAACTGGATCTCGGCAGCAGCTCGATCCTGACCCGGGTGAACTACCAGTATCGCGACGAGGCGGCCTATACCGACGACAACCTCGGCTGGCTGAACAGCCTGTCGAACCTCGAGGCGAACATCACCTGGAACACCCCGGTCGATGGCCTGTCGCTGTCGCTCTACGGCCGTAACCTGCTCGATCAGGTGCAGGAAGGTGGCGACACGCAGGTTCCGTTCGGTGGCCCGAACTCGACCGGTGTGCGTCGTCCGTTCGGCGCCAACCCGACTGCTGGCACCTTCTCGCCGCTGATGCGCGGCCGCAACGTCGGCATCGAGGCGCTGTTCGAGTTCTGATGCCTTTTGTGGCGATCGCCCCTCCGGGCGATCGTCCTCGCTAGACGCGCAGCAAAACTGCGCTCGCTGCGGGCGGCCAGTCGGCCTTGCGGTCACTATGTGACCGATGCTCGCGGTGAAAACGAAACGGGGCGCTCCGGCAACGGGGCGCCCTTTTTCGTTCAGTCGTCGGCAGTGGCCAGCAGCAGCGCGATGGCGGTGTCGTCGAAGGCGACGAAAGCCCATTCGATCGGCGCGTCGGTGAGAGGGTTCCAACCGAAATACATGCGGTTGGTCACGATCTGCCGCGTGCGGGGATCGAAACACGCGAGGAAATCCCTTGCCATCGCCTGCGCATCGCTCTCGCCCAACCACGGCTGCTGCGGCAAGGCCATGTCATGCGCGAAGGCCTCGACCAGCGCAGCAAGCGCCGCGCGCGGGCCGGCCAGATCACCCTCCGGATCAAGCAGTTCCCAATTGCCGCCGATCGGCCGGTAGCCCAGTCCGCTCACGAAGCTGTCGGCGCAGGCGGCGTGCAGGCCGGGCGGCGTATCGAGCGGCCTGGCGACAAAGCGCACCTCGGCACGCCCGGAGCACAGGCGCGCGCGCCACGCATCGAAAAAAGTGTCGAGCCGGGCGAGCGTGGCGCTCAACCGCGGGCGCCGAACAGCGCGGTGCCGACCCGCACATGGGTCGCGCCGAGCATCACGGCAGTCTCGTAATCGCCGCTCATGCCCATGCTGAGGCCCTTAAGGCCATGATCCGCCGCCAGCTTTGCCAGCAGCGCGAAGAACGGCGCGGGTTCGATATCGGCGGGGGGAATGCACATCAGCCCGGCCAGCGGAATACCGGCTGCACGCACCGCTTCCAGAAACGCAGGCAGATCGGCAATCGGACAGCCGCCCTTCTGCTCCTCGTCGCCGATATTGACCTGCACGAAGCACGGTACGCGCCGTCCTGCCTTGTCCATCGCCTTGGCCAGAGCCGTCAGCAGGCTGGGGCGATCAAGCGAGTGGATGCAGTCGAACAGCGCGACCGCCTCTTCCGCCTTGTTCGATTGCAACTGGCCGATCAGGTGCAGTTCGATATCGGGATGAGCCTCGCGCAGCGCGGGCCACTTGGCGGCGGCCTCCTGCACGCGGTTCTCGCCGAACACGCGCTGGCCTGCATCGATCAGCGGCTGGATTGCGTCCACGCCCTTGGTCTTGCTGACCGCGATCAGGGTGACGTCCTCGGGCTTGCGCCGCGCGGGCTTGCACACGCGGGCGATATTGCCACGGACTTCTTCGAGAGCGGTTGCTGCACTTTCCATGCTCCGCGCTATAGAGATGCGGTGACGCAGATAAAGTCCCTCCCTGATCTCTGGCTGCTCAGCGATGCGCGCAACGATGCCGGGCTGGAGCGCGCGCTGGCGAAGCTGCCGCGCGGGTCTGGCTTCATCTATCGCCATTACCATCTGCCCGATCCGGAGCGTTTCGGGCGCTTCCTTGCGCTGCGCCGCATAGCGCGGGCGCACCGGCACAAGGTGATCCTTGCCGACAGCGCCCTGACCGCGCGCGAATGGGGAGCGGACGGAATCTATGGCGCGGCCCGCAGCCTTTACCCGCGCCGCGCGGGGTTGATCCACCTCGCTACCGCGCACGACATGGCCGAACTGGGCCTTGCCGCAAGGCTGGGCGCGGATGCGGTGCTGCTTTCACCCGTGTTCCCGACCCGCAGCCATCCCGGCGGCGCGGTGCTGGGCCCGGCGCGGTTCCGGCTGCTGGCGCGGCAGATGCGCCTGCCGGTGATCGCGCTCGGCGGGATGAGCGGCACCCGTGCGCGCGCCCTAGGCTGGCCACGCTGGGCGGCGATCGATGCCTTTATCTCCGCACGCCGTCCGGCGCGCGAAATCCTCGCTCATACGGCCTGACAGCCGCATCGCTGCGGGCGGCCGGTCGGCCTTGCGGCGGCTGGGCCGCCGATCAGTCGCCTACGCATGATGCTCGTCCCGCCGCACATCGCTTGACCGGAGTCCACGGAGGATTCATGATGTGTTCCGCTCAGGAGAACCGTCATGGCCACTCGCGCCGTTACCCCACGCAAAGCCGCTGCGCGCAAATCCGATGCCGAATGGCGCGCCGGGCTGCGCCGTGGCCTGCGCCGTCTGGCACAGATGACGGGCGCGGGGCTGCTGCTGGGCGCAACCATCTTCCTTGCGCTGGCGCTGGTGAGCTACACCCAGACCGATCCCAGTTCATCGACTGCCGCCGATCCGCAAATCGTCGCCAACTGGATGGGCAGCGCGGGCGCATGGGTGGCTGACAGTGTGCTGCTGGTGTTCGGCTATCCCGCGGCACTGCTGCTGCCCTTGCTCTATGTCTCGGCGCGCAAGCTGTGGCGCGATGTCGAGAACGGGGACGAGGCGGAGACCACCCCGTGGTGGCTGCCCACCGGCCTGCTACTGATCGCCATGACGCTGCTGGCCAGCGTGCTCAGCCTCGCCTTTCCCGGCCCCGGCGGCACCTTGCCGGCGCAGGCGGGGGGCCTTGCCGGCCTGCTCGGTGCAGGGGCGATTCAGGCGCTGGCGGCGCGGATCGCCGGCGATGCGCAGGGCTGGGTAATCCTCGGCGCGGCGCTGACCTGCCTCGCGGTGGGTGTCGCGCTGCTTACCCGCATCTTCGCGATCGACTGGCGGGTGCTGATGAGCCTGCCCGAATTTCTCGGCGGCGGATCGCTGTCCGGATTGCTGCGCCGCCTGCCCTTCGTCGGGCGCAAGGCAGCACCTGCGCTCGCCTTTGCCGATGACGAGGATGAAGCCGACGCCGCACCGCGCCCGCGCCGCATGGCAAAGGGCGATGCCGCCCCTGCCGAAACCGACGACCGCCCGCGCCGCGCGCCGGAAATCAGCGATCCTTCCGCCCCGCCCAAGCGCGCCGTCGCGGCCAAGGCCGCCCAGCGCGACATGTTCGCCGCCTTCAACCTGCCGAGCCTCGACCTGCTGGCCGAGCCCCCGGCGGACAAGGCGCCCAAGCTCGACAAGATGGCGCTGGAACGCAACGCCCGCCTGCTCGAAAACGTGCTCGACGATTTCAACGTGAAGGGCGAAATCACCGCGGTGCGCACCGGCCCGGTGGTGACGATGTACGAGCTGGAGCCCGCCCCCGGCATCAAGGCCAGCCGCGTGGTCGGCCTGGCCGAGGATATCGCCCGCAACAT
Source organism: Erythrobacter fulvus (assembly GCF_028595285.1). Lineage (GTDB taxonomy): Bacteria > Pseudomonadota > Alphaproteobacteria > Sphingomonadales > Sphingomonadaceae > Erythrobacter > Erythrobacter fulvus. The sequence goes on along the minus strand of NZ_JAQQXQ010000010.1, from coordinate 70,458 downwards.
GAGCGCGATCAGCGCGCGCGTCTCCCCCATTCCGGGGCGCACGGTGATGGGCATAGAACTGCCCAATCAGGATCGCCAGATGGTGATGCTGAAGGAACTGGCCGCCTGCGCCGCCTTTGCCGATGCCAAGGGCAATCTGCCGATCATCCTTGGCAAGGATATCGCTGGCGAGCCGGTGATCGCCGATCTTGCCGCTATGCCGCACCTGCTGGTCGCGGGCACCACGGGTTCGGGCAAGTCGGTGGGGCTGAACGTCATTCTGCTCAGCCTGCTCTACCGCTTCACGCCATCCGAACTGCGCCTGATCCTGATCGATCCCAAGGTGCTGGAACTGAAAACCTACGACGATATCCCGCACCTTCTTTCGCCCGTGGTCACCGAACCGCACAAGTCGGTGCGTGCATTGAAATGGGCGGTCGAGGAGATGGAGCGGCGGTATCGCATGATGAGCGCGATTTCCTCGCGCAACATCAACTCCTTCAACGAAAAGGTTTCCGCAGCGATCGCCAAGGGCAAGCCGCTCGGGCGCCGGGTGCAGACCGGGTTCGATCCCGAAACCGGGGAACAGCTGTTCGAGGAAGAACAGCTCGATTACGAACCTCTGCCGCAGATCGTGCTGATCGTCGACGAACTGGCCGATCTGATGGTGACGGTGGGCAAGGAAATCGAAGTGCTGATCCAGCGCCTCTCGCAGAAATCGCGCGCTGCCGGCATCCACCTCATCATGGCGACACAGCGCCCCTCGGTCGACGTCATCACCGGCGTCATCAAGGCCAACCTGCCGACCCGCATCAGCTTCAAGGTGACCAGCCGGATCGACAGCCGCACCATCCTTGGCGAACAGGGCGCGGAACAGCTGCTCGGGCGCGGCGACATGCTCTACAAGCCCAATACAGGCGCGATGGTGCGCGTCCACGGCCCGTTCGTCAGCGACGAGGAAGTGGAGGCGGTTGCCGATTTCTGGCGCGGACAGGGCGCACCCGAATATGTCGATGCCGTGACCGAGGAACCGGAAGACGGCGGCGGCTTCGGCTTCGAGGACGAATTCACCGCCTCGGACAACCCCGAAGAGCGTAAGTATCGCCAAGCCTGCCAGATCGTGATCGAAAACCAGAAAGCCTCGGGTTCGTGGCTCCAGCGCCAGATGGGCGTGGGCTACAACACCGCCGCCAAATGGATCGAGCGGATGGAGAGCGAAGGCCTCGTCGGCCCGCCCAACCATGTCGGCCGGCGCGAGATCTTCCGCGATCGCGACGGGAATCCCTTGTGATCGCGCGCAACTGACGACGGGGCGGGCGTCACGCTCTGGCTTTCCCGCATCGGTGCACAAATACAACGCCTCAAAACTGTAAGACGGCGGTAACTTGCGCTTCATCCAATCGTCGTTTCCCCGTCACCAAGCGGTGCCACGGGCAAGGCCTCTCTCATGCAACAGGGAAGCCAGAACATGACCCGCACCGCCTTCACTCGCGTTTCGACGATCGCACTCGCCACCACCCTCGCCGCCGTGCCGCAGGCTGCGTTCGCGCAGGACGACACCGCGAGCGCCGGGGAACAAGCCTCGGACAACCAGATCATCGTCACCGCGCAGAAGATCGAACAGCGCGCGCTCGACGTGCCGATCACCATCAGCGCGGTCACCGGCGAGCGTATCCGCGAGCTGGGCGTGAATGATCTCGACGAGCTGTCGAACTACATCCCCGGCCTCAACATTCAGGAACAGAGCGCCAATAACCCCGGCGTGGTGATCCGCGGCATCACTTCGGACAGCGGATCGGCCCAGCAGGGCCCGCGCGTCACGCTCTATTACAACGGCGTCGACATCTCGCGTTCGCGCGGCAGCTATCAGGCGATCTACGATCTTGAGCGGGTCGAGGTGATCAAGGGCCCGCAGGCGACCCTGTTCGGCACGGCCAGCGCGGTGGGTGCGATCAGCCTCGTTTCCGCCCGCCCGCGCGAAGGCGTTTCCGGCCAGCTCACCGGCGGTTACGGCAATTTCAACCAGACGCTGCTTTCGGGCTTCCTCAATGCGGGGTCCGACGTGCTGGCAGGCCGCATCGCCTTCGAATGGCGCACCCGCGACGGTTATGTGAAGAACCTTTCCGAAAATCAGGAAGAGGATCTGTATGCGCAGGACCAGCTCGGCGTGCGCGCCTCGCTGCGCTATGCCCCGACAGCCGATTTCACGCTCGATGTCATCGGCACCTATGATCAGCAGAGAAACGGCGGCACCCCGTTCATTTCCGGCACTTTCCCGGCCTTCCGCGGCGCGCCGGGCGGAGCGGCCAATGCCTTCCAGAACGCCAATCTCGGCGGCAATCCGGCGGGCGCGGCGGCGCTTGGCGATGACCAGCTCGGCCTGAACCGCGAAGTCTATGACCTTAATATTACGGCCGAATACCAGTTCGCCGACGAATGGACCTTCACCACCGTCAACGGCTACCGCGAATTCGACAGCCGCGAAGTGTTCGACGCCGACGGTTCGGCGGCGCCTTTCCTCGAATTCGCGGAAATCGCCGATGGCTGGCAGATCAGCCACGAAGGCCGCTTCACCTATGCGGGCGAGAAACTGCGCGCCAGCGCGGGCTGGAACCTGTTCATCGAAGACGGCCGCCAGAACGTGCCCTTCGCAACCGAGGAGGGCACGTATCTCCAGTGCCTCACCAGCCTGTTCGGTGCGCCGCTGATCCCCGGCATCCCCTGCGTCGCGCCCAATGGCAGCGTTCCGGCTGCGGGGGTGACAGGCCTGCTGACCGGCGGGGCGGTGGAGGCCATTCCCTATTCCTCGGTGTTCGAGAACCAGGGCCGTAACGAAGCCTATTCGGTGTTCGCCGATGTCACCTGGCTGGCGACCGACGCGCTTGAACTGACGGCGGGCGTGCGCTTCCTCGATGAATATCGCCGTTCGGGCTTCTTTGCCGCCGTGCCCAATGCGGTGCTGAGCGGTGCGCCGCTGATCCCTGGTCAGATCGACACGCGGGGCCAGACTTTCACCGCCGACGACAGCTTCCAGGCGGTGCTGCCGCGCTTCAACGCGCTGTACCGGATCACCGACGACGTGAACGTCTTCGCCACCGTGTCCAAGGGCCGCCGCTCGCCGGTCGTGCAGGTCAATGCCGCACGCAGCGGCGGGGGCGTGGTGCCCAACGTGCAGAACATCTCCGAGGAAATCGTCTGGAACTACGAAGGCGGGATCAAGCTCGCCAGCGGGCCGGTGTCGGGCTCGCTCGGGGTCTATTACCAGGTCTATGACGACTTCCAGGTCTCGATCGCCCAGCTCGACGATCAGGGCAACCCGACCGGCGCCTTCGTTACGGCCAGCGCGGGCAGCGCCAAAAACCTCGGCGTGGAAGCCGAACTTTCGGTCAGGCTGGCCGACTGGCTGCGTGCATTCGGCAATGTCGGCTATATCGACGGCGGCATCGACGAGGACGGCGCGTTCTCGCCCGCCTTCTCGGGCGCGCGCTTCCGGCTCCAGCCCGAATGGCAGGCAGCCGGCGGCTTCACCGTCGATTACGAATTCGCAAGCGGGGTGCGCTTCTTCCTGACGCCCAGCATCACCCACCGCAGCCGGATCTTCTTCGAAGTGCCCAACAACCCGCTGATCTCGCAAGAGGCGGTGACGCTGGTGAACGCGCGCGGCGGCATGAGCTTTGCCGACGGGCGTTACGAGATCGCCGGCTTCATCCGCAACGCCACGGGCGAAGACTATCTGCTCGATGCCGGCAATACCGGCGGGGCCTTCGGCATCCCGACCTTCATTCCCGCCGAGCCGCGCTTTTACGGAGTGCAGCTGACAGCCCGGTTCTGACCGGCCGCGACCGCACGGCGCCAAGGATTAAAGGGGCGGGAGGCCAGCGCGGCTTCCCGCCCCTTTTTTTGCGCTCTCGCGGCACGAATTTGATGGTTTATGGGCGTGGTTAGCATTTTCTAAAGAACCTCCCCGTAGCCCTACGTAAATCAACGGGGGCCAAGACCATGAACCACATGCTGCGTATCGCAGGCCGGATGATGCTCGCCGGCCTTGCCCTGGCGGCCGCATCGCGGACCGTAGCGCAGGACGAGGGCTGGCAGCTCCAACCCGACGCGCGCATCGAGGTGCAGACCGTCAGCGCCCAGACCACAACCCGCGACAATGATCTGATCGTCGACGGCGAGGCGATTTCGGTGCGTGGACAGGTGGGCCTTGCGCTGGAAAAGCGCGGGGTTCGGCTGCGGGTAGAGGCCGACCGGATCGAGGTCTTCCGGCTTGGCGAAGGGCGGCGCGACATCGCCCGCGACCGCTTCAGCGCGACTGTCCAGACCGACATCGAAAAGGACTGGGAGCTGCAATTGCAGGCCCGCCATTACGACGATGTGGTGTCGGTCGAATCCAATGATACCGACGAATGGCAAGGATCGGCGCGGGTCACCTGGGAACCGAAGCGCGAACACCGCCTGCGGTTGCAGGGCACCTGGCGGGAACGCGAATATGCCAATGGCGCCAATGCCGAAACCACCGGCGAAGGCGCGCGCGTCGATGCACAATATCGCCGCCGCTTCGGCCGTTACCACTATCTCGCCTTCGACCTGCGCGCGGAATCGATCCGTTCGGACGATGCCCGGCGCGGCTACGAACGCGATTCCGCAGGCGTCGCCTATACCCGACCGATCACCCCCGACCTGCGCGTGCGCCCGGCGATCGAGGTGATCCGCACCCGGTTCGACGGCCGCCTGACCGATACCGGCGAACGCCGCCGCGACAGCCTTGTCGTGCCCGAGGTGGAACTGCTGTGGTGGCCGGGCAAGTGGCGGATAGAGGCCGAGGCCAAGTATATCTTCGCCGGCAGCAACGAGCCTGTGCGCGAGCGCGAGGGCTATCGCCTGTCTGTTTCGGTCGGGTATGCTTTCTGAGCTGATCTCCACAATCCGACGGATACGGGAGCGCGCGACCCCTCAGGTCAAGCGCCCCTTCTATATCGGCCTGACCGTCGGCGCGGTGATCGCGGCGCTGGTGGCGCTGGGCATTGCCAATACCGAAGTCTTCTTCGCGCTGCCTTCTTCCTTCGAAGGGGTGGCGACATCGCAGGCGATCTGGGGCCTGAAGCCGTCCAACCTGCTGATGGTTCTGCCGCTCGGCGCGTTTCTGGTGGTGCTGGCGCGCAGTTTCGTCGGTGTGAAGGCGTTCGGCCTGTTCACCCCCATGCTGATCGCACTGGCGTTTCTGCAGATCGGGCCGGTGATGGGCCCGGTGGTGCTGTGTTCCTCGGTGCTGACCGGGATGATCGTCACCCCGTCCCTGCTCAAGCTGCGCATGACCCGCGTGGGCTTTCTCGGCGTGCTGATCTCGCTGATCGTACTGGTGCTGGTGGCGATGCAGCTGATCCTCGACACCCAGCTTCAGGTCGATGCCTTCCCGGTGATTGTCTGCGCCCTGTGCGTGGAGCGGTGGTGGAAGCAGTGGGGCAAGGACGGGGCCAAGGCGGCAGCAAAGATGGCGCTCAACACCTTCCTCCTCGCGATCGTGATCGAATTCGTGATGGTCAGCCATTTCGCGCTGGCGCTGATCGAATGGTCGCCGTTGCTGATGCCCGCCTTCACCGCCGTGGCGATCGCCATTCTGGGCCGGTATCGCGGATTGCGCCTGTCGGAAATCCATCGCTTCGCCCCGATCTGGCTCGAACGCCGGCGGCAGGCGCGGCAAAGGGCCGATGCCGACCAGCTCGAACTCGATCTCGAACCGGTCGATTGGGAAGAACGCCTCGCCAATGCGCCTCCGCTCGACGGCATATGGGTGATCAGTTCGCCCGAGGACCTCGCGCCTGGACGACGAAGGCGGGTTCCACAGCCCGTTACCCCCAACAAGGAGGCCCAGTTCGGGCCTCTGTCCGGCAACAATGGCCGAACGATGATCCACAATGCGTGGATCATCCGGTCGGTTGAGGACGTTTGAGATGCTGAAGCTGTTTCGCAAACCCCGGCCAAATTACGATGCCCTGAGCAAGCTGCGCCCGCCGTCGCTGGAGGGGATGGACGAAATCCTCGGGATCAACATGCGCAACGCGCTGATCGCCAAATATAATCCGCGCCACGCAATCGAGCGGGCACGCGACAAGGTGGCGGCCAAAGTGGCGCTGGAAGCGGCAGGTATCGCCTGCACCGGCACAGTGGCGGTGATCGACGACCATCAGAAGCTGGGAGCCTTCAAGCCGAGCCGGGACATGCCCGATGCCTGGGCGATCAAGCCCGCGCGCGGATCGCAGGGCGACGGCATTCTCCTTGCCGTCCGGCGCGAGGGCAACACCTGGTACAAGGGATCGGGCGCCCCGCTGACCGAGGAAGCGGTGATGCACCACATCCAGAAGGTCGTCGATGGCGGCTTTTCGGGCGATTCCGCCGCCGAGGATGCGGCGCTGATCGAACCGCTGATCATCGCCGACCCGGCATTGTCGCGGATCGTGCCCGAAGGCCTGCCCGATCTGCGCGTCATCAGCCTTCACCACAACCCGCTGATGGCAATGGTGCGGCTGCCGACGCTCGAGAGCGACGGCAAGGCCAACCTCCACCAACGCGCGATCGGTGCAGGGATCGACATGGAGACCGGCCGCATCACCCGCGCGGTCGTCAAAGGCACGCCCATCACCCACCACCCCGATACCGGCGTGAACCTGATCGGGTTCGAGATTCCGGGATGGGAGCGCGTGCTCGAACTGGCGGCGAAATGCGGGCCGGCGGTGGGGCTGGGTTACTGCGGGGCGGACATCGTGCTCGACGTCAACGATGGCCCGCTGGTGATCGAGGTGAACGCCCACCCGGGGATCGAGATCCAGAACATCTGTCAGGCCGGGCTCAAGGTCCGGATTGCGGCGACGGGGGAGGATTTCCGCTAGATTCGATCATGATCGCAGGCACGGGCCGTTCTTCCGGTGGCGCATCGCGCGCGGCGCGTTCTTCGGTCGTGAGCGGACGGAAACGGATCGCAACCGGCGTGAAGCTGCCGTCGTCGCGCTGGCGGATGGTGACGATCCCGCGCTGGTCACCGTCGCGCAGCTGGGCATCGATCATCGCCGCCTTGTACTGATCGAGATAGAGCCGCCCGCGTTCGAGGCTGGTCATGCCGTAGACATGGTCTTCTTCCGCACTCAGTGGATAGGCGCAGGCGGCCAGATCGGCCTCGCTCTCCAGCGGCGTCGCGCTATCAAGCCGCGGCGCCTCGCCCGAGAGGCACAGGAACGCGAGCCCGCTCTCGGCCACGGCGCCTTCCAGCGGCCAGTCATAGGTGAATTCGACATAATGCCCACGCAGCATGTCGCGCGGGTCATAGCCCATCACCGGCACCTCCCATTCGGTGCCCTGATTATAGGTGTTGTGGCTCTGCCCCCACAGCATCGCCAGCCCGAGAGCCGGGAGCAGCACGGCGGCAAGGCGCAAAAGCCGGTTCATGCCGCGTCCTCCCTGGGCGGGGCGAAGGTCTTGGACACCCGCACCGCGGCCCACGCCACGCCAAGTATCATGATGCCCGACAGGATCAGGCCAAAGCCGCTCGCCAGCAAGTCTCCCGCCAGCTCGAAACTGAGGATGATGAGCCGCAGCGCGATTCCCGCCACCGCCAGCTGGAACAACCCGCGCCAGTGCGCGGCGAGCGCCGCGGCAGCGATGCCCACCCACAGCGCCATGAACAGCGCGGCGGCAGGCACGGTTAGATCATTCGCGCCCCATGCCAGCGGCAGCAATAGTCCCGCCGCAGCGATGATCGCTCCCGACATGCGGCCCGACATGCCGGGCCGCGCCACCATCACGCCAAGGCCAGCGAGCACGCCGACGGCGCCGCGCAGCGCCATCGGGCCAAGATCGAACGGGGTCGGGCCTTCATCGAACCCTCCCGCGCTCGCCATCGCACAGGCAAGCGAGGCTCCGCCGACCGCGTAGGCCAGAGCAAGCTGTTCCAGCTGCTGCCAGAATTCGGCCCGCGCGCCAAAACCGCGCCGCCACGCGGCCAGCGGTGCGAACAGCACCGGCAGCGCCGTCACCAGCGCCAGACACGCCATCGGGGGCACATTCTCGCGCATGCCGAACAGGAAATGATCGTATGAGCCGAGGTATTCCCACACGCACCACACCCCGCCGCCCATCAACGTCGTCGCCGCCAGCCGGCCGCGCCCGCTTATCAGCAGCAGCGGCGCGAACAGCACCAGCCACGCAGCCAGCGGCTGCCACAGCGGGGCGGAGGTCTGGTAGACCTGTCCGACATGCCCGAAAAACGTCAGGCCCAGCGCGGCGGTAACGAACAGCAGCGCCTCGGCCGCCCAGGGGGAGACCGCCGCCAGCCGATCTTCGCGCAGAAACAGCGCCGCGAGCGCAGCAATGATCAGCATCAGATGGACGGCAAGGCGCACCTGCCCGGGAATATCTTCCCAGTTGGCGGCGATGACGGAGACCAGCCCCAGCCCGATCGCCAGCGCGCCGATGCCGAACACCGCCCACAGCGCCAGCGGGCGGGCATGTTCGGTTTCGTAGGCAAGCAGCCGGTCGCGCGTGGCCGCGTCGATCAGTCCGGCTTCGTGCCATGCGGCGATCTTGCGGGCGCTCATAAGCGCGATGCTACCGCGCGGCGCAGCGCCCGGCAATCACCGCTTTATTTGGCGGCGAGTTCCTCGCGGGTCAGCACGGTCTGCTCGCGCACCTTGGCGGCATTGGCCTGCATCGCTTCGGGCGTCATTGCGACCATGCCGATCTTGGCCAGCGGGCCGTCCTTGTCCCAGCTCTTCACCCACTCGTCGAGATAGGCGCCGAGACCCGGAATGGCGCGCATATGTGCCTTCTTTACATAGACATAAAGCGGGCGCGCGCCGGGATAGGCGAAGCTGGCGATGTTTTCATAGGTCGGCTGCACGCCGTTCATCGGCAGGCCCTGCACCTTGTCGAGATTTTCCTCGAGATAGGAATAGCCGAAGATGCCGACCGCACGCGGATTGCTCTCGATCTTCTGGACGATGAGGTTGTCCTGCTCACCCTGATCGACATAGGCGCCGTCGTCGCGCACTTCGGTGCAGACCTGCTTGTACTTGTTCTCGTCGCTGTCCTTCAGCGCCTTCATCGCCGGATCGGACTTGCACCCGGCTTCAAGGATCAGTTCCTTAAGCGCATCGCGCGTGCCCGATGTGCTGGGCGGACCGTAGACGAGGATCGGATCGGCGGGCAGCGCCGGATCGACATCCTTCCAGGTCTTGGCGGTCTGTTCCTTGCCATAGGGGCTGGCGGCCAGCGCCTCGTAGACGGTCTTGGGCGACAGGTTCAGCATGATCCCGCCCTTGGCCGAAGCAAAGGCGATCCCGTCGAGCCCGACCTGCAATTCCATGATCTCGTCGACCTTGTTGGCCGCGCAGTTATCGAATTCGCTGTCCTTCATCCGGCGCGAGGCGTTGACCATGTCGGGGGTGTTTGCACCCAGTCCCTTGCAGAACAGCTGGATGCCGTTGCCGGTGCCGGTGGATTCGATCAGCGGCGAACGGAAATCGGTGTTCGAGCGGGCGAAGTTTTCCGCCACCAGCTTGGCGAAGGGATAAACCGTCGACGAGCCGACCGCATGCACCGAATTGCGCGAGGCACCCCCGCCGCTGTCGCAGGCGGAAAGGGCAAGCGCGGCAAGCGCGAGGGCGGCACCGGTACGGGCGATAGCGGGAATGCGAAGAGACATGGGACATCCTGATGGTGTTAGCGCTGAGGCGCGCTACTGCCTGTTCATGACAACAGTGTGACGCGGACCGCGCTGTCATAAAGGCCTGTGCGCGGGCGCCGGTGAAGATTTGCAGCCCTTTCTGCAACCGCCTGACGATGCGTGATATTTCCTCCGAAACGGAGATATCCGGCTTAACAGCATCGTAAGGGCTTTCATGCTAGCCGCGTGGGCATGAGCAGGGTGCGCCTCGCGTTACTGATGTGGATGGCTGCAGCGCTGATGGCGCTGGGCCTTGCCGCGCCTGCTTCCGCCGGCACGCCGAAGCGCGCCGCTATTTCGGCGCTGTGCCATGCTGCCAGCGGGCCGGATCGCACCACCGAAGCAATGATCGAACGTGCCGCATGGAATTGCACCGGCGCCGGTTGGCAGGCCGATGCGCCTGTCGCCTGGCTGCGGTTCGAGGCTGATGCGTGGCGTGACGCGTCCCTCCCGCGGCATTTTGTCACCCGCGCCGCACGGCACGAACGGATCACCTTCTATGCGCTTGACGCGGGCGGCACCCTGCGCGGGCGAAACTTTGACGAAAGCGACGGGACGCCTTTTGCCGCCGGGCCGGTGTTCCGCCTTCCGCTGCCGGTGCTGACCTCGGAAACCGAGGCACTGCTGGTGCGGATCGACCGCCCGCATTCGATTCCGATGCTGACCGAAGCCGTGCTGGTGCATGACCTCGACGAAGCGGGCCGCTCGCTGGAAGAGATGATGCTGCTGACGCTCGTGCTGGGGATGCTGGTGCTGCCGCTGCTGTTCGATATCAGCTTCTATCTGGTGCTGCGCGAACGGTTCGTGCTGTTCCACGCCGCCATGGTCGTGTCGATGATGGGCTATGTGCTGTTCGCGGGCGGCGTGATTTCGAGCGTGGTCACTCTGCCGGTGGCGGTGATGGCGGTCATGGCGCCGCTGTGGTGGTCGAGCGGCTGCGGCGCAGCATTGCTGTTTCTCAGCACCTTTCTCGAAGGCGGGGCGCTGTCGCGCGGGATGCGTCGCCTGACCTTCTGGGCCGGATGCTGGACCATCGCCGTGCCGGGGTTCTTCGCCTTGCAGCTGCACGCCACACAGGCCTTCGACGATGCGGGCTATTTCCTTGCGATCATGCCTTCGGCAGTGGTGGTTTCGGCTGCGCTGATCCATGCGATCCTGCGCGGCAGCCGCTCGGCCAAATTTGTCGGCGTCGCGTGGTTCCCGCTGATCCTGACCTCGATGGAGCGGCTGATCCGCGGGCTGGGTGTCTATGCTGGCCCGTCCAGCCTCGATCTGATGATGTTCGTGGCCACGGGGATCGAGGTGATCGTGATCAGCCTTGCCATTGCCGACCGTTTCCTCGCGATCCGCATCGAACGCGACGCGGCGCTGACAGAGGCGCGGATGCTGGAACAGATATCGACCCGCGATTCGCTCACCGGGCTGATGAACCGCCGCGCGATCGAGGCGCGGTTCGACGCGCTGCTTGCGCAGGGTTTCGATACCTTCGCGCTGGTCGATCTCGATCGCTTCAAGGCGATCAACGACCTGCACGGGCATCAGGTCGGCGATGCCGCACTGGTCGCCTGCGCCAATGCGATCCGCATGGCGGGCGACCGCGATTCGGTCGCGGTCAGGCTTGGCGGGGAGGAATTCGTGGTCCTGCTGCGCGGCGAACGGACGCTCGAACGGGCCGAGGCGCTGCGGCAGGCAATCCCGCGGCGGATCGCGCAGGACGTGCCCGGGCTGGACCTGCCAGTGACCGCGAGCATGGGCGTGATCGTGCTGGCGCAGGCGACGCGCCATGCGATGCAGTTTTCCGAATTCTACGCCCGCGCCGATGCGCTGATGTACGAAGCCAAGGCGAGCGGGCGCAACCGGCTTGCCTATGAACGCCTGACCGTGTTCAGCCAGCCGCCCGCGCCGCGCCGCACGCGTGAAAGCAAGGCTGCCTAATCGCCCCTGAAGGGCGCGAGCACTTCGGGCCGCACGCGGGCCAGCCTGCCGCTTGCCCGGTCAAGCATCGCCCACGTGGTCGCCGCGCTGACGAGGCGTTTGCCGGATGCGTCGGTGAACTCCACCCGGCGGAGCGATTTTGCGCCTTGGGCCGGGCCTTCTATCCATGTCTCGGCGGTGACGGTCTCGCCTTCGGACACGTTGCCGCGATAATCGATCTCGTGCCGCACCACGACCCAGAAGAACGCCGCGCGATCCTCCGGGCGAGCCACCGCATCCCAGTGGGCGGTGGCCATGTCCTGAATCCACTGCACCCAGACAGTGTTGTTGACGTGGCCGAGTTCGTCGATGTGCTGCGGCGCGGCCACGAAGGTGCGGGTGAAGCGATGGGTCATTTCCAATCTCCGTTCGCCTCGAGCGCAGTCGAGAGGCCGAGATCAGTGTCTCGCCTACGCTCGACACGAACGGGCTTGAGGGGGCTTACTCCTTCGGAGCCATACCCATCTGCCACAGGATAAAGGCGAATTCCTCCGCCGTTTCCTTCAAGGAGTTCCAGCGCCCGGACTGCCCGCCGTGGCCTGCGCCCATGTTGGTCTTGAGCAGCAGCAGGTTATCGTCGGTCTTCAGCTCGCGCAGCTTGGCGACCCACTTGGCCGGTTCCCAATAGGTCACGCGCGGATCGTTGAGGCCCGCCGTCACCAGCATCGGCGGGTAATCCTTGGCCACCACCTGATCATAGGGCGAATAGGCCAGCAGGTAGGCAAAGGCCGCCTTGTCGGTGATCGGGTTGCCCCATTCCTGCCATTCGCCCGGTGTCAGCGGCAGCTTTTCGTTGAGCATCGTGTTCAGCACATCGACGAAGGGAACATGCGCGACGATCGCACCATATTGCGCAGGATCCTGATTGATGATCGCCCCCATCAGCTCGCCGCCTGCCGAACCGCCGCTTGCGGTCACCATGCCTTCGCCGGTGTAGCCCTTGGCAATCAGGCCACGGCCTGCGTCGACGAAATCGTTGAAGGTGTTCATCCGTTCGAACAGCTTGCCCTGCAGATACCAGCGCCGCCCCAGATCGTCGCCGCCGCGAATATGGGCGATGGCATAGGCAAAGCCGCGGTCCACCAGCGACAGACGCGAGGTCGAAAAGCCCGGCGGCACGGCATAGCCATAGGCGCCATAGGCATAGAGATGCAGCGGCCCCGGCCCTTCGATGCCCTGCTTCGCCAGAATCTCCGCCCGGTCTTTCCGCATCAGGATGCTGACCGGCACCATCGTCCCGTCGCGCGCCGCGATTGTCAGGCGTTCGGAGACATAGAGCGAGGGATCATATCCGCTCGGAATTTCCTGCGTCTTGAGCGTTTCCAGCGCGCCCGTCGCCACGTCGTAGTCATAGACCGTGCTCGGCGTGACCATCGACTGATAGGCCAGCCGCAGCTTCTTCATGTCGTATTCTGGATTGTTCGACAGGCCCGCGGTGTAGCTCGGTTCGGGGAAGGTGATCGGGGTCACCCTGGCCGGATCGGCATATTGGCGCAGCTGGATCTGGTCGAGCCCGTTCAGCCGCCCTTCGGTGACGAAGAAGTCTTTGAAAAGCTCGAAATCGGTGAGGTAGAAATCGTCCGATCCGGCAATCACCGTCTGCCATTCGCCGGGCGTTTCCAGCTTCGCCTTGGCAAGGCGGAAGTTGATGTGTTCATCATTGGTCAGCACCCAAAGCTCGCCGTCGCGGATGTCGACGCTGTATTCGACGCCCTTCTGCCGCGCCTTCACCAGGATAGCAGGTGCGGTGGGATCGGCGGCGGGCACAAGGCGCACCTCGCTCGTCTCGTTGTCGCCGGTGGCAATGATCAGCCAGTCTTCCTGCGCGGTCAGGCCAGTGCCGACGCCGAAGGACTGGTCTTCCTCCTTGTAAAGCGTAACGTCCTCGCTCACCGGCGTGCCGATCACGTGCAGCTTGGCCTCCAGCGTGCGCCATTCCTCGGTCGCGGGGCCATAGACCAGCGCGGTGTCGCCCTTCACCCAGGTCAGCCCGCCGCGCAGGTTTTCCAGCACGTCGGGCAGCAGTTCGCCGGTTTCGAGGTCCTTGATCCGCGCGGTGTAGCGTTCCGACCCGTTGGTATCGGTCGAAAAGGCAAGGAACCGCCCGTTCTGGCTGATCGAGGCCGCACCGAGGCGGAAATATTCGAGCCCCTCGGCCAGCTCGTTCTCGTCGATCAGCAGCTGCGGATCGCCCCCGCCCACGGGCTTGCGCCAGTGCTTGCGATACTGCGCGCCTTCCTCGAACTCGCTCCAGTAGATGTAGTCGCCGTCCTTCTGCGGAACGGTGCTGTCGTCTTCCTTGATGCGCGCGCGCATTTCCTTGAACAGCGCCTCAGTCAGGCCTTCCTGCGCGGCCATGTGCGCTTCGAAATAGGCGTTTTCGGCCTTGAGGTGATCGAGCACCTCCTCGTCGTCCACCAGCGGATAGGACTTGTCGTACAGCCAGTCATACGGGTCTTCGATGGTGATCCCGTGGCGGGTGTAGGAATGCGGGCGCTTCTCGGCGACGGGGGCCTTGATGTCGGTGACGGCGGACTTGGCGGAAGTGGTCACGCGGGTCGGTTCCTCGTTGTTGGCATTGCCGGTCGCGGCAAGCGGAGAAGTGGTGGCTGCAAGCGTGGCTGCAAGAACGAATGTGCAGATCTGGCCGGTCATGGTGCGACACCCCTTGTCGACGGTTCGGGTGGAAAGGCGAGGCCGATAGGCCTATGTTGGGGGTTCTAATCATACATTTCCGCGCGGCAAGTGCTGCGCGCCGACACCCGAGGATCCTTGCCATGCTGATGCAAACCCATGAAGCCCGCCTTGCCGCCCTGCGCGAAGAGTTGAAGCGGCGCGGGGTGGACGGGTTCATCGTGCCGATCAGCGATGAACATATGAGCGAATATGTCGGCGATTATGCCCAGCGCCTGAACTGGCTGACGGGTTTCGGCGGATCGGCGGGCTTTGCCGCGGTGACGCTGAACCACGCGGCGATCTTCGTCGACGGGCGATATACCGTGCAGGTGCGCGAGCAGGTGGACGGCAATCTGTTCACATACAAAAGCGTGCCTGCCGACAGCCTCGGCGCGTGGCTGGCCGAAGTATGCGAGGCCGGCGCCAAGATCGCCTATGATCCCTGGCTCCATACCTGGGCCTGGGTTGAGGCGGTGGAGAAACAGGTGGAGCCCAAGGGCGTCACCCTTGTGCCCGCCGAAAGCAACCCGATCGACGCGGTGTGGGCCGATCGTCCCGCGCCCTCGCCCGCCGCAGCGCTGGTTTACGAGGATGATCTGGCCGGAAGCTCCTCGGCCGAAAAGCGCGCCGCCGTGGCCGACTGGCTGGTGAAGCACGGGCATGACGCGGTGGTGATCCCGGCGCTCGATTCGGTCGCATGGCTGCTCAATATCCGCGGGGCCGACGTGCCGCACACGCCCGTCGCGCTGTCCTATGTCATCGCCCACAAGGACGGCAGCGCCGAGCTGTTCATCGCGCCCGAGAAGGTGACGCCCGAACTGGCGCGCCACCTCGGCAATGCGGTGACGATCCGTGATCGCGACGCCTTCGAGAGCGCGCTGACTGGCGAGCTTTCGGGCAAGAGCGTCAGTCTCGATCCCGATTTCGCGGTGGTCGGCATCGCGCAGGCGCTGCGTTCGGGCGGCGCGAGGTTCACCTTCAAACAGGACCCGACGATCCTTGCCAAGGCGATCAAGAACCCCGCCGAACAGCAGGGCCACCGCGATGCGCAGGTGCGCGACGGCGCGGCGGTGAGCCGGTTCCTGCGCTGGCTGGAGATCGAGGCGCCGCTGGGGGGCGTGGACGAACTGTCCGCCGCCGCCAAGCTGGCCGAATTCCGCGGGCGCGATCCGGGCCTGCGCGATCTTTCCTTCGACACCATCTCCGCCGCCGCCGGCCACGCCGCGCTGCCGCATTACAAGGTGGACGAGGACAGCAATATCCCGATCCCGCCGGGTTCGATCTACCTCGTCGATTCGGGCGGGCAATATCCGGGCGGCACCACCGACATCACCCGCACCGTGTGGGTGGGACCGGGCGAACCGACGGCGGAGATGCGCGACCGCTTCACCCGCGTGCTGAAAGGCCACATCCAGATTGACCGTGCAGTGTTTCCGCAGGGCACCTGCGGCGGCCAGCTCGACGTGCTGGCGCGTCAATATCTGTGGGAGGCGGGCGTCGATTACGCCCACGGCACCGGGCACGGGGTGGGCAGCTTCCTCGGCGTCCACGAAGGCCCGCAGCGCATCGCCAAGCCTTCGGGCGGTCAGGCCGGGACGGGTCAGGAACTGTTCGCAGGGATGATCCTGTCGAACGAACCGGGCTATTACAAGCAAGGCGCCTTCGGCATCCGGATCGAAAACCTCGTGCTGACCGAGGAACGCCGGATCGAAGGGATGGAGGGCCGCTATCTCGGGTTCGAGACGCTGACCTTCGTGCCGATCGATCGCAAGCTGATCGAAAAGAGCCTGCTGACCACCGAGGAAGTGGCGTGGATGGATGCCTATCACGCCAAGGTGCGCGAACTGCTGTCGCCGCTGCTCGAAGGCGAGGAGCTACAATGGCTGGAGCGCGAGACCCAGCCGCTTTGAGGCAGCTTGCGGGAACATATTTGTTCTTGTAATGTTCTCACCTCGGCGAGTCGCATCGGGCGGCGCGCGTGACGGGAGAACTTTCGATGATCGGTTACGTCACTCTTGGCACCAATGATCTGCCGCGCGCGGCGGCGTTCTATGATGCGATTGCCGCGCATTTCGGCGTCGGGCGGATGATGGATTTCGAAACCTTCATCGCCTGGGGGCAATGGGGCGGCGCGCCCGGGATCGCGGCAACAGTGCCGTTCGACGGCCAGCCTGCCACAGTCGGGAACGGGGTAATGGTCGCGCTCGAAGTGAAAACGCCCGAGGATGTCCACGCCCTCTATGATATCGCCATGGCCCACGGCGGCAGCGATGAAGGCGCACCCGGCCCGCGCGGGGATGACGGGTTCTACGCCGGTTATTTCCGCGATCCGGACGGCAACAAGCTCAACGCCTTTTGCATGGTCGCAGCCCCGCAATAGCGCGAATCTCGGGCAATTTTCGCCGGTTTAGGCCTCGTTTTCGCCCGTTTAGACCCCCGCGAGCCCGGTTTTCGGCGATGTTTCACGTGGAACATCGCCGCCGGGAAAGGGGGCAGGGGGTCAGCGCATCAGCCCGCCGACAAGGTTGCGCACGAAACGGCCGACAACCGGCCCGGCCAGATCGGTCGCGATCGAACCGGCGGCGGACGTGACCCCCGAGGCAACCGGATTGGCGCGGCTTTTCTTGCCCAGCACCTTTGACGCGGCCATCCCTGCGGCGCCGCCTACAGCCACCTGGACCCCGCGCGAAATCGCCTTCTCCCACAGGCTGGTGCTCTTGCGGGGCCGCTTGCCGACTTCCTCCTCGCCAACCTCGGCGACTTCTTCGGCGGTGGCGGCGGCATCGGCAGCCTTCGCGGCGAGGACTTCCTCGGCACTCTCGCGGTCAACGCGGGTATCGTACTTGCCGTCGACCGGACTGATCGACTGGATGATCGCGCGTTCCTTCGGCGTCACCGGCCCCAGCCGCGAACGCGGCGGCTTGATCAGCGTGCGTTCCACCACCGTCGGGGCGCCGTCATCGTCAAGCGTCGAGACCAGCGCTTCGCCCACCTTCAGCTCGGTGATCGCAGCCTCGACATCGAGCTTCGGATTGATGCGGAAGGTCTCGGCCGCCGCCTTGATCGCCCGTTGGTCACGCGGGGTAAAGGCGCGCAGCGCGTGCTGGACACGGTTGCCGAGCTGGCCCGCGACTTCCTCGGGAATGTCGATCGGGTTCTGGGTGACGAAGAACACCCCCACCCCCTTTGAACGGATCAGGCGCACGACCTGCTCGATCGTGTCCTGCAACGCCTTAGGCGCATCGTCGAACAACAGGTGCGCCTCGTCGAAGAAGAACACCAGCTTGGGCTTTTCCGGATCGCCCACTTCGGGCAGCGATTCGAACAGTTCGGCGAGCAGCCACAGCAGGAAGGTTGCGTAAAGCTTGGGGCTGCGCATCAGCTTGTCCGCGGCAAGAACATTCACATAGCCGCGCCCCTGTTCGTCCACCTTCAGGAAATCGTCGATCTCCAGCGCCGGCTCACCGAAGAAGTTGTCCGCCCCCTGCGCTTCGAACGACAGCAATTGCCGCTGGATCGCGCCGACCGAGGCCTTCGACACATTGCCGTATTTGCCCGAAAGCTCGGCCGCATTGGCATTGGCCCATTGCAGCAGCGCGGAAAGGTCTCCGAAATCGAACAGCAGCAAGCCGTTCTCGTCGGCATAGCGGAAGACGATCTGCAGCACGCCTTCCTGCGTTTCGTTCAGATCGAGCAGGCGCGACAGCAGCAGCGGGCCCATTTCCGATACGGTGGTGCGGATCGGATGCCCCTGTTCGCCGTAAAGATCCCAGAAGATCACAGGATTGTCGGAATAGGCATAGTCGGTGATGCCCAGTTCCTTCGCGCGGCCTTCCAGCTTGTCGGCGTGCTTGAAGGTGGGCGAACCCGGCATGGCAATACCCGACAGATCGCCCTTCACATCGGCAACGAACACCGGCACCCCGGCGGCAGAGAAGCTTTCGGCGATGCCTTGCAGGGTCACCGTCTTGCCGGTGCCGGTCGCCCCGGCAATCAGCCCGTGGCGGTTCGAACGCCCCAGCAGCAGCGTCTGGCGCGAACCGTCCGCGCCGAGACCCAGATAGATTTCGCCCGCCACTTCCGTCATTCCGCGTCCCCTTGTCTGCGCCTGATCCTGATGTGCAGGGGGCGGACGCGGTGGTCAAGTTCTCGACAGAGGCGCAGGTTTCAGCCAAGGCTTATGCCATGGGTCAACCGCTGCCATTCGTGCTGCTCGACGATGCCCGCGCCGGCGACGGGGCGGCCGATGCGCTGCTCTATGAAGCGCCGCGGGCGCTGTTCGTGGCCACCCGTCCCGATCAGGTTGAACGGGTGCTGGCCGAGGCCGAAACCGCGCGGGCGGCGGACGGCGGATCGCTGGCGGGATACATCGCCTACGAAGCGGGTCTGGCGCTCGAACCGCGGCTCGCTCCGCTTGCCGCAGCGCGTTCGGGCGCAGCCGGCCCGCTGGTGTGGCTCGGTCTGTTCGATGCGCCCCGCCGCATTGCGGCCGCCGATGTCCCCGGCTGGCTGGCTGACCGCTCCGAAGGCACCGGCACCCTCGGGCCGATGGACCCCCAGCTTTCGCCCGGCGGCTATGTCGAGGCGTTCGAGGCGCTGCGCGAGGCGATCCACGCGGGCGACATCTATCAGGCCAACCTCACCTACCCGCTGGCCGGTTCCTGGCGCGGCGATCCGGTGGGGCTTTATGCGGCACTGCGCGACGGCAGCCGCGCGGGCTATGGCGGGCTGATCTTCGACGGATCGCACTGGCTGGCAAGCTTCTCGCCCGAACTGTTTGTCGCGCTGAATGGCAACGAGGCCAAGGTCAAACCGATGAAGGGCACCCGCCCCCGCATGGCCGAGCCCGAAGCCGACAGGGCGATGGCGGACGACCTCGCCTCCTCGGTCAAGGACCGCGCCGAAAACCTGATGATCGTCGATCTGATGCGCAACGATCTGTCGCGCGTGGCCGAAGCGGGCAGCGTCCATGTCGATGCGCCCTTCGCGGTCGAATCCTACCCGACGGTGCACCAGATGGTGTCGACCGTGCGCGCCCGCCTCGCGCCCGGCAAGGGGGCGATGGATCTGGTGCGGGCATTGTTCCCCTGCGGATCGATCACCGGCGCGCCCAAGATCCGCGCGATGGAACTGCTGGGCGAGATCGAGCGCGATGCACGCGGGCCATACTGCGGGGCGATCGGGCGAATCGATGCAGACGGCAACGCCGCCTTCAACGTCGCGATCCGCACCCTGCGCCTGACCCCGATCGAAAACGGGCAGGGTTCGGCGGTGCTGGGCATCGGATCGGCCATCGTCGCCGACAGCGAGGCCATGGCCGAACGGCGCGAATGCGAGGTGAAGGCGGGCTTCCTGCGCCGCGCGGCGCCTGGGCTGACGGCGCCGCAATGCGATCTGATCGAGACCATGCGGTTCGAACCGGACAGCGGCATCGCGCTGCTCGAACTGCATCTGGCGCGGATGAAAGCGAGCGCGGCGGAATTGGGCTTCGCCTTCGATCGCCACGCGCTGCGCAACCAAATTCAGGCGCTGTGCTTCGAACTCGATACCCCCGCCAAGGTGCGCCTGCTGGTCGCCCGTAGCGGGGCGAGCGCGCTCGAAACCGCGCCGCTGCCTGCGCCGCTGCCAGACCCGGTGAAGGCGGTCGCGCTGCCCAACCCGATCGATCCGTCGGACTGGCGGCTGATGCACAAGACCACCGATCGCGGTTTCTACGAGGATGCGCTCGAGGCAGCACGCAGCTTCGGCGCGAACGAGGCGGTGCTGGTGCGCGCTGACGGGCTGGTGACCGAAGGCAGCTTTACCAGCGTCTTCGTCGAAGGGCCGGACGGCGTGCTCCTCACCCCGCCCGCCAGCCTCGGCCTGCTGCCCGGGGTGCTGCGCGAACAACTGCTGGCCGAAGGCAAGGCCCGCGAATCGGAACTGACATTGCACGATCTCGAAAACGGCTTCTGGCTCGGCAATGCCCTGCGCGGGCTGATGCGGGCGGAACTGATATGAACCTGAACATCCTTTACGAAGACGGAGAAGCGCTGGTGATCGACAAGCCCGCCGGGCTCCCGGTCGATCGCCCGCGCAAGGGCGGGCCGTGCCTTGACGATCATCTCGACGCGCTGAAGCTCGGCTTCCAGCGTCGCCCGGTGGCGGTGCACCGGCTGGATACCGACACCTCGGGCTGCCTGCTGCTGGCCCGCAATCCCAAAGCGCTCGCCCGCTTCAACCGCGCGTTCGAGGATCGGCTGGTAGGCAAGACCTATCTTGCCATTCTCGCCGGACATCCGCCGGGAACCGAGGGCACGATTGAACTCGCGCTGTCGAAGATCAGCTCGGCAGAGAAGGGCTGGCGGATGATCCCGGCGAAGAAGGGCAAGCCTGCCGTATCGCATTGGGAGCTGGTCGGGGAGTTGGGGCCCAACAGCCTGATCCGTTTCCGCCCCGAAACCGGCCGCACGCACCAGCTGCGCGTCCATGCCCTGAAAGGCCTTGGCGCACCCCTGCTGGGCGATCCGGTCTATGGCGCGGGTGCGGCGCCGGGGGCTTCGCGGACGATGCTCCATGCCGAAAGCCTGACTGTGACCCGCCCCGGCAAGACTCCGATCGAAGCCCGCGCGCCCCTGCCTGCCGATTTCCGCGCGCTGGGGGCGCAAGATGGATGACGACGCGCCCGAACCGCTGACGTCGCGCGCCCTGCGACTGGCGAGCGAGAGCTTCCTCGCCGGATCGGGGCCGGGCGGGCAGAACGCCAACAAGGTCGCCACCGAAGTCGAGCTGCGCGTCAATATCTACGCGCTGCGCCTGCCGCCGCCGGTATTCGCGCGGCTGCGGTCGCTGGCCGGATCGAAGCTGGCGGGCAATGGCGATCTGATCGTCACCTCAAAGGCGCACCGCACGCAGGAGGCCAACCGCCAGGACGCCCGCGCGAAACTCGCCGCCCTGCTGGAGGAAGCCCAGACCGAACCGAAGAGGCGCGCGAAAACGCGGGTCAACCGCGTCGGCAAGACGGAGCGATTGAAGGTCAAGAAAGCGCGCGGCGCGGTGAAGGCCAATCGCGGCAAGCCGCGCGCCGGAGACTGGTAACGCCCCCGCGAGCCGCCTTGACTTTTCCCCGTGAATCGCCCAATGGCCCGCCCGTGTGCGGTGTGCCGGGCCTTCCGGGCGCGCCGCGTTTGCTTTTTTGACGCCCGCTTCGATCCGTTTTGTGGGCCAATCGTTTGACAGGATACCGCCATGGCGAAGCCCACCACCGTCAAGATCCGCCTCGTCTCGAGCGAAGGCACCGGCTTCTTCTACGTGACCAAGAAGAACCCGCGCAACATCACCGAGAAGATGAGCTTCCGCAAGTATGATCCCGTCGCGCGCAAGCACGTCGAGTTCAAGGAAGCCAAGATCAAGTAAGATCTGGTGCGCGCCTTCCGCAGGGCGGCGGGCGCGATAATTCATCGACAGTTCAATCCCGCGGCCTTAACCGCCGAGGTATGACGAACTCACCACTTTTCGCCCGCACCCTGCTGATCGGCCTCGGCGCCGGCACGCTTGCGCTTGGCCTGGTGCCCGCGCTCCCTTCCCCGATCGCTCCCGCGCCGCTCGCCGCACAGTCCGGCGGCGAGATCGATGCCGTGGTGGGCGCTCTGCGTTCGATTTCCACCATGCGCGCCGATTTCACCCAGACCGACCGGCAGGGCAATGTCATGTCCGGCGTGATGACGCTGAAGCGGCCGGGCAAGATCCGCTTCGATTATGGCAAGGATTCGGATTTCCTCGTCATCTCCAACGGTAAGTCACTCTACGTCGTCGATTACGAGGTAAGCCAGGTCGAACGTTGGCCGATCAAGAATTCGCCGCTGGGCGCGCTGTTCGATCCCGAACGCGACGTGAAGCGCTATGGCAAGCTGGTGCCGACCGGCAACAAGGACGTCATCAGCGTTGAAGTGCGCGATCCCAAGAAACCCGAATTCGGGATGATCAATCTGATCTTCGTGCGCAACGCATCGGCTCCGGGCGGCTGGCAGTTGACCCACTGGGTCGCGCTCGACGCACAGAATCACCGTACGCGGGTGCAGCTGACGAATCAGCGCTATGGCGTGGCGGTGGCGGACAGCACATTCACTTTCCGCGATCCGCGGCGTTCGTCCCGTCGCCCGGGGTGAACGGCTGGGCGGTGAATTGTTGTAAGGAAGCGACAAAATTTCGCCGCCGTTCATGTCCGTGAAAGCCAGCCACGGCTAATTACTCTCAACAAGGCAGGTCGAAGGGCGGTTTCCCCCCTGTTGCCCACCCTTCCCTAGGGCCTGTCTTGCAAAGCGTGACGAACGCTCCAACGAACCCTCGACCCACCGCCCCCGGGTCGAGGGTTTTTGTTTGTGGGGTGTTTTTGTTTTCGCCCTCAGGCACAGGGCCATCCGGACCGCTTGGCATTCCTCGCATAAGCTCGGGCGCGCGGTCGCGCTTGCGGCGGCTGCGCCGCCGTTACTGCGCGCCTTGGCAATCTTTCGGCTTTATTCCGGCCAGCCCAATGCCTTGCGCATGATGGAGTAGATGCGGTTCTGTTCGATCACGCCGCGTGCGCCTTGTGCGCCGGGGCCGGTGGCGAACAGGGCAACATCCTCGCCCCCGTGGGTTTCGCTGCCCAGCGGCACCAGCGATTGCTGGCGGGCGGAAATACCGGTTTCGGGCATCGGGCGACCATGATCGTGATCGCCGTCATCCTTCGACAGCAACCCGCCAGGCCCGTTGGCATAGCCGAGCGTGGTATAGGGCTTGCCGTCCGCAGCCAGCAGAGGCGAGGTGCCGTCGCCGCCATCCTCGCCGCTGCCCTTGGGCGGCACCACCAGCCCGAGGATGTCGTTCCCGCGCCGGGGGTAGCCCGCGATGGTGAAGACGTGGCTGTGATCGGCGGTGACGAGGATCAGCGTATCCGCCGGATCGGTGTGATCGACCGCCCATTGCACAGCACGGGCGAATTCGACCGCTTCTTCCAGCGCATAGCCCGCCTGCCCGGCATGGTGGCCGTGATCGATCCGCCCGCCTTCGACCATCAGGAAGAAGCCGTCGGGATCGCCCGAAACCCGCGCGATGGCCTGCGCGGTCATGTCGGTCAGCGTGGGTTCGGGCGACTCCGGCCGGCGTTCTGCCATGTATGTCATGTGGCTGGGGTGGAAGAGGCCCAGCACCGGCCGGTCCATCGGTGCAGCGGCGAGGCCTGCCGCGTCCTTCACCACCATGCCGCCGCTGCGCGCCGCCCATGCCGCAGGCAGATCGGCTTCCGATTCGGCGCGGCGCCCGCCCTTGTTGCGGCCATAGAAAGCCGCCGTTCCGCCGCCGAGCGCGACATCGAAATCGGCCTCGGACAATTGCAGCGCGATATCCTTGCACCCCTGCCCCTGCTGATCATCGGGGATATTGCTGTCGGCCTCCCAATCGCGGTCGGCGCTGCGGGCATAGACCGCTGCGGGCGTGGCGTGGGTCAGGCGGGTGGTGGTGACGATCCCGAGCGCAAGCCCCCGGCGTTTTGCCTCCTCGCCGATCAGCGGCAGCGGGTGGGCCAGCGCATCGCTGCACACGCCTTTTTCCGCTTCCGGCCCGATCCCGATCACGCCGATACTGGTCTTGACCCCGCTGTTCATCGCCGTTGCCGTGCCCGCGCTGTCGGGCACCTGGGCATTGGTGTTGTAGGTCTTGACCAGCGCGACATTGGGGAAACGCTCGAAGCTGAGGCTGTTCTCCTCGCCCGACTCTCCGCGTTTCTGCGCTTCGTAAATCCGCGCGGCGGTGATGGTGGAAATGCCCATCCCGTCACCGATGAACAGGATGACGTTCTTCGCGCGCGGCTCTGCCGGTGCCTCGGCCTGATGGTGGCGAGCAAGTGCGGGACTTGCAGCGGTACTGGCAAGCAGCAGGGCGGTGAGAAGCGTGCGGGTCATTGGGGTCTCCGTAGGGCTGATCCCGGCCTATCGCGACGCGATGCGACAATAAAGCGAAAGCTGGAAAGGAGTCTTTGCCGTCCTATCGCTTCGCTGCTTGAGGGCGTTCTTGCCGCCCTACCGCTTCGCTACTTGAGGGCTGCGGCTTCTCCCCCTAAGTCCACCCGATGCTGTCTGTCGCCACCTGGAACATCAACTCCGCGCGTCTGCGCGTCGGGCTGATCGAGAAATTCCTCACCGAAACCGCACCCGACATCCTGTGCCTGCAGGAAATCAAGTGCGAGAGCCACCTGTTCCCGGCCGAGGCGCTCGCCGCGCTGGGCTACACCCATCAGGCGGTGAGCGGGCAGAAAGGCTATCACGGCGTCGCCACCGTCAGCCGCGTGCCGATCCGCGAGGTCACCCGCCACGACTGGCAGGCCAATGGCGAGGCGCGCCACATCGGGGTCGAGGTGCTGGACAAGGGCGTGATGGTCGAAAACGTCTACATCCCCGCAGGCGGCGACGTGCCCGATCGCGAGGTGAACCCCAAGTTCGGCCAGAAGCTCGACTTCCTCGGCCGCATGACGGGGTGGGCGGACAAGCTTGATGCGCCCACGCTAATTGTCGGGGATTTCAACATCGCCCCTCTGGAAAGCGACGTGTGGAGCCACAAGCAGCTGCTCAAGGTCGTCAGCCATACGCCGATCGAGGTCGAAACGCTGGGCCGTTTCCGCGATGCGCATGGCTGGATCGATCTGGGGCGCGAGCATATCCCGCATCCGCAACGCTATTACTCCTGGTGGAGCTATCGCAATCCGAAGTGGCAGGAGAACGACAAGGGTCGGCGGCTCGATCACATGTGGGCCTCGCCCGATCTGGCGAAACAATCGACCGCGCACCGGGTGCTTGAGGATGTGCGGGCGTGGGAACAGCCGTCCGACCATGTCCCGCTGATCACGGAGTTCGACATCTGACGCAGACACCATCTCCCGCGCGCCGCGCCGCGCAGGCGGTGGACGCATTGCGCCACGGCTGGCCGCTGGCGTTCGACGGCGGCCCGGTGCTGCTGCCGGTCGAAACGGCGATTGCCACGGGCGCGCGCAGCCAGCGAATGCTGATATCCGCCGCGCGCGCGGCGACACTGAAACTCGCCAACCAGCGCGAGGCTGCAGTGCCCCACGCGCCCGTGCTGATCGCAGGGGGCGAGGATTTCACCCTGCGCGATGCCTTGCCGATTGCCGATCCGGCGCTTGATCTGGGCAATCCCTTGAAAGGCCCGTTCAAGGCGGTGGGGCTCGACTGGGCCGAAGCCGCCGCCGCCGCGCTGGAACTGGCGCGGATCGCCGGAATCCTGCCTGCATTCCTCGTCGATCCGGTAGACGCGGGCGAGGCCGTGCCGGTCGCCGCGAGCGATTTGGGCGCCTATGCCGATGCTGGAGCCTTGCGCATCGTGACCCGCGCGCGCCTGCCTGTCTCGGCTAGCGAGGATGCAGAGATCGTCGCTTTCCGCTCCAGTGCCGATCTGCGCGAACACGTCGCGCTGATCATCGGCAAGCAGACGGGCGACCGTCAGCCGCTGGTGCGCCTGCATTCGGAGTGCCTAACCGGCGACATCCTCGGCAGCCTCAAATGCGATTGCGGCCCGCAGCTCGATGCCGCGCTCCACGCGATGGCGCACGAGGCAAGGGGCAGCGGCGGCTGGGGCGTGCTGCTCTACATGCGGCAGGAGGGGCGCGGAATCGGGCTCGTCAACAAGCTGCGCGCCTACCGCTTGCAGGATCAGGGCTTCGACACGGTCGAGGCCAACCAGCGCCTCGGCCTGCCCGACGAAGCGCGCGATTTTCCGGTGGCGGCACGGATGCTGGAACTGCTCGGCGCGCGCACCATCCGGCTGCTGACCAACAACCCGGCCAAGGTGACGGCGCTATCGGCGGCGGGAATCACGGTAAGCGAGCGCGTGCCGCACCAGCTCCCCGAAAACCCCCACAACGCAAGGTATCTGGCGACCAAGCGGGATCGCTCGGGGCACCTTCTCCTTTAGCGCGTCTCGTACTGCTTGATCCCCGCCGCGATCCGGTTGCCGCGCATCGTCACCTGCGATGCCGTCCAGTCGGCGAGGAACACGGAGTTGCGCGAGAGGCCGGGCACGAAGCGCGCCTCGTTACCTTCGACCTTCAGCCCATCGGAAGGGTGCAGCAGGTCTTCCGCCCCCAGCGCGATGAAGGCCGAATAATTGTCCTTGTCGCGGCCCTGGACGAACCAGTTGTCGGCGATCCGCCCGATGCTGCCGGCGGGCAGATCGATCATGTAATTGGTGCCCTTGCCGTTGGCGTCGTCAAAGCTGTTGTTCTCGATCACCACCTCGGCGCTGCGGGCCTTGACGTAGTGGCCGCCCATCCCGCGCTCGAACCGGCTCTCGCGCACGGTCAGCGAGCCATAGTTCCCGATATAGATCGAATGCGCGCACCCGGCGGAGTTCTCGCAGGTGCCGAGCCCACTGAAGGTAGAGCGGGTGATGTAGATGCGCCCGCCCGGATCGTTGGCAGTAAGGATGCCCTGCTCGCTGTTCTGGAAGCGCGCGTGGGCGACATTGAGCGCGCCTTTCTCGAGCCGGATGCCCGCCCCGTTGCCGTCGGGCACTTTGATGTTGCTGAAGGTGATGCCGCGAATCTCAGCGCCGATGCCGCGCAGCACGAAGGCGGCCTTGCCCTCGCAGGCGCGGGCCATGAAGGTGACACTGCCGGGCTCGGGCGCTTCGTAGATGATCACGCCGCCTTCCTGCACCGCGCATTGCCGATAGGTGCCCGGCGCAATGCGGATCGTGCCGCGCCCGTTCCCGATTGCGTCGACCGCGTCCTGCAAATTGGCGAAGCGCTGGCCGCTTTCGGCCACGGTGAAAGCATCGGGCACCGGCTGGGCGCTGGCAGCGAACAGGGGCAGCGCGCTCGCGACGATGAGGGCGAGGGTGCGCAGGGGCGATGCAACGACGGTTTTGATCATGCGCGAGACAATATCACTCGCCGCCCCCGCTTCGCTACCGCGCATACAAGGGGTGTGCCCATTTGGCACTTGGCGTTTCCGGCCAGGCTTGGCTAAACCCTGCCGCGACCGGGCCGCGCCGCATGCGCCCTGCCCGCCCTATTCGAGAGGAGAGACCCGAACCATGCGCAAGCTTTTTGCCCCCACCGCTCTGGCCGCCGCCACGCTGATGCTGGCCGCTTGCGGCAGCTCCGACGACGCTTCGACCGAAGCGAACGCCGACACCGTCGAAATGCCGGCCGACGAAGCGCTGGAAGCGATCTCGGACGAGCCTGTGGCCGATCCCGAGGCAACCGCCACCGACGCGCCCGAAACCGACGCCGAAGCCGCCGCGACGGCCGAACAGGCCGCTGATGCTGCGGCCGGCGTCGCTGCCGAAGCAGCTGCCGCGGCCGAAGACACCGGCGAATAAGGCCCGCAGGCGGTGCGCCGTCCGCTTGTCCTTGCCGCACTGCTTGTGGCGCTCGCCGCCTGTGACAGCGCGGGCGCCGATGCACCGGGCGGCGTGAGCAAGGGCGAGGCCGAGGCGCTCGATCAGGCTGCCGAGATGCTCGATCAGCGCCGCCTGCCGCCCGAGGCGCTTCCGCCCGACGCCGCGCCTGCCGATTTGACAGGCGACACCGCGCGCCCGAACGGCCAGTGACCCCGATCAACCCCTGACGATCCGGCGGCGGGTTGCCGCCGTCCCGAGGAACAGTTTGCCATGAATGCCCCCAGCACCCTCTCCGCTCCGCACAATCCCGGCATGGACGAAGATACCTTCGAACAATTTGCCGAGCAGCTGACCCGCTATGTCCGCGAACGGCTGATCCCTGCGGAAGCCGAAGTCATCGCCAATGATCGCATTCCCGACGAAATCGTGAACGAAATGCGCGATATGGGCCTGTTCGGCCTGTCGGTGCCGGAGGAATATGGCGGCGCTGGGCTGAACATGACGCAGTATGCCCGCGTAGTGAACATCATGGCCTATGCCGCGCCCGCCTACCGTTCGATCTTCTCGATCAATGTCGGCATGTTCGCATCGGCGCTGAAGAACGGCGCAACCGAGGCGCAGAAAGCCGAATGGTATCCGCAGATCGCCGAAGGCAAAATCGCGTGTTTCGGTCTGACCGAACCGGGTTCGGGCAGCGACAGTGCCGCCATGGCCACCACCGCCGTCCCCGATCCTGACGGCAATGGCTGGATCCTCAACGGCACCAAGCGTTACATCACGAATGCCCCGCACGCCGATGTCGCGCTGATAATGGCGCGCACCAGCAAGGAAGCCCTGCCCAAGAACGCGCACGTATCCGCCTTCCTGGTGCCGATGGACACGCCGGGCGTATCGACCGGCAGCCCCGACAAGAAGATGGGCCAGTCCGGCAGCCATATCTCCGACATCATGCTTGACGACGTGCGCGTGCCGGGTGACGCGCTGCTCGGCGGGGAGACCGGCAAGGGCTTCCGCTTCGCCATGCAGAGCCTCGACAACGGCCGCATCAGCGTCGGCGCGGCGGCAACCGGCTATGCCCGCCGCGCGCTCGATTCGGCGATGCGCTACGCCAATGAACGCAAGGCCTTCGGCGAGCCGATCGCCAATTTCCAGCTGATCCAGCAGATGCTCGCCGACAGCGAGATCGAGATCTACGCCGCCGAGGCGATGATGAAGGACGTAACGGCGCGCGCCGACGCGGGGGAGAACATCCTCGTCAAGGCCGCCGCCTTCAAGGTCTTCGCCAGCGAAATGTGCGGCCGCGTGGTGGACCGCGTGGTGCAGGTCTATGGCGGTGCGGGATACCTTGCCGAATACGACGCCGAACGCTTCTTCCGCGATGCACGCATCTACCGCATCTACGAAGGCACGACGCAAATCCTCCAGCTCCAGATCGCCAAACACCTGCTGCGCGAATGGAAGGATTCTTGATGTTCCGCAGCCCATCCGGGCTGCGAAATCCTCGCTCATGGGGCCTGACGGCCCCGTCGCTGCGGGCGGGCGGTCGCCCTTGCGGCTCCCACGCGAGCCGTTCCCAGCGGCAAGCACGATAGGTTCCTGTTTAGATGTACAACCTCCTCAACGACCTTTCGATCATCGAAGTTTCAAGCTTCGTCGCGTCTCCCACCGCGGGGCTTTACTGCGCGCAGATGGGCGCAGAGGTGATCCGCGTCGATCACAAGGCGGGCGGGCTGGATTACAACCGCTACATGCTCACCAGCGAAGGGCGGAGCCTGTCGTGGGAGAACCTGAACCGCGCCAAGAAATCGGTCGCGCTTGACCTGCAATCGGGGGAAGGGCGCGAACTTTGCGTCGAACTCGCCGCGAAAACCGGTCAGCTCATCACCAACCTTCCCGAACAGAGCTTCCTCGCCCATGGGAAAATGCAGGCCAAGCGGGCGGACATGATCAGCTTGCGCATCATGGGCTGGCACGACGGGCGGCAGGCGATGGATTTCACCGTCAATGCCGCTGCCGGCTATCCGCTGATGTGCGGCCCCGAAGACTGGGATCCAGCCACTGCACCGCCCGTCAACCAAGTGCTGCCGGCGTGGGATTTCATTACCGGCGCCTATTCCGCCTTCGCGATGCTCGCCGCGCTGCATCACCGTGATCGGACGGGCGAGGGCAGCGAAGTGCGCGTTCCGCTGGGCGACGTCGCGATCGGCACGCTCGCCAATTCGGGCACCATGGCCGAAATGCTCTATCGCGGCGGCGACCGCGAACGGCTGGGCAATGCGATCTGGGGCGCATTCGGGCGCGATTTCCGCAGCCGCGACGGCGCGCGCTTCATGGTCGCCGCATTGACGCCCAAGCAGTGGAGCGGACTGGTCAAGGCCTTCGGGGTCGAGGCTGGCATGGCCGCGCTTGAAGCCGAGCTCGGCGTGCGCTTTGCTGACGGCGACACCCCCCGCTTCCAGCACCGTGGGCGGCTGTTCGCACTGTTCCAGCAGGCGGCGGACGGCATGGACTACGACACCCTCGCCGCGCGCATGGCGGCGGAGGGCTGCACCTTCGAACGTTACCGCACCGCTTACGAAGCAGCGAACGACGCGCAGCTGGTGGCGGAAAACCCGCTGTTCGGCCCCTCGCCCGCCAACCCCTCCGGTTTCACCTATCCCGCCACCCGCAGCTTCGCGAACTTCCCCGGCCGCGAGGTCGGCGATCCGCGCCCCGCCCCCTATCTTGGCGAACATTCCGAGGAAGTGCTCAGCGAGAGACTCGGCCTGTCCTCGGGCGCGATCGGCAAGCTGGTGGACGCAGGCACCGTGGCCCTTTCAGACAAGGACAGAATATGACCAGACGCGCAGCAATCTGCACCCCGCTCCGCACTCCGGTGGGCAAGTTCCTTGGCGGGCTGTCGAGCATGAACGCCGGGCAATTGGGTGCGGTGATTCTGAACGCGCTGATGGAGCGCAGCGGGATCGATCCGGCGCGGGTGGACGACGTGGTTTTCTCACAAGGCTACGGCAATGGCGAGGCGCCCGCGATTGGCCACTGGAGCTGGCTCGCGGCGGGCCTGCCCATCGAGGTGCCCGGCTTCCAGCTTGATCGTCGCTGCGGATCGGGCGTGCAGGCGGTGGCGACGGCGGCGATGATGATCGAAACCGGCATGGCCGATGTGGTGGTCGCGGGCGGCGTGGAGTCCATGTCGAATGTCGAACACTACACCACCGACCTGCGCGGCGGGGTGCGGATGGGCGACATGAAGCTGCATGATCGCCTCACCCGCGGGCGGCTGATGAGCCAGCCGATCGAGCGTTTCGGCGTCATCACCGGCATGATCGAAACCGCCGAAAACCTCGCCAAGGATTACGATATCACCCGCGAGGAAGCCGATGCTTTCGCGGTGCGCAGCCACCAGAATGCCGCGCGGGCATGGGCAGAGGGCAAGTTTGCCGAGCAGCTCGTTCCCGTCACTATCCCGCAAAGGCGCGGCGATCCGGTAGTGTTCGACCATGACGAGGGCTACCGCGCCGATGCCAGCATGGAAACGCTGGGCAAACTGGCCCCGATCGACGGTAAGCGCGATCCTGCGGCCATCGTCACAGCAGGCAATGCCAGCCAGCAGAACGATGCGGCGGCGGCCTGCCTGGTGGTGGCGGAAGACAAGCTGGAAGAACTCGGCCTCACCCCGATGCTGTGGTTCGGCGGCTGGGCGGCGGCTGGTTGCGACCCGTCGCGCATGGGCATCGGCCCGGTGCCAGCGGTGGAACGCCTGTTCGAACGGCGCGGCTACAGCTGGGACGATATCGGCCTTGTCGAGTTGAACGAAGCCTTCGCGCCGCAGGTGCTCGCGGTGCTCAAGGGCTGGGGCTGGTCGGCTGACGACAGCCGCCGCGATATGCTCAATGTAAACGGATCGGGCATCAGCCTCGGCCACCCGATCGGCGCGACCGGCGGGCGCATCCTCGCCGACATGGCGCACGAGATGCACCGCCGCGGCGTCCGCTATGGGCTGGAGACGATGTGCATTGGCGGCGGTCAGGGCATCGCGGCCGTGTTCGAGCGGGCAGCGTGAGCTTCGAGGCCTGGATCGGGCGCGAGGCGCGCGCAAGCGACCGCCTCGATGAAGGACTGGCGACCCGCTGGCTCGCCACTTTCGATCTGCCGCGTCCGCACCCGGCCATCATGCCGCAGGGCATCCACTTCGCGCTGTGCACGCCCGAAGCCCCCACCGCGCAACTGGGCGAGGACGGGCACCCCGCGCGTGATGATAGCCCGGCCAGCTTCCTGCCCCCCTTTCCCATGCCGCGCCGGATGTGGGCATCGTCGAAGATGCAGTTCCTCGCTCCCATCGCCATTGGTTCCGTGATCGAGCGAACCAGCAAGGTGGTATCGGTGAGCGAGAAAGAGGGCGGCTCTGGACGGCTCGCCTTCGTAGATGTCGAGCATGTGACCAAGGCCAACGGTTCCGTCGCGGTGATCGAGACGCAGACGCTGGTCTACCGTGATGCCGCCGCGCCCGATGCGCCGCTATCCCCGCCGCCGCCGGGCGAGAGCAGTTTCGATCCCGCCGGATGGAACGCGCACCGCGCTCTCACCCCCGATGCGCGGCTGTTGTTCCGCTACTCGGCGCTGACCTTCAACACCCACCGCATCCACTACGATGCGCCCTATGCGCAAGACGTCGAACGCTATCGCGGCCTCGTCGTCCACGGTCCGCTGACCGCGAGCCTGCTGCTGCAACTGGCCGCCAGCGAGCTGGGGGAAAACCGTCTGCGCCGCTTCGCTTTCCGCGGCCTTTCCCCCGCCATCGCGGGCGAGCCGCTGCATCTTGTCATGCGCAAGAGCGAGGCGGGATATGATCTCGCCGCCTTTGCCGGTGACGGACGGCAGGTGACCCAGGCAAGCGCCGGGGCCTAATCAGACCCGAAATCCGCGATCGGTTTCAGTACCCCGTAGCTTTCCTTCACCGGATCGCGCCCGAGATCGGGAAATTCGATTCCCGGCGGATCTTCATGCGTATCGGGAATCCGGTCGAGCAGGTCGCGGATCAGCGTCAGCCGTCCGCGCCTCTGGTCGTTGAAATCCACCAGCGTCCAGGGCGCGTGCTTGGTGTGGGTCGCTTCCAACATCGCCTCGCGCGCCTTGGTGTAATCGTCGTATTTCGACCGCGCGGCGAGATCGACGGGCGACAGCTTCCAGCGCTTCAGCGGGTCTTCCAGCCGTTCACGCAGCCGTTCTTCCTGTTGTTCCTGATCGGTCGCCAGCCAGTATTTGAACAGCAGAATGCCGTCTTTCACCAGCAGCTTTTCGAAGGTCGGTACCGCCTTGAGGAACGCCTCCACCTGTTCGGAGGAGGCATAGCCCATCACCTTCTCCACGCCGGCGCGATTGTACCACGACCGGTCGAACAGCACGATTTCGCCCGCGTGCGGCAGGTGTGCGACATAGCGCTGGAAATACCACTGGGTCAGCTCTTCCTCGCTCGGCTTGGACAGCGCCACGGTGCGGCACTGGCGCGGATTGAGCTTGGCGCGCACGGCGCTGATCGCTCCGCCCTTGCCCGCGGTATCGCGCCCCTCGAACAGCACCACGATGCGTGCACCAGTCGCTTTGGCCCAGCGCGCCATGCTGACGAGTTCGCTGGTCAGCGGTTCAAGCGCTTCCTCATATTCGCTGCGCTTCATGCCCATGCTGCCTCCCCCCTCTCCTGTTCGTCTGTTTGTCCTTGCGTCCGCCCGGTGGTAGTATCATTTGTAACGATATGGCCACGCTCGCAGAATCCGCTCCCGATTACACCACCCTGCCCGAAATGGCGCAGGATGTCTTTACCGCGCCGCTCGCCCGGCCAGCGCATGTGGGCGATGACTGGCTCGAACCGCAGCAGACCGATTATTCGTCCGAGGACCACGCGGTTTGGGACGATCTGTTCGCCCGCCAGCTGGAGATCCTGCCCGGCCGCGCGGCCAGCGCCTTCATGGCAGGCCTTGAAAAGCTCGATCTGGGACGCGGCGGGGTGCCCGAATTCGGCCAGCTGTCCGAGGAACTCGGCGCGTTGACGGGCTGGAGCGTGGTGCCGGTGCCGATGCTGATCCCCGATCACGTGTTCTTCTGGCACCTCGCCAACCGCCGCTTTCCGGCGGGCAATTTCATCCGCACGCGCGAAACCTTCGACTACATCCAGGAACCCGACGTGTTCCACGATGTGTTCGGCCACGTCCCGATGCTGACCGATCCGGTGTTCGCCGACTACATGCAGGAATATGGCCGCGCCGGATGGAAGGCGATGCGCTACAACCGGCTGAAGGCGCTGGGCGCGCTTTATTGGTACACGGTGGAATTCGGGTTGATCCTGGAAGGCGGCAAGGACTTGCGGGCCTATGGCGCGGGCATCCTGTCAGGCCCGACCGAAGCGCGATTTGCCGTGGAGGCGCAAAGCCCCAACCGCATCATGCTGAATGTCGACCGGGTGATGCGCACCGATTACGTCATCAGCGACCTGCAACCGACCTATTTCGTTATCGAAAGCTTCGCCGATCTCTATCGTCAGACGGTGGAGCGCGATTTCGACCGGCTCTATCGCAGCCTGCAGGCCGGCTTCACCTATGCCAATTCGGCGGTGATCGATGTCGATGACGTGTTGCACCGGGGGACACAGGAATATCACCTGCGCGGCGGCAGGGGGAGTGGCGCGGCGCCGGTTTAGGCTTCCGCGAGACGCCGCAGGATGGCGTGATACAGCACCAGCGCGACGGCAGTCACGGCCAGCGCGACGCCAAGGCCGAAGAACGACAGACTGCCCAGCATCGTCCCGCCATTGGCGACACCGCCCGCCAGCAGCGACACGGCCACACCGCCCGCAATCTGGCGCAGGATCGCGCCCGGCGCTTCG
This sequence comes from Erythrobacter fulvus, assembly GCF_028595285.1. GTDB lineage: Bacteria > Pseudomonadota > Alphaproteobacteria > Sphingomonadales > Sphingomonadaceae > Erythrobacter > Erythrobacter fulvus. Next base: position 35,860 of record NZ_JAQQXQ010000010.1, on the reverse strand, counting down.
GTGCGCGCGATGATCGAGGCCAGCCAGCCCAAAGTCGCACCCAACACGATCAACACCAGTAACGCCATTATTTGTCTTCGATTCCTGCATCCCGGCGACTTGCCGGTTCAACTCCCAAACCGCCTTGTCGCCGTGTGGTTCCGGAAAAGTGCTCTAGCGCAAGGTCAGCCAGGCAAGGCCGGCCGCGCCGACAACGAGCCGGTACCAGGCGAAGGGGGCGAACCCGATCCGCGTAATGATCGTCACGAACAGCTTGACCACCACCAGCGCGGTGACAAAGCCCACCGCCGAACCGATCCCGATCAGTTCGAAATCGTGCGAGGTCAGATCGGCGCCGTATTTCGCCAGCTGGTAGACGGTCGCCCCCGAAAGCGTAGGCACCGCGAGGAAGAAGCTGAATTCCGCGGCGGTCTTGCGATCCACCCCGAAGGCCATGGCCCCCAGGATGGTCGCACCCGAACGGCTCACGCCCGGAATCATCGCAAGGCATTGCACCAGCCCGACAAGCACCGAAGTGCGCAGCGGCACGCCCGCAACGCCTGCACCCTCGGCGGGCGGATTGGCCCAGCGTTCGACGACCAGAATCGCGATCCCGCCGATGATGAGCGTCCAGCAGACCAGCACCGCATTGCCGAGCATCGTTTCGATCACGTCGCCAAAGGCAAGGCCCAGCAGCACCGCCGGAAAGAAGGCAACCAGCAGATTGCGCACAAAGGCAAGCGCGCCTTTCTCAAGCCCGAACAGCCCCTTGGCCACATCCCAGAAGGTGCGCCAGTAAAGCACCACGATCGCGAGGATCGCGGCGGGCTGGATAGCGATGTTGAACACCTCCCAGTCGCGCTGGTCGAAACCGAGCAACTCGGTAGCAAGGATCAGGTGCCCGGTCGAAGATACCGGCAGGAACTCGGTCAATCCTTCGAGGATGCCGAGCAGAATTGCGGCGAGCGTGTCGTTCATGGGCGCTGCGCTTTGCCGAGTGCCGCCAAAGTGTCAAACCAAAAGGCCCGCCCCGAAGCGGGAACGGGCCTTGAAGGGTTTTACCAGATGCGCACGCGCTTTTCGGGCGGCAGGTAAAGCTTGTCGCCCGGCTTCACGCCGAAGGCTTCGTACCATTCGTCAAGGTTACGGACGACGCCGTTGACGCGGTATTCCTCGGGGCTGTGGCTGTCGGTGCGCAGACGGGTGCGATAATTCGCCTCGCGCTGGGCCGAACGCCACACCTGCGCCCAGGCCAGGAAGAAGCGCTGGTCGCCGGTCAGCCCGTCGATCACCGGCACATCCTTGCCCTTGGTGGCGATCTTGTAGGCGCGGTAGGCCATCGAAAGCCCGCCGACATCGCCGATATTCTCGCCCAGCGTCAGCCGCCCGTTGACGCAGGTCTCGCCGTCATCGAGCGGGCAGAAGCCGTTGTACTGCGCCACCAGCGCATCGCCGAGCGCATCGAAGGCGGCGCGGTCCGCGTCGGTCCACCAGTTGCGCAATGCGCCGGTGGCGTCGGATTTCGAACCCTGATCGTCGAAACCGTGGCCCATCTCGTGCCCGATCACCCCGCCGATCGCGCCGTAATTCACCGCGATATCATTCGAGAGCGCGAAGAACGGCTGTTGCAGGATGCCCGCCGGGAACACGATCTCGTTCTTGGTCGAGTTGTAATAGGCGTTCACCGTCTGCGGCAGCATGCCCCATTCGGTGCGGTCGATCGGCTGGCCGAGCTTGGCGACATTATCCGCCTGTTCCCACTTCGCCGAAGCCATGCGGTTGGCGATCGGATTGTCGGCGGTGATGGCAAGGCCTTCGTAGGTCTCCAGATTGGGGCGATAGCCGATCTTGGGGTCGAAGCTGGCCAGCTTGGCGCGGGCCTGCTTTTTGGTTTCCTCGCCCATCCAGCTGATCTCGTCGATCGACTGGCCCAGCGCGACGCGCAGGTTCTCCACCAGCTCTTCCATCGCCGCCTTGTTTTCGGGCGGGAAATTGCGCGCGACATATTCCTTGCCGATCAGCTCGCCCAGCAGGCCCTCGGCCTCGCCGATGGCGCGCTTCCAGCGCGGGCGCTGTTCGGGCGTGCCGCGCAGGGTCTTGCCGTAGAAGGCAAAGCTCGCCTCGTCGAAACGCTTGGGAAGCACGGACGCATTGTCCGACAGGAATTCCTTGATCATCCACGCCTGCAGCGTCGCCACCGGAGTTTCACCGAGCAGCGCGAACATCCCCGGCAGGCCACTGCCGATCTTGGCCAGCGTGGCCGCATCAAGGCCCAGCTCGGCCGCTTCCTCTGGCGTCGGCGGCATCAGGCTGACGACATAGGTCGGGCTCTTGTCCAGCCCTGCGGCCGCAAGCATTTCCAGCACCGGAACCTTGCCGCCCATCGCCGCCATTTCCTCGGCCGAAACGCGGTTATAGGTCAGGTCGCGGTTGCGGCGCACGGCGCGGTCCCACGCCACGGTGCGGGCGATCTGCGCTTCGAAGGCATAGACCGCCTCTGCAGCAGCCGCCGGGTCTTCGTAACCGGCCTCGCCCAGCAGGAAGGCGAGATAGTCCTTGTACTTCGCCTGGATCTCGCGGCCCTTCTCGCTCTGGTCGAGGTAGTAGTCGCGATCGGGCAGGCCGAGGCCGCCGAAACCGACATAGGCGACATAGCGATCGGGCTGCTTGGCATCCACGCTCACCGATCCGCCGACCGGGCTGGCATAGCCGGGCTGGGTCCACAGCTTCGCCAGATCATCCAGCGTGGTCGCGGCGATTATGGTGTCGAGATAGGGGCGCGCCGGGGCAAGCCCGGCGGCCTCGATCGCATCGGTATCGAGATAGGCCTTGTAGGCATCGAGGATCCGCACCTCGTCGGCGGAGAGGCTGTCGGCCTTCTTCGCCATCAGCTCGTCCATTAGCGCCTTGACGTCGGCAGTGCTCTTTTCGCCCAGCAGGGTGAAGGCGCCGAAGCGGCTGAATTCGGACGGCAGCGGATTGGCGTCGAGCCAGGGGCCGTTAACATAGGCGAAGAAATCGTCGCCCGGCTTCACATCCTTGGCCAGCAACGCCGGATCGACACCCCATGCGCCGAAGCTCATGGTCGGTGTGGCGGTGGCGGCGGTGTCGCCCTCTTCAAGCAGCCGCTCGATGCCGTCGGCGCTATCATGCGCGTCATGGGCCATGGCGGGCGCGGTGCAGAGGAAGAAAGTGGCAAGCGCGGCAAGGCTTGCGCCGCGAAGAGCGGATTTGCGAATCATGTTTCGTGTCCCCGAAAGCTGATGCAGGATTTGTGCGACGGTGCACTTAACGCTGGCGCGCACGAAAGGTTGCCCTTGATCCGGCGCTGGCAGCACTTCGTCGAAAAGCGGGGTCAGGCGGTCAGTCGGGCCCGCTCACGCAGCGGCGTCGGCGAATTGCAGCCGGGCAAGGCGCGCGTAGAGCCCTCCCGCCTTGGCCAGCGTGTCATGTGTGCCTTGTTCGACAATCCTGCCCTCGTCGAGCACCACGATCCGGTCAGCCGCGCGCACGGTTGCGAGACGGTGGGCGATCACCAGCGTGGTGCGATCTTTCATCAGGCCTTCCAGTGCCTGCTGCACCAGCTGTTCGCTTTCGGCATCCAGCGCGCTGGTCGCTTCGTCGAGCAGCAGGATCGGCGCATCGCGCAGCAGTGCGCGGGCAATCGCGACGCGCTGTTGCTGCCCACCCGAAAGCTGCGTCCCGCCTTCGCCCAGATAGGTGTCGAGCCCCTGCGGGAGCGCGCGCAGGAAGGTTTCGGCATTGGCGGCACGGGCGGCCTGCCAGATATCCTCGTCGCTCGCGTCCCACTTGCCGTAGCGCAGATTGTCGCGGGCATTGGCGCTGAACAGCACGCCGTCCTGCGGCACGAGCGCGATGCGCGCACGCACGTCGGCCGGATCGGCCTTGGTCAGCGGGATGCCGTCGAGACGGATGGTGCCGCCCTGCGGATCGTAGAACCGCTCGACCAGCTGGAAAATCGTGCTCTTGCCTGCACCCGAAGGGCCGACGATGGCGACAGTCTCGCCCGGCTCGATCTCGAGCGTGAAGTCCTTGAGCGCCGCCACCTCGGGCCGTGCCGGGTAACGGAAGGTGACATTGCGGAAGCTGAGGCTGCCACGCGGCGGCTCGGGCAGACGTTCGGGCCGTGCCGGGGGCGCGATATCGGGACGCGATTCAAGCAATTCCGCCAGCCGGCTCGCCGCGCCCGCGCCGCGCAGCAGATCGCCGTAAACTTCGGTCAACGCGCCCAGCGCGCCCGCGACAAGGCCGCCGGTGAGGACGAAAGCAGCGATGGTGCCGCCGCTGATCGCACCTTCGGCCACAGCAATCGCGCCGCGCCACATCACCAGCACCACCCCGCCGAACACCAGCAGGATGACCACCGAAGTCATCGCCGCGCGCAGGATGATGCGCCGCCGGGCAGTTTCGAAGGTGCTTTCCACCACACCGGCGAACCGCTCTCCCTCGCGCCGCTCCTGCCCGAAGCTCTGCACGATCTTCATCGCCGAGAGCACTTCGGTAATATAGGCGCCGACATCGGCGATCCGGTCCTGGCTCGATCGCGATACGGCGCGGATCTTGCGCCCGAAATAGACGATCGGGGCGATCACCAGCGGGATGCCCACCAGCAAGCCGATGGTCAGGCTCGGCGCGAGATAGAGCAGCAGCCCGATGCCGCCGATCGCGGTCAGTGTGTTGCGCAGCGCCACCGAAACGGTCGTCCCCACCACGTTCTCGATGATCGCGGTGTCGCTCGTCATCCGGCTGGAAATTTCCTTGGGGCTGTTGACCTCGTAGAAACCGGGCGACAGCCGCAGCAAGTTCTGCTGAACTTTCAGACGGATATCGGCCACCACCCGTTCGCCCAGCCAGCTCACGAAATAGAACCGCAAAGCCGTGCCGATGCCGAGGATGACAACGATCATCAGCAGGTATTGAAAGGCGTGGGCAATATCGTCGGTGCTGGCCGATCCGGTGAAGGCTTCATCGATGATCACCTTGAAGCGCCACGGAATAGCCAGCGTCGCTGCCGAGGTAATCACCAGCGCCAGCAGCGCCAGCGCGATCTGGCGAGGGTATTGAACCGCCGCGCCGAACACCATGCGCAAGGGCGCGAGCGAGCGCGAGCGAGCGGGTGTTTCGGCTTCGGCTTCGTCCCCCGTCGGCTCGTTTGCGGCCGGCACGGCCTCGGCCATTGTCTCGGGCGCGTCTTCTGCGGCTGGTGCCGCGCCGTCGCGTTCTGGGGTTTCGCCATGCATATCGCCGCCCGCTCTAGCCACGCCGCACGCGAATTTCACGTGCAAAAAGCAACAGACACATCTCGCGGCGGGGAATGGCCGGAATATTGTGCATTGCACAACGGCGCGCAAAGGCCCATCTGTACACCTCAGGCGCCCGGGAGAGAGGCGCTGCAAATGTTCGTCGCTTGAGGGGCCTGCCCAATGCTTTACCACGCCTATGAACTGCAACGCAGCTGGATGAACAGCGCTAGCGCGCTGGCCTCGATCAGCGCGGGGATGTTGTCCAGCCCGGCCAATCCGCTGAGCTACATGGGTATGGGCCCGCTGGCCGCGAGCGCGCTCGACGTTTTCGCTCACGCCACGGCGCATTATGGCAAACCCGAATTCGGCATCGACAGCATCGATATCGACGGCAAGCCGCATGCCGTGGTGCAATCGACAGTGATGAAGCGCCCGTTCGGCGACCTTCTGCGCTTCCGCGTCGAAGGCCAGCCTGCCGACCGACCGCGCCTGCTGATCGTCGCACCGATGAGCGGCCACTACGCCACGCTGCTGCGCGGCACGGTGGAACGGATGCTGGAAAGCGCCGAGGTGTTCATCACCGACTGGGCCGATGCCAAAATGGTCCCGGCCGACGCGGGCAAGTTCGATCTCGACGATTATATCGACTACCTGATCGAATTCGCCGAGCACGTGCATGACGAGGCCGGTGGCCAGCGTATCCATATGATGGCGGTGTGCCAGCCTTCGGTCCCGGCCTTCGCGGCGACCGCGCTGATGAACCTCCACAATTCGCCGGCGACGCCTGCCACGCTGACCATGATGGGCGGCCCGATCGACACCCGCGAATGCCCGACGGTCGTCAACAACATGGCGATGCAGCGCCCGATCGAATGGTTCCGCCAGAGCGTGATCGCCACCGTGCCGATGAAATATGCCGGTGCCGGACGGCGCGTCTATCCCGGCTTCATGCAGCTTTCAGCGTTCATGAGCATGAACCTGTCGAGCCACATGATGAGCCATTACGAGATGTTCAAACACCTCACCATCGGTGACGAGGCGAGCGCGCAGGCGACCAAGGATTTCTACGACGAATATCGCAGCGTGTGCGACATGACGGCGGAATTCTACCTCCAGACCGTCGAGGAGGTGTTCCAGAAGCACTCGATCCCCAAGGGCGAGTTCCGCCACAAAGGCGAACTGGTCGACATCACGCAGATAACCGACACCGCACTGCTGGCGATCGAGGGTGAGCGCGACGACATCTCGGGCCTTGGCCAGACCAAGGCGGCGCTCAAGCTGACGCCGAACCTGTCTGACGGGAAAAAACGCTATTACATGGCCGAAGGCGCCGGACATTACGGCATCTTCAATGGCAGCCGCTGGCGCAACAAGGTCGCGCCGGTGGTGGAGGAATGGATCGCTGCCCACGCGGGCTAACGATCAGCGCAAGGCCTCACACAGCGAAGGCGGCCTTGCGCCGTTCGCGCTCCAGATGGATGCCCACCGGCAGACAGATGCCGATGAGGCCCGCGACCCACAGGCCGCTGACCGGGTCAGCCCCGACGATTGCCGCGAACAGGGCGATGGTGATTGCCAGGATCAGCCCCGGAAGCACCGGCTGGCCGATGGCGCGGAACGGACGCTCCATGTGTGGCCGTTTTGCCCGCAGCGCAAAATAGGACGCGTTGTACAGCACGCCGGCAAAAATCCCGGTCGCCACCTGGATCTTGAAGACAAAGACATAGGCGCCGCTCATGATCATCGGCACAGCCACCGCGGTTCCGATCAGCATCGCCACCCACGGCGTGCCGCCTCGGTTGACGAGCATCGCGCTGCGGATGAACAGCCCGTCGCGGGCCATGCCGTAAAGGATGCGCGGGTGGGTCATCACCAGTGCGTTAAGCGTCAGCAGCGCCATTATGGCCGCGGCAATGCCGGTAACCTTCGTTCCGACCGGCCCCAGCAGCATCTCGATCAGCACAGCGACAGGCAGGTCAGAGCCGCGCAGGGTATCAATGTCCAGCACGGTAAAGACGCACAGGTTTATCGCGAGATAGATCGCCAGCAGCATGAAGGCCGAGGTGAAGAAGGCGCGCGGGATGTTGCGGGCCGGATCCTTGTCCTCTTCGGCGAAGAAGCTCGGCCCCTGCCACCCGTCATAGGCCCCCAGCACGATCTGAAGCGCGGTGATGAAGGCCACCCAGCCGATGGCCGCCTCGCCAGGGGACACTGACGAGGCGGCGCTCCCGACACCGGACTGCGCGGGAGATTCCAGAGCGAAGGCGGCGATGATCACGCCGCCCAGCAGCAACAGTTTGAGCGTAAGGGCGATAATGTTGGAAATGCGTCCCTCTTCGACACCGAGCCAGTTGAACCCGGTCACAAGCAACAGCGCGCAGACCGCAATCGGCACGGTAAAATCACCAGCAGCGGGGATCGCGAAGGTGAGGAATTCGGCAAAGGCGAGCGCCAATGCCGCGCCGCCCGCAGCATAGCCCGCCCATATCGACCAGCCGGCGAGCAAGCCCATGCCGTCGCCGAAAGCCTCGTGCACCGGCACATAGATGCCGCCCGCTCGCGGCAGCGCGGTGGTCAGTTCGGACGCGACATTGACCGACAGCAGCACATAGATGCCCCCCAGCAGCCAGACCAGCATCGCCGCCCAGAATAGCGGCACCTCGTTCGCCACGACGCCCGGCGTGCGCAGGATGCCGGCACCGACTACCGAACCGGCCATGATCGCGATGCCGAAAGGCAGGCCCAGCCGCTTTTGCAGCGCACCGGAAGCTGGCGGCGAAGAGCTCATGCCGCCGCAGCCGCGTGGCGTTCATTACCCACGCCGCCCGCAAGCGCGCAGGCCAGGCCCAGCAACGTGATCGCCGCCACCGCATAATAGGTGACGCCATAACCGCCGCTTTCGACCAGCCACCCCGAATTACCCGACATCACCGAACGCGACAGGTTCGGCACCGCCATGAACAGCGCGAACTGGCTGGCCGCGATCGCGGGATTGCAGATCCGCATCGCCCATACGATCAGCATCACCGTGAGCAGGATGCTGAGCACGTAGAGCACCCCGGTCAACGCCATGAACAAGGTATCGTCGCGCCAACCCGCGACACTGGCCCCGGCCACCACCGACAGCGCGGCAATCGCAAGGAAATGAGCGATCACCGCGCGCTTCAGCCCGAACCAGCGCACCATCAGCACCGGCAGGAAGAGCGCAAACCCGGCGGCCACGAGATTGAGCAGCGCGCCGTAATTGGCATAGCGTTCGCTCGACCAGCCGAGCTGCTGCACTGCCAGCGTCGGGTTCACCGCATCGACGAAGGCAAGCATCGCGCAGGCAAAGCCGGTGCCCAGCAGGAACAGGAAGGTGCGCGGCGCCAAAACCGAGCGAACGACGCCCGAAATGACCGGCCACCACGCATCGTTCTGGCGCTCAATGCACTCGCGTGAGGCCTGCCCCGAGGTCCACGGAAGCAGGCGTTCGCCCGGCCGTTCACGGAACAGCGCGACAAATAGCGATGCAAGCAGCACCATCGCCGCCAGAGCCAGAGCCGTCGTCCGCAGGCTTCCCGATGACAGCAATTGCCCTGCGGCATAGCTGCACACCGCCACGCCGAGCGCCTGGCTTGCGAACATCAGGCTGTTGATCGCAGTGCGCTCGGCCTCGGGCACGATATCGACCGCCATGCCGTCAACCGCGACATCGCTGAACGTGACACAGACATTGAGCGTGAAGCAGAAGGCGGTAAGCAGCGCGATGTCTCGGGCGCCCGGCGCGGCCAGCGCCATCCCGATCAGCGCCATCACCATCAGCCCTTGCGCCAGCAGGATCCAGCCGCGCCGCCGCCCCATCGGCTTGTAAGTGAAGCGGTCCATGACGAGGCCGTTGAACAGCTTGGTGGACCAAGGCAGCATGGCAACGCCCACGAAGCCACCGATCGCGACCGGACTGGCACCCTGTTCAGCCAGCCAGCCGGGCAAGGCCACCAGCGTCAGGCCAAGCGGCACCCCTTGCAGGAAATAGAGCACGATGATCGCGGCAAAGCGGGCGATCTTGTGTTCGGATAGTGCTGGAAGACGGGCGGGCTGAACTGCAAGCGGCGCAGCGATGACATGAGCCATAGAGACGAGATCCTCGGTCGATGGGGGCAAGAGGCTCCGGCAAGCGGTAGGGTCGCAAGCCCGCTCGCCGGAGCCTTTCAATCCGTTGCCTGCAACTCCCCCCGGATCTGCAGGCCCCGGTGCCGACGGAACGCGTTTCCTGTCGGCAGAATTTTACCCACCGCCCTCAGCGCGGCTTGTATTCCAGAAGCAGAATCGAACTTGTCGTCCGTGCGGCCCCGCTCCCGCCTGCCGGACAACGCGCAAAGCTGTACTGCACACGCCGGACGCAAGGTGCGGCGCGCTGCTTGAACAGGCTTGATGTCTGGTTGTCGGTACAGGGGGCAAAATGCCCGCGTTCGGCGGCTCCGGCAACCGGGGCGACCGTCAAAAAAGCGTCAATTCCGTCCGTTTCAGGCGGTGCGCGGGTCGGCGGGCATGAGATCGGGCCAGCCATGGCGGTTCCACGCCTCGACCAGGCCCACCTCCTCGGCAAAGTCCATGAAGCCGGGATGCTGCCGGATCCGGCGGATCGGCTCGACATCGGTCCACAGGCTCATCAATCCGAACATGTTGGCCGGGTGGATGCGCTCGCGGTAGATCTTCATCACCAATTCGGCATGCCCCATCCAGATCGCGGGGAAGGCGATCGAAGGATCATAGGGATCGGGCATGGTCTGGTGCAGCCCGTCAAGCATCGCACAATAGGTGGCCCTTGCGGTCTCATCGCCGCTGCAAATGCCCTTGGCGGCGATCTGCCAATAGGCATCACGCATGACATCGTTCATCGGCTCGGTCCCGGCGGGCGGCAGGATCACCGTGTTCATCAGCATCCGCTGTGCATAATAGGTTTCGGCCGCTTTCCGATTGTCGCCTGTCGCCGCCTCGAACACGGCCAGCCACATGCCCGGCATTCCCAGATCGACCGTGCGCTGTCCTGTTGCCAGTGCTTGTTCGATCTCGCCAAGGTTGAAATGCGCGGTCGCCAATATCACGTGGTTGCGGCCATAGGCAGGATCCTGCTCGATCCCGGCCTCGATGAACGGCAAGGCCGCACGGCTTCGGCCGAGATAGAGCAGGAACGATCCCAGCCGCAGCGCGACATCGGCATTGCGCGGCTCGCGAGCATAGGCCTCGAACGCGAGATCGAGCGCACCCGCCGGGTTGCGGCGGGTCCATTCGTGAATGCCCTGGATCGCCAGCGCATGGCCCTGCCCGGGATCGAGCTCAACAGCCCGCCGCGCGCATTCGGCCGCCTTGCGCGACCGTTCCACCCGGTCGAGGCAGGGGGTGTAGACGGCATTGTGGATGTGGGCGTCGGCCAGTGCGGTCCAGCATTCGGCGAAGTCGGGATCGATCGCCAGCGCCTCCTCCAGCAGTTCGACCGACTTGGCCGCGGCACCATCGGTGATCGAGCGCCGGACCAGCGAACGGCCCTGGAGGTACAGCGCATAGGCGGCACGGTTGGCCGTCATCCGGCGCATCGGCGCAGGCGAAAGCGACAGGCCCAGCACCCGGCAAATCGCGGCGATGACGTTGTTCCCGATCAGTTTGCGGGATTCGAAGAAATCGTCGAGTGAACCCTCGATCCGGTCCGCCCAGATCTCGGCACCGGTTGCACCTTCAATCAGGGCGATCCTGACCGTTATGGTCTCCGCCGTGCGCTTCACCTCGCCTTCGATCAGGTGGGTCACCCGCAGGCTGGCCGCCATTTCCGTAAGCATCTGCCCGCGTCCCGCGACCGCAAGGACTGAAGTCCGTCCGGCCAGCATGATGCCTTCGACCTTGCCAAGCCGCGACGTCAGCTCGTCGGTCATGCCTTCGGCAAGGAAGAAATCCCCGCCGACGTGGTCGATCTGGTCGAACGGCAGCACGGCCAGCGCGACATCGGCAAGACGCCGGGCAAGCGGGTAGCGGACCTGGGCGGCGGCGCTCAGCCGGGCGCCGGCCTGCGAATCTCCGGCAGAGCGCAGTCCCGAAACCAGCCGCGCTATGCCCTGTCGGATCCGCGCTTCGACCTCCTGCCGTTTAAGCGCCAGCCATTCGTCGAAAGCGGGGTTGAAGTTGATGCCCTGCAGCAGCTGGAGCGTAGCGCTGCCTTCGACCATCGCGGCAGCACCGTCCGCATCGCCTTCGGCCAGCGCATCCTCAAGTTCCGAAAGATCGGACGCCAGCAAATTGCAGTCCAGGCCCACTGCGACGCGGCTGACGATCAGGGGATTGTGGCAACCTTCCTGTTCGAACTGGTGGCGCAGATCGAGCAGGCATTGCCTCAGGCTGGCCTTGGCCTGCGCATGGAAACGATCGGGCCAAAGCAGCCGGCACAATGTTTCGCGATCGAGGCTGCGGTCAGGTTGCAGGCACAACAGCGCAATGATCAGCATTCCACGACGATTGCTGAGCAGCAGCGGGGTGCCGCCCGCTGTCTCAAGCCGGAAATCGCCAAAAATTCGCGCCAGCGCCGCTGTTGTCGGCGCGGCAATCTGCTGCTTTTCGTTGCCCACGCAGGTCCCCCGGTGTGAAGATTAACCGGTGAGCGGGGTTTTTCAATGAATATCGCCGGATTGTCACCCGCCTGCTATCGCGGCGGTCGATGTCCATGCCTTCGCCCTATCACCCGCCGGTCAAACGCAGCCTCGCAATCGCCGGGCACAAGACCTCGATCAGCCTTGAACCCGTTTTCTGGGACATGCTGCGCGAGGCTGCGGCTGGCGAAAGCGTCGCGGTGGCGGCGCTGGTGGCCCGGATCGATGCCGAGCGGATCAAGTCGCCCACGCCGCCCGGTCTCGCCAGCGCGATCCGGGTGTGGCTGGTGGTCAATCGCTAGAGGCTTTGGCGCGCTGCTTGTCTTCTAGCCACGGCAGGACCGGGAATAGCCACTGCTCCCTGATCGACAGCCGTTTGCGATCATCCTGCCCGACCACCGCGGATTCGCCTTCGCGATAGGTGCCGAACACCCTGTCCCAGAAGATCACGGAGTTGCCATAATTGCAGCGCGTGTCTTCATAGCTCAAGGCGGTGTGATGCAGGCTGTGGTTGCGGATGGTGGTGAAGAAATACCCGTACCAGATCGGCGGATCGGCGCGGACATTGGCATGGGCATAAACCGCGATGGCGCCCGACGCGGTGATCGCGCCGAACAGCGCGTTGAGATCGACATCCAGCAGCGCGATCACGCCGAGGCTGATCAGAAACAGTTCTATGGGATTGCCGATGAACCCCTTCATCGCGTTCAGCTGCGTGACGTGATGATGCGGCGCGTGAGTCAGCCAGAGCGGGTGCCAGTTATGCATCGCGCGGTGCATCCAGTACTGGCCGAATTCGAACACGAACATCACCACCAGCACCTGCACGAGGAACGGGCTGGCGGCGAGCCACGGGGTGGCAATGCCGAGCTGCGCCTTCAGTTCGGCGAGCGGTGAATTGATCAGCGCGTCGCTCAAAAACCCGATCACGCCGTAGCCGAAGACAACGTAGAAAATATCGGTTGCCAGTTCCTGGCCGTTCATACGCCAGCCCTCGTGCCGTTCGAACACCAGTTCGAGCAGCTGGACAAAGGCGATCACGGAAAGGCCGACGACAATGATCGTCCATGGCGCTTCGACCCAGCTCTGCGGCGCGAAGGCCCAGAAGCAAAGCACCGCGGCAATGGTCGCGGGCGGCAGCAGATTGATCAGCGTCTGTTTCACTTCGTATCCCTTGCCAGTTGGCGCAGCGCACAGATTTAGGACACGACCCCCTGAGGACAGAATACGCCATCTTGCGCAGGTGGTCGAGGGCGGCGGGCAGAGCGGCTACAGCCCGCGCCAGACCTTCGCTTTCGCCGTGTCCTTCGCGCCATAGCGCGACGCGGTGCAGCGGACGGGGCGGAAGGTCTTGGCGTAGCACAGACGGATTTCCTCCAGCCAACCGCGCGCGTTGAGCTTTACGCCGATCGCGCTTTCGGGAATGCCGGGATTGGCATCGGCAAAGGCGGCGCGGATGCGGCCTGCGGTGAGGCCTTCCTCGCGGCTGATGCGATCGTAATCGGGAAGACGCAGACTATCCCACAGGATCCGGGTGATCTTCAGATAGGCGGCCGGGTTGTTCACCATGCAGCTGCCGTGCTTCGCCCATTGCCGCGCGATCAGGCGTTCCGAAGGCATCATGCACATCGCCCCGCGGATTTCGGCGGGGGTCAGCGGCGCCTCGCGGGTGCACCATTGCGGCCAGCTTTGCCCGCCTTCGGGCCACAGCCCGTGCACGACGAGCCCGAAACTGCCGTTCGCGCCCGAACATTGTGCCGCATGGGCGCGTTGCCCCTCGCGCGGTTTGCAAAACTCGGGCGACCAGCTGAGCGCGAGGGTATAGCCGGTGACCGGCAGGCTCCGGCGCGGTCCGTCTGGCGCGACCTGCGGGACGGAACGCACCGTCGGCGCACGGCACTGGTAGGCCTGCGCGTGGGCCGCCGCAGCCGGAAACACCAGCGCCAGCGCCACCGGCAGCAGGGTCGCTATGCGTCGCATCGCACCTATTCGAAAGCGGCAGGGTCCATACCCTTGGGGCCGTGTGCGAACCACGCTTTCGCATCGGGGCGGAACAGACACCAGATCGCCACCAGCTGAAGCGCGGTTATCGCCACCACGATAAGGCTTTCGACCAGCGGCGTGGTGGCGATCGAGAACGGAATCATCAGCGCTCCGATCACTGTCAGCACCGTCAGTATCCACTTCGCGATGCTGCTGGCCTTGCGCGAGATGAAGAACCACAGCAGCAGCGAGATGGCATATCCGAACGCGGCGCTGCCGATCAGAAAGCCAGGCGTCGCCATGCCCAATTCCGCCACCGCCGGATCGGCCTTGAGCTGCGCCATGACCGATTCAAAGGATAGCGCGGTGTTGAGGATGCCGATCACGATCGCGCCGAGAAAAAGGCGGTCGAACAGAGTGATGGAAGCCGGACGCATGAAGATCCCCCTTATGCGATTGAACCGCGCGAAGCTAACAGGCGGGCGCCGGGTGTCTATTCGAAAATTTCCGCGCCGGCCTCCTGCCGCCTGGCGAACCAGCGATGCGCCCCGGCGGTCAGCAGGCTGAACATGGCGAGCAGGACGAATGCCGCCTCCGCCCAGCGCAATAGTGCAAAACTGCCGGTTTGCAGCATCAGCACCGCATTGGCGCCCATTCCCCACAGCTTTAGCGTTCCGAAGCCCAGCACCAGCCAGCGCGCGAAGGGCGCTGCGAAGAGATAGATCCAGGCAATCGGGATCAGCGCGATGGTGAATTCGGCCGACATCGCGACAATGGTCCAGTCGCGATCCCAGGAAAACCATGGCAGCCGGATGGCCAGCCCCAGTGCGGCAAGCTCGACATCGGCAAGGCCCTGTCCCAAGCGGATGGCGGCGGCGGCCAGGAAGGCGGCGGCGAATACCCGGATCGCCAGCGGTCGCGGCCCGCTGACGACCTTCATAGCGGCTGGAAATCGAGCCCGATATCGGCGGCGGGCGCGCTCTGGGTCAGACGACCGACCGAGATGTAATCGACCCCGCTTGCCGCCTTGGCGGCGATGGTATCGAGGTTCACTCCGCCGCTCGCCTCGGTCGGCACACGGCCCGCAACCAGCCGGACGGCCTCGGCCAGCCTGGCCGGGTCCATGTTGTCCAGCAGCAGGTGGTGCGCGCCTGCCGCCAGTGCGGGTTCGATCTGGTCGATCCGGTCAACCTCGCAGATGATCTTCTCTACCCCCGCTTCCTGCGCGCGGCGCACCGCCTCGCCGACATTGCCGGCGACAGCGACGTGGTTGTCCTTGATCATCGCGGCGTCCCACAGCCCCATGCGGTGGTTCTGCGCGCCGCCCTGACGAGTGGCGTATTTCTCGAGGAAGCGGAGACCCGGAATGGTCTTGCGGGTATCGAGCAGGGTGCATGCCGGATTGCCCCCCGGCCCCCGCATCGCGGTGACATAGGCATTGGTCAGCGTGGCGATGCCGGAAAGGTGCTGGACGATGTTCAAGGCACTGCGCTCCGCCGTCAGCAGCGCCCGCGCGCGGCCCTCGATCCGCATCAGGTCGGTGGCGGCCGCAACCTTGTCACCATCATGGACCAGGGTTTCGATCGTGCAGTCGGGATCGAGGTGCCGGAAAATCGCCTCGGCCAGCGGCAGGCCCGCGACGACAATCGCATCGCGGCTGTCCATCACGCCTGCAAAACGCGCATCGGCGGGGATCACGCTTTCCGAAGTCACATCGCGCCCGCCGCCGGGCAGGCCTTCGCCAAGATCTTCGGCAAGCGTTTCGCGGATGAATTTCTCGAGGTCGAAGCCGGGCAGGGTGAACGTGGTCATGTTGGCACATTAAACGGAGCCGCAGGCTCCGCAAGCACGACCGTGCGCCCGCAGCGGGCGCGGCTCTGCCGCGCGTCTAGCGAGGACGAAGGCGCGGAGGCGCCTTCGCCAACAAGAACATCAGTGCACAAACCGCGCCACGACGTCGCGGTACGAGCGGCTCACCTTCACCTCGGCCCCGCTTTCCAGCACCAGGAAGCATTCGCCATTGGTGTGGGGGCGCACCTGCCGGACAAGGTCGAGGTTGACGATGGTCGAACGGTGGACGCGCTGGAACTTGCGCGGGTCGAGGCGGCGTTCGAGATCCTTCATCGTCTCGCGCAGCACCAACGAATTGTCGCCGGTGGAGATGATCATGTAATCGCCCGCGGCCTCGATATGCTCGATCGTGTCGACTTCGACGCGGAAGATCTGGCCGCGATCCTTGACGTTGATGAGCTTTTCGAAACGGTCGGCGCTTTCGCTAGCGGCGATGGTGGTCTCGACGAAATCGGCGGCGCGCTCGGGCGCGATCTCGTTGAGCACGTCGAGCAATTGTTCAGCATCCTCGGCCGATTTCTTCTCGGCCAGGCGCTGGCGCACGCGTTCGATGGTGTCGGCCAGCTTCTGTTCGTCGACCGGCTTCATCAGGTAATTGACGGCATTGGCCTCGAACGCGCGGATGGCGTGTTCTTCGTAAGCGGTGACGAAGACGAACAGCGGCGGTTCGATATCCATCACGCCCTTGACGACGGAAAAGCCATCGAAGCCCGGCATCTGGATGTCGAGGAAGACGAGGTCGGGCTTTTCGGTCTTGATCTTGCGGATCGCCTCGCGCCCGTTGGCGCAGGTGTCGATGATTTCCACGTCATCGAAAGGTTCGAGCCGCAGTTGCAGGCCCTGGATCGCGAGTTTCTCGTCGTCGACGAGGATGGTTCTGATGGTCATGCGGATGTTCCGAAGCTTCGTTGCGGGGGATTGAGGGGGATGACCTTCGCGCCCGGGGAGGCGGCGGCGGCATCGCCCTGCGGAGCAGGCGCAAGGGGTGCCTGCAATTCGGGTTCGCTTGCGCGGACATATGGGATTTCGATCATCACAGTGAAACCCCCGCCCGGTTCCGAGCGGGTTTCGAACACGTGCGCATCGCCATAGGCCTGCATCAGCCGGTTACGGATATTGGCAAGGCCGACACCGGTCGACACCGGCTTGCCCGGCGCATGTCCGGCGCGCATTTCGGCGCGCACGCCTGCGGCATCGAGCCGGTCAAACAGCAGAGGCTCCTCCACGCCCGGACCGGTGTCCTCGACCGTCAGGCGAAGGCGGTCACCGATCACCCGCGCGGTGAGCGAGATGCGCGCGCCTTCTTCCTGCGGGCTGACGGCATATTTGATCGCGTTTTCGACCAGCGGTTGCAGCAGCATCGAGGGCAATTGCGCGTCCATCGCCGCATCGTCGATCGCGAAATGGGTGCGCAGCCGCTCCTCGAACCGCATCCGCTCGATATCGAGATAGAGCTGGAGCGTCTCGATCTCCTGCGCCAGCGTCACCTGACTGCCCGGTTCGGCAATCAGCGTATGGCGCAGAAAGCTCGACAGGCGGGTGAGCATCGCATTGGCCGGTTCGGTCTGCTTGAGCAGCACCAGCGTGCTGATCGAATTCAGGGTGTTGAACAGGAAGTGCGGGTTGAGCTGGTAACGCAGCATGGCGAGCTGCGCGGCAGTGGCCTGCGCCTCGAGCCGCTCCAGCCGGTCGGCCTGGCGTTCTACCGTCAGGAAGAAGTTGATCGCGTAGTAAAGCGCGCTCCAGCCGACCAGCAGCGTCAGCGGGAGATAGGAAAGCCCGATGAAACGCTGCGCGAAGGTCGTCTCGCGGCTACCGGCGTAATAAACCCCCTGCACCCAGGCATCGATCGAGGCGTGCAGGATCACCGCCACGAACAACACCAGCGCCGTCACCCCCCATGTCACCAGCGGCTGCTGATGGATGAGCTTGCGATAGATTACTGACAGCACCAGCGTGATCGAAAAGCCGGTGATCGTGGTGACGAGGATCAGCGCCAGCAATTCGAGCGGCTGGCCGTTGACCAGCGCCGAGACTGCACGCAGCAGGAAAGCGGCCCCCCAGCCGGCCAGCTGGAGGTTCCAGAACGCCCGGTTCTTGCTGGCGAAGAACGGCGCCGGCTGGATCTGGAGCACTGCCATAGCGTCCCTGTCCTAACCGATTTCCGTCAAAGCCGCACCGCAATTCGCATGCGCGGTCGCTGGCCTGCCACGGCTCGGCGCAAGGCTCATTCGCGCGGCCCGGCTGCCAGCCCCTTGGCAGGGTCGATCTCGCGGCGGAAACGGGCACGCCAGTCGGCCCGCCCTTCGCGCGCCATCAGGTCGGCAATCTGCGGCAGTTCGGCGGCGATGAATTCCGCACGTTCGTCCCAGCCGTCATGATTGCGGAGCATCAGCCAGCCGGCATCGTGGCGCGAACCCCAGCGGGTCATGAAGGTGACCCCGGCCTGCGGATCATAGCCGGCATTGGCGAGCAGCCACGGGATCAGCCGGTCCGCCTCGCGCTCGGTGCGGCGCACGTGGCGGCGGCTGCGCCCGTTGCGATCGAGCCACGCGTCATGTTCGAGGAAATTATGCGCCAGTTCATGCGCAACCAGCGCGGCGAACACGTCTTCCTCGGGATAGGCGAAAGCAGGGAAATCGATGCCGATCACCACCCGGTTGCCGTCGGCCACCGCCTTGCCGCCTGCGCCCATCAGTTCGAAACGGGTGGCGCAGACCTCGACCGGCGTCAGACGTGCCTCCTCGCCATCGGCAAAGGTTACGGCGATGCCCGCGTGCTCGGCCAGCATCGCGTCGACGTGGTCATGCGCCCAGACCAGCCGCTGCCAGTCCATCTTTTCGCCCGCAGGCCATTGATTGGGGTCGAACCCGGCAAGGCCGATAATCTCGCGGTTGCGCGTAAAGGCACCCGACTGCGCTGCGGGCGATCCGCGCGCGGCGGTCTGCACCGCGAAATCGCCTGTCAGACCCAGCGCCACGCGGGCAATCGCCGGAGCGCCGTAACTTGCCATGTCCTGCAATTGCAGCCCGATTGCCGGGATCACCCGCGGACAGAATGCAATATTGCCGCGGGCCAGCTGCCAGCCGACGTTCTGCAAGCGCTGGTCGGCATCCTGATAGCGCCCGATCGCCGCACGCTCGGCAGCGTAATCGACCGGCGGGGCGTCGGAATTGGCAGTGAGTAGCGCCGCCATGCCCGCCAGCAGCGCGCGCCGCCAGCCGTATGGCCTCATCCCGCGCTGTCTCCGTCGAGCGCGGCCTTGAGGCGTTCATACCCCACCGCGCCGCCAATCGGTTTGCGCCCGGCGATCCACGCGGGCGTGCCGCTGAAGCCCAGCGAGCGGGCCAGATCGAGATTGTTAGCGATTTCGGCCGAAACCGCGTCGGACGCCGCATCGGCCTGAGCGCGGGCCATGTCGAGCCCCGCTTCGGACGCCGCGGCATTCACGTCGCCGAGCCGGAACATCGCATCGTGAAAGGCAGGATACTTGCCCTGCAATCCGGCGGCGAGCGCCATGCGCGAAGCCACGTCGCTGCCTTCGAAGATCGGCCATTCGCGGACCACCACCTTCAGATCCGGATCCTCGGCCACCAGACGATCGACTTCCTTCAGGCTCGCCGCGCAATAGGGGCAGTTATAGTCGGTGAATTCGACCAGCACCTTCTTGCCGTTCGGGTTGCCTAGCACCACGCCGGGGAAGGGGGTGAAGACCTGATCGCCCATCGCCGCCAGCCGCCGTTCCGCTTCCTGCGCCTCGTAGGCCTCGACCATCTGCGGCAGCATGTCGGGGTTATCGAGCAGGAAGGCGCGGGTGCGGTTGTCGGCGAGGCCCGCATAGGACCAGATCGCCGCGCCGAGAAAACCGAACACGAGCGCGGTGAGCGCAGTTAGCAGGGTGTTGCGCAAGGAAGATTCGGGCATCGCGGCTCCGTTGGCAGCAGGAATTGGCGTCAGCCTAGCGCCGGTCGCGCAGACGTTCCAGTTCGGCGCGCGCTTCGAGCGCGACATCCTGTGCGCGGATCCAGTCGGGCGAGCCGTAAGGCAGGCTCGCCTCGGCAGCCTGCGCGTTCTGCAAGGCCTCGGGATAGCGGCGGTTCATGACGAGCTGTTCGGCGCTGGCAAGCCGCGCGCGCGGAATGTCACCGCGTTCGGCATAGACCACGCCCAGTTGGTACCACGCGAAGGGATTGTAGCGGTCGCGCGCCACGGCGGCACGCAGCACGCGCTCTGCCTCGGGGTAATTGCTCTTGTCCTCGGTCGCGATCAGCGCGTGGCCGAAGATTCCCGCGATCAGCGGATGCGCGCGGGTCAGCTCGGTCGCCCGGCGCAGCGGATCGAGCGCTTCAAGCGGGCGCCCGGATTCGAGCAGCACCTGGCCCTTGAGTTCGAGGAAAAAGGGATTGTCCGGCTCGGCCGCGAGCAGCGCATCGGTCTCCGCCAGCGCGAGATCGACCCGCGCCTCCTTGTGATAGGCATAGGCGCGGGCATAGCGTGCCGGGATGCTGGTGTCGCTCGGCGGGAAATAGGTCAGCGTGCGCCGCGGCTCGGCCAGATAGCCATAGAGCTTGGCCTTGGCGCGCAGGAAGCGTTCCTGCAAAGCCGGATCGTCGGGCGCTTTCCACGCAGGGTCTTCCATCAGCAGGTTGCGCAGCGTCTGGACGCGATCGCCGGATAGCGGGTGGGTGCGCATATAGGCGGCCTCGTCGGCCTGGCTGTAGCCGCGCCGGATCTCGTAATTACGCAGCTTTTCGAAGAACGAGATCATCCCGCGCCCGGAAATCCCCGCACCCGAAAGATAGCGCGCACCGGCAAGATCGGTCGAAGCCTCCTGATCGCGGTTATAGGACAGGAAACTGCCGAGCGCGGCCTGCTGGCCCGCCATGATCGCGCCCATCGCCGCATCGCCCGCCCCGGCCAGCGCCGCACCAACGCCAAGCAGCAGCGAAAGAATGGTGATGCCGTTGGCGGCCTTGGTGCGTTCGTTGAAGCGGATCACGTGACCGGCGGTGATGTGGCCCAGCTCGTGCGCCAGCACGCCCTGCACCTCGTTCGCGGTGTCGGCCGCGTTGATCAGCCCGGCATGGACATAGATCGCCTGACCGCCCGCAACGAAAGCATTGATCGAGCCGTCATTGATGAGCACCAGCTCGACATTGCCGGGTTCCAGCTCGCTCGCCTCGACCAGCGGGGCCGCCATGTCGTTGAGCAGTTCTTCGGTCTCGGCATCGCGCAGGATCGACTGCGCGGCCACCGGCTGCACGACGAAAGCCGCGCAGGCCAGCAACGCCAGAACCTTTGCAAACAGGGAACGGGGGGGGCGCATCGACGCCACCCTATCGTGTTTCCGCCTGAACTCAAACTGAAGGAGGCGGGTGAATTAACCTACCAGCTTCTTCGCGGCACGTTCGAGCAGCGGCACGTCCTCGGGCAGTTCGCCCAGCACGACCAGGTTGCCCGCAGCATCCCGGCGCACCATCACCAGCGCGAATTCGGGGCCTTCGCCCGCCAGCGCCTCGAGCGTGAGCGCTTCGAGCGCGCGCAGCTTCTTGGCCAGCGCGGCGCGGACGCCCTTTTCTTCCTCGATCGCCTTGCCCTGTTCTTCGCGGCGGAGGCGGCGTTCGGCCTTGACCACGCCTTTGAGCCCGCCCTCGGCCTCGGAAAGGAAGTGTGACAGGGTGCCGCGTTCGAGGCCCAGCCGGTGAGCATGGGTCAGCACGGCGGCATATTCGGTCAGGCGGGTCTTGTCGTAATCATGCCCGAACACAAGCTTCACCACCGGCGTCATCGGCGCGCGGTCCTGCATCGTCAGGCCGCTTTCGGCGACCAGTTCGGCATAATCCTGAGGCGCGGCCTGCGCAGCGAGCGAGAAGTCGTAGGCACGGCTAACCGCTTCGTAGAGCGCACCGCGGGTGCGGTCCTCGCTCGTGGTGGCCGTGTGCGCGAGTTCGCGGGCAGCGGCGAGCCAGTCGTAAAGGCCTGCGTCTTCGGACAGTTCGGGCCCGAAACCGTCGACTTCTGCCACGGCGTCGAAATCATGCGCGTAGGTGATCACTGCATCCGGATCAAAAGGCAGTTCGGTCGGTACGATCGCTTTCTTGACGGGCGCTTCGATGTAATCGGCGAGCGAGGCGAAGCTGTAACCGGCGGATTCTTCCTCGCCCTCTTCCTCGTCCTCGTCATATTCTTCGTCGTCGAGCGCGTAGCTGGCGAAATCGGGCACCGCAGGTTCGGCGTCGGTCCAGTCTTCGTTTGCGGTGTCGAATTCGTCCGATTCGTGCGCGGGCGAATCCGCCCAGTCGGTAACGAGTTCGGCGGCACGGCGCTGCGGCTCTTCGGTCACTTCGAGTTCGGTGCCCAGTTCAAGCGCCTGATCGATCTCGAGCAGCAGCTCGTCCGCCATCAGCTGGTCGGCCATCTCCTTCCAGTTGATGACGCCATAGATGAAGTCGATCGTCTCGTCGTTGCTCGAATAGGGGAGCAGAATTCCGCGATAGAGTATCTCCACCCCGCGCTGGTTCACGAATTCGGCCTCGAATCCGATCGGCGCCTGGTTGGCGAGAATCTGCATGTAATGGTCGGTGATGCGGCTCAGCAGCGAGCGCGGGGGCACGTCGGAAAGCCGGGTAATCGCACCCTGCCCGCCGCATTCCTGCGCCAGCTTGTCGCCGAGGAACTGCACGACCGGATCCTCGATCCCGCCGGTGAAGTCGAGCAGCACGCTGTAAGGGCCGAAATCGGGGAGATTCGCGGGATCAAGATCGTCAATCAGCGGGAACATACGTTCGCCGAGCAGGCCCGCCCAGTAATTATAGGCGCGCACCTGCATGCGGCGTTCGTCCTGCCCGATCGCTTCGGGCGGCAGCTCGCGCGCAGCCGAGGTATCCACGCTGTCGTCATCGGATGCATGCCAGCCGCGATCGCTTGCCAACTCGGCCGGATCGGCAGATTCGCCGGAATCGAATGGGCCGCGCAGAGTATCCATGGCCAATTTCCGCCCCTTCGTGAACAGTTACCCGGCCGTTCTGGCCCCTTGTGGTAAACATCACGTTAAGGCCGCCACGCCTGTTTGCGCGCCGGGAGGCGTCCACGGGACTTACAGGAAATAGCGCATCTTTATGGTCATGCGGTTGGTGCCTTCGCCCTGGGTGAACACCGCGTCGTTGAACTTCGGCGGAGCCATCTTCACCGGTGCATCGCGCGAAAAGCCGTAGCCTTCCTTGGGCATCATCCCCAGCGCCCGGTCGGCCTTGCCGTTGTCGTTTTCGTCATGCAGCAGCGCGATCGCATAATTGCCTGGCTTCACCCCGGTGAAACGGATTTCGACCTTTTCGCCCGCTGGCACGACTGTGCGGTGCGACGCGGGGTCTTTGATGCATTTGGGGAAGACATCCTCGCGCGTGGTCATGCAGGCGCGCACCACGCCCTTGGTCGACCTGAGATCGGTGACAGTGATCACCACCTCGCCCGCCATGGCCGGAGACGCCGCCAGCCCTGTTGCCAGAGCCGCCGCCAAGACGGCAGCACGCATCACGACAGCACCGTCCCGCGCGCGTGCCCGGCCTCGGCAACGATCCGCCGGGACAGCCCCTTGTCCGTCCCGCACAGCCTGTCCCACACGCGGAAATAAAGCCCGAAATTGCATCTGTATTCCTCGTGATGACGCTCGTGATGGCTGGCGGTTATCAGCCAGTCCCCCAACCGCGAATGAACGAGCCAGCGCGGGAAGATTTCCCAGCCCATGTGGTTGGTCACGCCCATCACGGTGGCAACGGTCAGCACCAGGCCGAGCATCGCAACATTGATCGGCACGAAAAATACCAGCACCGGCACCACCACCGCGCCCGTCACGGCCTCGATCGGATGGAAGCTCATCGCGGTCCACGCCGTGGGCGGGCGGCTTTCGTGATGGACCGCATGGGCGATGCGGAACCACCTGGGCCGGTGCATCCAGCGGTGGCTCCAGTAGAAACAGGTGTCCTGCACAAACAGATAGATCAGCACCGAAAGCGGGTGATACCACCACGGCAGCGCGGCGAAATCGGCGGTGATCTGCGTCCAGCCGTGATGGTTCCAGCCCCACAGCACGATCCCGGCCGGCGCACCATAAATGGCTGCGGAAAGCAGCGACCAGCGGATCTCGCGCGCGATCTGCTTGCCCCGTCCGGCATAAAGGCCCGGCCGCGCCTTCGCAGTAGCCAGCGCGAATAGCCCGCTCGCCGCGAAATAGCGCAGCGCGACGATGATAGTGACGGCGAGACTGACGATCAGCAGGGCAAGCGGAATGGGCAGATCGGCGGGAAGCATCGCGCAAAGATATGGCGCAAATCGACGCTCGGGGACAGCCTCAATCGGCGCGGCGGCTCAGGGCAGGCTGTCGAGCGCCGCGCACAGCGGATCGATCAGCGCGGTGTGCCGCCGCATCGCGATACGCGCCAGCCGTTCCACCTCGACCTTGCGGCGCGCGGTGGCCAGCGGCTCGAGCGCGGCGGGACGCAGGATCTCGGCATCATAGCCGTCTGCCACGATCACGCCGCAGGTCTGCGGGCGATAGGCCTCGCTCTCCAGCGGCGCGCGGTCGAGCCCCGGCGGCACGCCCCAGAAAAACCGGTCGCAGAAATCGAGATAGTCGGGCCACTTGGCATCGCCAAGCAGATCGGCACGGGCAACCTTGATCTCGACGATCACCACCTGCCCGCGCGCGTCGATCCCCATCAGATCGGCGCGGCGTCCGTTGCGGATCGGCACTTCGGCAAGGCACCAGATGTCGTTGCGCGCGAACAGCCGCGCAATTCCGCGTGCGACGTCGTCGGCGGAAAGCGAAGGCGATGCGAGCGAATCGACAGCCGAAGATGAAGTGCCAACCATCGATCAAGGCTGGAACAGAATGCGAACGCAGTCAAGCGCCCGGAAGCGCGGCTTCAGGCAGAGCGGGCCGGGTCCAGCACGGCCAACACGCTTGCGCGGGCGGAATGGAATTCCCGCCACAGCGCCAGCGCCGGAGCCGCTGCGTCCTGTCCGCGCGCAGTCAGCGTAGCGAGCGCGGCAAGGCCCGGTTTCAGCATCGCCGAAATATCCGCTATTCCCTGCGCCGCAAACGCCAGCTGCCAGTCGCGGGCCGTGTCGACGAGATCGGCCAGCGGCGCGGGATCGGTTTCGCGTGCGATCCCGGCCATCGCCGCAAGCGAATCGGCATCGCGGTGCAGCGCGGCCCACGATTCCACCATCGCCGCCGCATCCGGCTGGCCCGACGGCATCTGGCCATCGGCGGGGAGAATCGATTCGGGCGGAAGCGTTGCCATGGCAAGGAGGCTAGGACCGCGTCCTTGCCGATTGGTTAAGCGCGATCCCACTGCCGACACGGCACAATTATCTGGCGCACTGCGCAGCCTCTTGCTAAGCGCCCCGCCGCACGTGAAGATGTACGCGCCGCACGGCATCAGGCACCCGTAGCTCAGCTGGATAGAGCGCTGCCCTCCGAAGGCAGAGGTCACAGGTTCGAATCCTGTCGGGTGCGCCATTTACGTACAAAACCGCGAACAGGTGCACCTGTTGGGTTTTGGCCAGTCAGCGCTCCAGCCAACACCTGTTTGCTGCCTATGAGTGTGACCAATTGGTCGTCCACCTCGATCCTACGGATCACGCTACCGAGCCAGTCCTTTCTGGCGCGGAAGTCTCCGGTTCTTAGTCGGTCACGCATGAGGGTGGTAAATGCAGCGATTTTCTGCGGTGTGATTGCTTCCAGATTGGCAGAGTTAGAGGCGATCTGTGTCAAGGAGGCTTGGGTTATGTCGCGCTGGGTTTTGAGCCGAGCGATTCGCTGTTTCAGCTCCTCATCCAAGTCGATGATCCCATCCTCAATGGCAGAGTAGAGGCGGTTAAGCTTGGATTTGAGCGTGTCGAACTCAGCTTCGAGTTGATGCTGCCTTTCTGTGACCGCGCGATCTTTCGCCGATGCTCGATCTATCAGACCTTCCAAGATTTGCTCGACCCGATGGGGTACAAGAAGCTGATCAGCCACGCCCTCGATCACAAGCTTGTCGAGCTTTTCCATCGGGACATGGCGGCCTTTGCAAACGGATTGCCCTTTCAGCTTGCATCCGGCGCAGCTGTAGTAGCTGTAGCGGCGGTTCCTGCGCGTGGTGCCGCTTCGGGTCATGCCAAAGCCGCAGGTGGCGCAGACTGCAAGTCCTGCAAGCAAGGTCGGGCCATTGACCACGCGTGGAGGCGTCACCTTCGGGTTGTTTCGTGCTAGTCTGGCTTGGACCTGTTCGAACAGGTCGAGCGATATGATGGTTGGCACGTCGATTTCGACGATGTTGGACGGATCATGACGTTCGCCTGTGCGTGAACTGCGAACGCCATAGGGCCATTTGCCGGTGGCGTAGCAGCGGTTGGTGAGGATGCCGTGCACGGGCCCCACGCCGAATGTGGCGCCTTTGCGGGTGCGATAGCCATGGTCATTGAGCCAGACGGTGACCCCTTTGACGCCGAGTGGGCCCGTGCCTCCGTCGCCTTGAAGGTAGAGCTTAAAGATTAAGCGAACTAGCTCGGCGTTGACCGGATCGATCTCGAGCTTCTTTTTGATTTTGGTGCCGCGCCTCTCCGCTTCGACGATGCGGTATCCGAGGGGCGGGGTCGCACCATTCCAGAAGCCTTGCTTGGCGGACTCGCGCATTGCCCTACTGACGTTCTTGCCGTTCTCACGGGAGGTGTATTCATCGAACACCCCAATGATCTGACGCATCAGTTCTTGTGCGGGGTCGGATCCGGTTGGTTGGGTTACCGAGACGACTTCCACCCCGTGCTTGCGGAGTTGGCGGATGGTCAGCTCCATCTCCGCCCCGTTGCGGTAGAAGCGCGAGAAGGAATGCACGCAGATCACGTCGAAGCGGCGATCGGGTGACCTCGCCTCTTCTAGCATACGCTGGAAAACCGGCCGCCGGTCGTCGGTTGCCGATGCACCAGGCTCAACAAACTCTCCCACTACGCTCCAACCTTGGGCTTCGCAGTACCTCGTGTTGAGATCGCGCTGGGAGGGTAGAGATACATCGCCGGCGGCCTGTCTTCCTGTGCTGACGCGCAAATAAAGAGCGGCCCGCTTGGGTACTGATCCGTGCTCAGGGGATGTCTTGTTGAAGGCCATTACGGTGGTCCTAAGTCGCGCTGACGGGCAGCGTGACAGGCGCCACCAGATCAAGGATGAAGCAAAGCAGTAAGATCGGCCCCGAGCAGTCGTTCGATGGCGTCGAGCTCGGCAGGCGTAACCTCGATCGGGCCCAGATCCACGAAGTCAGCGTTGAGTGGTTCCGCAGTCGTGTGTGCGGCCCAAGTGTTCGATTGGCGGATCGGCGAGTTTGCCATCCCGAAGGCATGATGGCTGAAGCGCAGATAGTAGTGGGCGTAACCACGGTTTGATTGAAAGCGGTTTTGCCCATCGCTTAATCCCCAAAACCGTTCCAGTGTTTTACCAGTGTCCACACCTCGTGGTCTTCTAGAAAATTCTTGATCGCGTCCTGGCTTGCGTCTGCACCATCGATTTTGCACTCATGGAGCACTGCCACGCAAAGTGCGACAAATCGAACGCCTCCGGTCCTGGTTATCGCCGGGCGCCCCTTGTGTTCTCCAAGGATCAGGCTTGCGTGGCAGGCAAGCTCAAAAAGCATGATCCGTCTGAACGGCAACGCGGCGGCCCCGCCAGGATCTGGCAATTCGGTAACTAGCCACTGCGAGAACTGTCGACGCATTTTTCTAGCAATATGAAGCAGGAAATCTGCTCGATTGCGAGCATCCAAGAGCTGCTTTCGCTCTGCATACTCCCACTCCAGCTTAAGCAGCGTTAGCGGCTCGGGATTACCTGATGACCGAAGATCGGCCGGCAGTTCACAGTCAATTCGATCATGTCCGGCAATCTCTGCGACGGCTTCGAAAGATAGGAGCCGACCGATAGATCCAACGTTTTCTGGAAGGCCGAGTGCGTTGATAGTCCCTTTGGTTGCCGTAATGGTCGCTTCTAGATCTTTCAGCTTTTTGTCCATGATGACTGCACATTCGTGCATCCTATCGAGGTCTGGCTGAAGGATACGACGGTCATGATGTCGGCGGCATTTTTCCAAGGCCGACTTTACAGTGGTTATGAGATACCATTGCTGCTCCGGATTGAGGCCGAGGTCCTTAGCGATCTTCTTGTAGTCAGCGGATACAGGGTCCCGGAGCCTACCAAACGCAGTCTCATCATAAGCTCTAGCCATGGGCCTTCCTCCTGATGTCCTGGATAATCGAGACGTACCGTTTCTGGCCTTCCTGAGCGCGGGCCTGACGATAAAATTTCTCGGTGGTACGGAGCGTTGCATGACCCAGTAGCGGTGCTGCGGCATGGATGTGTTCGGGTGCATGGCTCGCGATGGTCGAGGCCGCCATGTCGCGGAACTGGTGCGGGCTGATGTTTTCTCCAAAGACCGCGCCAGTGATGTGGGACACGCGATCGTAAAGAGCCATCTCGGTCAGTGGAGAACCGTGGCTGGAGATCCAGAGACGGTTTCCAGCATCGGCATGCCAGCGACCCGTCTGTGCGACGAGGAACGGGCGGTGGAGAGCCAGATAATCTTCTAGCCATGGACCAAGATCGCAATGCAGCGACGCTTCGAAGTGCGCATGGGTCTTGGTTTGTGCAGGGGTCAGGATGACGAACCATTGGCCTTGGCGAAAAACAAGGCTCTCGCCCAAGGTCAGTGCCGTGAAGTTCTTCCGGCGCAGCGGCAAGTGGGTCAGCAGCAACAGGATCAGCCCATCGCGGTACTGGATCGCTCCGTGTTTCGGAAGCATCGCAGAAGTTTCCTCCATCAGCCTGTAAGCCAATGTGGCCACTTCGTCGGCCATCACCCGGTTGTGTTTCGGCCGCGCTGGCCGGTGCTGCGCACGTACATGCGAGGCGATGCGGTTGATAAAGCTAAAGTCACCATCGGGGGCAAGGATGCGGGCAGCATCTGCGAGCTCCTGTAAGCGGCACAGGATCGTATGAGTGCTGTTACCCAACTCTTCCAAGCGCCGGACATAGCCGCGCACGCGGCCCAGCGTGACCCGCGCTGTGACCGGCTCTAGCAGGGCGTTGCGGTCATTAAACCGCAGATGGTTGATGAAGCGCCCCCAGCCCTTGGCAGTCTTGCGCTGGCTAATCGGAGCAAGGTGCGTCAACTCGCCGCCAGAATCCTCGAGGATACTTGTCGGCGTGCACGCCGCCTCCCAGACGATGCGGTCCTGCTCGGGCCACTTTGCGACCGGCAGGCTTTGCCGTTCGGGTGCTTTGTCCGGGGCAAAACGTCCGCCGCTCATGCTCGCTTCCTCCTATCCGAAGCTTCGGGTGCATGAAGAGCGCGAAGCCCTTCGAGAAGTTCTGCGTAGAGAAGGCCGGCCTTGCGGGTCTCCGCGCCTGAGTAAGCGCTGGTGGTGGTGTTGACCGATTTGTGCCGTAGCAGCTGCCGTACCACCTCGTAGTTGCCGGGGTTGATGTCGAGGAAGATCTTGCCTGCGGCGTGGCGGAACAGGTGGATGTTGAACTCCAGCCCAAGGAACTCCCAAACCGTCTGCTTGATCTGCTGCGCGAGGGTGTGAGGCGATTTAGGCTGGCCGCCACGTCCCGGAAACAGAGAGCTGCTCTCGCCGTCGAGCAAGTAAGGTCGGTACCCCACGATGTACCATTTGACGATCTCCAAGGCGAAGGCCGGTATCTGGAAATTGATCGGCTCGCGGTTTTTGGTCTCGTGCTCGGGGATGACGAGGTAGACGCCGTTCCGGTTTGAAACCAAGTGACGATGGATGTCGATCGCGGCGAGGTTGTTCCGGCGCAGCGGTATCACCAGCAGGATCGCGATCGCTGCCGCCATTTGGGCTTGGCGCGCCTTGAGGCGGGCAGGCCGCTTATCCTGCTCGACTTTCTTACGGATTGTATCGGGTAGGCAGACGAATTCGACAACGGTGCTGTCGTCATCGAAGGGCCGCAAGCGCTCTCTGTTCTTGGCCGTCATGCCAGAGTGTTGAACCGCAACCCGTCCTGCGAGACGTTGAAGTTTGGCATGGTGCTGGGCGTCGACCTTAACCCAGTGAAGGGCGATCTTGGCCAAGAGTGATGCCATCTGGGCTACACCTCCTGATGTCATGCCGCCACTGCGCTGCATCAGGAAGTTTAGGATCAGCTTTACGTTCCGCACTTCGACCAGCGCGGCGATCGATGTAATGTCCGTTGCCGGAACACCGGAATGGACCAGGCATGAGGCCGCCGCTCGTAGCTGCCTGCTTCGCGTTTGGGCCGTTGCTGGCCGAACCGGACGTAGCGGGCCGAGGTCGATGTCCTCGTCGTCGTCGTCAAACATGATGCCTTTGGTCAGCCGCCCGATATAGGCTTCGAGATCTGCGGCGAAGGACGCCGGGAAGTACTCCAGCGGGTAGCTGTAGCTGTCGCGCTTGTCTTGGCGCGGCACGGTTACCTGCGGCCAGTCAGGACAGGTCTTGGCCGTGCGGTTCCAAGCCCAGAGAAATGCATCTGCACCCTTTTCGGCGTTGCGTCGCATCCGGTTGCTTACGATGGCATCGCAATATTCCTCAAGGTCGGCCACCGTGACTGCCGTAGGGATCACGCCTTTACCGCTGAGGTAGCGCAAGCCGGCTGAGACCTTGCGGGCATATTTGCTGGGCAACATGTCCAGCAGAGCCTTCCACTCAGGCAGCAGGGGAGTAGTGTTGCGGCTCGGAACGAGTTCGCGAACCAATTCGATTGCCTTGGTAAGACCCGAGCAGACGTTTGCCCACCGCCGCGCAGACAACCCTGCAGCCAGCGGCGAGACCGATTCGCGCAGCGCCCGGATCTCACTTGGAACGAC
The DNA here is from genome assembly GCF_028595285.1 of Erythrobacter fulvus. Classification (GTDB taxonomy): domain Bacteria; phylum Pseudomonadota; class Alphaproteobacteria; order Sphingomonadales; family Sphingomonadaceae; genus Erythrobacter; species Erythrobacter fulvus. The sequence continues at coordinate 5,290 of NZ_JAQQXQ010000010.1, read as the reverse complement.
CGAGACCGCAGCAGGGTGTTTGCCAACCGCGCGGCAAAACGTCTTTACCGCGCTCTTGAGGTCGCGTTTTTGCGTCCCCGGTTCAAGAGCTTCGATCCTCTCTAGGACATGTTGCAGGGTGGGAATGGATGGGGCGGACTGCATAGTGACGGGTCTCATGATGTCGTGATGACAGGAGTGGACAGGAGCAGATATTCGTGAGTGCATATACTACGAATTCAACCCAATCCCGACGCGGACTTAATCACGATGATCTCCCAACATATTGGAAATATTGATCTCATTCTGATTAAGGATCATCTCGAGTGCCGAGGGCGCAATCCTAACGCTTCGGCCCAGCCGGACCGCCTTGAGCTGGCCACGTGCAATCATGCGCCGCACGGTTCGCGTTGAGAGCATCAGCTGATCAGCAACTGCCGCGATTGTGAGAAGGGTTGAAGTTGAGCGAATTTGGGGCTGCGAGGGGATGCCACTCACGTCAGCTGGTTCATGAACCCATGATGGCAGACCGCGAGGATCAGAGCATGGCGGCTCTGATGAGCGTGCCGCTTCTCCAAAAACTGGTTCCCGGAGGTAGTAAGACTTTTTCGTAACCATTCACCGAAGCTAGCAAGTGAGTCGCTCGGACTGCACATGCGCAACCTCACGTCTTTAGATTGAGGTTGCGCCCTCACTCTTGTGGACAGGCATCCCGTCCCAATCTTGGAGTATTTATTGCGGACATTAGGCAAGGAGGTCGGTTGCTGAACGGCGGGACTTGCCCAGGAAAGACCTGAAACAGCATGTCGGCTTTCGGGTCCGCCCGCCGACCCTGCTTATGGCCGCTCATGGGACTTTGCTGCCGTTCCCTGACGGCATGCTGAAGGGCTGGTTTCGCCAAAAGCGGTTAGTCAGCTTCGGCCCGGATCCTACCGAAAGCCGAAATTCTGAAACCGACCCCAAAGCAGACGTTCGCCGTTGTTTGCATCACTGCATTGCAGGTCTCCGTCTTGAGCCCGGTATTGCTCGCGACAAACCATCTTCAAACAGTAGCCTCCATGCGTGCAACAGCGGATCCTCCATTGGCATCCGGTGGTAGCTATCTTCGCTGCTACGCTAAACTTCAGGGGACTAATTTCTCTGCCCCTTAACCACTATCCAGTAGCGCCGAAGCGCAATGAAGCGCGCTCATCACCTCCTGTGCTTTGGCGCGCTGGTCCTCAGGCGTGGCCGTTCTGACCCAATCTCCGCGCATGTCCGTCGGATCCTAGTATCGGCACTATACGCACAAAAATCGAACCTCGCTTTTGGCGCTATGACAGGAGTGACAGCTGCCGGTGTAGCCGCGTGGGTCGCCGAAAGTGATGTGATTAACGCCTGCTTCCTTGTCCTGACTATTGTTGCCGCTGCACGCGTGTTTGCAGCCCACCTTCTTTCACCTGGTTCCGTCTCCCTAAGCACCCAAGCACTTGAGATATTTTACGAGATCGGCGCATATAGCTACGCACTCGTCTTGGGGGTTCTCGCAGCACTAACCCTGTGGATGCCAACCCCGGCAGACGCAAAGGTTTTGATGGTAGCCAACGCGCTTTGCTACGGCGTTGCGGTAGCCGCCCGTAATGCCGGGCGTCCTAAGATCGCAATCGGCCAGTTGGCGATCGTCGTGCTACCAATTCTTGCGACCTGCTTCCTGATTGGAAGCGCTTCGTTGATTGCGCTCGGTGCGACTATCGTCCTGCTAATCCCTGCGATGGCGTCAATCACCATGAACCTCTTTCAGGTCCTACGCCATTCTATAGCCTCAGCCGAAAACAATGCTGAGCTCGCGGCCAGAATGCAGGTTTTAGCGCACACAGACGTCGTCACAGGCCTTGCCAATCGGACAGGACTCAATCACGCTGCGTCAGAGGCCATCGCGGGATTAGGGGCCGACGACCGGCTCGCGCTAATCTGGATCGATCTCGACCGATTCAAGGAGGTTAACGACCTTCTCGGTCACCCGGTCGGAGACCAGGTGCTGTGCGAGGTCGCAAAGCGCATCGCCGAAGTGTGTTCAGACCAGGCAATTGTCTCTCGTTTCGGGGGCGATGAGTTCGTAATCGTCACGCCAATCATGACGCGCAAAGATGCTGAGCATGTCGCGAGTGAGATCCATGCGCAGATGATGCGCCCGTTTCTCATTGATGGCGACCGGCTCGAAGTTCGGGTTTCAGTCGGTGTCGCGATTTTGCCCGAAGATGGGGACGATACGGACACGCTGATGCAGCGCGCTGATTTGGCTCTTTATCATGCGAAATCTAAGGGGCGTGCGCAGACCTGCTTCTTCGATCACGCGATGACGAGACAAATGGCGAAGCGGCGGGAAATCGAAGCTGACTTGCGCAAAGCGCTTAAGCAAAACGAGCTATCGGTTTTCTTCCAACCCATCGTTGATCTCGAAAGCGGTAGGATCAAAACTTTTGAGGCGTTGGTGCGTTGGTTTCATCCAGAAAAGGGTGAGATTAGTCCTGCCGAGTTCATTCCGGTGGCAGAAGAGACCGGCATGATCCTAACACTGGGAAATTGGGTAACTGCTCAGGCCGCAAAGGTTGCTATGACTTGGCCAGCGGACGTGAACGTCGCGGTTAATCTTTCTCCGTTGCAGATTCGTGCGCCTGGCGCTTCTCTGGGTATCAAGAATGCGCTTCAGGCAGCGCAACTTGATCCGCGGCGTCTCGAAATCGAAGTGACAGAAACTCTTCTTATTGAAGACAATCACGCAACCACGTTATTTATCTCGGAGCTTTCGGAGCTTGGTGTGAAATTTGCACTCGACGATTTTGGCACTGGCTTTTCTTCTCTGTCTTATATTAACACCTTTCCTTTCTCTAAAATCAAAGTCGATCGCAGCTTTGTCTCAAGCATGCAGGTGGGGCGAAGAAGCGAGGCGATCATTCGCGCGGTTGCCGAAATGGGATCGACTTTGGGCATGGAAATTGTCGCCGAAGGAGTTGAGGATATCGAGCAGCTGCAAGCGGTGCGTGCAGCCGGCTGCACACTTGGCCAAGGCTACTATTTCAGCCGTGCAGTCCCCGACCATCTTGCGGCTATATTATTGTCAAAGGAACGAGACAGCGATGCGCAGCACGCGACGATAGCTCGCGCGACTGGTTGAGCCGAGGACCGTCGAAAGCCCTCTGGTCACCTTCTCGATGTCGGGGCAAGACGAAAGGCTGCTTACGAAAATCAGTTCCCCGTCTGTCCTTTTATCGACAAACTTACTTTGGCATATCGGCGCGCCCTAGTATTCGGCCATTCATCTTCCCACCCACTACCAGCCATGAGCGGAGCCAGAGCTCATTCCCGAAAGCCGCTCGACGGCTCTTGGCGGAAGCAGACCTTCGGCCTGATGATCGTGAACGACCGACTGTGGGTCGAAAGCTGCCATCTGACACGTCGCCTTCGAGCGGCACAAAAGCATCAGCGGTTCTAGGTCGGCTCCTCGCGGATAACGAGGAGCCGATTGCTCAAATTTCCGTGTTTTCGGCTAGAGCAAGCGCGTCTTCTACGTCGATCCCTAGATAACGCACCGTATTCTCGATCTTGCTATGGCCAAGAAGTATCTGGACCGCACGCAGATTGCCGGTAGCCCTATAGATGATCGATGCCTTGGTTCGCCGAAGAGAGTGGGTGCCATATTCGGATTGGATCAAGCCAATCCCGGTTACCCATTCATCGACGAGCCGTGCATACTGGCGGGTGCTAAGGTGGCCAGTGCGATCGACCCGGCTTGGAAATACATAATCGTCCACCGTGCCACCACGGCGCTCAAGCCATGCCAACAGACTGGCCCGGGCATCTGGCAGCAGTTCGAACTGCACAGGGCGGCTTGTCTTTTGCTGCATCACAATTGCGCGCGTCCTGACCTGACCACCATTGACGATGTCGCCGATCTTCATGCGAACAAGGTCGCAGCCACGCAGCTTACTGTCGATCGCAAGGTCAAACAGTGCGCGATCACGCACGCGGCGTCGTTCATTCAGAAAAAAGCGGATCTCCCAAATTTGTTTCGGCTTTAACGCGCGCTTAGCTCCCACGCTTCGTCCGGCGTTCCAGACCGGACGCTTGCCGGCAGGCGTTTCTTTTTCAGTCGTCTCCATGAGCATTCTCCAGTGACCACATTGGTCACACGAAGCATGTCCATCGGCTTAAAAAATGAAACTGCAGCGGCGGCATCCGACCCAGACCCGGTCGTTGGCGGCCGCCGCGCTGAACGTCTGCTTCCGCCGAAAGCCGCCAGACTGCTATTGGGATCGCCTATCGACCACACTTTTGACCGCTCGTGGGTGGGAAGCGGAAATAGCCGCAAGTTTTGAGCTAAACATCCGGCCTTGCCAGGTGGTTTGGGGCTTCACAGAGGTCGCCCTGCGTTAATTCGTCCGGCCTCTTACTCGCAAACGGATCGTTCGGGGTGTTACCTCTACTTGAATGTCGTCATCCGCAATGTGATCGCGGCGGTAGTTGCGGGATGCTCCAACTCTCAAGCGCTGGCCCGAGAAGTCATCCAATACTGCGGAGCAAAGGGGGCTCTCAAACCTTATCCCGCAACGTGAATCTTTCTGCCACACGACCACACCTTCCATCAGATGTCCCGGCCACATTAGGCTTACCTTTTCACGCACGCCCGGCGGTGACAAAGCCTCGATCAGTGCTCCAACCTTCGAGATATCTCGGACGCGCACTTCTTGCAGACCACTGCGGGCCGCAAGAGAGCCTTGAAGAAAGATGCGCAACCTTTTGGGTTGCCGCTTCGGTATCGTGAACAAATTGACTTGCCTCCACCGCAGGTAAGCGTGGCGGCAAAGTTATCTCTCTGCCATCCTGCCAGATGCGGGATAGATATCTGCCCCAAATGCCCTGCTACCACCTCGGTTATTGCTAAAGGTCAGGTACCCAAGCCTGCTTACTACGTTTGCTTGATCCCCCTATCATCCGAGCGACGCCCTGCGGCATTGGCAGTTCGCCGATCAAGCAATCCAGATCGCCGTTCGGTTTTTCTTCTATCCTGATCCGACCGCCGCTGCTCTTTCCGCCGATCATCCCCAGTAAACGGTAATTGGGCTTTGCGGCGGTCAATACCGCTTCGCCGCCCGCCACCGTTGGCATCCTGAACTCTTTGATCCATTGCCGTTAGCTCCCTTTGATCGGCAGACTAGGCTCAGGACCCATTAAATTCTTGCATTGGCGGCGATGCCTTGATTCACTCGCGGCACTGAGGAGGTGCTGCGGGTGTCTGAGCTTTGGTTGTTGAGCGAGGCGCAGATGCGCCGGA
>NZ_JAQQXQ010000001.1:22307-592975 GCF_028595285.1 Erythrobacter fulvus | reverse complement strand
ATCTCCGCTTCACGCAGCTTGCCGATGATCTCTTCCGGCCTGTGCTTCCTTGCCATTCCATTCCTCCTTCGTGACCAATTCTAAAATAGAAATTGGGCCACTCAGAAGGGGGCAGATCATACGCGTTCGATGAGGTAACTATGGCACGTCTGGATGAAATTGCCGAGGGCCTCGCGACACTGCTTGGAAGCCAGCCCCGACCAGAGCCCCTCGGAGTTGACCTCATCGGAGAGTCTCCTGCTGACACCACCATCTTGGTCCGAGCTGTCATCGATGCCTGCGAGCGACGGGGCCGTCCAATTTACATGGTGCATGTAAGTTCTGACCTTGGAAAAGGCCTGTCACGACAATTGGAGGACACCAATGGTAGATACCAAGGGGTCTACGTGAAGCTCGACCCTGAGCTTCAGGGCCGAGTTGAGTTCTTTCGATACCAGCCTCTGGCCAATCAGAGTTAGCATGTCGAAGTGAGAGCCAACCCTGTGGTCAGATCTCCATCTTTTGGTGATGATCACTATACCCCCCCCTTCGCGTGAGGGGGATGCGCAAGGGGTGGCCTAGGTTCAGGGGAATTGCGCTTGTATCAGCGCCTTATCGACAGGCGCATGAGGGATCGCCCTGCCGACGCTGCGCATATGGAAAGCGGGCGGCCCCTTTTCAAGCAGAGCCGCCCGCCAGAATTTTCCGTCTCTCCCCACCTTGCGCGGCGGAGGAAAGCAATCAGTTCACCGCAGCCGGTGCCACGGGCATCTTGCCCAGCGCAATCTGGCGTTCGAACAGTGTGCGCATCAGGTTGAGCGAGAACAGGTGGGCGTGGATCAGGATCAGCATACCGTTCTTATTCAGCGCATCGAGCGTGTCGAGCGGCAGTTCGCGCAGCTTGTTTTCGTCAACCATGCGGAAGCCACGATAGACGAACGGCTTTTCGGGCTGGTCGTTGCGGGTGATCGAGATTTCGCCGTCCATCAGCACGTCGAGCTTCTGCAGCTCGTCCATGAACGCCTTGGTGCGCTGGCCCGATTCTTCGAAGCGGCGGCAGAATTCGAGCACGCCCTGGGTGTATTCGGTCGGCTCGGCCTTGTCGTTGAACAGGGCGAGGCCTTCGTCACGCTTGCCGATGATGCCGACGGTCGGATCGAAGCACAGCGACAGATCCTCTGCCTCCGGACGCAGCTTCGCGAGCATGAAGGGATAACGACGCACATAGGCCGGGACATAGACGGCGCTGGTCAGCTTGTTGTCGTCGCCCATGAAGGTGTTGACGCCTTCGTTCAGCCCGAACAGCGCGATCGGCAGCGGGTTGTCGCCGGCGGTGAACACGATCGGGAAGTGGCGCTGGGCGTCGATGAACTCGTCGCTGGTCAGCGGCACGGCATGGGTCTGGGCGAGAAACGCGGCGTCCTCCATCGTGCCAACCTTCCAGTCGGCGTGATCGCGGCTGTTGAGCGGCAGGAGGTCCTTGTAGAAAAGCGGAAGTTGCGGTTGCGGCGCGCTGGCCATGAATTCGTCTCCGAGAAAATCAGTTATGGGTGATCCCTGCGGCAGGATCCCCCCGCCGGACGAGGGCGGCCTGTAAGCGTTTGCGGACCTAGGCGCAAGCCGCAGGGGACGCGATCACCAGCTTGCCAGGATTGAGCAACCCGAGCGGGTCGAGCGCCAGCTTCACGCTGCGCATCATCGACAGCGCCACCGGATCGTGCAGGCGGGCGAGTTCGGGCACCTTCATTTGCCCGATCCCGTGTTCGGCGCTGATCGACCCGCCCCATTCGCACACCAGATCGTAAACCCGTGCGCTGACGTCCTTTCCGGCGCTCTCCTCCCACTCTCCGCGCACGGAACCGGGGGGCGCAAGGACGTGGAAATGCACATTTCCGTCTCCGAGATGACCGAAAGCCACCGCGCGGGTGCCGTGGAAGGTCGCCTCGATTGCGGGACTGGCAGCAAGGATGAATTCGGGCATCCGTTCGACCGGTACCGATATGTCGTGCTGCATCGCAGGGCCTATCGCGCGTTCGGCGGCGGAGATCGAATCCCGCAGCAGCCAGAAATCCTCGGCCTGCCTTTCGTTTGCGGCAATGACCGCGTCTTCGAACATGCCCGCCTCGAGCGCGGCGGCGAGGCTCGTTTCGAACCGCTCGCGCAGGGCGGCGCTGTCGGCGCCGGCCGAAACGCATTCGATCAGCGCGTTCCACTTGTGACGGCCCGCCAGCGGCGAACGGGCGTCGGGAAGGTGCGCAAGGACACTGTCGAGGCAATGCGCCGGCACCACCTCGAAGCCTTCCAGTGCCTCTCCCATGTCGCGCTCGACATGTCGCAGCAGCGTGCGCGCCTCGACGATGCCATCCAGTCCGATCCAGGCTGTCACCCGCCCGATGGGTGCGGGCAAAAGGCGCAGGCAGGCGGCGGTGACGATCCCGAGTGTGCCTTCCGAACCGATCAGCAACTGCTTGAGATCGAAGCCGCGATTATCCTTCTTGAGCGGGACGAGACCATTGAACACCGAACCGTCGGCCAGCACCGCCTCCAGTCCCAGCACCTGCCCGCGCATGGTGCCGTGGCGCAGCACCTGCGTGCCACCTGCATTGGTCGCAACCAGCCCGCCGATGGTGGCCGATCCCTTGCCGCCCAGCGTCAGCGGGAAACGCATCCCAGCATCTTCCGCCGCATCGTGGAGGTGCTGGAGAATGACGCCTGCCTCGGCCACGACCTGTCCGGATTCGGGCGAGAGGCTGCGGATAGCGTCCATCCGCCGCAGGCTCAGCAGCAGTGCGGTTCCCGTCTCGTCGGGGGTCGCGCCGCCCGCCATGCCGCTGTTGCCGCCTTGCGGCACGATAGGCACGCGGTGCCTTGCGCAGAGCTTCACCAGTGCGGCGACCTCGTCGGTGGAGGCGGGCGACGCCATGGCCAGCGCGCGTCCGGTGTAACGCCCGCGCCAGTCTGTCAGCCACGCATCCATCCGTTCCGGATCGGTGGTCAGCCCGCGCGGGCCGAGCAGATCGGCGGCTTCATCGAGAAAGGCGGTCGTTGCGGAGAGCGTATTCATTGTTGCGCACATGCCACAGTCTGCCGCAAATGCGCCAGAGGTTTTGCATCGGACTGCCCGTCAGTTAAGCCACGGTTCAATTGCATTTGTTAGGCGTGACATCGCTCGCACCTGCGCGTTCAGGGCCTCTGCACCTTCGAGGAGAAACCTTCGCCCGCCATGCATAGCCTGTTCACCCTGACAGCGCCTCTGGCGATGATTCTGCCGTTTACGGCGGGGGTGGGCGTGCGGGCGGTGGATGATCCGGCGGCGCCTTCCGCCCCGCAATGCGCAGCATCGGCGATGGAGGATGCGCCGCGCATCAACCCGCTTTCGGCGCTCCGCGGGCAGCAGAGCGCACGCCAGATCCGGATCGAGCAGCGCGTCGTGGTACGCATCGCGCCGCAGCCGCCGGCCGCGCGGCAGAACATGCTGGCGCAGCTTCCTCAACGTGCGATCGCGCCCCGCTTTGAAGAGGCGCGCAAGGAAAAATGCGTGCCGCTGGAAGGGATTGCCGGTGTCCAGACCGGTAGCGGCAATCGGCTTGTGCTGTTTCTGCGCGATCAGCGGATGATATCGGTCAATCTCGAAAAATCGTGCCGTGCGCGCGACTTTTATTCCGGCTTCTACGTCGAAAAGAACAAGGACGGGCGGCTGTGCGTTGATCGCGACAAGCTCCAGTCGCGCACCGGTATGCGGTGCGAGGTGGAAGCGATGCGCCAGCTCGTCGAAGTGCGCGAGTGATTCTCCGGCACAGGACGCACGCGATTCCTTGACTTTTGCCCCCGGTTGAGAGAAACGCCCGCGAGCCTGATTGCACCGTTTGCGCGGCCAAAGGCAGTAATCCCGGCAGCATTCCTGCCCGCCTATCCGGACACCACAAAACGCATGACCTTCGCCGATCTCGGCCTTTCGCCCGAATTGCTCAAAGCCGTGGAGGACGCGGGCTACACCCAGCCGACCGCGATCCAAGCCCAGGCCATCCCGACCGTGCTGATGATGAGGGATCTCATCGGCATCGCCCAGACGGGCACGGGCAAGACCGCGAGCTTCGTGCTCCCCATGATCGACGTGATGGCCGCCGGCCGCCGCCGCGCTCTAATGCCGCGCTCGCTGATCCTCGAACCGACCCGCGAACTCGCAGCGCAGGTGGCCGAGAACTTCGAGAAATACGGCAAGAACCACGATCTGAAGATGGCGCTGCTGATTGGCGGCGTGCAGATGGGTGACCAGTTGAAGGCGCTCGATGAAGGCGTCGACGTGTTGATCGCGACACCCGGCCGCCTGATGGACCTGTTCGAGCGCGGCAAGATCCTGCTCAACGGCTGCGAGCTGCTCGTCATCGACGAGGCCGATCGGATGCTCGACATGGGCTTCATTCCCGATATCGAGTTCATCTGCTCCAAGCTGCCCGAAACCCGCCAGACCATGCTGTTTTCGGCCACCATGCCGCCGCCGATCGAAAAGCTGGCCAAGAAGTTCCTGACCAATCCCAAGCGGATCGAGGTCAGCCGCGCGGCTTCGACCAATGCCGACATCACCGCCTTCAAGGTGCCGGTCAAAAGCCGCGCCAAGCGCGAGACGCTGCGCTGGTTCCTCGAAAACGACCTGGTCGAGACCGCCATCATCTTCGCCAACAAGAAGACCACGGTGCGCGAGCTCAACCAGAGCTTAAAACGCCATGGTTTCCGGTCGAGCGAGATTCACGGCGACATGGACCAAACCAGCCGTCTGCAGGAACTGGAACGCTTCAAGAGCGGCGAGGTCAACATCCTCGTCGCCTCCGACGTCGCCGCGCGCGGGCTGGACATCAAGGGCGTGTCCCACGTCTTCAATTTCGACACGCCGTGGCACCCTGACGATTACGTCCACCGCATTGGCCGCACCGGCCGTGCCGGAGCCAAGGGACGCGCATTTACCTTCGTTTCTGAGGAAGACGCCGAAGCGATTGGCAATGTCGAGAAGCTGACCGGCAGCGAAATCAAGGTGTTCGGCAAGGACGACGTGCGGGTCGATCTGAGCGAAGTCATCGCCCGCGCAGAGGCCGCCAAGACCGAGCAGCCCCGCGAGGAACGTCCCGAACGCAAGCCGCGCCGTGCGCGGGAAGAAAGCGAAGAGCGTGCCCCCCATGACGAGCGGCCGAAGAAGCCGCGTCGCGAGCGCGAGGAACGTGAAGAGCGCCAGCCTCGCGCGCGCCGATACAACGAGGACGCAGAGCCTGTTCCCGCAGGCGAATGGAACGGCCCGCGTCCGGCTTTCCTCGATATCGGCTTCGGCTGAACCGTCTCCGCGTCGCGCGCCCTGCGGGCTTAACGGTTTCTTGGCGCTTCGGGCGCTAAGGCAGCGGGGTGTGGGACAATTTTCTCGAAGCGGCACGCGCACTCTTAACCGGGATGATCCCGGTCGCCGTGGTGTTCGGCCTGCTCGCGTTGGTGATGAAACGCCGCGCGGTTCTTGCCGGGCTTAAACGCGCCCGCAACGAGATCGTCACCAATCTATACCTCTTGCTGGTCAATGCGCTGGTGGTGGCCCCTTTGCTGGCTGTGCCGTTGATGACGGGGCATGATCTGGTGCCGCGTAACACCGCGCTCGTCGCCTTGTGGGATGAAATTCCGGTCGGCCTGTCGCTCATCGCTGCAATCGTTGTGATCGACTTTGCGGCCTATTGGCGCCACCGCGCCGAACATTCGCGCAGCGTGTGGCCGATCCATGCGACCCATCACGCAGACGAAGCGATGAACTGGCTCAGCCTGCATCGCAAGCACCCGCTTGGCGCCGCGCTTAGCATGGCGGTCGACACGGTTCCGGTGTTGCTGCTGGGATTGCCCTTCTGGGCCATCGCCGCCGCGCTGGTCCTGCGCACGTGGTGGGGCTATTTCGTGCATGCCGATGTGCCCTGGACGCTGGGGCCGGTGGGCAAAGTGCTGATCTCGCCCGCGGCGCATCGCCTGCACCACATCCGCGACGAGGAGTTGATGGGGTTCAATTACGGCAACACCATCACGCTGTGGGACAAGCTGTTCGGCACCTATGTCGATCCGGCGCCCTATCTCGACTGCGAAACGGGTATCGCCGAAGGCACGCGCGATTTTATCGGGGAACTCGCCCGCCCGTTCGAAGCGCGTTACCGTCCGGGTAAGGGCAAGCCGGTCGGCAATCAGCCCGCGCTTTAACCCACCACCTTCACGAAGCTGTCGAGCACGCGCTTTTCGCCCGCATCCTCGAACAGGATGGTGAGTTTGTTGCCTTCCTGATCGATCACGCAGCCGGTACCAAACTTGTCGTGGGTGACCATCGCCCCGATTGCGATGTCGCTGCGCGCTGGGGCGGCGAAGCTCGCCGCTGACCGGGTATTTTCGCGCACTCGCGCAGGTTTCGTCTCGTAACCCGATGTCAGCGCGCGTTGCCAGCCGGGGCCGCGGGTCTGGGCCTTGGCCGGATGATCGCGCGCGACATGGGCGAAGGGGTCTTCCTGCTCGCTCCAGTTGGCGCGCCACAGCGATGCCCCGCCGGTGAGCGTGGTTTCCTGATCGATATGTTCTTGTGGCAATTCCTCGATAAAGCGCGAGGGGATGCTGCTGGTCCATTGCCCATAGATGCGGCGGTTGGCGGCGTGGAGAATCGTGCAGCGCCGCCGTGCGCGGGTGATCGCGACATAGGCGAGGCGGCGTTCCTCCTCGAGGCTGGCAAGCCCGCCTTCGTCGATCGCACGCTGCGAGGGGAACACGCCTTCCTCCCAGCCGACGCAGAAGACATTGTCGAACTCCAGCCCCTTGGCGGCGTGGATCGTCATGATTGTCACCCGCTCGCCCTCGTCGGCGCGGTCATTGTCCATCACCAGGCTGACATGTTCGAGGAAATCGCCGAGGCTCTCGTAATCCTCCATCGCACGGGCGAGTTCGGAGAGGTTTTCCGCGCGCCCCGCGCTTTCGGGCGAACGGTCGGCGGAAAGCATGGCGTTATAGCCCGATTCTTCCATCACCAGCCTGAGCAGGTCCGCCGGGGTGAGCCGTTCGGCCTCCTCGCGCCAGTGCAGGAATTGTCGCATCAACCCGCCGATGGTTGCGGCCGCGCGCTTGGGCAATTCGTCGCTATCGGCCAGTTGCAAGGCGGCCGCGGCGAGCGGCAGGCCGGTGCGGCGCGCGTGGCTGTGCATCGCCTCAAGCGCCTTGGCGCCAAGCCCGCGCTTGGGCTGGTTATGGATACGCTCGAAAGCGAGATCGTCCTGCGGCTGCGCGATCAGGCGCAGATAGGCCAGCGCGTCGCGGATCTCGGCGCGTTCGTAGAAGCGGAAACCGCCGATGATGCGGTAGTTCACGCCGATCTGGATGAAGCGGTCTTCGAACTCGCGGGTCTGGTATTGTGCGCGCACAAGGATGGCGACCTGATCCAGCGGTGCGCCTTCGCGCTCCAGCCGTTCGATCGCCTCACCCACGCGGCGTGCTTCCTCGGGCGCGTCCCACACGCCGATGACCTTGACCTTGTCGCCGCCGTTCACCTCGGTCCACAGCGTCTTGTCGTGACGCTGGCTGTTTTCGCGGATCAGGCCCGAAGCCGCGCCGAGGATGTGCGGGGTTGAGCGGTAATTCTGTTCCAGCCGGATCACCTGCGCGCCGGGAAAATCCTTTTCAAACCGCAGGATGTTGGCGACTTCCGCCCCGCGCCAGGAATAGATCGACTGGTCGTCATCCCCCACTACGCAGATGTTCTTGTGCGCTTGCGCCAGCAGGCGCAGCCACAGGTACTGCACCGCGTTGGTGTCCTGATATTCGTCCACCATGATGTAGCGGAAGCGGCGCTGGTAATCGGTGAGGATATCGGGATGGTCGCGCAGGATGTTCAGCATGTGCAGCATTAAATCGCCGAAATCGCAGGCGTTGAGTTGCTTCAGCCGCTCCTGATACCGGCCATAAAGGGCCACGCCGCGTCCATTGGCATAGGCCTCATTCTCCACTGCATCGAGATCCTCCGGGTTGAGCCCGCGGTTCTTCCAACGATCGATCAGGCCGGCGAGCTGGCGCGCGGGCCAGCGTTTCTCGTCCAGTTCGGCCTCGGTGATCAGCTGCTTCAGCAGGCGGATCTGATCGTCGGTATCGATGATGGTGTAATTGTGCTGCAGCCCCACCAGTTCGGCATGGCGGCGCAGCATCTTGGCGCAGATCGAATGGAAGGTTCCGAGCCACGGCAGCCCCTCCGCCTGCGGGCCGAGATGGTGCGCCACCCGTTCCCGCATCTCGCGCGCGGCCTTGTTGGTGAAGGTGACGCAGAGAATCTGGCTGGGATAGGCGCGTCCCGTCGCCACAAGGTGCGCGAGGCGCGAGGTGAGCGCCGCCGTCTTGCCGGTGCCCGCACCCGCCAGCATCAGCACCGGGCCTTCCGTGGCCAGCACGGCAGCGCGCTGGGGCGGGTTCAATCGCGCCGCGTAAGCGGGAATCGCATCGCTTCCGGGCGCAGGGGAGGGCAGATTGCTGCTCATTGTCTCATGCGAACAGGTAGGGAACAATTGCCGTGCGGGCAAGCCGCTTGGACGCGCTTGTCGACCGCGCGTCTCAGCTTTCCGGCGCGGCGAGGCGCATGAGGTGCAGCTTGCCCTTGCCGACCTTGCGCGTCGTGTCGGTTTCCAGGCCCTTGATCGCAACATCCTCGTTGAAAGCCGTTTCCAGCGCGATCCAGGTTTGCGGCCCGATCCAGCCGAGCCGCAGCAGCCGGTCGAGCGCGACTTCGCCCGCGCCCGAGTGATAGGGCGGATCGGCAAGGATCAGGTCGAGCGGCGCATTCGCTGCCCGCAAGCCCATTACCGATCCGGCCTCGACCCGCGAACGGGTTTGTGCGCCAAGCGCGGCGATATTGCTGCGGATCGCATCGAGCGCCCCGCGATCCTGTTCGACGAACAGGCAGTGCGCCGCCCCGCGCGACAATGCCTCCAGCCCAAGCGCGCCCGAGCCTGCAAACAGGTCCGCGACCTGCAATCCCTCGAAACTGCCCAGCCGGCTGGTGAGCATGGCAAACAGCGTTTCTCGCGCGCGGTCGGCAGTCGGGCGTGTGGCGTCGCCCTTGGGCGCGACCAGCTTGCGCCCGCGCCATTCGCCCGCAACGATCCTCACTTGCGCGGCCTCCTCGGCCCGCCGCCAGCGTTACCCTTGGCCAGATCGGCAAGAAAGCGTTCGACCGGCTTGCCCCGCAATTCCACCGCCTGTCCGCGCGGCAGATCGCCGAGGTTGAAGGGGCCATAGCCGACGCGGATCAGGCGGTTCACCTTCAGACCAAGATGTTCGAGCACGCGCCGAACCTCGCGGTTCTTGCCTTCGGTGATGGTCATTTCGATCCACAGGTTGCGGCCCGAGCTGCGTTCGAGATTTGCATCGATCGAGCCATAGCGCACGCCGTCAATCTCCACGCCTTCGATCAGGTCTTCGAGCTGGCTTTGCGCCACTTCGCCGAATGCGCGCGCGCGATAGGTGCGCGGAATGCCGCTGGCGGGCAGTTCGAGCTTGCGCTTCACCTCGCCGTCATTGGTGAGCAGCAGCAGGCCCTCGGTGTTGAGGTCGAGCCGCCCGACCGGCATGACCCGTCCGGCATTTTTCGGCAGGGCGTTGCGCAGCGCGGTGTAGATCGTCGGCCGGCCCGCCGGATCGCGCTCGGCCGTGATCAGGCCGGCGGGCTTGTGGAAGGCGAACAGCCGGGTCGGTTCGGCTGCGGTCACGGGTTTGCCATCGACCGTTACGCCCTTCAGGTCGGGCAGGATCGTGGCCGGGGTTTCCAGCACCTTGCCATCGAGCGCGACGCGCCCTTCGGCAATCATCCGCTCGACCTCGCGGCGGCTGGCGACGCCGGCGCGGGCGAGCAGCTTGGCGATACGGTCGCCCTCGGGACGGCTTTCGGAGCGGGGAGGCTGGGTGGGCATGATCCCGCCCTTAGGTTCCTGCCCGCGCCTTAGCAATGGGGCGGGCTTAGTTCGCTTCCCTCAGGGCCTCGCTCACGATCTGGTCAAAGCGCGCGATTCCGCCTTCAAGCGTGCCTAGCGTAACATGGGTGACCGCGCCCGAGGAAAGCCCCTGCTGGCCCAGTTCGGCGGCGCGGAAATCCTCCGATGCGAATACGCCGCCATCGAGCAGTTTCCAGCTGCGTTCCCAGTGATCGCGCGCCTTGTCGGTGGCGGGGGCTTCGGGAATGAGCATGAAATCCTCGACCAGCGTCAGGTCGTGTGCCTGCGGCATAAGCACCATCACGTTCACGTAATCGGGGCTGGGCACGATGATCGTGGCAGGAAGCAGCTGGTAGGCGAACGTGACGACACGGCGCAGTGCGGCCATATCGGTGAGGTCTACCCTCTCCATCTCCTCCAGCCGCCCCACGGCAGAGCGCTGGTGCGGCCCGATCTGGTCGCCCGCAGTGATCCCGTCCTTGAAGAACGGGCCGATGGTGGCGGCGTGCAGCCGGGTGACGTGGTAGCTTTCAAGGAAGGCGTCCATGATCAGCTTCCAGTTGCCGCGCACGGTATGCAGCTTGCGCCGGAACAGATGCGCTTGCGGTAAGCCGAATGCATCGAGATCGCTGCCCAATTTTTCGGCATCACCGAAATCGGCACCATCCTTCCGCGCGAACCATATCAGCCCGCCTGCCTCGAAAGTGGGCAGTTCGACGAGGCCGTAATCCGCCTTGTCCAGACCCGGAAAAGTCTCTGGCCGGGGCAGAGCCATCAGCCCGCCATCGAGTCGGTAGGTCCATGCATGGTAGGGGCAGACGAGCCGCTTGGTGCATTGCACCTCGTTCCCTTCGACCAACCGCGTGCCGCGGTGGCGGCAGACATTGAGGAAGACATGCGCGCGACCGTCATTGTCGCGGGTGATAAGCAGCGGGCGTCCGGTGGCATCGTGCGGCACCGCCATGCCGGGTTCCGGAAGCAGCGCGGACGGCGCGATCACCTGCGGCAGGCGATCGAACAGCGCCGCCTTCTCGCGCGCGAAGTGATCGGGGCAGGTGTAATTCGAGGCGGGCACCGTCTGCACGCTGCCTGCGACCTTGGCCCGGCCTTCACGGATTGCCTCGGCCAAGGCCAACTGGCCGGGGGTAGGGCGCAAAGTGGGCATATCTGTTGTTGCGGCGTTCATCGCTCTTTTCTCATCCTCTCATCCGCGCCTAGTGTGGCATGAAACCGGGCCGGAGCAAATCTCCGCGCCACCAGAATGGGATCATCGATGGCAGACGCCGCCCCCGAACACCGAACGCGCCTGTCGCGCTGGCTGAAGCTGATGGCATCGCTGCGCCATCCCAAGACCGGCTATGTGCTGTTGTTCGGCTTTGCGAGCGGGCTGCCTTATGCCTTGCTGCTGGGCACGCTCTATGCGTGGCTGACCGAGGCCGAGGTCGATGTCGAGACGATGGGTGTGTTCTCGCTGGTCGGCCTTGCCTATGCCTTCAAATTCCTGTGGTCGCCTGCACTTGACCGGATCGACCTGCCGGGGATGCGGCGGCTGGGGAAGCGAAAGCAGTGGATCGTCACCGCGCAATTGCTGCTCGGGGCGATTCTGGTGATCCTGTCGCTGCTCAACCCGCTGACTTCGCTTGGCCTATTCTCGCTGCTCGCGGGGATCGGCGCCTTCGCCAGCGCCACGCAGGATGTGGTGATTGATGCCTGGCGCGTCGATGTTGCGGATGAGGTGGCGACGATCGACATCCTCTCGACCGTGTTCCAGATGGGCTACCGCGTCGCCGCGCTGGTGGGCGGAGCGCTGGCGCTGTTCATGGCCGAGCGGCTGGGCTGGCCGACGGTCTATGCGAGCATGGGCGGGATATTGCTGTTTGTCGGCTTCCTCGGCCTGTTCGCGCCGGATGCCGAACGCAGCGCCGCTGCGCTGGAGAGCGAGCGCGCCAACCTTCAGACCCTGCGCCAGCCCGGCCAGATCGAACCGCGCATTCGTGCCTGGGCGCTGGGTGCGGTGGCAGTGTTGTGGGGCTGGGCGCTCGTGACGGTGGTGGTGTTCATGGTCCGCTCGCTCACTGCGACCCCCGAAACGCGGCCCGATTCCACCGAGTTCGTCAGCACCATGGGACCGCTAGTTGTGATTGCCACCGTGGTTATTCCCGGGCTGATCGCCGGTTGGCTGGAAAGCATGCGCAAGCAGGGGCGGCATGTTGTGCGCGAGGCGGTGCCGTCGTCCGGCGCGCTCGATCTCGCGCTCGATCATGGCTACCGCGCGCTGATCCTGCCGCTGGCGGAGATCATCGGGCGGCTGAAATGGGCAGCGGTGCTGGTGATCGCGCTGGTGCTGTCCTACCGCATTACCGACGCGATCTGGGGCAGTTTCGCCTACCCGTTCTATCTGGGCGAGCTGCAATATACCAAGGACGAGGTGGCGATTGCCTCCAAGTTTTTCGGGGTCGGCGCTCTGCTGGTGGGGCTGGCGCTCGGCGGTACGCTGCTGACGGTTATCGGCCGCATGACCACGCTGACGCTGGGCGCGGTGATCGCGGCGCTGACCAACCTGCTCTATGCCGATCTCGCCATTGGCGGCGCGCGCATGCAGGCAGCGAGCGACATCATCGGCTTCACCTGGCTTGCCGGACTGTTCGGCGCGGATGATCGCATGGCGCGTTTGATGCTGACCATCGGGATGGAGAACATCGCGGTCGGCATCGCGGGAGCGGCGTTTGTCGCCTACCTCTCCAGCGTGGTCGCCAAGGGGTATAGCGCGGTGCAATATGCGCTGCTGTCCTCGCTGACGATGCTGGTGGGAACGCTGGGTCGACCGGCGCTGGGCCAGATGATCGAGGAGCGCGGCTATTACGACGTGTTCCTGCTGACCACCGCGATCGGCGGGTTCGCGGTGGTGCTGTGCGTGATCGAGTGGATGCGGCAGGCAAAATCGGGCCGGGAGGAAAACGCGCCGCCGCCGGAGCCGGAGATCTAGTCCGGCAGTTCGTCGTTCAATCGCAGCACCTCGCCCGCGAGGTAGAGCGAGCCGGCGATCAGTACCGGCAAACCGTCGTCCGGAATTATTGCCACCGCGGCCTGCACATCGGATGCGGGGCTAGCCTTTAGGCCGAATGCACTTGCGGGGTGCCAATCGTGCCCTGGCACCGGTACGGCGGTGATGCTGGCCAGAGCCGGGCCGAGCGGTCCAATCAGCGCCGCCGGATCCTTCCCATCGATCATCCCGATGATCAGATGCAGACGCTGGCCTGCAAAATGCGCGCCCAGCATCGCACCCGCCTGCGGATTGTGACCGCCATCGAGCCAGACCTCGCGACCTCCCGCGAGTGGGCCGGGTGAGAGGCGCTGCATCCGCGCAGGCCAGCGGGCCTGCCGCAAACCTGCCGCAACCCCTGCCTGAGTAATTGCCAGCGCCGATTGATGGCGCAGCATGGCGATGGCAAGCCCGGCATTGGCGATCTGGTGCGCGCCGGGCAGGGCCGGCGGGGGCAAGTCGAGTATGCCTTTGTCGTCACGATAGGTAAGCCGATCGCCGCTGGTTTCGATGCGGTAGGCCGTTCCTTCAAACAGGGCTGCAGTCTCCGCACGCCCGGCCTGCGCGCTGATCGCGCCCCGTTCGAGCGGGGTATGGGCGAGGCTGAGCAGCGGCACGTTCTTCTTGGCGATCCCGGCCTTCTCGAAAGCGATACGCGCCATCGGCTCTTGCGGCACGCCCTCTTCCGGCGCGAGCAGGAAGCGTTCGTGATCGAGGCCGAGCGCGGCGATCCCGCAGGCAGCGAGGGCCTCGGGCTCCAGCACGTTGGTCGCATCGAAACGCCCGCCCATGCCGACTTCGACCACACAGGCGTCTGCCGGGGTTCGCGAGAAGGCAAGGAAGGCGGCGGCGATGGTGACTTCGAAGAAACTCGGGCCAAGGTCTTCACCCGCATCGAGCACCTCGGCCAGCACGGCGGCCAGTTCCGCGTCGGAGATCAGCTCGCCTGCGAGGCGGATGCGCTCGTTATAACGCACCAGATGGGGCGAGGTGGTGACGTGGACCTTGTAACCTTCAGCCTCCAGCATCGCGCGCAGGAAGGCGCAGGTCGAACCCTTGCCGTTGGTGCCCGCGACATGAAATACCGGCGGCAGCTTGCGGTGCGGGTTGCCAAGCCGATCAAGCAGCGTGCGGATGGTGTCGAGGCCGAGCCGCCCCTGTGGAACACTCAGGGCGCTCAGCCGGTCAAGCTGCGCCTGAACGCGTGGGTCGTCCGACCGGCCGAAATCGAGCGGCTTCACGGCAAGTTGCGGGTTACGCCGCCTTCACGGGTTGCAGATAGTCGAGCACCGTCGCCAGCGTCGCCTTCAGCTCGCGGCGCGGCACCACCATGTCGACCATGCCGTGCTTGTGCAGGTACTCGGCGCGCTGGAAGCCTTCGGGCAGCTGTTCGCGGATCGTGTCCTGAATTACGCGCTGGCCTGCGAAGCCGATGAGCGCGCCCGGCTCGGCAATGTGGATGTCGCCGAGCATGGCATAGCTCGCCGTCACCCCGCCGGTGGTGGGGTCGGTCAGCACGACGATATAGGGGAGGCCCGCCTGCTTGAGGCGGCGGGTCATCACCGTCGCGCGCGGCATCTGCATGAGGGACAGAATGCCCTCCTGCATGCGCGCACCGCCAGCGGCGGTCACCACGACATAGGCGCAACCGCGATCCAGCGCCTTCTGCGCGCCCTCGCAGAAAGCCTGACCCACGGCCATGCCCATCGATCCGCCCATGAAGCTGAAATCCTGCACGCCGACCACCGCGGGGCGGTTCGCAATAGTGCCCGAGCCGACCACGAAGGCATCTTCATGCGGGTTCGCGGCGCGTGCAGCCTTCAGACGATCAGTGTATTTCTTTGTGTCCTTGAACTGCAACGGGTCTTCGGTGACCTTGGGCAGGGGCAGCACCTCGAAGCCCGGATCGAGCAGCAGCGCCAGCCGCGCGTCGGCCCCGATGCGGCCATGATGCTCGCATTTCGGGCAGACCGAAAGGTTCGCCTCGTATTCCTGCACGAACAGCATTTCCTGACACGACGGGCACTTGATCCACAGATCCTTCTCCGTGGTCTTCTTCTCTTGGGCAAAGCCGAGCGAATTGCGGACGCGGGTGAACCAGTTCATTGCTTTAGTCCTGTCGGGCGGTGTGCACCGCCTGTGCGAGAGCCGAAGTCAGCTCCCTTAGCTTGGCCGGAGCCTCGGCGCCATACTCGCCGCAGATTTCAACGAGTGCCGAGCCGACAACGACGCCGTCGGCGACCTTAGCGATGGCTGCCGCCTGTTCAGGCGTGCGCACGCCGAAGCCGACCGCGACGGGGAGGTCGCTGGACTGCTTGATGCGCGCGACATTGGCCTCGATGCTCTCGATCTGCGCCTGCTGCTTGCCGGTGATCCCGGCGACCGAGACGTAGTAGAGGAACCCTTCCGAGCCAGCGAGCACCTGCGGCAGACGCGCTGCATCGGTGGTGGGGGTGGCAAGTCGGATCGGGGCAACTCCGAACTCGCGCAAAGTCGGACCCAAGGCATCGTCTTCCTCGGGGGGAATATCGACGCAGATGACACCATCGACACCCGCTGCGGCACATTGGCTGCCAAACCACTCCGGGCCGCGGCGCACCATAGGGTTGGCGTAGCCCATCAGGACCAGCGGCACATCCTTGTGGCGCTCGCGGAACTCGAAAGCGATTTTGAACACATCATGCGTCGTCGTGCCTGCGCCGAGCGAGCGCAGATTTGCCGCTTGAATCGCGGGGCCATCGGCCATCGGATCGGTGAAGGGCATGCCGAGCTCGATCACATCCGCCCCGGCTTCCACCAGCGCATCGAGATTGGCCGCAGTGTCGCCATCGCCCGCGGTGATGAAGCAGACGAGCGCGGGTGCCGACTTTCCGAAAGCCGCAGCGAACCGGCTCACAGCTCGACCCCCAGACGCTCCGCGACGGTGAAGATGTCCTTGTCCCCGCGCCCGCACAGGTTGGCGAGGATGATGCTGTCCTTGGGCATCGTCGGCGCGACCTTCTTCACCGCCGCGATGGCGTGCGA
Organism: Erythrobacter fulvus; assembly: GCF_028595285.1. Lineage (GTDB taxonomy): Bacteria > Pseudomonadota > Alphaproteobacteria > Sphingomonadales > Sphingomonadaceae > Erythrobacter > Erythrobacter fulvus. The sequence goes on along the minus strand of NZ_JAQQXQ010000001.1, from coordinate 576,961 downwards.
GGGCTCCAGCGCAGGGATGATCCCCTCGGTCGCACACAGCAGTTGGAAGGCGTCCAGCGCCTCCTCGTCGGTGACGGCGGTGTAATCGACGCGGCCGCTTTCCTTGAGCCACGCGTGCTCTGGGCCGATGCCGGGGTAATCGAGGCCGGCGCTGATCGAGTGGCCCTCGGTGATCTGGCCATCCTCGTCCTGCAACAGATAGGTGCGGTTGCCGTGGAGCACGCCGGGGGTGCCGCCCAGCAGGCTCGCGGCGTGTTCGTCACCATCGAGGCCGTGGCCCGCCGCTTCGACGCCGAGCATCTTCACGGTGGGATCATCGAGGAAGGGATGGAACAGCCCCAGCGCGTTCGACCCGCCGCCGATTGCCGCGACCAGCAGGTCGGGCAGGCGTCCGGTGCGGTCAAGCATCTGCGCGCGGGCTTCCTTGCCGATCACGCTCTGGAAGTTGCGCACCATCTCGGGGTAGGGGTGAGGGCCGGCTGCGGTGCCGATGATGTAGAAGGTGTCGTGGACGTTTGCGACCCAGTCGCGCAGGCCTTCGTTCATCGCGTCCTTCAGCGTCGCCCCGCCGCTGGTGACGGGGACGACTTCCGCGCCCAAGAGCTTCATGCGGAACACGTTGGGCGACTGCCGCTTCACGTCCTCGGCGCCCATGTAGATCACGCAAGGCAGGCCGAAGCGCGCGCAGACCGTCGCCGTCGCCACCCCGTGCTGGCCCGCGCCGGTCTCGGCGATGATGCGGGTCTTGCCCATGCGGATCGCGAGCAGGATCTGGCCGATGCAATTGTTGATCTTGTGCGCGCCGGTGTGGTTGAGCTCGTCGCGCTTGAACCACACCTGCGCGCCGCCGAGTTCTTCTGTGAGGCGCGGGGCGAAATAGAGCGGCGAGGGACGACCGACGTAATGCTCCAGCAGATCGTCGAACTCCGCCTGAAACGCGGGGTCAGCCTGCGCTGCGCGGTATTCGCGCTCGAGATCGAGCACTAGCGGCATCAGCGTCTCGGCGACATAGCGTCCGCCGAACTGGCCGAAATGGCCGCGCTCGTCCGGAAGGTTGCGGAAGGAATTGAGAGGTGTGTTCATATCCGGGTCGCTTTGCAGAAGGCCGCGATCTTGTCCACGTCCTTGATACCGGGGGAACGCTCGAGCCCCGAAGATGTATCCACCAGCGGCGCGCCCGTCAGCCGGATCGCCTCGGCAACGTTCGCGGGGGTCAGCCCTCCGGCGAGGCCCCAGGCAAGCGGTGCGTCCCATCCGGAGAGCAGGCTCCAGTCGAAGCGCGTGCCGTTACCGCCGGGCAGTGCAGAGGCTGGCGCGTCGAGCAGCACGCGGTCGGCCGCCCCGCGGAAGGTCCCAGCATCGGCAAGGCTGGCAGCGTCCCTCACCGCCAGCGCGCGCCATGCTTCAAGGCCGGTGTCGGCGCGAAAGCGGGCAAGAGCGTCGGGTGTCTCGCTTCCATGGAACTGAACCACGTCCGGGTGCACCTCGCGCACCGCATCGGCCAGCACATCGGGCGAAGGGTTCACCAGCAGCAGCACCGCCTTGACTTGCGCTGGCACTAACGCCCGCAGCCCTGCCGCATCCGCCAGCGAAAGGTGACGCGGGCTCTTGGGGAAATGCACGAAGCCGACATGGCTTGCCCCGGCCTGCACGGCTGCGGCGAGGGTTTGGGGCGTCGATATCCCGCAGATCTTGACGAGGGTGCCAGCCATGTGCGCCGCCTTACGCGGGGGAGAGCGGCTTTTCCAGCACCGCGAAGGTGATTGGCGGATCGCGGGGGACGGGGAAGGGGCGGGTTTCGCCAGTGCGCGCATAGCCGCGCCGTTCGTACCACGCGATCAACGTATCGCGGCTGTCGATCACGGTCATCTCCATCGCTGCGATGCCGTGGGCGCGGGCATGATCTTCCGCTGCGTTGAGCAATTGCCGACCGACGCCCGCCGATTGCAGGGTCGGCTCGACGCAGAGCATCCCGAGATAGGCGAGGCTTGCATCCTTGCGGGTCACCGCGACACAGCCGATCAGCGTGTCGCCGTCGCGCGCTGTCAGGATCGTGACCGCAGGATTGGCCAGCAGCGCTTCAAGCTCGCCCGGTGCGATGCGTTCATCATCGAGAATGTCCGCCTCGTGATTCCACCCCTGACGCGCCGAATCGCCGCGATAGGCGGCTTCGAGCAGAGCCTTTAGAGCAGGGGCATCCGCGATGGACGCCGTCGTAACTGCGATCAAAGCGTCGCCTCGATCGCGCGGGCTGCCGCTTCAGGGTCTTCGGCGCGGCTGATCGGACGGCCAATCACCAGCACGCTCGCCCCGTTGTCGCGTGCCTGACGCGGGGTGACGACGCGCTTCTGGTCACCGGTGCCGTTTCCGGCCGGGCGCAGGCCGGGGACAACGAAGTAGCCGTCGCGCCATGCCTTGCGCACCATGCCGACTTCCTGTCCCGAACACACGATCCCGTCGAGGCCCGCCGCATGGGCAAGCTCCGCCAGCCGCATTACTTGCGTTTCGGCACTGCCATAAACACCGGTGGCGGTCAGGTCGTTTGCGTCGAGGCTGGTGAGCATCGTTACCGCCACCACCTTGCAGCCCTCGGCCGCAGCGGCCTTGGCATCCTCCATCATCGCGCGCCCGCCGCTGGCGTGGACGGTGACAATCGCGGGCTGATAGACATGAATCGCCTGCATCGCTGCGGCGACGGTGTTGGGGATGTCGTGGAACTTGAGGTCGAGGAAGATCGGCAGTCCCAGATGCGCGATCTCGTGCACCCCGTGCGCGCCGTGGGCACAGAAGAATTCAAGGCCCAGCTTGACCCCGCCGATATGCGCCTTGACCTTGCTGACCAGTGCCTTTGCCGCATCGAGCTGCGGCACGTCGAGCGCGAGATAGACCGGGTTGCTCACTTCGCGCCTCCATCGGCGGGCGATAGGAGATCCGGGGATTCTCCCGCTTTTGTCCCGGCCTTATCCACAGGGGTGTTCACGGGAGCGGCACTTGCCTGCGGTTCATGGTGGCGCGCCAGTGCGGTGGTTTTGAGCGAGTTTTCCAGCGCCTTCACGCGGCGGTTAAGTCCCCACTTCACGCTGAGGTGGTATGTCCACAGCGGCAGAAACCCGAGCGCGAAGGCAAGCAGCGCCAGCACCGGCAGTTTGGTTTCCATCACGAGGTTCTGCCACAGCGTCACCTCCACAGGTTTCCAGTTGTAGATCGCGAAGATCAGGAACGCCAAAGCCGCGATGGCCCAGATCATGGTGCGAAGGATCTTCACGAGCCGCGTTCCTCCCGATAGCGCGTTGAATGGCCGAGCCTAGGCGATTTGCCGTCCTTGTCCAGCATCGCCCGCGTCAACCGAACACCCGCGCGAAGATCGTGTCGACGTGCTTGAAATGGTAGCCGAGGTCGAATTTCTCCTCGAGCTCCGCAGGCGACAGTGCTGCGGTGACGTCGGGATCGGCCTTTAGCAGTTCAAGCAGCGACAGCGCACCGTCCGATTCCCACACCTTCATCGCGTTCCTCTGTACCAGCCGATAGGCATCGTCGCGGGTGAGACCGGCCTGGGTCAGCGCCAGCAGCACGCGCTGCGAGTGGATAAGCCCGCCCATACGGTTGAGGTTCTTCTCCATCCGTTCGGGATAGACCAGCAGCTTGTCGACCACGCCGGTCAGCCGCGCGAGGGCGAAGTCGAGCGTGATGGTGGCGTCGGGGCCGATGAAACGCTCGACCGATGAGTGCGAGATGTCGCGCTCGTGCCACAGCGCGACATTCTCCAGCGCGGGCAGGGCATAGGCGCGGATCATGCGTGCTTGTCCGGTGAGGTTTTCGGTGAGGATCGGGTTGCGCTTGTGCGGCATGGCGCTCGACCCCTTCTGGCCGGGCGAGAAATATTCCTCGGCCTCCAGCACCTCGGTACGCTGCAAGTGGCGGATCTCCACCGCAATGCGCTCAATGCTGCCCGCGATCACTGCCAGTGTTGCGAAATACATCGCGTGGCGATCGCGCGGGATAACCTGGGTCGAGACTGGCTCGACCGCGAGGCCGAGCTGTTCGGCAACATAGGCCTCGACCTGCGGATCGACATTGGCGAAGGTGCCCACCGCGCCGGAAATGGCGCAGGTGGCAATTTCCGCACGCGCCGCCACCAGCCGCGCGCGGCAGCGGTCGAACTCGGCATAGGCCTGCGCGAGCTTGAGGCCGAAGGTCACCGGCTCGGCATGGATGCCGTGGCTGCGGCCGATGGTCGGAGTATATTTGTGCTCCTCCGCCCGCTTGCGGATCGCGGCGAGCAGCGCGTCCATGTCTTCCAGCAGGAGGTCGCTCGCCCGCGCCAGCTGCACCGAGAGCGTGGTGTCGAGCACGTCGGAGCTGGTCATGCCCTGGTGCATGAAGCGGGCTTCCTCGCCGACCTCGCGCGCCACCCAGTCGAGAAAGGCGATGACGTCATGCTTGGTCACCGCCTCGATCGCGTCGATCGCTTCGACGTCGATCTTCGGGTTCGTCGCCCACCAGTCCCACAATGCCTTGGCCGCAGACTGCGGCACGACGCCGAGATCGGCAAGCTTCTGGGTCGCGTGCGCCTCGATCTCGAACCAGATGCGGTATTTCGCTTCCGGCTCCCATAGAGCGGTCATTTGCGGGCGGGCATAGCGGGGGACCATCGGGCGGCTCCGTGTGATGGGTCGAACGTCGCCGAGCGGCTAGGCGGGCAGGGGCGCGAAGGCAAGCCGCTAGATAAGGCCTTTCGACCGCAAGCTGGTGTGCCCCTCGCGTCCGATGATGACGTGATCGTGCACCGTCACCCCCAGCAGCCGTCCGGCTTCGGCGATGCGCTGGGTGATCTGGATGTCGGCGCGGCTGGGTTCGGGCGAGCCGGAAGGGTGGTTGTGGACAAGGATCATCGCACTCGCGCCCACATCCATTGCCCGGCGGATCACCTCGCGCGGGTGGATTGCTGCCTCGTCAATCGAACCGTCGCCAAGGTGGTGATCCTCGATCAGGCGGTTGCGGGTGTCGAGATAGAGGATGCGCACGCGCTCAACCGTCAGATGCGCCATGTCGGTGGTAAGATAGTCGATCAGCGCCTGCCAGCTGCCCAGCACCGGCTTCTTGACGATTTCCCCGCGGGTCATCCGGCGCGCGGCAAGGGCAACCGCTTTCAGAGAGGCTGCGCTGTTTTCGCCCACGCCCTTGACCCGCTGCAGCGCCTTGGGATCGGCATTCAGCGCACCTGCCAGACTGCCGAACTGGGCAATCAGCGTCTTGGCGATCGGTTTGGTATCGCCACGCGGGATGGCGGCGAACAGCAGGTATTCCAGCACCTCGTAATCTGCCAGCGCCTCGGCCCCGCCGGTCAGCAGTCGTTCGCGCAGCCGCGCGCGATGACCCGCCCCGGCGCTCTTGCCCGCGTCGGCAGCGGGGCGCGGCCCCTCGCCAAAATCGAATCCGTCTTCAGCTCCCGGCAATGCGACCCCCGGCAGGAGTTGATCCCGCTCTTTCATTGCCTTTGGGCGGCGATGGGCGCAAGGGTGACGAGCAATGGCGGTGCCTGAAACGCAAGACGAATTTTCTCCGCTAGCTGCGCGTGCCCGCCAGTGGCCTCGCCGGTGGCGCACCCGAATCGGGCTCGGCAGCGCTGTACTGGCGCTTGCTGCGGGCAGTGCTGCGTGGTTGGACCGCGATCGGATCGCGGGCGATTTCATCGACGATTATCTGACCGAAAACGGCGTCCCCGCCACCTATGACATCGTCGCCATCGGCCCGCGCACGCAGGTGATCGAAAATCTGGTGGTTGGCGATCCGGCGCGGCCCGATCTCACCGCGCGGCGATTGGTCGTGGAACTGGGCGTCGGCTGGGCGGGTCCGGAGGTTCGGCGGGTGCAGCTCGACGGTGCGCGAATCTTTGGCAGCTATACAGGGGGCAAGCTGAGCCTCGGCACACTCGATCCGCTGGTGTTCACGGATGGCGAGCAGCCACCCGCGCTGCCCGCAATCGACATCGCGCTGAACGATGCCCGCGCGCTGGTGGAAAGCGATTACGGCGCAGTCGCGGTGAAGCTGGATGGGGCGGGGCGGCTGGACGACGGGTTCGCAGGCACGCTTGCCGCTACCGCGCCGGGCATCGGGACACAGGACTGCCGCGCCGAAACCGCAACGCTCTACGGCAAACTCTCGACCGCGGGCGGGGTGCCGCTGCTGAACGGGCCTTTGCGGCTGGGCGGGGTCGCTTGCGCCGGGACGAGCCTTGCCGCGGCGAATATCGGCACCCGTTTGACCCTCGCTCGCGATTTCGCCGGCGCCGAGGGCGATTTCCGCATCGATGGCAGTGGCCTTGGCTACGACACGCTGACCGGAGAAGGGATCGGCGGAACCGGCAAGCTCACCTGGTCGGAGAAGGGGCTGGTGATCGCTCATGATCTTGCGCTGACAGGGATTGCCGCGCCGCAGGCGCGCGTTGCGCAGCTGACTGCTGACGGGACGTGGCGGAGCGGGAGCGATGCCGTAAGCGGCGCTTGGCAGGGGCGTGTCCGGGGCCAGGGACTGGAGGCCGCCGACTCGCTTGCAACGCCGTTGCTGCAGGCGGCAGGCGGCGTCGACGGCACATTGCTTGCTCCGCTGCTAGCCAAGGCGCGCGGCGGATTGGCGCGGGCGCTTTCCGGAGCGGATTTCGCCGCCGAGGCGATGCTTCGCAGCAAGCCGGACGGGATGACGCTGACGATCCCGGAAGCCGCGATTTCAACCGCGGAAGGCGAGCGGGTTCTGGCCCTTTCGCAGGTCAGCGCGGGGGTCATTGAGGGCGCACTCACAGGTTTGCGCGGCAACGTGCTGGCAGGCGGGGCAGGGTTACCGAGCCTCAACGGACGGATGGAGCAAACGGCGGGCGGCGGCTGGGCGCTGCGTCTGGCGATGGCCGAATATCGCGTTGGCGATGACCGGCTGGCGATCCCGCGACTGTCCTTGCGGCAGGATCGCGGCGGGGCGTTGCGTTTTGAAGGCCTGATCACGGCGAGCGGTGCCTTGCCCGGCGGGATGGTGAGCGGGCTGGAAGTGCCACTGGAAGGAAATTGGTCGGCCACACGCGGGCTGGCTCTGGGCACACGCTGCACACCGCTGCGGTTCCGCTCTCTGGCGCTGTCGGGACTTGCACTCGAAGGGCAGGAAGTCACGCTTTGTCCCGATGGGGATGCGCCGTTGCTTGCATTTGGCGACAGCCTAACGCTTGCTGCGCGCAGCGGGCCGCTGGCGCTTAATGGCGCGCTGGGTGAAAGCCCTGCCAGCCTTGCCGCCGAAAGCCTTGTCCTGCGCTATCCCGAGCCTTTCTCGCTCGACGGTGTGACGGCCCGGATCGGCGCGGCCGGAAGCGCAACCCGGCTGACCGCGGCCAGCCTCACCGGTAATATAGCGGGCGAGATTGCGGGCGGTTTCATCGGCGGTACGGCGCAGATGGACGCGGTGCCGATGGATCTTGCCGCGATGACAGGGCGCTGGTCCTTTGCCGACGGCGTGCTGAAGATCGAGGACGGGGCCTTCACTTTGACCGATCGTCCGCCCCAAGGCCCGGCGCGATTCGTGCCGCTTGCCGCACGCGGTGCCTCGCTGACGCTGGTCGACGGGGGAATCCGCGCCCGCGCCAGCCTGCGTCATCCCGCGTTAGACCGGCTGGTGGCCGAAGTGGCCGTCACCCACGATCTTTCCACTGCTGTGGGCGGAGCGCGCCTGTCGGTGCCCGGCCTGATGTTCGACAAAGCCATGCAACCCGAGGATTTGTCCTATCTGGCCGAAGATCTGATTGTCTTCGCAGACGGCACGATCACGGGCGAGGGCCGGATCGACTGGCGGGGCGACGACATTACCAGCAGCGGCGTGTTCGCCAGCAACGGCTTCGATTTCGCCGCGCCCTTCGGTCCGGTCCGCGGCCTTGAGGGACAAGTGGTGTTCACCGATCTCGTCAACCTCACCACCGCACCCGATCAGGAATTGACCATCGCCGCGATCAATCCCGGGATCGAGGTGCTGGCGGGCAAGGTGCGCTTCACACTGCGCGATGGAACCTTGCTGCGGCTGGAGGACGCGCGCTTTCCTTTCATGGGCGGCGAATTGGTGATGCGCCCGCTGATGATGGATTTCTCCAAGCCGGAGGAACGCCGTTACATCTTTGAGATCATCGGGCTCGATGCCGCGCGCTTCGTAGCGCAGATGGAACTGACCAATCTTGCCGCCACCGGGACTTTCGACGGAACCGTGCCGATCATCTTCGACGCTGATGGCAATGGCCGGATCGAACGCGGCCTGCTGCTCAGCCGCGAGGGCGGGGGCAATGTCGCCTATATCGGGGAGCTGACCTACGAGGATCTGGGCGCGATGGGCAATTATGCCTTCTCGGCGCTGCGCTCGCTCGATTACCGCCAGATGAGCGTCGGTCTCAACGGCAGTCTTGGCGGCGAGATCATCACCAATTTCGATTTCGACGGCGTGCGGCAGGGCGCAGGCACCAGCCAGAACTTCGTCACCCGCCGGATCGCCAAGCTGCCGATCCGCTTCAAGATCAATGTCCGGTCGGAGAATTTCTACGAACTGGCGACCATGGTCAGATCGTTCTGGGATGTCGATTACCTCGGCAATCCGGTCGATCGCGGCTTGCTGAGGACCGAAAACGGCCGCTTCGTCCCGGCCAATCGCGCCAATCCGGTGTCCTCACCCGTTCAACCTCCTGAAAGCGAAAGCCAGCCATGATGCACCATCAATTGACCGCGCCGGAACGCGCTGCCACATCCCTTGCATCGAAAAGGCAGGGGGCAGCGCCAATGGGGCGGCGAGGAAACGGAACGGCCGGAAGCGTGATGGCGGCGGCGATCCTTTCGGCAGGTCTGGGCGGATGCATCAACATCGCCGCACCCGACGAGCCGATCGTGATCGAGCTCAACATCAATATCCGGCAGGAAGTGATTTACCGGCTGGCCGAGGATGCGGCCAACACGATCGACGAGAACGCGGATATTTTCTGAGCATGTATTCGCGACCAGGAGGAATGAAGATGCGCAACGCAGTTTTTGCCGGATTGGTCGCCGTGGCGGCGATCGGCATGGCGGCCGCCCCGGCGCTGGCCCAGCGCGATCCGGCCTATGCCGCGGCGCGCGCGGCGGGCAAGGTGGGCGAAAAGCCCGACGGCTATCTCGGTATCGTCGGTAACGCCGACCCTGCGCTTCAGCGGCTGGTCGACAATATCAATATCAAGCGCAAGGCAATCTATTCCGAAAAAGCGCTTGAAAACAAGGCGACGCCCGAAGCCTATGCGCTGACCGCCGGTTGTCAGGCGATCGCCCGCACCGTGCCGGGCGAGAAATACATGGCGCCCGACGGCAGCTGGCAGACGCGTACCGGCGCCCCGCCGATCCGCGACCCGCGCTGTCCCTAGGTCGATCCCGCAGCTTTTCGCAACTGCACAAACTCGGCCCGCGTGATGTTGACACGTATGTGCCCCCCTTCTAAGGGGGCGGCGCCCTCGGCGGGCACCTTGCTGCGCGTGCCTTGTCCTACCTCTTTCGGGATATTGGCATGAGCGACGAGAAACCCGCCCGAGAACCCATCGTCGAGGATGCGCGGATCGATGCGCTCGAAGCGCGGCTCAAGGCTGCTCGCGAGCGTGAAGAACAGCGCAACCGGCCGAAGGTGCAGGGGACCGACGCGAATTACCGCAGCGGTAACCGCGCTCTGGCCAGCCTTCTCGGTGGGGTGATCGGTGGTCTGGTTATCGGCTTTGCGGTGGATTCGCTGGCCGGGACCGCGCCCTGGGGCCTGTTGGTCGGTCTGTTCCTCGGAACCGCGTCGGCCTTCAGAAGCATCATCCTTGCGGCGAATACGCGCCCCGGGGAGCCGTCTGACGGGGATTGAGGGGCGATTTCGCCCGTTTTGACCCCCTTTTAGGCTGCTTTAGGGGCGTGTTTCATGTGAAACATTTAAGGACCGACAGATCGTGGCAGCCGAAGAAGGCAAGGTCGATCCGATGAAGCAGTTCACCATCGAGCCCCTGATGGGCTCCGATGGCTGGCAACTGGCTGACGGGTTCAACATCGCATTCACCAATTCCGCCCTGTGGATGGCGATCACCGCGATTCTGGTGACGGTTTTCGTCGCCGGCGGCATGAAGCGTCAGGTGGTGCCGGGTCGCTGGCAGATGGCTGTCGAAACCTTGACCGGTTTCATCGACGATCTGCTCGAAGCCAATATCGGCAAGGCCGGGCGCAAGTACGTCCCCTACATCTTTACCCTTTTCATGTTTATCCTGTTCGGGAACCTCCTCGGCCTCGTGCCGGTCGGCGTGATCCCCGGGGTGCATGCCTTCACCTTTACCAGCCATTTCTCGGTCACCGGGGTGCTGGCGATCCTCAGCTTCTCGATCGTCCTGATCGTCGGCTTCGCCAAGCACGGGCTGCACTTCTTCTCGCTGTTCGTGCCCAAGGATACGCCGTTCCTGATGGCGATTTTCATCGCCCCGATCGAATTCGTGTCCTTCATGGTGCGCCCCTTCAGCCTCGCGCTGCGGCTGTTCGTCGCGATGATGGCTGGCCACGTACTGCTCAAAGTGCTGGCGAGCTTCGTTATCGCCGGCGGCGGTGCGGGCCCGGTGCTCGGCGCGGCGGTTGGCATCCCCAGCTTCATTCTGATGGTTGCGATCAGCGCGCTCGAAATCCTGGTTGCAGGCATTCAGGCCTACGTTTTCGCGCTGCTGACCTCGCTCTACATCAACGACGCGGAAAACCTTCACTGAGCCGTCCTTCGGGACGTTTTACACAACCCTCACCAACCAAAGAATTTTTCTCAAGGAGTTTAATACCATGGACGCTACTGCTGCAGCTCTTCTGGGTGCCGGTTTCGCGGCGATCGGCGCTGGTCTTGCCGCTCTCGGCGTGGGCAACGTGTTCGCTTCGTTCCTCGAAGGCGCACTGCGCAACCCGGGTGCCGCCGACGCCCAGCAGGGCCGCCTGTTCATCGGCTTCGCGGCCGCCGAACTTCTCGGCCTGCTGGCCTTCGTTATCGCCGTCCTGCTGATCTTCAGCAACTAATCGGATGGGCCTGTTGCGCCGGGTGCAGGGGTTGACCTGCGCGCCCGGCGCCCGGCAATGAAGGCGCAAAATGCCCCAGATCGAACAACTTTCCGAGGTTCTGTCCAGTCAGGTCTTCTGGCTGCTGGTGTTCTTCGGCCTCACCTTCCTCGTTGTGGGGTTGGGTATGGTGCCGAAGGTCATGGGCACTGTGGACTTGCGCGACCGTCAGATCGCCGATGATCTCGCTGCGGCGCAGGCCGCTCGCGATGCGGCCGACAGCGAGGAAGAGGCCTGGCGCAAGCGTGAGAACGAAAATCGCGCCGCGGCGCAGGCCGTGATCGCCGAGGCTAAGGCCAAGGCGGCCAAGGCCAGCGAGACCAAGCTCGCCAAGGCACAGGCCAAGCTCGACAAGCAGCTCGCCGAAGCCGAAGCCGGGATCGACGCGGCGCGCGCCAGTGCGATGGCCGAGATCGAAGGCGTCGCCGCCGATGCTGCCCGCGATATCGTCGCCCGCATCGCCGGCACCGAGGTTGAATCCGCCGCCGCCGAGGCCGCGGTCAAGGAGGTGATGGCGCATGGCTAACATTCTCGTTCTGCTCGCCAGCGGGGCCGAGGGCCACGCCGAACCGGCGGTCCTGGGGCTCGATTCGTACCAGTGGGTCGCACTCGCGATGCTGGTGCTTGTCGCGGTGTTCGTCTGGAAGAAGGTTCCCGGGCTGATTACCGGCGGGCTCGATGCCAAGATCGCCGAGATCCGCAAGGCGCTCGACGAAGCCAAGTCGTTGCGCGCCGAGGCCGAGGCTCTGCGTGCCGAATATGCCGCGAAGATTTCCGGCGCCGAAAAGGATGCCGAGGCGATGCTGGCCGGTGCGCGCGAGGAAGCTGACGCGATCCTCGCCAAGGCCGAGGCCGACAGCAAGGTGATGGTCGCCCGTCGTCAGCGTATGGCCGAAGACAAGATCACCGCTGCCGAACGCGCTGCGGTTGCCGAGGTCAAGGCCCGCGCCGTGACGGCCGCTGCTGCCGCCTCGCGCAAGCTCATTGCCGAGCGGCACGACAAGAAGGCCGACAAGAAGCTCGCCGACGAGGTCATCTCCTCGCTCTGAGCACACCAGTTTTCCGGTTGGAGAGGGGGGCGGTCCAACGAGGCCGCCCTTTTCTTTTGCGCCTTAGGCGTCCGGCACGAACACCACCTTGCCCACCAGCTCGCGCCGCGCCATTGCGTCGAACCCTTCGCGCCAGCGGGAAAGGGGCAGGGTACGGTCGATCGCGGGTGTGATGCGACCTTCCTCGGCGAGCCGTGCAATCGCTTGCCTGATCGCCCCGCCACGTTCGGGAAAGCGCCGCGCATATTCTCCGGCGCGCAGCCCGACGATGCTGAAGCCCTTGATCAGCGGAATGTTGGTCGAGATTTCCGCGATCCGCCCCGAGGTGAAGCCCACCACCACCAGCTTGCCGCCGAAGGCGACGCAGCGGGTCGATTCGTCGAACACGTCGCCGCCGACGGGATCGAACACAATGTCGGCGAGATGCCCGTCGGTGATCTCCGCCACCTGTTCGCGGAAGCGCCCTTCGGTGAGGATCACCGCGTCGGAGCGGACGAGGGTGGAGATGCGCGTGACTTTGTCAGCGCTGCCAGTGGTTGCGATGACCTTGGCTCCAAGCGCCCGCGCCAGATCGCAGGCGGCAAGACCAACGCCGCCGCTCGCTCCGTGCACCAGCACCCACTGGCCTTCTTCCAGTCCCCCGAGTTCGACAAGGCCGGTAAAGGCGGTCGAATAGGCTGCTCCCATTGCGGCGGCAGCGGGGAAATCCATGCCCTGAGGCATCGGCGAAAGCTTGTCGGCAGGCACGCAGGCAATCTCGGCAAAGGCGCCGGTCTTGTTGCCGCCCATTACGCGGTCGCCCGGGGCGAAGCCGGTGTCAGATTCGGCCTCCAGCACCTCGCCTGCGAATTCCAGCCCGCTGGTGAACGGCACCCCGGGTTTGAACTGGTAATCCCCCCGCGTCATCAGCAGGTCGGGGAAATTGAGCGAGGCGGCGTGTACCTTAACCAGCACCTCGCCCGGCGTGCGGACAGGTGCGGGGAGGTCAGCCAGCTCCACGCCGGACAGATCGTCCGACAGCCGTTCGACCCTGAGGGCCTGCATGGTGCTAGAAATTGTCCTTGGCCGCCCGCAGCGCCGCGAAGGTTTCGTAAGGTGCAGTCCCGCCCCATTTCGCCATCATCGCCGGATCGTCGGCGCGCAGGAAGGGGTTGGTCGCCAACTCGCGTTCGAGCGTGGTCGGCACCGTCCACTCGTCCCTAGCCCGCTTGGCGGCGATTTCTTCGGCATAGGCGGCCAGTGCCGCATTGTCGGGATCGGCATGCAGCGCGAACTTGGCGTTGGATGCGGTATATTCGTGCGCGCAGTAGAGCAGGGTTTCGGGCGGCAGTGCCTTGAGGCGTTCAAGGCTTCCCCAGAACTGCTTGGGCTCGCCTTCGAACATCCGTCCGCAACCCAGTGCGAACACCGAATCGCCCACGAAAGCGATCCCGGAATCGGCCATGTGATAGGCAATGTGGCCATTGGTGTGGCCCGACACGTCGATCACCTGCGCGCTGTGCGCGCCAAGCTGTACCGTCTCGCCGTGCGCCACGATGCGGTCGATCGGGAACTTGCCCTCGATCTCGGCAGGGCCCGTGATGGTGCAGCCTGTCGCTTCCTGGATCATCGCGTTGCCGCCGGCATGATCGGGGTGCCAATGCGTGTTCCAGATCTGGGTGATGCGCCAGCCCTTGAGATCGGCCTCGCGCAGATATTCCTTGCCGTCGGGCGTATCGATCGCCGCGGTTTCGTGGCTGTCGGTATCGTGGACGAGGTAGCCGTAGTTGTCGCTAAGGCACGGGAACTGATGAACGTATATCATGGACCGGACCTTACGCGCCCTGCCGCAAAGTGAAAAGGCCCGCTTGTCGGAAACAAGCGGGCCTTTCGCGATTTGAAGACGCCCGCCCCGGTGGGCGAGCGCTTCGCTATCAGTCGTCCTTGCGCTTGAGCGCTTCGCCGAGGATGTCGCCGAGCGATGCGCCCGAATCCGACGAACCGAACTGTGCAACGGCTTCCTTTTCTTCGGCGATCTGACGCGCCTTGATCGAGAAGTTCGGCTTCTTCGAACGGTCGAAGCCGATCACCATGGCGTCGATCTTGCTGCCGACCTGGAAGCGGTCCGGACGCTGCTCGTCGCGGTCGCGGCCGAGGTCGCTGCGCTTGATGAAGCCGGTCGCCCCGTCTTCGCCAACCTGAACTTCCAGGCCGCCGTCGCGCACTTCGAGCACGGTGACAGTGACGGTCTGGTTCTTGCGCAGTGCGCCCGCGGTCGAGGCACCTTCAGCCGACGGCGCACCCTTTTCGAGCTGCTTCATGCCGAGGCTGATGCGTTCCTTGTCCACATCGACGTCGAGCACGACGGCCTTGACCATCTCGCCCTTGCGGTGGAGCGCCAGCGCGTCTTCGCCCGAGATGCCCCAGGCGATGTCCGACATGTGCACCATGCCGTCGACGTCGCCGTCGAGGCCGACAAACAGGCCGAATTCGGTCGCGTTCTTGACTTCGCCTTCCACGACCGAACCGATCGGGTGCTTCTCGGCGAATTCTTCCCACGGATTGCGCTGGGCCTGCTTGAGGCCGAGGCTGATGCGACGCTTTTCGCTGTCGACTTCCAGCACCATGACTTCGACTTCCTGCGAGGTCGAGACGATCTTGCCCGGGTGGACGTTCTTCTTGGTCCAGCTCATTTCCGAAACGTGGACGAGGCCTTCGATGCCCGGTTCCAGTTCGACGAAGGCGCCGTATTCGGTGATGTTGGTCACCTGACCCGACAGCTTCATACCGACGGGATACTTGGCGGCAACGCCATCCCACGGATCGCTTTCCAGCTGCTTCATGCCTAGGCTGATGCGCTGGGTGTCGGCGTTGATGCGCACGATCTGCACGGTCACGGTGTCACCGATATTGATGACTTCGCTCGGGTGGTTGACGCGCTTGTAGCTCATGTCGGTGACATGAAGCAGGCCGTCGATGCCGCCGAGGTCGACGAAGGCACCGTAATCGGTGATGTTCTTCACGACGCCATCGATGATCTGACCTTCGGCGAGATCGTTGATCAGTTCGCTGCGCTGTTCGGCGCGGGTTTCTTCCAGCACCGCGCGACGCGAGACGACGATGTTGCCGCGGCGACGGTCCATCTTGAGGATCTGGAAGGGCTGCGGCACGTCCATCAGCGGGGTAACGTCGCGCACCGGACGGATATCGACCTGCGAGCCGGGCAGGAACGCCACGGCGCCGTCGAGGTCGACGGTGAAGCCGCCCTTGACGCGGCCGAAGATGCGGCCTTCGACGCGCTTGCCTTCGCCGAACTCGCTTTCCAGCTTGTCCCAGGCGGCTTCGCGGCGGGCGCGGTCACGCGACAGCATGGCTTCGCCGTCGGCATTCTCGACACGGTCGACATAGACTTCGACTTCGCCGCCGACGGTCAGGCCGTGGTCGTCTTCGCCGCGTGCAAATTCCTTGAGTGCGATGCGGCCTTCGCTCTTGAGGCCGACGTCGATCACGGCATAGCCGTTTTCGATCGCAGTGACGGTGCCCTTTACGACGCGGCCTTCGAAGCCTTCATCGCCGGCGCCGCCGAGCTGTTCGTTGAGAAGCGCCTCGAAATCGGCGCGGGTAGGATTGGCAGTGCTCGCCATAATCTCTCAGAGTCCTGTTTCGTTATGCTACCGGCCACCGGTTTTTCCGGGGTCTTTCTCCGCTTCCCAGGCACCATTGCCGGGGCTGGCGGGGCAAGAGGCAGACTTCTGCGCGCGGCCCCATGCCGACATGCAGGTTCTTTCAACCAGATTTGATTTCGAGAACGGGGGCGCCCCTAGGTGAGAAGCGCCCCGAAAGCAAGGAAAATGGGGAATCCCGGTCCATTTGCCAGCCGCGGGATCAGAGGGTATCCGTCGATCAGGCCCGTCATGGGCGGGGGGGGATCAATCATGCAGGCACCACAGCCGATTGCGGTCGGCGACCGCATCGCGGCGATCGACATCATCCGGGGCTTTGCCCTGTTCGGCGTGCTCTGGATGAACCTCTATGAGCATCGCGGCCTGATGATGCCCAATGATGCGCTCGATCACTTGCCCACCGCGCGGCTTGATTACTGGGTCGGATTTTTGTCCGAATGGCTGATGCGCGGAAAGGCGCAGGCCCTGTTTTCTTTGCTGTTCGGCTTCGGCTTTGCCAACATCATCGACAGATTGAAGGCACGCGGTGCCTCCCCGGCAATATTCCTGCGACGGACCGCCATTCTGCTGGTGTTCGGCCTGATCGATGTCTTCCTGATGTGGGTCGGGGATATTCTCGCGGCCTATGCCGTCATGGGATTTGTTCTCTACCTGACCCGCAACTGGTCCACCCGCATGCTGATCCTTGTCGGTTTGCCTGTCGCGGTTCTGGGGACGCCGGTGCTGGAACTGGCAATGCGTCTGTTGATGGGCGGGGAGGCCTGGTGGCTGCGATTATGGGAGGAGGGGGCAGCGATCAGAGCCGATCTGGCGATGAGGAACGACTACACGGCTTTTGTCGCCGAATTGTGGCGCAGCACCTGGGTTGAATGGTGGCTGACGCCTGCGGTCCTGCCCTATCTGGCGCAGATCATCGGCCGTTTTCTGCTGGGCAGCTGGATCTTTCGGCAGGGCTGGTTGGGCAATGTCTCCGGCCATACCCGCCTTTTTGCAAGAACGACGCGCCTTGCCTTGCCCATCGGGCTGCTGATGTCCGGCTTCGTCGCCAGCGTGAAGTGGTTCGAATGGCTGCCGGTGTGGGTTGGCGCTACTGTTGACCAGGTGTCGATGCTGGTGCTCGCCTGCGGATATGGCGCTGCGATTGTGATGCTTCACCTTCACGGACGATTCACCCGCCTGTTCATCGGATTGCAGGCGGTGGGTCGCATGGCCCTTACCAATTACCTGATGCAGAGCCTGTTCTATGTCTTCGGGCTATACGGCTTTGGATTGGGGCTGATGTCCTATCTCGGCGCGACGGCGAGCCTGGGACTGGCGATCGCCTTTTTCGCCATGCAGATCGGTTTCAGCCTGTGGTGGCTGGCGCGATATCGCTTCGGTCCGCTCGAATGGCTGTGGCGCAGCCTGACCTATGGCGAGGCCCAGCCGCTTCGCAAGCCGGCCGGAACCGCGGCTGCCATGCCCGCAGAATAGCGGATTGTTAAGCATAGAAGGCTAGAAAGCGTGCATTCCCAATCCACTGTCAGGGTCTGCTCGCAATGATCGCATCGAGGAAAACCGCCCGTCTGCTTTTGTCGTTCCTGCCCGCTTGCGTGATGCTGAGTGCGTGCGCGGCCGGTGACGATAGCGGAACCTATGCCATGCCGCTGGCCGAGGCGAAGGCCAAGATTGCAGGCACCAAGGCATCCTATCAAACCGGGTCGCAGACGCGTTCCATGCGTTCTGCGGGTGCAGTCGCAGACGGCCTGAAAGTGAAATTGTCGAACGCTGGCACCTTCGGTTCATCCTGCATCGTCCGTTTCGAGGAAGTGGACGCCGAAAACACCCGCATCACGCCCGATTGCGGCGACACGGGAGCAGCGACCAGCGACGCTGCGGCGCAATTCTTCGAACTGGAGATCGCCGCGCTGGTCCGCCAGACGCTGACGGGAGAGCCCGTAGATGCGCAGAAGCTCGGCAAGGAAATGGCCGCGGTCGTGTCGCAAAGTCTGCCGCAGATGCAGGCAGAAGGGTTTGCCGCCAACGAAGAATGGGTAGAGCGCCAGAAAGAGGCTGCGATTCAGCGGGCTGAGGACAAGAAGGCCGGTTGGGCCGACTGACGATTGTCGGTGCGCTTTGCGCTAGCGTCCGGTCAGCGTGCGAACGGCCTCGATAGCCGCTTCGACCGCAGCGTCGCGGCCGAAATGCGTGGTGTCGATCACCAGTGCATCCGGTGCGGCACGCAAGGGGGCGTCGGCACGATTGATGTCGCGCGCGTCGCGGGCGACGATGTCACGCTCGATCTCTGCCAGCGGAATGTCGATTTCGCGTCCCGTCATCTCCAGCCAGCGGCGACGCGCGCGTTCCTGCACGCTGGCGGTGACATAGAGCTTCACCGGCGCCTCGGGCGCGATGATGGTGCCGATATCGCGCCCGTCGAGCACTGCGCCGCCGGGTTGCAGGGCGAAGGCGCGCTGGCGCTGATATAGCGCTTCACGCACGGCGGGATGGATCGAGACACGGCTCGCAAGCCCGCCGACATGTTCTGACCGCAAGATCTCGTCGGAGAGCAGCTCATCGGAAAAGTCGCAGGCGGCCAGCGCGTCGGCGGGATTGTCCGGATTGCCGCCGTTTAGTTCAACCTGCCGCCCGACGGCCCGATACAGCAGGCCAGTATCCAGATGCGGCAGGCCGAAATGCGCGGCCAGTGCCTTGGCAATGGTGCCCTTTCCGCTCGCGGTCGGGCCGTCGACGGCGATGATCATTGGCCGGCCTCGCGGGAATCGATGCGGTTCATCCAGTCGCGATAGATCGCCTCTGCCACGTCTGGGCGTTCGCTGATAAAGGCGTGGCTGCCGCCGGGTACCACCGCAAGCTCCGCTCCGGGCGTCAGCGCGACGAAATCCTGCACCGTATCTATCCGCGCCTCGTCATACTGGCCGACCACGAACATCACCTTTTTGCCATCGACCCGCGCAAGCAGCTGGGTGGCATCATAGGTCGCCAGCGAACCCGAGGCGCGGAACTCCGTCGGCCCCCACATTGCGTTGTAGACAGTCGCGTTGAACCCCTTGCCGCCATATCGCTGGCGATAGGCACGGGCTTCGGGGGAGGGTGCGGGACGATCGGGCCGCCCGTTATAGGCAGCATAGAATGCCGCTGTTGCAGGCTCACATACCTCTGCTTCGGGCGGAGATGCGCTTTCGCAGGCGCGGATCGTGGCCGCCACATCGTCTGGCAGGTCGCGGATCAAAAGGTTGGTGCCTGTGATCCAATGCGGGGTGGAAATGAACGTGCCGCTCAGCACCGCCGATGCCGTATGTTCGGGGTAGGCCGCCGCATATTCGAGCGCGAGCGCTGAGCCCCAGCTGTGACCGATCACGTGCCAGCGCTCCACGCCGAGCGCCTGCCGGATCGCCTCCAGCTCTGCGACGAAGCGTTCGACCCGCCAATTGGCGGGGTCTTCGGGCCGGTCGGACATGCCGCTGTCGAGCTGGTCGTAGAGGATGACCGGGCGCTGGTCGGAAAGGCTCAACAGACCGCCGAAGCCCAGATGTGTGCCGCCCGGGCCGCCATGGATGAAGATGGCGGGGGTTGCGCCTTCACCGATGGTGCCGTTGACCCGCGCCCAGACCTCTCCGCCTTCGACCGCGATGCGGTGTTCGGAGCTCGCCACGGACCAGTCTGCGGCCGGATCAGTCGGCAGCGCCGTCTGCGCCAGTGCGGGAAAGGCCAGCAGCGCAAGTACGGCGGTGACGAATGGCTTTGTCATCATCCCTGTTCTCCCTCGGGAACGCGGCCCCTCCATGCCCGCACCAGTCCGATGACGGCGATTCCGGCCCAGAAGAATTCGAGCACTAGGCTCGCCCAGTTGGTGTGATAGAGCAGCGATACCGTCAACAGCACGGCGCCGAGCAGGTTGGTGCCGTGCAGCAGGAACGGGTTGGTTGCTTTGGCCAGCGTCAGATAGGCATAGGCACCGATGATACAGGCCGTGCCGCAAAGGCCGACGAGGCTGGCCCAGTCGAGCGGGGTGTTCACGCCGTCGCCTCAGCCAGCAGACCCATGAAGGTGGGGAAGCTGGTGTTGATCGGCGAGATATCGTCGACTTCGACCCCGCCGGTGCTGACGAGGCCCGCCACCGCCATGCTCATGGCAATGCGGTGATCGAGCAGCGACTTGACGCGGGCATTGGCCGTGCCGCGCAGCGGCTCGCCGCCGGTGCCGTGGATGGAGAGGCCGTCTTCATGCTCCTCCACCTGCGCGCCCGCCGCGGTGAGAGCGGCGGCCATCGCGGCCAGACGGTCGCTTTCCTTCACCCGCAATTCGTCGAGGCCGCTGGTGCGGGTGGTGCCGCTGGCGATTGCTGCGGCAACGAACAGCACCGGGAATTCGTCGATCATGGCGGGGGCAATCGCGGGATCGACATCGATGCCGGAAAGCGGCGCATAGCGCACGCGAAGGTCGGCGACAGGCTCGCCGCCGACTTCGCGCGGGTTCACCTCCTTGATATCGGCACCCATCTGGCGCAGGACGTGAAGCAGTCCGGCGCGGGTCGGGTTGAGGCCGACATTCATGATGGTAAGATCGCTGCCCGGCACGATGCTGGCCGCGACCATGAAGAATGCGGCCGAGGAAGGATCACCAGGCACCACCACGTCGCAGGGCATGAGGTCGGCCTCGCAGTGTATGGCGATGATCTTCTCGCCATTCTCTTCGCCCACTTCAACCGTCGCACCGAAACCGGTCAGCATCCGTTCGGTATGATCGCGGGTGGGGACGGGCTCGATCACGCGGGTTATCCCGGGCGTGTTGAGCCCCGCCAGCAACACCGCGCTTTTCACCTGCGCGCTTGCCACCGGCAGGCGATAGGTGATCGGCACAGCTGGCGCCGCTCCGCGCAGCATCAGGGGCAGGGTGCCGCCTGCGCTGGCCTCAATGCTCGCGCCCATTTGCGTCAGCGGATCGATCACGCGCTTCATCGGGCGGCCCGAAAGGCTTGCATCGCCGATGAAGGTCGCGGTGATCGCATGGCTGGCGACAAGGCCCATGAGAAGGCGCGTCGAGGTGCCCGAATTGCCCATATCCAGCGCCTGCTTCGGCTCCAGAAGGCTGCCGACGCCCGCGCCGTATACCGTCCAGATGCCGTCCGCACTGCGTTCGATCTGCGCCCCGAAGGCGCGCATTGCGGCGGCCGTGGCCAGCACGTCCTCACCTTCGAGCAGGCCGGTGATCCGGCTTTCTCCGACGGCAAGGCCGGCAAACATCAGCGAGCGGTGGCTGATCGACTTGTCGCCCGGAACGCGGATCGTGCCCTTGAGCGGGCCAGTGTGAGCGAAGGTATGGCTGATCATCAGGCGGCGGTCTTTGACAGCGCCCCGCGCTTCTGGCAAGGCGCGCCGCGCGCGGGCCGACATGCTCTTGATAAAGAGCTTGCCGGAACCCACAATCCTGATCACAGCACCCGTGAATATCGCAAGTTTTCGCCCGCCCCCCGGCAAGGGGGCCGGTCTCTATTGAGGAACAATGATGGCAAAGCCCGAATGGGGTACCAAGCGTACCTGTCCCAAGTGCGGGGAGCGGTTCTACGATCTCGGCAAGGAAGATCCGGTCACCTGCATCGAATGCGGCGAGACCTGGACGCCCGAACCCGTGCTGAAGTCCAAGCAGCCGATTCCCTTCGAGGAAGAGAAGAAGAAGGATGTCGAGGCCGATGCCGATCTCGGCGGCGATGACGATCTCGACGATCTGGAAGATATCGAGGACATCGACGACGACGGCGATTCGCCCGACAACGACGTCGATCTTGGCGGCGACGATGACCTTGGCGTGTCCAAGGGCAAGGGCGACGACGAGGACGACGAATCCTGAT
This sequence comes from Erythrobacter fulvus, assembly GCF_028595285.1. GTDB lineage: Bacteria > Pseudomonadota > Alphaproteobacteria > Sphingomonadales > Sphingomonadaceae > Erythrobacter > Erythrobacter fulvus. The sequence continues at coordinate 555,306 of NZ_JAQQXQ010000001.1, read as the reverse complement.
TTTTACGCTTGCAATGGGAGGTCGGCCCTTATAATGGCCGCCTCCCGTGAGCAGGGCGCAACGCTCCGCTCGCATGATGACTGGCTCGGGGCCTTAGCTCAGCTGGGAGAGCGCAACACTGGCAGTGTTGAGGTCAGCGGTTCGATCCCGCTAGGCTCCACCAGTCACCACTGACAAAGTCGGGTTTCACAAGGGAAACTCGCAACGCTGGCCGACGAGGTTTCGTCCGCCGGCGTTTTTCGCGTTTACCGGGCGTCAGAGGCGCGCGGCAGGAGGAGGCAAGCGATGTTCGATACGCTGTCCGACCGGCTCGGCGGGGTCTTCGACAAGCTGAAGGGCCGCGGCGCGCTGCGCGAGCAGGACGTCCGCGATGCTATGCGCGAAGTGCGCATTGCCTTGCTCGAAGCCGATGTCGCGCTGCCAGTCGCCCGCCGCTTCATCGATGCCGTCACCGAAAAGGCTGTCGGGCAGGACGTTCTCAAGTCGGTCACGCCGGGCCAGCAGGTCATCAAGATCGTCCATGACGAACTGGTGGCGACACTGGGCGGGGCAGAGACCGAGGGCCTGAACCTCGATGCCAAGCCTCCGGTCGTGATCATGATGGTCGGCCTTCAGGGCTCGGGCAAGACCACCACCACCGCCAAGCTCGCCAAACTGATCCGCGAACGTCACGGCAAGAAGGCGCTGATGGCCTCGCTCGACGTCAATCGTCCGGCAGCGCAGGAACAGCTGGCGGTGCTGGGCGGGCAGGTCGATGTGGCGACCCTGCCAATCGTCAAGGGTCAGCAGCCGGTCGACATCGCGCGTCGGGCAATGGAAGCCGCACGGCTCCAGAATTTCGACGTGTTGCTGCTCGACACCGCGGGCCGCCTGCATGTCGATGACGCACTGATGGCCGAGATGAAGGCCGTCGCCAGCGTATCGGCGCCCAACGAAGTGCTGCTGGTGGTCGATTCGCTAACCGGTCAGGACGCGGTGAACGTCGCACAAAGCTTCTCGGGTGAGGTGCCGCTCACCGGCGTGGTGCTGACCCGGATGGACGGCGACGCGCGCGGCGGTGCGGCGCTTTCGATGCGGGCGGTCACCGGCAAGCCGATCAAGTTTGCAGGCACCGGTGAAAAGCTCGACGCGATCGAGGTGTTCCGTCCGGGTTCGGTCGCGGACCGGATTCTTGGCATGGGCGACGTCGTCAGCCTGGTCGAAAAGGCGGCCGCCACGATCAAGGAAGAGGACGCCGAAAAGCTCGCGCGCAACCTTGAAAAGGGCAAGTTCGACCTCAATGACCTTGCCATGCAGCTGCGCCAGATGCGCAACATGGGCGGGCTGGGGATGCTGGCGGGCATGATGCCGGGTATGAAGAAGGCCAAGCAGGCGATGCAGGCCAGCGGCATGGACGACAAGGTGCTGGTCCACATGGAGGCGATCATCTCTTCGATGACGGCCAAGGAACGCGCCAATCCCGACCTGATGAATGCCAAGCGCAAGAAGCGCGTTGCAGCGGGCAGTGGCACCGATGTGCAGACCGTCAACAAGCTCCTGAAGATGCATCAGGAAATGGCCCGCGCCATGAAGCAGATCAAGAAGATGGGCGGCCTCAAGGGGCTTGCCGCGATGTTCGGCGGCGGCGGGATGGGCGGTCCGATGGGGGGCATGGGCGGCGGTGCCGGTGGTCTTCCCGGACTTGGCGGCCCGGGCGGTTTGGGCGGTCTTGGCGGCCCAACACGCAAGAAATAGATTTTAGTTCAGTAAATTAAATTCGAATATTCAAATCAATTCTAATCGAAAGGTGTAAATTCCATGTCCATTTCCATCCGGCTTTCGCGCGGCGGAGCCAAGAAGCGTCCGTATTATCGCATCGTCGTCGCCAACAGCCGTTCGCCCCGCGACGGCAAGTATCTTGAGCAGATCGGCACCTATAACCCGCTGCTCGCCAAGGATTCGGGCGAGCGCGTGAAGCTCAACGAAGACCGCGCCCGCTACTGGATCGGCGTCGGCGCGCAGCCGACCGACCGTGTGGCCCGTTTCCTCGACACTGCCGGCATCGTGGAGCGTGCGGCCCGCAACAACCCGAAGAAGGGCGAGCCGGGCGAGAAGGCCAAGGAGCGCGCGGAAGAGCGTGCCGCCAAGATCGCCGAGGCCGAAGAAGCCGCACGCGCCGCTGAAGAAGAAGCCAAGGCTGCCGCCGCTGCGCCGACTGCCGAAGAAGCGCCCGCCGAGGAAGCCCCGGCTGCCGAAGCAACTCCGGCTGAAGAAGCCGCTGCCGAAGAGCAGACTGAAGGCTGATTGCAGGCATGACCAAGCCCGTCACCCTCGCCGCCATTGCGGGCGCGCACGGGGTGGCGGGCGAGGTGCGCCTAAAGCTGTTCGGGGAGGGCGTGGCGACGCTCTCGCGGCACAAGAGCTTCAATGACGGCGCACTAACCCTCGTGAAGATCCGCGAGGACGGTAAGGGCGGGGCGATTGCCCGGCTTGCCGAATGTTCGAGCCGGGCGGACGCGGAGAAACTCCGGGGTACCGTGCTGGCCGTTTCGCGCGACGCGCTCCCGCCGCTGGGCGAGGGTGAGTATTATCACGCCGATCTTCTCGATCTGCCGGTGGTAACCGATGCCGGGAATTTGGTCGGACGGGTGGTCGCGATCGAGAATTTCGGTGCGACCGACATTATCGAGATCGCCCGCGAGCCTGTGCCCGAAAAGGGCGCAAAGACCTTTATGGTACCGATGACTCCCGCCGCGGTGATGGAATGGGACCAAGATCGGCTTGTCATCGCGGAGGCCTTCGCCGAAGACTAGCGCCATGAGCGCGCTGGGAACCGAATTGTGGGGGCGCATTGCCGGCCATGCGATCGGCCCCTTTGACGCCTCGCTGACTTTCACCCTACGGCTTGCCCGCGAAAACCGCTGGAGCCTGCCCCATGCAGAGCGGGTGGTGGGCGAATACAAGCGTTTCTGCTATCTCGCGATGACCGCCGGGCACGAGGTTACCCCGTCCGATGCGGTCGATCAGGCCTGGCATCTCCATCTCACCTACAGCCGTGATTACTGGCAGGTTTTCTGCCCGCAGGTGCTCGGGGCGGAGCTCCATCATGGACCGACGGCAGGCGGGCCGGTGGAGCGCGAACGCTACTACCGCCAATATGCCGATACGCTCGCGGCGTACGAGACTGTCTTCGGTACGTCACCACCCGCCGATATATGGCCACCTGCCAGCAGGCGTTTTTCCGTCGACCCCCTTGGTGTGCGCGTTAACTTTTTCGATGTTATCGTCCTCAAACGCCGGGTCGCACTGGCGCTGGGTCTGCTCGTTTTCGTCGCGGGCTGGCTCACGGGAAGGATAATGTAATGCAGCTGTTCTCGTCATGGACGGGCGGCGACTTTCTGTTGTTTTACACGATACTGCTGGGTTTGGCCTTGGCAGCTTCGTGGTGGATCCCGTTCAATCTGCGTCCGGCCGGACGGCGAAGCGAATCGCTTGATGCCGAAAGCCTCGCAATGTTGGCGGGTGGGCGACAGCGGCTGGCAGAATCGGTCATCGCCGATCTCTACGCGCGCGGCGGGCTGGCCGCAGCCGGTGGCGGCAAGCTGACGGTGGTACGCAGCACTATCCCGGCAGGCGGTGCGGGCAAGGCGCTGCTCGCGCTCGACGGGAATTTCAAGATTGGATCAGCGCGCAAGGCTCTGGCTGTTGCCGCCGATCGGACCGCGGCGCGGCTCAGGCGTCAGGGACTGATCGCTTTCGACGACCAGATCAGCCGGATACGCTGGCTATCGGTCGCGCCTTTCGTGGTGCTTTTCGTGATCGGTGTCTATCGCGAGCGGGCCGGAAGTGCGCTGGGCGAGCCGACCGGTTTTCTGATCGCGTTGATGACGGCGACAGCGATCGCCGCGGTGGTCCGTTTCGCATCGCTGGACAACCGCACGGCGGGGGGGATCGAGACAGTCAACCGCATGGCTGACAAGGAAGCGCGGCTACGGCTTGCTCCGCGGCCCGAGGAGGCAGCTATGGCGGTGGCATTGTTCGGTACGGGTGTTCTGGTCGGCACGCCGTGGGAAGCGGTTCACGCGATGCGACAGCAGGGCAGCGGGGACAGCGGCTCCAGCGGTGACGGTGACAGCGGTGGTGGCTGTGGTGGTTGCGGGGACTGACTTGCGCGCGTAAGCGGCTGGCATGACCAAGCTTCCTGTCGCCGTCGTCCAAGCCGCACCGATCCCGCTCGATTTTGCGGGCGGTATCGACAAGGCCGTGCACCTTGCCCGCGCGGCGGTGGAGAGCGGCGCGAAGGTCGTCGCCTTCGGAGAGACCTTTCTGGGCGGCTATCCGCTGTGGCTGGACGAGGCGCCCGGCGCGGCGCTGTGGGATCACCCCGGCAGCAAGGCGCTGCACGCAATCATGCTTGAGCAAGCCGTGGTCGCCAATGACGAGCGGCTCTTGCCCTTGCAGGAACTGGCCGACGCGAGCGGCGCGATCATTTCGATCGGCGCACATGAGCGGGTGCGGCGCAGCCTTGTGAACAACCAGATGACCTTCCGCCCGGGCCTTCCGGTGCTCGATCATCGCAAGCTGGTGCCGACCCATGGCGAGCGCCTGATCTGGGCGCGCGGCGACGGCTCGACGCTGGGCGTGCATCAGGCTGAATGGGGCCGCGTCGGCTCGCTGATTTGCTGGGAGCACTGGATGCCTCTCGCCCGTGCGGCGATGCATAATCTGGGCGAGGATGTGCACGTGGCGGCTTGGCCGACAGTGCGAGAGAGCTATGCGATCGCCTCGCGGCACTATGCGATGGAGGGGCGCTGCTTCGTGCTGGCGGCGGGGCTGGTGCAGAAGCGCGACGATCTGTTCGACGGGTTGGAGCGGGTGGGCGGTGATGCGGCTGCTCTGGAGTTGCTGGAAGCGATCCCCGCCGAAGTGCTCAACCGCGGCGGCTCTCTGATCGCCGCGCCCGACACGCGCGTGATCGTGCAAGCGGGCGAGGGGGAGGAGACGCTGTTTGCCGAACTCGACCTCACCGAGATCGCAACGGGTCTGACAAGCCTCGACACCGACGGGCATTACGCGCGGCCGGATGTGTTTGAGCTGACCGTCGACACGCAGGCGAAGGATGGGGTCGAATGGCTGAGCTGATCTTTGCCGGGCTCGCCATCGCATTGGGCTTTGGCGTGATTGTCTCGGGGGTTTCCGCAGGGCTAGCGTGGTTTGCGGGTCTCCTGTTTCCCAAGGCCTACGAGCCGACTCTCGCGCTCGTTACGGCGGGGTTTGTCCCGGTAGGATTACTCGTGTGGAGCATCATTGGCTTCGCTGGAAGTGGCTGCTGTGAATCGGGTCCGGAAGCGCAAGGCCTACTGATCCTGATGGTAATGAATGCGGCGCTTCTTTTGGTTGTTTGGCCACTCGGCTATCGGCTCAACCTGTCGTTGATCGAAGGCTCGCGCATATGACCTTCGCCGCCACAGTCCTCACGCTCTATCCCGAGATGTTCCCCGGGCCGCTTGGGCACTCCATCGCGGGGCGCGCGCTGGCTGATGCCAAGTGGGCTTGCGAGACGGTGCAGATCCGCGACTTCGCCACCGACAAGCACCGCACCGTCGACGATACGCCTGCGGGCGGCGGGGCGGGGATGGTGCTGAAATGCGATGTGCTGGCCCGCGCGCTGGATTCTGCGCCTGCCGCTGGACGACCCATTCTCGCTATGACTCCGCGCGGGAAACCGATCACCCAACAGCGCATCCGCGAACTCGCAGCCGGCCCCGGTGTCGTCATCCTGTGCGGGCGGTTTGAGGGGTTCGACGAACGCCTTTTCGAGGCCCGGCCCGAGATCGAACAGGTTAGCCTTGCCGACATCGTGCTCTCCGGAGGCGAGATGGCGGCGCTGACCATCCTTGACGCTTGCATTCGGCTGCTTCCCGGAGTAATGGGCGCGCCTTCCAGCGGTACCGAGGAAAGCTTCGAAACGGGGTTGCTCGAATATCCGCATTATACCCGACCTCAGGAATGGGAAGGGCGCACGATCCCCGAAGTGCTGCGATCGGGGGATCATGCGAAGATCGCTGCATGGCGCAAGCTGCGTAGCGAGGAAGATACTCGGTCACGCAGGCCGGACTTGTGGGAGCGTCATGAGGGCGCTCGGGTCCAGCCTGCCTCTGGCGCGCGGCATGAAACGAAGGAATCGGACCAGTGAACCTGATCCAGCAGATTGAAGCCGAAGAAATCGCCAAGTCCGGCAAGGACATCCCCGAATTCCGCGCAGGCGACACCGTCCGCGTCGGCGTGAAGGTGAAGGAAGGCAACCGCGAGCGTGTTCAGAACTACGAAGGCGTCGTGATCGCCCGTTCGAACCGCGGCATGGGTTCCAACTTCACCGTGCGCAAGATCAGCTTCGGCGAAGGCGTCGAGCGCGTTTTCCCGCTCTACTCGCCGATCATCGAGAGCATTACTGTGGTGCGTCGCGGTGTCGTGCGTCGTGCGAAGCTCTATTACCTGCGCGGCCGCACCGGCAAGAGCGCGCGTATCGCCGAGCGCAAGGTTACCGCGCCCAAGGCGTAAGGCTTCAACAGCCAGCAATTTGCGAAGGGCGGTGCCGAAAGGCGCCGCCCTTTTCGTTTGCGCCCCTTGCCAATCCTTCTCGTCATTGCGAGGAGCAGCAGCGCGTTGCCATCCGGCCGCGCGCCATGACGAGGTGAGCTTTGAATGCGTTCGGTTCTTGCTGCGGTTGCCCTGTGTCTTTCGACCTGCCTGACTACGCCTGCGTTGGCGGAAACGACCACCATGACTGAAACAGCGCCCACGCTGTCATTCGAACGCGTCTTCGCATCGCCAGGCCTCGACGGCGCCGCGCCGCGACAAGTGAAGCTTTCGCCCGACGGGCGTTATCTGACACTCCTGCGCAACCGCGCCGAGGATCGCGACCGCTACGACCTGTGGGGCTATGATCTGGAAACCCGCGAATGGCGGATGCTGGTGGACTCGCTCAGCGTAGGATCGGGCCGCGAACTGTCCGAGGACGAGAAGATGCAGCGCGAACGCGCGCGGGTCGGCAGCCTCAAGGGTATCATCAGCTACCAGTGGGCAAGCGACGGCTCGGGCGTGCTGGTGCCGCTCGATGGCGATCTCTACCTTGCCAGACTCGATGGCACGGTGACGCAGCTGACCGATACCGAAGGCACCGAGCTTAACCCCAGGCTTTCGGCGAAGGGCAGCTATGTCAGCTTCGTGCGTGATCGCCGTTTGTGGGTCGGACCGGTCGGCGGCGAGGCGCAGCCGGTTACGCCCGAAGGCGAGGCCGATACCATCCGCTGGGGCGAGGCGGAATTCGTCGCGCAAGAGGAAATGGCGCGGCTTGCAGGTTACTGGTGGTCGCCCAATGATGACCGTATCGCTGTCCAGCGTACCGATGAAAGCCCGGTGGGTATCGTTACCCGCGCGGCGATCGGGGCGAAGGGCACCAAGGTGTTCGACCAGCGCTATCCCGCCGCCGGCACCGACAATGCCGTCGTCGAACTGTTCCTGATGGACCCGGATGGCGGCAACCGCGTGAAGGTCGACCTGGGCTTCGATCTCGATGTCTATGTGGCGCGGGTCGACTGGGGGCCGGACGATTACCTCTATGTCCAGCGGCAGGACCGCGCGCAGACGAAGATCGACATGCTGAAGGTCGATCCTGCCACCGGCGCTTCGCAGATCCTGTTCACCGAAACGGCCGCGCGGCCCGATTACTGGGTGAACCTGTCGGACAATTACCGCTTCCTCAAGGACGGCAGCTTGCTCTGGTGGTCCGAACGCGACGGTTATGGCCATTTCTACCGTTATGCCGATGGGCAGTGGACGCAGCTTACCAGCGGCCCCTCGCCCACTACGACGCTGGTCGGCGTGGACGAGGATGCGGGCACCTTCACCTACCAGGCGACGATGGATGTGCTGACCCAGCAGATCTACCGCGCGCGGCTGGACGGTACGGGCGATCCGGAACTCCTTACCGATCCCGATTACACCAATTCGGCGAGCATGGATGCCAAGGGACGACTGCTCTACGTCACCCGTTCGAACGCCGCGCAGCCTCCGCAGTCCTATCTCGCCACGCCCGACGGCAAGCGTGTGGCGTGGATCGAGGAGAACCGCGTCGAAGGCGATCATCCCTACGCCCCCTATTTGGCGAGCCATGCAACGCCCGAATTCGGCACCATCGCGGCCGAGGACGGCACCCCGCTGCACTGGATGATGATTAAGCCGGAAATGGAGCCGGGGAAACGCTATCCGGTGTTTTTCCAGCACTATGGCGGGCCGGGTCCGCAGACGGTGACCAAGGGCTGGAACGGCGCGCTGGCGCAGGCGATCGTCGACATGGGCTTTATCTTCTTCGAGCTCGATAACCGCGGCTCGGCCAATCGCGGGGTCGACTTCGAACAGCCGCTTTACCGCGCCATGGGCGGGGCAGAAGTGCGTGACCAGAAGGCGGGCGCGCAGTTCCTCAAGGCGCTCGATTTCGTCGACGGCGACAGGATCGCGACCTACGGCTGGTCTTATGGCGGTTACATGACGCTCAAGATGCTGGAGGCTGATCCGGGTCTCTACGCGGCGGGCATCTCCGGCGCGCCGGTGACGCGCTGGGAGCTTTACGATACCCATTATACCGAACGCTACATGGGCGACCCGCGCGAGGTACCGGAGGCCTACGAGAAGGCAAGCGCCATCCCCGACGCGACGAAAATCGCCGATCCGCTGCTGCTGATCCACGGCATGGCGGACGACAATGTGGTGTTCGAGAATTCGTCGGAACTGATTGGCGTGCTTCAGGAAAACAACGTGCCGTTCGAGATGATGCTCTACCCCGGCTACACGCACCGCGTCTCCGGCCCGAACATCGGCCCGCACGTCTGGAACTCCATCTTCCGCTTCCTTGAACGGCACGGGGTAACGCCGCCAGCAGCCGAATAGGTCTGCACTGCGCTCTTAGCAGTTGCGCTCGGGACAAGTGTCGCTATCTCGCAGCTGCGAAATATCAGGAGAATGCCAAGTGGGTTACCGGGTGGCAGTGGTCGGTGCGACCGGCAATGTCGGGCGCGAGATGATGCAGGTTCTCGCCGAGCGCGATTTCCCGTGCGACGAGGTCGCTGCGGTCGCCTCGTCGCGGTCGGTGGGCACCGAAGTCGAATTCGGCGACACCGGCAAGATGCTCAAGTGCAAGAATATCGAGCATTTCGACTTCACCGGCTGGGACATCGCCCTGTTCGCCGCAGGTTCCGGCCCCGCCAAGGAATATGCCCCCAAGGCAGCAGCTGCGGGCTGCGTGGTGATCGACAATTCCTCGCTCTACCGGATGGACCCGGACGTGCCGCTGATCGTGCCGGAAGTGAACCCCGACGCGATCGACGGTTACAAGGCACGCAACATCATCGCCAACCCCAATTGCTCGACCGCGCAGCTGGTGGTGGCATTGAAGCCGCTGCACGATGCCGCGACGATCAAGCGAGTGGTGGTGAGCACCTATCAATCGACTTCGGGCGCCGGGAAGGCAGGGATGGACGAACTGTTCGCCCAGTCCCGCGCGATTTTCGTCGGCGATCCGGTGGAGCCCAAGAAGTTCACCAAGCAGATCGCCTTCAACGTCATCCCGCATATCGATGTCTTCCTCGACGATGGATCGACCAAGGAAGAATGGAAGATGGTGGTTGAGACCAAGAAGATCCTCGATCCGAAGATCAAGCTGACCGCGACCTGCGTGCGCGTGCCGGTGTTTGTCGGCCATTCGGAAGCCGTGAACATCGAGTTCGAGAACGAACTTTCCGCCGAAGCCGCGATGGACATTCTGCGTGAGGCCCCTGGCGTAATGCTGATCGATAAGCGCGAGGATGGCGGCTACATCACGCCGGTGGAATGCGTCGGCGATGCAGCGACCTTCGTCAGCCGCGTGCGCGAGGATCCCACGGTCGAGAACGGCCTCACCCTGTGGTGTGTGTCCGACAACTTGCGCAAGGGCGCCGCATTGAACGCGGTCCAGATCGCCGAGCTGCTCGGCCGCCGCCACCTGAAAAAGGGATAAGGCCGATGCGGTTCGGTCTGGTTGCGCTCGCCGCGGCACTGGCTCTTTCGGCTTGCGACAGCGGCGAGGTGCCGAGCCCGGCCCAACGCCAGCAGGGCGAGGGGGTGCAGCAGCCGCTGGCGGCCAATGCAGTCGAACTGCGTGGCGAAGGGCTCGCAGCGGGATCGGAGGCGTTCTATTTCGCTGCCGGCCAGCAGGAGGTCGAAACCGCGCTGGCCAAGGCACTGGGCGCACCGCTGCGCACGGGGTCCAATCCCGAATGTGGCGCGGGGCCGATTATCTTCACCGATTTCGCGGGCGGGCTGACCGCGCATTTCCAGCAGGGCCGGCTGGTCGGGTGGAACTGGCACCTTGCCCAGGACGGCGATGCGCCGGCAACGGGCGTCGTGAAGCTCGCAGGCGATGTGCAGGTCGGTTCTGCACGCAGCCTTGCCGAAAGCGCGCCTGGATATGCACCGGTCGAAGGCAGCACGCTTGGCGAGGAATTTGCGCTGGGACAGCGGATCGGCGGTTTCATCGCGGGCGACAAGGTCGAGATGCTTTACGCCGGCACCCAGTGCTTCTTCCGCTGAGCGGCGTTATTCCGCAAGCGTGACCGGGCCTGCGGGCCGCGTATTTCCGCGCATCAGGAAAGCCAGCGGCGCGGCGGCTATGGTGATCCACATCATCAGCCAGAAATCGTCGATGTAGGCGATCATCGCGGCCTGGCGGTTCACTTCGGCATCGACCAGCGTCATCGCCATGTCTCCCAGCACCTGAAAGCGGTCGGTGGTCGAAAAGTCGACGATGCTCCCTGTCGCCGCCGTCACGTGGCTGCCGAGATCGGCATGAGCGGTCTGGAGATTGCGGGCGAGCAGCACCGTCATCCACGAAATCCCGGCCGAGGCCCCAAGCGAGCGGAACAGATTGAGGAGGCTCGATCCGTCGGTGCGTAAGCTGGGGCTGAGCGTGGCAAAGGCGCTGACTTGCAAGGGGATGAACACCAGCCCCATCCCGAGGCCCTGGAGCAGCCCGCTGACGATCACGTGCATCTCGTCCACGGCGAGCGACCAGTGCGCCATTTGCCATAGCGAGACCGCGCAGATCAGGAAGCCGCTCGCCACCACGGGCCGCGCATCGATTCCGCGCCGCATCAGCAGGCCGGAAACCTGCATCGAGATCAGGATGCCCACGCCGCGCGGCATCAGCACGATGCCGGTATCGATCACGCCGTAACCGAACAGGTTCTGGAGCATCGGCGGCAGCAGCGCCATTACCGCAAACATCACGATCCCGATCACGATCATGAAAAACAACGCGATGGCGAAATTGCGGTCGGCAAACAGCGCGCGTTCAAACATCGGGGCGGGAGCGGTGGCAAAGTGCACCACAGCCATCCATGTCGCCGACAGGGTCACCAGCAGATAGGCCCAGATCTCGCCCGAGGCGAGCCAGTCGAGCTGGTTGCCGCGATCGAGCAACAACTGGAATGCAGCCAGTGCTACCGCCATCAACGCAAAGCCGGTCAGGTCGAAACGCCGCCTGCGCTGGGGGCGCTGCGGCAGGCAGGTGATAAGGATCGCCAGCGAAAGCGCGCCGACTGGCAGGTTGACGAAAAATACCCAGCGCCAGTTCGCGGTTTCGGTCAGCCACCCGCCGAGGATGGGGCCGAGGATCGGGCCGATCATGATCCCCATACCCCAAATTGCCATGACCTGCGGGTGACGGCTGGGCCGGGTGGTATCCAGCATGAAAGCCTGACTGAGCGGCGCGATGAACGCTCCCGCCACGCCTTGCAGCGCGCGGAAGGCCACCATCTCCTCAAGGTTCTGCGCAATCCCGCACAGCATTGAGACACTGATGAATCCTGCGACCGAAAGGATGAACAGGCGCCGCGCACCGATCCGGTCGGCCAGCCAGCCGGTGATCGGCAACGCCACGGCAGAGGCGATGATATAGCTGGTAAGCACCCAGGTGACGGTATCAACCGTCGCGCCCAATGAACTCTGCATGTGCGGCAGCGCGACATTGGCGATCGTGGTGTCGAGGATCTGCAACAGCGATGCCGCCATCACCCCGAGGATCATCAGCCTGTAGTTGCGCGTCTCCAGTTCCGCCACGTCGCGCAACGGCGGCGCGACCTGATCAGCGGGCACCATCGCGGAGGAAGCAGCCCTGCTGGCCACGTCAGCGCGGGCCGTTATCGTCGGTAAAGACCGTGACCTCGCTCGATAGACCCGCAATCAGCTGGCGCGGGCTGTCCCCGTCTATCGCGATGCGCACCGGCACGCGCTGCGTCACCTTGACCCAGTTGCCGGTCGCGTTCTGCGCAGGGATGACCGAGAATTCCGAACCTGTACCTGCCCCGATCGAGGCGACATGGCCTTCCAGCACCACGTCGGGATAGGCATCGAAGCGGATTTCGGCACGCTGCCCGACGCGCATCGTGTCGAGATCGGTTTCCTTGAAATTGGCTTCGACATAGGTCGATCCGGTCTTGACCAGCGTCAGCACCGGAAGGTTGGGTACCGCCTGCTGGCCGATCTGCAGACGATCTGCCTGCGCCACACGGCCTGCGGCGGGGGCGCGGACTTCGGTGCGATCGAGCGCGAGCGCGGCATTGGCCTTGCGCGCCTCGGCAGCGGCGATCTGCGGATTAACGCCCGGCACCGCCGCGCCGGTTGCAAGCCGCGCGCGGGCTTCGCGCTGGCGCGCCTCGGCCTGACGCAGCGCGGCGCGTGCCCGTTCGAGCGCCTGTTCGGCGGCCTCGTAATCGGCCTTGGTGCTGAACCCCTTGTCGCGCAACGCCGCAACGCGGTCGAACCGCGCCTGGGCGAAACCGATGTCCTCGCGCGCGGCGTCGATGTCCACACCGGTCAGGTCGGGCGCATTGCTTAGAGCGATGAGATTGGCCTGCGCGCTGGCGATCGCGGCATTGGCCTCGGCGATCTGGAGCCGGTAGGGTTGGGGATCGATCCGGAAGAGCAGCTGGCCAGCCTCGACTTCGTCGCCGTCATTGACCAGCACCTCGACTATCCGACCGCCGACCTCGGGGCTGATCGAGACCATGTCCTGCTGGAGATAGGCATTATCTGTCGAAACCTTGCCTTGCAGGGTGAAGTAATAAACCAGCGTCCCGGCAAGCAGCGCCAGCGGCACTGCAAGCATCAGCGCCCAGCGATACCACGGGCGATCCTTTGTCCGGACGGTTTCCGGCGGGCTTTCGGCCATATTCGCGGCAGTAGGGGTGCGGGCAGGATCGGCTTCAGCCATTGATCGTCTCGGTCTGGCGGGCGGCGGCAAGATTGGTGGCGATTCGGTCCAGCGCATGCGCGAAGGCGGCGCGTTCGGCGGCGTCGATGCCTTGCAGCATGTCTTCGAACAGCGCCTCGACGATCCCGCGCAGCCGGGTCACGATCCCGCGGCTCTTGTCGGTCAGATGAAGGATGCGCGCACGGCGGTCTGCCGGATCGCTGCGCCTTTCGACCCAGCCGGCGTCTTCCAGCCGGTCAACGATACGGGTGAGTGTGATCGGCTCGATTTCCAGCCGATCGGCATAGAACACCTGATTTTCGTTCGGATTGCGCTCGAGCGAGAGCAGCAGCCGCGCCTGCGGTCCTGTCAGGCCGAGGCAGCGTACCCGCTCGTCGAACAGGCGGCGCAGCTGGCGCGAATTATCTGCGAGTCGATAGCCGGTCTCGATGATCATATAGGGGCATATAATAAGGGGGCTTACTATCTGCAAGCGACCACATGCTCGGGGCTGGCACCCTTTACCGAACCCCGCTAGCAAGGGCTTCATGACGCTCCACGCCGATCTGTTCTTCAGCTTTCGCTCGCCCTATTCCTACCTTGCTATCGGGCGGTATCGCGCCATGGCGGCGGAATACGACATCACGATTGCGCTGCGCACCGTGTTGCCGATCGCAATCCGCGATCCGGGTATTTTGTTCACCGGCAATCCCAATGTCGGGCGCTACATCTTCATCGATGCGGCGCGCAGCGCGCAGATGCTCGGCATCCCCTATCGCTGGCCGCGCCCCGATCCGGTGGTGCAGAACCTCGCCACGCGCGAGATTGCGGAGGAGCAGCCGTACATCCACTGGCTATGCCGGATGGGGCAGGCGGCCGAGCGGCGAGGCAGGGGGCTCGCCTTTGCCGACGAGGTGTCAAAGATCATCTGGGACGGCAGCACCGACGATTGGTACCTTGAAGATCACATGTATCCCGCCTGCGAGCGCGCCGGGCTCGACTTTTGCGAGCTTGACGGGGAGGCGCAGCACGATGCCGAGGCGCTCGACGCCGAGATCGCCGCCAATCAGGCCGCGCTCGAAGCGGCGGGCCATTGGGGCGTGCCGACGCTCGTGTTCGAGGGCGAGCCCTTTTTCGGGCAGGACCGGATCGCCATGGCCAAGTGGCGGATGGAGCAGAAGGGGCTGGAGAAGCGCGGGTGACCGACCACTTCACGTCATTCGACGGGACCCGCCTTGCAATCCATATCGAGGGGGAAGGGCGCCCCGTCATTCTGCTCCACGGATTGTTTTCCTCGGCCCACATGAATTGGATCAAATGGGGCCATGGGGCGCGGCTCGCGGCGGCGGGCTTCCGTGCGATCATGCCCGATTTCCGCGTCCACGGGGACAGCGAAGCGCCGCATGATCCTGCCGCCTATCCCCCCGGCGTACTGGTGCGCGATGTCGCCGCACTGGCCGAGCATCTGGGACTGGAGCCGGGCGGGTTCGATCTCGTCGGCTTCTCTCTGGGCGCGCGCACCGCGATCCATGCGGTAGCCCACGGCATCCTTCAGCCGCGGCGGCTTGCGATCTGCGGCATGGGGGTGGCGGGCCTTGGCGAATGGCAGCGCCGTGCCGCGCATTTCAAGCGGGTGATCGATGAGTTCGACACCATCAAGCCCGGCGATCCGGCCTATCTGGCGCGCACTTTCCTCAAGTCGCAGGGGGTGGACCGCGTGGCGGCGCGGTTGCTGCTCGATGCAATGGACGATTTCGACCTTGCCATGCTGGCGAACATCACGATGCCGGTCGCGGTGATCTGCGGGGACGAGGATCAGGATAATGGCTCTGCCGAGGATCTCGCCGCGCTGCTGCCAGATGCCCACTATGTCGAGGTGCCCGGCACCCACATGAGCAGCGTCACCAAGCCCGAAATGGGCGTAGCAATCGCGGATTTCCTCGCCGCTTGATTCGCACCGCGACCGGGTTCACATCTGCATCACGCATTGGCCAAGGGGAGGGCTTGCCATGAAATTTGTCACCATGCTGGTCGGGGGCCTCGCTTTCACGCTTGCCGCCTGTGCGCCGTCTGCCGCGCCGCAGCAGGCCGATGGCGCCGTCATGCCGCCAACGCTGTTCGTGGCCAACAAGCGCGGAAACACCTTGTCCAAGGTCGATCTGGCAACCGGCAAGGAAGTCTTGCGCCTGCCGAGCTGCACCAACCCGCATGAACTTGCGACCTCGCCAGACGGGCGCCACGTGGCGTTGGCCTGCTATGGCGGTACCAGCATCGATATATTCCTTACCGACAGCCTTGAGAGGGTGGCCAGCATTGATCTGGGCGAAAATGCCCGTCCGCATGGCATCGTCTGGCATGCCAATGGCAACCTCTATGCCACCGCAGAGGGGCGGCAGTCGGTGTTCTGGATCCGCGATCCGCTTTCCGAAGCTCGCCAGGTGTTCGAATCCGGCACCGGCAAGCAAGGCAGTCACATGCTCGCCGTCAGCCCCGATGGCCGGATTGCATGGACGACCGATCTCGGCTCGCGCACGGTCACACGGGTCGATCTCGTCACGCGCCGTGCGCCAATGTCGGTGACGGTGGGGGAGGAGCCGGAAGGCATCGCGCTTTCTCCTGATGGCACGACCCTGTGGGTTTCGGCCCGCGGCTCGAACCAGGCCTTCGCGCTCGATCCGCAGACGATGGAATTGCGAGAGACTGTCGCCACCGGGCGTTTCCCGCTGCGCATCGCGGTGCGCCCGCAGGGCGATGTTGCGGTGACGTCCGATCTGCAGGACGGCAGCCTCACTGTCATCGACACCGCGACCGCGAAAGTGATCCGCACCGTCGCAGTTTCCAGTCCTGCCGAGGCAGAGGCCCGCTTTCAAGTCACGATCCTGTGGTCCGACGACGGATCGAAGATCTACGTCGCCGAAACCGCCAGCGATACTGTTGCCGAAGTCGATTACGCCAGCGGCAAGGTGCTGCGCCGCCTGATAGTGGGTGACGGCGGGGACGGGATGGCGATCCTGCCTTGAGCGGCCAGAATCCTCCGACAATCATTGGCTGGCGCGAGAGGATCGGCCTGCCCGACCTTGGGCTGGCAGGCATACCGGCCAAGATCGATACCGGCGCGCGCACCTCTTCGCTTCATGCCGAAGTGCTCGACGAATTCCGCCGTGATCGCCAGCGCTTTGTGCGCTTCGCGGTCAACTGGGGCGGGGCGCGCCATGTGTGCGAGGCGGTGCATGTCGATATCCGCGGCATCACCAGTTCGATGGGCGAACAGCAGCAGCGATTTGTCATAAAGACGCCTCTCAGCATCGGTAAATACACCTTCCGGGCGGAAATCAGCCTAGCGGACCGTTCGCAGATGCAATTTCCGATGCTTATAGGGCGCACCGCGCTCAGGCGTCGTTTCGTCGTCGATAGCGGTCATTCTTGGCTGCAATCGGATGAAAATGCGGATAAGGGGCCGGGCCGCCGGTAGACTGCCGGATTCGAAAGGTATCCCATGAAAATCGCGATGCTGGCGCGTAACCCTAATCTCTATTCGCACCGGCGCCTGAAAGAGGCTGCCGAAGCGCGCGGCCATGAGCTCGATATTCTCAACACGCTGCGCTGCACAGTGCATATCGCCAGCCACCGCCCGCAGGTGTTCTATAACGGAAAACCGATCCCCGCCTATGACGCGGTGATCCCGCGCATCGGGGCCTCGATCACCAATTACGGCCTCGCGATCCTGCGGCAGTTCGAAATGCGCGGCATCTGGTCGCTCAACGAAAGTGTTGCCATCGGCCGCAGCCGCGACAAGCTGCGCAGCTTGCAGATCCTTGCCAAGCATGGCCTCGGCCTGCCGCTGACGGCCTATGCCAATGATCCCAAGGCGGCCGAGGAGATCATCAGGGCGGTGAAGGGCCCGCCGGTGGTGATCAAGCTGATCGAAGGGACGCAGGGGATCGGCGTGGTGCTGGCCGAGACGATGTCGAGCGCCAAGTCTGTGATCGAGGCGTTTCGCGGCGCCAACGTCAACATTCTGGTACAGGAATTCATCAAGGAAGCCGGCGGCACCGATATTCGTGCGCTGGTGGTGGGCGGCAAGGTCGTCGCGGCGATGAAGCGCACCGGCGCGCCGGACGAATTCCGCTCCAACCTCCACCGTGGTGGCAGTGCAGAGGTGATCAAGATCACCCCCGAGGAACGCTCCACCGCCGTGCGCGCGGCCAAGCGCATGGGTCTGAATGTGTGCGGGGTGGACATGCTGCGATCCAATCACGGCCCCGTCATCATGGAGGTCAATTCCTCGCCCGGCCTCGAAGGTATCGAGAGCGCGACGGGCAAGGACGTGGCGGGCCTGATCATCGATTTCATCGCCGCCAACGCGAGGGACGGAAAGACCAAGACGAAAGGTCAGGGTTAGGATAGGCTGTTTCCGCAAAAGGGGAGGGAAACAGCCAATGCAGATCAAAACCCATAATCCGACGCCGTGGCTTGAGCATTTCGGGCTGAATCACGCGGTCGAGGTCAGCGGTGTCACGCGCACAGTCTATTTCTCGGGCCAGACCGCTTCGGATGCCGACGGCGCGGCGCTTCATCCCGGCGATATCGTCGCGCAGTTCAAGGGTGCGTGGGCGTGCCTATGTGATGCGCTTGCCGCGGCGGATATGACGCCTGCCAACCTCGTCCGGCTGAACATCTACACCACTGATGTCGATGCCTTCATGGCGACGGCCGATCAGACCACGCCCCTCTATATCGAGGCGGGATCGAAGATCGCCTGCACTCTGCTCGGGGTGACGCGTCTTTATGATCCGGCGGTGATGATCGAGATCGAGGCGACAGCGGTCGCCTGATTCGGCAGCCTCACGTTTTCAGGCGTTTCGCGCCATCAAGCCGCCGTCCACCGGGATCGCCGTTCCGGTGATGTAGCTCGCGGCGGGCAGCACCAGTGAAAGCGTGATGTGCGCGACTTCCTCGGGCTCGCCATAGCGACGCAGCGCGGTGCGGCGCTTGGCGAAGATTGCCTTGTGCTCCTCCGCCACGGCGTCGGTCATTGCGGTGCGGATCGGGCCGGGGCAGATGCAGTTCACTGTGATGCCTTCAGGCCCGAGATCGACTGCAAGCCCCCGTGTAAGGCCGATTACTCCGGTTTTGGCGGCGACATAGGGCGTATCGCCCGGCGTCGCGCCGAGGCCTTCAGTGCTTGCGATATTGACGATCCGCGGCGCATCACTTTGCATGAGGAACGGCAGCGCGGCACGCACCATGCGCTGGTGCGCGGTCAGCATGACTGCGACAGCACGGTGCCAGACATCCTCGCAAGCGGGATCATCGAGGCCGCAGAAGCTCGATACACCTGCATTGTTCACCAGAATGTCGATCCGACCGAAGTCCTGCGCAATACGTTCGACGGTGCCGGTGATCGCTCCGGCATCGGCCACGTCCAGCGCATAGGCGCGCGCTTTCGGCCCGCATTCCGCCGCGACTGCCTCGCAGATGACAAGATCGAGGTCGGTCACGGCGACATGCGCGCCCTCAGCCGCGAACAGACGCGCCGCCGCGCGGCCCATGCCGCTCGCGGCTCCGGTAATAATGGCAACGCGGCCGGCGATCGAGCGGGACAGACCGGCCATGACTTACCGGAACGGCGGTTCGTTGAAGGCGCGCAGTTTCCGCGAGTGCAGGCGGTCGCCCTCGTCGCGCAGCTTGGCACAAGCGACGATGCCCATCTGTAGGTGGGCCGCAATCGCTTCCTCGTAGAACTTGTTGGCCTGCCCGGGCAGCTTGATCTCGCCATGGAGCGGCTTGTCCGAGACGCACAGCAGCGTCCCATAGGGCACGCGGAAGCGATAGCCCTGCGTAGCGATCGTCGCGCTTTCCATGTCGATTGCGATTGCACGGCTCTGCGAGAAGCGCTTGGCCGAGGAGGAATAGCGCAGTTCCCAGTTGCGATCATCGGTGGTGACGACCGTCCCGGTGCGCATCCGCTGCTTGAGGTTCGCGCCCTGCACGCCGGAAACCTGCTCGGCCGCGGTGGCCATTGCCTGCTGCACTTCGGCAATCGGCGGGATCGGCACTTCGGGCGGGAGCACGGGATCAAGCACGTGATCGTCGCGCAGATAGGCGTGGGCAAGCACGAAGTCGCCGATCTTCTGGGTCGAGCGAAGGCCGCCACAGTGGCCGATCATCAGCCATGCGTGAGGGCGCAGCACCGCGAGGTGATCGCAGATTGTCTTGGCGTTGGACGGGCCCACACCGATATTGACCAGCGTGATCCCGCGTCCGTCCTCGCGGATCAGGTGATAGGCGGGCATCTGATGGCGGCGCCAAGCGGTGTCGTTCAACTGGTCTTGCGCATGGGCGGTCTTCTCGCGGATATCGAGCCCCGCCGCGCCGGTCAGCGCGACATAGCCATCCTGCCCTATCTGCGTGGCACCCCAATTCACGAATTCATCGACATAGCGGTGATAGTTCGTAAACAGGATGAAGTCCTGAAAATCGCTGACTTCGCTGCCGGTATAATGCTTCAGCCGGGCGAGCGAGTAATCGGTGCGCAAGCCATCGAACAGCGATAGCGGCATGTCCTGATCTTCGGCAAACTCGATCCCGTCGGCCAATTCGTCTCCGATGAGCGCAAGATCGGTCGAGGGGAAGTGCGCGGCGATATCCTGCGGGGAAATGCCGACCATCGCGGCACCGGCCTCGCCATCGAGCACGTAGGGGAAGGGAATTTCCTGGCGCGAACGCTCGACCGCGATGTCTATCTCGTATTCGCTGCCGATCAGTTGGAGCTGTTCGGTCAGGTAGTGGGCGAACAGGTCCGGATGCGTGATGGTGGTGGTGTAGGTGCCGGGCAGTTCGAGGCGCCCGAAAGCGCGGCTGCGATCCTGCGGGCTGCTGCCAGTTCCGGAATAGCGCAGGGTGATCTGCGGATAGGCATAGCTGCCATCCTCGCGCTTGCGCTGCGGCGGGATCGTGCCGTTCTTGCCATAGGCAATCACATCGTCGCGCAGCGCGCGCACGGCCTCGTCGTAATGCTGCTGAAGCTGGGCGAGGATGTTAGGAATATCGATCATGGCAGTTGTTCTGCTCCTTTGTTGTTATCGTTGTGTGGCAGCACCTTCGCGCGAGTTGACGCTGTTTACAAGAAGGGCGCGGAGATCGCATCCGATCCCCGCGCCCTTCTGAGATAACCTGGCCGGAAGGCCGCGAGTATCAGGCTTCTTCGCCCTCTTCGCCGCGCTCTTCGAGCAGCTCGGCGGGGATTTCGCCCGGCTCAAGGCCCGTTTCGATGCGGGTGGCTTCAGCCTGCTCTTCGATGGCGCGCTGTTCGTCTTCGAACATCTGCGCGAGCACGTCGACGCCTTCGCTCTGCAGCTTGGCTTCATCGTCCGAACGCGCGACGTTGGCCTTCACCGTGACGCGCACTTCGGGGTGCAGGGCAACGGTGACGTTGTGCATCCCGATGTTCTTGATCGGCGCGCCGAGGATGACCATGCGCTTGTCGACGTTATGACCCTGTTCGGCGAGCCCGGCGACGATGTCGCGCACGCTGACCGAGCCGTAGAGCTGGCCGGCGTTCGAGGCAGCGCGGATCAGCACCACTTCTGCGCCAGCAACCTTTTCGCCCATCTTTTCGGCGTCGGTGCGACGTTCGGCGTTTTCCTTTTCCAGCCGGTCACGGTTGGCTTCGAACACCTTCTTGTTGGCGTCGTTGGCGCGCAGGGCCTTCTTCTGCGGGAGCAGGAAGTTGCGGGCGTAGCCATCCTTGACGGTGACGATGTCGCCGATCGATCCGAGCTTCTCGATGCGCTCGAGGAGAATGATATCCATGTCTCTTTCTCCTCTTACTTCACGATGAACGGCAGCAGGCCGATCTGGCGTGCGCGCTTGATCGCCTGGGCGAGTTCACGCTGCTTCTTGGCAGACACGGCGGTGATGCGCGAAGGCACGATCTTGCCACGCTCGGACATGAAGCCCTGAAGCAGGCGCACGTCCTTGTAATCGATCTTCGGGGCGTCCTTGGCCGCGAACGGGCAGGACTTGCGGCGGCGGAAAAACGGGCGGGCCATCAGTCGCGCTCCTCACGGGTTTCGCGGCGCTTACGCTCGCGTTCGTTCTTGCGCATCATCACGCTGGGGCCTTCCTCGTGGGCGTCCACGCGGATGGTCATGTAGCGGATGACGTCTTCGTTGATACGGGTCTGGCGCTCGAGCTCGGCCACCACGTTGCCGGGGGCGTCGATGTTGAGCAGCACGAAGTGTGCCTTGCGGTTACGCTCGATCTTGTAGGCGAGCGACTTCAGACCCCAGGTTTCGGTCTTGGTGACCTTGCCGTTGTTGGCTTCGATGATTTCGGTGGCTTGTGCCGCCAGCGCGTCGACTTGAGCTTGGCTCAGATCCTGACGTGCGAGAAAGATGTGCTCGTAGAGCGCCATCCCGCGTCCTTTCACTTCAATGCCGATCGCTGGCTTGTCCGTTCGGATGAACGGGGCCCCTCCGGCTTTCTTCGACAATCGCAAGGGCGGTTCCCCGGCGAAGCGCGGCCCCTTACAGCTTTGGCGGTGAATTGCAAGTCTTGTCGCGCGGGAATCGGACGGGCACGCGCTAGTTTGGGCGCATGTGATTCGCGCCAAGGGGAACCCACATGCCTTCAGGACTGGTCGCACTGCTGGATGACATTTCGGTGATCGCCAAGGCGGCATCGGCTTCGATCGACGATATCGGGGTGGCCGCGGGCAAGGCAGGCACCAAGACAGCGGGCGTGGTGATCGACGATGCGGCGGTTACGCCGAGCTATGTCACCGGCCTTTCCCCGGCTCGCGAACTGCCGATCATCTGGAAGATCACCAAGGGGAGTTTGCGCAACAAGCTGCTGTTCCTGCTGCCCGGGGCGCTGATCTTGTCGGAGTTTCTGCCGCAAGCGATCATTTTCATCCTGATGCTGGGCGGGGCCTTCCTGTGTTACGAAGGCGCAGAAAAGGTGCTGGAGAAGCTGGGGGCGGACAAGCACGGCGCGACGCTCGATGACGAGATCGCAGACCCGGTCGCTTTCGAGAACAAGCGTGTGGCGGGCGCGATCCGCACCGATTTGATCCTGTCCGCCGAAATCATGGCGATCGCGCTTAACGAGGTGGCGGACGAGACGCTGCTGATCCGCGGTGCGGTGCTCGCGCTGGTGGCGGTGGTGGTGACGCTGGCGGTCTACGGCGCGGTGGGACTGATCGTGAAGATCGACGATATCGGGCTTTATCTCACCAAGCAGGCGGCCGAGTGGAAGCAGTCTTTCGGGCGCTTCCTGCTGCGCTTCGTGCCCAAATTGCTTGCCGCGCTGTCGATCATCGGCACGGTGGCGATGCTGTGGGTCGGCGGGGGGATCATTGTCCACGGTACGCACGAGATTGGCTTTCATGCGATCTACGATGTGGTTCACGGCGCCGAACATGCGGTGGAGGCGGCAGCAGGCGGCGTGCTGGGCTGGGCCACCTACGCCGCAATTTCCGCTGTTGTCGGATTGGTGCTGGGCGGCCTGATCGCTTTTGTGCTGCACAAAGTGCTGGGTGTCGGTGCCGAGGAAGGGCACTAGGATGCGCCCATGACAAAGCCCGTTCTCTACACCTGCGCCCGTTCACGCGGCCTGCGCGCCACCTGGGCGGCCGAGGAGGCCGGGGTTGATATCGACCTCAACATCCTGCCGTTTCCGCCGCGCTATCTTGCGCCCGAATATCTCGATCTGAACCCGCTCGGCACCGTGCCGCTGCTGGTCGACGGCGAGACGCGGATGACCGAAAGCTGTGCCATTGCGCATTACCTTGCCACGCGTTCGGGCTATACCGATCTCGCCATCGCGCCGGGCGAGCGGGACTATGGCGAATACCTCGACTACACCTTCCATGCGGACGCGACGATCACCTTCCCGCAGACGGTCTATATGCGCTTTGCCATCTTCGAGAAGGAGAAGGGTTGGGCCGAGGCCGGGCATGCCTATGCCAAATGGTTCCACAAACGGCTGGTGAAGGTCGAACAGCGTTTGCAGGGCCGTGAATTCCTGTGCGCGGACCGCTTTACCGTAGCCGACATCTGCGTGGGCTACGCGTTGATCCTGGCCCAGAGTGTCGGGCTGGACGAAGGCGTTCCGCAAAGCCTTAAGGATTACCGCGAGAGGCTGACGGCGCGACCCGCTTATGTTCGTGCGTTTGAGCGCGAAGAGGCAGGGCGCGCGGCGCTCGGCCAATAGAGTCGCCGCAGCGCGTATTGCCCGGCATGTGCTGCCGTTGCCCGTCAGTTAACCCGATGGTCAATTTTCTGCGCCAATAACACGGCGAACGTACGTGCAGCCAGCCCGGCAACACCGTGTCTGGGCAGGCGGGATACTGCCACCCCTCGAGATGGGGCGGGCACGGATGGGGTATTTGGGCATGATGGAACTCGAGGTTTCCAGCGATACCTCCGCCTATGAAGTCGCGGCCGTACTCGACGAGGCCGGGCGGCTTGCCGATCACTGCGTCCGGCAGGCGGTGGCGATGATGGATACTCATGGGGTGGTGGTGTTGACCGGCCTGCTTTCGGAAGCCGAAGCCGGCGCCGGGCTTGATCTGGTACACCAGACCGTCGCCGATCCAGACCGTGCCCATTGCTCCTTCGCCAGCGAAACGGACAATAGTTACAAGCGTCGCGATTTCTGCTCGCTGCCATCCAGCCCGCCGGTCAAGCGCTTCGCCGCGACCCTGTGCCAGCGCCTTGAAGGGGTGCTGACCGAATATTGCGGGCCTTCGCGCCCGCTGCTCGAAATCGCCACCTTCACCAGCTATCAGGGTTCGTCACATCAATATGTGCACCGCGACCCGAGCGGGGTGATCAGCATGTTTGCGGCGGTCGATGATGTCAGCGACCAGCAGGGCGGCACTGTTTTCGTCCCCGGGACGCATCTTTTTGGCGGCGTAGGAAATACCCACGGCGGCAAAGCCAACGAATTGATGGAGCTGTTCCGCAAGCGCTGCAATCTGCGTATTTTCCGGCACAATCTCGCCAAGTTATGGGCCATGCGGAAGGACCCGGTCACCCCGCTAGCACCGGGCGAATTCCGCGACCGGGTGTTTTCGACCAAGTGGGATCAGCACCAGCCCAATCTGCTGCGTTTCCTGCTTGGCAAGAACGCCCAGCTAAGCCTTGCCATGCTGGGACCGCTGACCTTGTGGAAGTTGTGGCGCCAGGGCAAGGCGCTCGACCGGCTGTTCCCGATTGTGCAGACCGCGCCGCGCAAGGGGACAGTGATCCTTTATCGCAGCGACCTGCTTCATGCGGGGCCGGACAATCGATCATCCCAGCCACGGCGGATCATCGGCATGAGCATTGCCCGCGACATGATCGAGCACAAATACTGGCACGACGGATATTCCCCGCACCCGACCCTGGCAGCCGAGCCGCTGACCCTGCGTGATCTGCTGGACTATCCCGTCGGCGCAGAGCCTGCCGGGCGCGCCGCAGCCGCCTGATTGGGCTTTCACGCCGCCTGATCGGGGGTTACCGGCCGTGCCGAAAGCTCGCGGCGCAGCAGCTTGCCGATCGGATCGCGGGGTAGGCTGTCCACGAATTCGATATAACGCGGGCGCTTGTAGCCCGCGATCTGGCCCTTGAAGCGGGCGGTGATTTCCTCCCGGGACAGGCTCGTTCCTGGCTTCAGAACCACAAAGGCTTTCACTGCTTCGCCCCATTGCTTGTCGGGCACGCCGCAGCAGCCCGCGTCGGCCACTTCGGGCATGGCGGCGAACACGGCGTCGACCTCGGCCGGGTAGACGTTTTCGCCGCCGGTCTTGATCAGCTCTTTTGCGCGCCCCAGCAGATAGCCCAAGCCGCGCTCGTCCATCGTGCCGAGATCGCCGGTGCGCAGCCAGCCATGGCCGAGCGCAGCCTCGCTCGCCTCCGGGTTGCGCCAGTAGCCGAGCATCACCGAAGGGCCGCGCAGGCACAGCTCGCCTTCCTCGCCGGGGGGCAGGTGATTGCCTTCCGGATCGTGCACGGCCATCTGCACATGCGGCAGTGTCCAGCCGATCGAACGGGGATGCTCCAGCATGTCCGCATAATCGATGAAGGTGGCAAAGCCGCAGATTTCGGTTTGGCCGTAGCCGCCGACGACGCGGGCATCCCATTCCTTCTCGATGAATTCGTACATTTGCGGGCGGCCCATGCCTGCGCCGCCGGTGTAATTGGTGAGCGGCATCACCCCATTGCGGATCGGCTCCATCGCCTGCCACGGAAAACAGATGGTCGGAAAGGCGCTGGTGGTGGTGCAGGCTTCACGGTGGAGCAGATCAAGGATCGCGGCATTGTCGTCGTCACGCCTCGCGAAGACGCTGGTGCCCCCGCAGGCGAGCATCGCGGCGACCTGCTGCATGCCCACCACATGGAACAGCGGATTGACCGAAAGCAGCACCTCGTCCTGCCGGAACCCGCGATGCTGCGCGAAGCCAAGCGCGCTCGCCGCGACTGCGCTGCCGGCTTGCAGGCAGCCCTTTGGCCGTCCGGTCGTGCCGCTGGTATACATCATGTAGAGCGGGCGATCGGGAGTGAGGTCGGGGAAGGTCGGTCGGACTTGCGGTGCCGTTACCATCGTCTCGAACGCTGTTTGCGGGTCGTGCCCTTCGTCCACCGCGATCGCTTCACCCGCTTCAGCCTCGGCCAGCAGATGGGCAAAGCGCGGGTTCGCGAAGGTCATGGAGACATCGGCATTGTCTATGATCCACGCGATCTCGCCAGGAGCAAGCCGCCAGTTGAGCAGTACGCTGATGGCGCCGATCCTGCCGCATGCAAGCAGGGTGGTGAGAAACGGTGCGCCATCGGTCAGCAGCAACGCCACGCGGTCACCCGGCGCAATGCCGCGCGCCAGCAGCCAGCGGGCCAGCGTTTCCACCCGCTGGTCAAGTTCCGCCCATGTCAGGCGCTGCGTGCCGTCGACCGTGGCGATCCGGTGGGCATGGCGCGCGGCGCAATTGGCCAGCAGGGTGTCGAGAGAGAAATCGCGGGGATGCATGGGCGAGTGCTACCTTTGGCGGGTTGCCGCATCCATCAGCGTTTTTGGGGATTTGCCGTATCGAGCGCGGTTCCGCAGCTGGTGCAGACGCGGTTGGGCCAGGGCACCACGAACAGGCCGCGGAAGAAGGCGTTCTTGCCGCATTCCGGACAGTTGAACCGCAGCATCGGAGCATTGGCAATCACAAGCAGCACAATCGCTGCCGCAAATGCGATGCTTGAATGGCCATATAGCCGATCGACCGCAACGACGATGCCGATCGCCAGCACCAGTACGCCCAGCATCCGCCAAGCATGGCGGGTGGCGCGGGCATAAAGTGTCAGGGCAGGCGCGCGAGCAGCGATTGCGCGAACTCCGTCAGTGTATCGTCACGGGCTCCCATCACCACGATCCGATCGCCCGGCCGGGCGAGGGCAATGATCCTGTCGGCGCAGTGACCGCGCGAGGCGATGTGTTCGGCGTTGCCACCTGCCTCGTTGATCAGCGCCACAATTCGCTCGCTCCCCTCGCTGCGGTCGACTGTGCCACCGAAATAGACCGGGTCGCTGAAGATGGTGATGTCATCCGGCCCCAGCTCGCGCGCGAAGGTATGCGCCAGTTCGCCGCCCATCTGCCGAAGCGGGCCGTAACCGTGGGGCTGGAAGAAGGCGATCACCCGGCCTTGAGTTGCCCTCAGCGTGCGCAAAGTGGCGGCGCATTTTTCGGGATTGTGACCGAAATCGTCGATCACGGTAATGCCGCCGGGCGAGGTGCCGATCACGTCGAACCGCCGGGCAAGCCCGCCAAAGCTGCGCAGCGCATAGGCCGCATGGCCAACCCCGATCCCGGCCGCGCTGGCCGCTGCAATCGCGGCAAGGGCATTGGACAGATTGTGCATCCCCGGCATCGGCAGGATCAGCGGGAACACCTCGCGCTTGCGATTGTCGATCACCGCAGCGCGGATGCCCAGTTCGCTCTGATCGATCGAGTCCGCTTCAACCGTGATGTCGGCTTTCGGGTTATTGATCCCGAAGGTCACGCAATGGCTTGCCCTCGGCACGAGGTAACCGGCCTCGGGACTGTCGAGGTTGATCACTGCTGTCCCTGCCTTGGCGACGAAATCGCCGAACAGCACGCGCAGTTCCTCAATGCTTTTATGGTCGAGGCTGACATTGAGCAGCACCCCGATGGTCGGGCGATAAAGTGCGATCGACCCGTCGCTTTCGTCGACTTCGCTGACGAAGAGTTCGGGCCTGCCGATCCGGGCGCTGGCAAACAGGTTTTCCGGGCTGACGAAGTTCTTCATCACCGCGCCGTTCATCACTGTGGGATCATAGCCGCCTTCGTACAGGATCCAGGCGATCATGCCGGTGACGGTCGATTTCCCGGACGTTCCGCCGACCGCGATAGAAAAGCCGGCATTGTTGAAGAGTGCCGAAAGCAGCTCGGCACGGCTCAGCCGCGCGCAACCCAGTTCCTTTGCCCGGGCGACTTCCGGCACGGTGTCCTCGATCGCGGCCGATGCGACCAGCACCTGATCGGACGAAGTCACCCCGCTGCCGTCCTGCGGAAACAGCGCGAAACCATTGCTTTCGAGCCACGCGAACTTTTCGGGCGTACGGCCCTGGTCGCGGCTGCGATCCGAACCCGCCACCGACAAGCCGAGGCCGTGCGCAATCTGCGCGAGGGGGAGCATGCCCGACCCGCCAATGCCGCAAAAGAACAGCGGGCGCCCTTCAAGCGTCCCGGCATCGACCGCCTTATCCATATGTCTGACGGTTATTGGCTTGCGCCTTGCCTGACAAGCGCCATAGGCTGATGGCATGACGAATATCGCCATCTGTGCGCCGGCTACGCCCATTACCCGCGAACAGCAGGTTGCGCTGGAGGAACTCGTCGCAGCGGAGTTTCCCGCGCATCGGGTTACATTCCACGATCAGTGTTTCGAACGGCAGGGGCATTTCGCCGGAGATGACCTGCGGCGGCTGGCCGCACTGCTCGAATGCGCCAATGATCCTGCTTTCGATGTCGTGTGGTTCGCCAAAGGCGGATACGGATCGAACCGGATCGCCGAGGCGGCCGTTGCGCAGATGAACGCGGCGGCGCGGGCCAAGACCTTTGTCGGATTTTCCGATTGCGGATACCTACTCGCCGCGCTCTACCGCGCGGGGATCGGGCAGAGTGTGCACGGGCACATGCCGGTCAGCGCGCGGTCCGAAGGCGGGCGCGAGGCGATCCGGCGGGTGCTCAAATGGCTTGGCGGGGACACCAGCGGGGTCGAACCCAGCCTTGACGGGACGACGCCGGCTGCGGCCTTCAACCTCATCACCCTCGCAATGATTGCGGGCACGCCGATGATGCCCGATCTGACCGGCCATGTGGTGATGGTAGAGGAAGTGTCCGAACATCTCTACGCCATCGACCGGATGTTCTTCCACCTTGCCGCAACGCTGCCGCGGCTCGCGGGTCTCAGGCTCGGGGCGGTGACGGACGTGCCGGAAAACTATGTCGAATTCGGCCAGAGCGAGGATGAAATCGCGCGCTACTGGTGCGACCGCGCGGGCATTCCCTACCTTGGCCGCGCGCTGATCGGGCATTATTCTGCCAACAGGGTTGTGCCCTTCGGACTTGCCAGCCCGCCCTCGCGGACGTAACGGCGCGCGCCAAATTCACCGACGACCAGAACACAGGGCAGGGGGCGATAATGCGCGCATTTGTTTTTCCGGGGCAGGGCAGCCAGAAGGTCGGCATGGGCAAGGAGCTTGCCGAAGCATCGGCGGCTGCACGCGAAGTGTTCGAGGAAGTGAACGAAGCGCTGCTGCAGAACCTTTCGCGCATCATGGCGGAAGGGCCCGAGGACGAGCTGACCCTTACCCAGAACGCGCAGCCCGCGATCATGGCGAATTCGATCGCCGTCCAGCGCGTGCTCGAACGCGAATTCGGTGTGGCCCTTGCCGAACATGGCGCATGCGTCGCGGGCCATTCGCTCGGGGAATACTCCGCGCTGTGCGCGGTCGGCGCGATCGACCTTGCGAACACAGCCCGACTCCTCAAGCTGCGCGGACGTTCGATGCAGGCCGCAGTGCCGGTGGGCGAGGGCGCGATGGCGGCGCTGCTGGGCGCGGATATCGAACAGGCCAAGGCGCTGGCCGAGGCAGCGGCAGAAGGGCAGGTGTGCGAAGTCGCCAACGATAATGATCCGACCCAGGTCGTGATCTCCGGCCACCGCGAGGCGATCGAACGCGCTGTGGCGATGGTCAAGGAACATGGCATCAAGCGCGGCGTGCCGCTGCCCGTTTCCGCACCCTTCCATTGTTCGCTCATGGCGCCCGCCGCCAAGCGCATGGCCGAAGCACTCGGCGAAACCCCGCTGCGTGCGCTTGGCCTTCCGGTCTATGCCAATGTTACCGCAGCCGCCGTTACCGATCCCGATGAGGAACGCGCATTGCTGGTAGAGCAGGTGACGGGCCGCGTGCGCTGGCGCGAAAGCGTGCTTGCCATGCGCGCCGATGGGGTCGAAAGCTTTGTCGAACTGGGTGGCAAGGTGCTCGGCCCGATGATTGGCCGGATCGACCGGGAGGCGCAGGTGACGAGCCTTGTCACCATGGGCGACCTCGAAGCGTTTGCGAAGGAGATGGCGTGATGTTCTCACTCAAAGGCATGAATGCACTCGTCACCGGGGCTTCGGGCGGGATCGGTTCCGCGATCGCGCATGCGCTAGCATCGCAGGGCGCCCGGCTTGCGCTGTCGGGCTCAAACGCCAGCAAGCTGCGCGCCTTCCGCGACGAATTGAACGAAACCTACGCCCATCACGATCATGACGGCCATGTCGAGATCACTTGTGATCTCGGCAACGCGACGCAGGTAGAGGAACTGGTGCCGGCCATGCTCGATACGCTCGGCAGCATGGATATCATGGTCAACAATGCCGGCATCACGCGGGACAACCTTGGTATGCGGATGAAGGATGAGGAATGGGATCAGGTGATCCGTATCAACCTCGAAGCCAGCTTCCGCCTGATGCGCGCGGCGGCCAAACCGATGATGAAGGCGCGTTTTGGCCGGATCATCAACATCACCAGCGTCGTCGGTGCGACCGGTAATCCGGGGCAGATGAACTACTGCGCCGCCAAGGCCGGCCTTACCGGCATGACCAAGGCCTTCGCGCAGGAAGTGGCCAGCCGCGGGATCACCGCCAATTGCGTCGCCCCCGGCTTCATCCGCACCGCCATGACAGCCGCACTGGACGAAAAGCAGCAAGCCGCGATCAATGCCCGCATCCCGATGGGCCGCATGGGCGAGGGCGCGGAAATCGGTGCCGCAGTCGCCTTCCTCGCCAGCCGCGAGGCTGCCTATGTCACCGGCGAAACGCTGCATGTGAACGGCGGAATGGCGATGCTGGGGTAATTGGGGGGCGACTTGGCTCCCTTATCCCCAGCCGCGTGCCCCCTCGCAAAGCCGCCAACTTGCCCGTATCGTCGCCTTCGCTAAGGTTTTACGCACTTTCCGGCGTTTGGGGGCGATTCCTTCGGCCCTCTGCCATACACAGGAACGATAGGGACTAGCGATGAAGGCCACGATCGAACGCGCGACGCTGCTGCGGTGCCTTTCCCATGTTCAATCCGTGGTTGAACGCCGCAATACCATTCCCATTCTCTCCAACGTGCTGATCGACGCCAGTGACGGCGGCTCGGTGCGGGTCATGGCGACCGACCTCGATCTTCAGGTGGTCGAAACAATGTCCGCCTCCTCGGTCGATCAGCCCGGTGCGATCACCGTCTCGGCGCACCTGCTGTTCGACATCGCGCGCAAGCTGCCCGAAGGCAGCCAGGTAAGCCTGACCACCAATGACAACCGTCTGGAAGTCAAGGCGGGCCGTTCCAACTTCAAGCTGCCGACCCTGCCGCGCGACGATTTCCCGGTGATCGTGGAAGGCGATCTGCCGACCAGCTTCGAACTACCGGCACGCGTGCTCGCCGAACTGATCGACCGCACCCGTTTCGCGATCTCGACCGAGGAAACGCGCTACTATCTCAACGGCATTTTTCTGCACGTGACCGACGATAGCGAGCCGATGCTGAAGGCTGCGGCGACCGACGGTCACCGGCTTGCCCGCTTCACGCTGCCGCGTCCGGAAGGTGCCGCCGGGATGCCCGACGTGATCGTGCCGCGCAAGGCTGTGGGCGAGCTGCGCAAGTTGCTCGAAGAGGCATTGGACGGCAATGTTCTTATTGACCTCAGCGCCAGCAAGATCCGCTTCACCCTTGGCGGTGAGGGCGGGGTTGTGCTGACGAGCAAGCTGATCGACGGCACCTTCCCCGATTACAGCCGCGTCATCCCGACTGCCAATGACAAGCTGCTGAAGGTCGATCCGAAGCTGTTCTTCTCGGGCGTCGATCGCGTCGCGACCATCGCTACTGAAAAGACCCGCGCTGTGAAGATCGGGCTGGATAATGACCGCGTGACGCTTTCAGTCACCTCGCCCGACAACGGCACCGCCGCCGAGGAACTGGCCGCGGAGTACAAGGCGGAAGGTATGGAGATCGGCTTCAACGCCAATTATCTCAAGGACATCCTTGGCCAGATCGACGCCGACACGGTGGAACTGCACCTTGCAGACGCCGGTGCGCCGACGCTGATCCGCGAAAACGAGGCGAGCCCCGCACTTTACGTGCTGATGCCGATGCGGGTGTGATGGGCGTCGTGCAGGTCCACGTCCGCAAGGACGCGCTCGCCGAGGCCTCGTTGGTCGAAGTGCCGCTGACCCCGCTGGCCGAAGGCGCGGTGCGGCTCGCCGTCGAGAGTTTCTCGGTCACTGCCAACAACGTCACCTATGCGGTGGTGGGCGACGGCTTCCGTTACTGGGATTTCTTCCCCGCGCCTGAAGGCCTCGGCATCGTGCCGATGTGGGGCCATGCACGGGTGATCGAGAGCAACCATCCGGACATCGCGGTGGGCGAGCGGGTCTATGGTTACCTGCCGATGGCGAGCCATCTCGATGTTCGCCCGGGCAAGGTGAGCCCAAGCGGCTTTCTCGACACGACCGAATATCGCCAGCCGATGAGCCCGGTCTACAATACCTACACCCGCCTCGCTGCCGATCCCGAGCATGATCCGGCGCGCGAGGCGGAGCGGATGATCTTCGGCCCGCTGTTCCGCACGG
Source organism: Erythrobacter fulvus (assembly GCF_028595285.1). Lineage (GTDB taxonomy): Bacteria > Pseudomonadota > Alphaproteobacteria > Sphingomonadales > Sphingomonadaceae > Erythrobacter > Erythrobacter fulvus. The sequence continues at coordinate 522,889 of NZ_JAQQXQ010000001.1, read as the reverse complement.
GGTTCCTGATCGAGTATTTCCTGCGCGGGGAAGGCTGGTTCGGGGCAGAGCAGTTGATCGTCACCAGCGCCTCGTCAAAGACCGCGATGGGTCTGGCGAGCGTGGCGCGGCAGAACTCGCCCGATATCCGGCGCGTCGGGCTGACTTCCAAGGGCAATGTCGCCTTTGTCGAGGCAAGCGGGCTGTATGATGAGGTCGTGGCCTATGACGAGCTCGAACAACTTCCGGTAGTGCGCAGCGTCAGTGTCGATTTCGCCGGCAATGCCGACCTTCTCGGCCGCATCCACCGCCACTTTGATGCCGCGCTGGCGCAGTCGGTTCTGGTCGGTGTCACCCATATCGAAGCGCGCTCGACGCTCGGCGGCGGAGAGCCGTTACCGGGGCCGAAGCCACAGCTGTTCTTCGCGCCCGACCATGCGGTGGCTTTCTTCAAGGCGCATGGTGCGGATGAGGGCGGCAAGCTTGTCGCCGCTGCCTGGCGCGAATTCCTCAAGGCCGTCGAAGGCACCATCGGGATCGAGCGCTTGCCCGGTCTGGAGGCAGCGCGTGCGGTGTTCCTCGAAATGCTGGCGGGCAAGGTCGATCCGGCCCGCGGGATCGTGATCGAGCCCTAGGGCCGACGGCGGCGGCGGATTACTCCGCCGCCTCGGCCATCTCGATACGCTGCGGGCCGCGGATCAATCCGCCCGGAGTCGCGCCAGTCCATGTCCCGTCGCGGAATGTCACCGTGCCGTTCTTGATCGTGGCAACATAGCCTTCCGCCTTTTGCAACAGCCGCTTGCCGCCCGCAGGCAGATCGAAGGCGAGCCACGGCTTGCCGAGCTTCAGGCGGTCCATGTCGATCACGTTCAAGTCGGCCAGATAGCCCGGTGCGATCACGCCGCGATCTTCCAGTCCGTAAAGCAATGCGGTGTGGCGGCACTGGCGCTTGATCGCCTGTTCGAGACTGATCCGATCCCCGCGCTTGCGGCTCTTGACCCAGTGTTCGAGCATGAAGGTGGGTGAGGCCGCATCGCAGATCGTCCCGCAATGCGCGCCGCCATCGGAAAGCGAGTTCACGGTGTCGTCGGCCTGTTGCAGCGGCAGCAGGAAATCGAGATTGCCCTCGGCATAGTTGAGGATCGGCAGGTAGATGAAGCCCCTGGCATCGTCGCGGCACAGCAGATCATAGGCATATTCCTGCGCATCGATCCCCGCCGCCGCGGCCCGTGCATTGACGCTGGCTTCCGGCCCGGGCTCGTAATCGAAATCGGGATCCATCTCGTATTGCAGCGCCCAGCCCTGGGTGATCACCATCACCACCCCGATGATATCCATCGGCGCTTCGCTGTAATCATTGGGCTCGGCCAGCAGCTTGGCCTTGAACGCGGGATCGAGCAGCTTGGCCTTCTGCTCATCCCACGGCAGGTCCTTGATCGTCTGCCAGCTTGGGCGGAAGGCGAAGGGGTTCACCGTGCCCTGCCACGCCATGATGATGCCATTGCCGCGCAGCGCGATCTGGGCGACGATGTTCGCGCCGTTATCGTTTTCGGCGCGCATCAAAGCGATCTGTTCGTCGAGCGGCAATTCCTTGGCGATGGATTGCAGCGCGGCGAAGGTAACGGGGATGCCGGCCTCGCGGGAAAGCTTGCCCATCCATTCGAATTCGTTCCATTCGCGCTTCAGATCGCTCGCCATTTCGAACACGGCATGTCCGCCTGCCGCCTTGGCGCGACCCATGGCCTTGCCGATCGCGACCAGTTCATCCGCCGTTGCGGTGGTGCCGGGCACAAGCTCACCGTCCACCGATTTGTGCAGCACCGTGCGCGACGTGGAAAAGCCCAGCGCGCCCGCACGTACGCCTTCCTCGACGATGCGGCTCATTTCGGCAATGTCTTCCTGCGTCGGTACAGCGCCGGGTTTCTCGCGATCACCCAACACATAGGCGCGCACAGCGCCGTGGGGGACGTGGGTGCCGATATCGACCGTGCGCGGCAGCTTTTCGAGCGCATCGAGATATTCCGGGAAGGTTTCCCAATCCCAGGTGATCCCTTCGGCCAGCGCGGTGCCGGGAATGTCCTCCACGCCTTCCATCAGGCTGATAAGCCATTCGTGACGGTCGGGCTTGGCAGGTGCGAAGCCGACGCCGCAATTGCCCATGACAACTGTGGTGACACCGTGCCAGCTCGACGGGGCCATTTCCTGATCCCACGTGGCTTGCCCGTCATAGTGGGTGTGGATGTCCACGAAACCGGGGGTGACGATCTTGCCGTGCGCGTCGATCTCCTGCGCAGCCGTGCCGGACACCTGCCCGACGGCTGCGATCAGCCCGTCCCTGATGGCGACATCGCCGGTATATGCCGGTGCGCCGGTGCCGTCGACGATCGTGCCACCCCGAATGATGAGGTCGTATTCCGCCATGGTCTCTCTCCCGTTTGCGGAAGAGGATGTCGCAATCCGGGCAGGCTGTCCAGCGGTGCGCTTACGCTGCCACCATCCGCCGCGCTTCTTTCTCGGTCTCGGGCGCGTTCAGGAATTCGCGGATCGCCGCTACGCTTTCGTCGGCATGGGTCAGTAGAAACAGGTGACCGCCGCCCGCGAAGGTCATCAGCCGCGAATTGGGGATCATCGCCTTCAGGATCTTGCCATTGGCAAGCGGAACGATCTGGTCGTCCTCGCCCATCATGATGAGGGTTTCCTTGGTCATGAAGGGCAGGGCGGGAAGGCTTGTCCAGCCGAGCATGCACAAGAGCTGGTACATGTAGCCGCGCGGGGAAGGGGGCTTGAGGCGGCCGATATGGCTGTCCTTCTGGTGCTCGGCCCCGTCCTTGTCGACCCCACCGTAAAGTGTGGCGAAGTGTTCGTTCATGAATTCAGGATCGATATAGCGGCGCGGATCGGCCATCTTGGTGAAGGCCGCCGGATTGCCGGGCACCATCGCCATGCCCGGCGTCGTGGCGATCAGGGTCAGTCGGCGGGTACGGCCCGGATGCTGAAGCGCGAAATGCTGCGCCATCGCACCGCCCCACGAAACGCCCATCACGTCGACTTCGTCGAGCCCGTATTTCCCCAGCAACTGGGCTGCGGTCCAGCTCATGGTGAAGGGGTTGTAGGGCACCAATGGATCGGGTGATTCGCCCGTCCCCGGCATGTCGAACATGATGAAGCCGCGTTCCGGCATGGCCGCCGCGAGCGGGGCCACGGCCTCGATATTCGCGCCGATGCCGTTGAAGAACAGGATTGGCAGATGTTCGGAGGGCATATCGAGCCGCCAGGCAGCAGTCCGTAGCGTCCGGCCGCCCACTTCCTCCATCGAGACGACCGCGTCGTCCATGGGATTTGTCACGTATTCACGTCCTTTCTGCGCCCCGATGCAAGGGGCGGGTTGGGCGCTTTCGTCGATCCCTCACGAAAGCGCCCACAAAGATTTTACGCCGCCGATGCGTCTCCCCGGACGCTGCAGTGCAGCATCGTCTTATCAGACTTCTTCGACGACGTAGAGTCCCGGAGCCGGATCCGTGGGTTTGAAGGTGTCATTGCCGAGGTTGGCAGGCGCTGGCACCTTCTTGCCCGAACGCGCCTGCACCCACTCCATCCACAGCGGCCACCAGCTCCCTTTTACCTCTTCGGTGCCCTGCAGCCATTCGTCGGCGGTGGCGGGAAGTTTGCCCTTCTTCTTCTGGACGTAATACTTTGCCTTGGGATTGCCCGGCGGGTTGAGGATCGCCTGCATGTGGCCCGACTGGCTGAGCACGTAGGTGACATCCTTCGAACCGAACAGCTGGGTGGAACGGTAGGTCGCCTTCCAAGGCGTAATGTGGTCGGTCACCCCGCCGAGGATGAATAGGTCGGCTGTCACCTTCGAAAGATCGACCTTGTGTCCCGCCATCTCGACTTCGCCCTGCTTGGTGAAGGCGAGCGTTTCGAACAGCGTCAGGAAGTCACCCATCAGGCTAGACGACAGGTTGGTCGCATCGGCGTTCCAGAACAAAACGTCGAAAGCCGGCGGGTCCTGCCCCAGCAGGTAGTTGTTGATGACGTAGTTCCAGATCAGGTCGTTCGGGCGCAGCCATGCAAAGCCGCGCGCCAGATCGTCGGCCTTGATCACGCCCTGCTTCATCGCGCGCTGGCGGGCGAGTTGCATGCCGTTCTCGCTGACCAGCGATCCGGCCTCGATATCGGTCGGCTTGGGGTGCAGCACACACACCATCAGCGTCAGCGTGCCAAGGATCGGATTGCCGGTCGCGGCGAGCTTGGATGCAAGCACCGAGGCTGTCTGCCCGCCCGAGCATCCGGCCGAGACATTAACCTTTTTGGACCCCGTGATCGAGGAGACGACCTCCAGCGCACGCTCGCAGGCGGCGATGTAATCGGCCATGCCCCAGTGGCCCTGTTCCTTGGACGGATTGCGCCAGGAGATCACGAATGTCTGCACGCCGTTGTCGACCTGCCACTTGATCACCGACTTATCCGGTGACAGGTCGTTGATGTACATCTTGTTGATCTGCGGCGGGATTGTCAGCTGCGGGATCTCGTAGACCTCGTCGGTCGTCGGCGCATATTGCAGCACCTCCATGATCTCGTCGCGGTAGACCACGCTGCCTTTCGAGGTCGCGATGTTTTCGCCCAGTTTGAAGGGCCGTTTGTCGACCTGGCTGACCATGCCCTTGTTGTGAACGAGGTCGTTATAGGCGTTCTGGAGGCCCTTGATGAGGCTGAGCCCGCCCGAATTGATGATCTGCTTCTGCGCGGTCGGATTGCCGGCCAGCGAGTTGGTCGGGGCCAGACCGTCGAGGATGATATTCGCGATGAAATTCGCGCGGTTGCGTTCAAGCTCGTCGAGTTCGAGTTCCTCCAGCCAGTTCTTCATGCCCTTCTGCACGGCGAGGTAATATTGCGCCCCGGCACGGAAGAAGGGGTTGTACTGCCAGGCCGGATCCATGAACCTTTTGTCCTTCGGATCGGGCGCGAGGTCGCTCTTGCCGGTCATGATCTTGACCATGTCCTGCGCCATGGCGGTGGAGTGGCGGATGAACCGGCTCGGATCAGACGCAGTTTCGCGCAGCAGCAGGGCCACCGCGCTCACGAAATCCTCGCGCGCGACGCCGATTAACGGCCCCAGAGCATTGGTGGACTGGGCTGCTTCATTCTCGAGCCGTACTTCGCTTTCTGCCATCGGATCCCCTTACTTCTATCTGCACTGTCGCGCGGGCGTTGAGCCGGAGCCAAGATGCAGCCTGCGAGACCAAGTTGCAAGCATTGGCGCAGGCTGGCCAGAAGCGGTCAGCCGCGTCGATGTAAGGCGTTTGTTTACCGCTTCGATTCACGCTTTTCCAAGAGGTGGCAGGGCATTTGCTGGCCATGTCAGGGCTGCCCGCAAGATCACCGCAAGAGCCGGCTCTCCCGCCTGTCGAGGAGACAGGTGCCGAAACGCTCGCGGCTGACGGACAAAGCGCGACGCGCGAACTTCGTGCTGTCGTCGAACGACGCGGGCCGCAGCGGCTTAAGCCCGACGGACTTTTACCGCTTGCCGCCAACGCCAACGCGACCGGCGATCCGGCTGCGGACCTGCGTTTCTATCTTCCACCACAAGCCAACGGCATGGCGATTTCGCTGATGGTAGCTTTCGGCCTGGCAATAGCGGTGGCGGGCCGCATCCCGTCGCTGTCGGCCGCGCTTTCGGCCGTGATTGCAACCGGACTGCTGGCCGCCTGCAATCTTTTCGCCGCCGTCGAGAGACGCGCTGGCACGACACCGGCCATGCGGGTCGCGCTGCTGGTTTGCGCCACTGTCCTGCCGATGGCATGCGCTGGCTTCACACTCGGATCGGGGATCAGCAACGGCCTGCCGTGGCAATGGGCAGTGGCGACGCTGGTGTGCATCAACGCGGCTTCCGCAGTGATGTTCGAAGGCCGCATCGCCTCCTTGTTCAGTGCCCAGATCGCCAGTTGGGCCGGGTTTGTGGCGGTTGCGGTGCCGGAGCAACTGACCTTTGCGGCTTTGACGGGTGCGATGGTCACCCTTGCGCTGATTGCCCGTATCGAATGGCGGCGGGCGGAGCGGGCCCGTATCATGGGCGAAGCGCGCGAACGCGTCGCCGCTCGGGCCGAGGACATCCTCAGAAGCTTCGAGGAAAGCGGGCAGGGCTGGTTCTGGGAAACCGACCGGCGGGGGCTGATCACCTACATTTCTCCCAAGGCGGCCCATGTGCTCGGGCGAAGCGAACAGGAAATGATCGGTGCGCCGCTCGGAGAAATCGTTGCCAACCGGCCGGGCACGGCCGAGGCCGACCGTATGCTGGCCTTCCACCTTTCCGCGCGTTCCGCCTTCCGGGATGTCGAAGTGCTTGCCGCTGCGCCGCAGGAAGAGCGCTGGTGGGCGATCACTGGCCGCCCGGTCTATGATTCCTTCAAGAATTTCTGCGGTTTCCGCGGTCATGGCACCGATCTGACCGAACAGCGCCGCAGTGAGCAGCAGGTTTCGCGCCTCGCGCTCTACGATTCGCTCACCGGGCTCGCCAACCGGGTGCAGATGGGACAGACACTGGAACAGATCCTGGCCGCCCCCGCCAAGCGCGAGCGTGCCTGCGCGGTGATGATGCTCGATCTCGACCGGTTTAAGCAGGTTAACGACACGCTGGGCCATCCGGCGGGCGACGCCTTGTTGCGGCAGGTCGCGCAGCGGCTGGAACGCGTGATCGGCGCAGGCGGGTGCTGCGGCCGGTTGGGCGGTGACGAATTCCAGGTGATCGTCCCGGGCGAACAGGACGGCAAGCGTCTGGCCGATATTGCCTGCGATATCATCGCCGCGCTGTCGCAGCCCTATGTGATTCATGGCCAAAGCGTGGTGATCGGCGCCTCTGTCGGGATAGCCCGCGCGCCGGCTGACGGAACCACCAGCGAAGTGCTGATCCGCAATGTCGATCTGGCGCTTTATGCTGCCAAGGATGCGGGACGCGGCCGGTTCCGTTTCTTCGAGCCCGGTTTGCACGCCGCGGTCGAGGAACGCGCGGAGCTGGAAAAAGACCTGCGCGAGGCGATTTCCAAGGGCGAATTGCAACTGTTCTATCAACCGGTGGTCTATGCCGCGAGCGAGACCATCGTCGGCTTCGAGGCACTGCTGCGCTGGAACCATCCGCGGCGCGGCCCGCTGCCTCCTTCGCGCTTTGTCCCGATTGCCGAGGATTCCGGGCTGATCGACCGGCTCGGCCAATGGGCGCTGCGCACTGCCTGTGCCGACCTTGCGCGCTGGCCCGAGAAGATCCGCTGTTCGGTCAATGTCTCCGCGCTGCAATTCGCCAATCCCGAATTGCCCGGCATTGTCGCCAGTGCTCTTGCGCATAGCGGTGTTGCTCCCTCCCGGCTGGAGCTGGAGATCACCGAAAGCGTATTCGTCAGCGATACCCCCGGCACCGAAGCGACCTTCCGCGCCCTTAAGCAGCTCGGCGTGCGGCTTGCGCTCGACGACTTCGGTACGGGCTATTCCTCGCTCGGCTACCTGCGCAAGGCTCCTTTCGACCGGATCAAGATCGATCGCAGCTTTGTGCGCGGCGCGACAGAGCAGGGCAGCCGCAATGGGGCAATCATCGCTGCCATCACCAGTCTTGCCGAAGTGCTGCACATGGATACCACCGCCGAAGGCGTGGAAACGCATGACGAGCTTGAACTTGTTCGCCTGCTCGGGTGCAGCCACGTGCAGGGGCACATCTATTCAAGGCCCATGGATGCCGCCGCGGCCGGGGCGCTGGCCGAAGGCGATCTGGCCGCTGTTGCCAGCGGGCCGAAATCGGCGCGCGCCCCGCGCCAGGTGCTGCTGCGGCGGGTGGTTGCCGGACACGGTGACGTGCGTCACTATGCGACCTTGCGCAACATTTCCGAAGGCGGCGCAATGATCGAAGGCCTATGGAACATTCCGGTAGGCACCGATCTGCGGATTGAATTCAGCCCGACCGAGGCCGTTGCGGGGCAGGTCCGCTGGGCGCGCGAAAACCGGCTGGGGCTGGAATTTCACACGCCGCTGCGGGCACGAGCCGACGGGTCAATTGCCTTGCAGGCGCGCTGACCGGGTCGGAACGGCCATGGTTAGCCCGTTGTTAGCCATGCTGATAAAGCGCAGGCCTTAGGCAAAAAATAACCATCCAGCTTTACCGCTGGTCAGCACACGGCAGAAGGCGAGGCATTCGCACTGCCGCGAGCTTGGAGGTTTCTGACGCAGTGTCCCTCAAGGGTCTCTTGTCTACACGCGGGTTTTCCGCATTTCGCGGGTCTGGTGGCGATGCTGTTTCGGCTCTGTCCGACGGCGAACGACTGGCCATGCTCGACGAACTCGAGAAGTCGGGGCTCGGTTGGTTCTGGGCTAGCGACGAGGCGGGCAAGCTGACCTATATCTCTGCCGCTATTGCAGAACGTATCGATGTGCCGTTGGCAGAACTGCTTGGCCAGTCTTTGGCAAGCCTGTTCGTGGCCGCCGAAACCGAACGCCGGGCCAAGTCGCTGTCTTTGATGCTGGGGACGCACAAGGCGTTTTCAGGCTTTGCGGTTCGCGCGGCGCCGCGTCCGGATGGGCCGGTGCTGCGTCTTGCCGGACAGCCGGTATTTTCATCTTCCGGTCGTTTCGCCGGCTTTCGCGGAACCGGTGCGGACATCACCGAGGAATATTATCGCGAAGAGGAAACCGCTCGGCTGGCGCGGTTCGATTCGCTCACCGGCCTTTCCAACCGCCACCGCATGGCGCACCATATCGAGAACACCCTGACCGCGTTCAAGGCGGCTCGCCGCAACTGCGCGGTGATGATGCTCGATCTCGATCGCTTCAAGCACGTCAACGATACGCTCGGCCACGCTGCGGGCGACGAATTGCTCAAGCAGGTCGCGCAGCGCCTCACCCGAGCGATCGATCGCGAATGCGAGATCGGGCGGCTCGGCGGCGACGAATTCCAGGTGATGCTCCCCGACATCGATGATCGCGGGGAACTGGGCGAAATGGCGGCCAAGATCATTGCCATGCTGCGCCAGCCCTACAGCCTAGAGGAAGGGCGCTGCGTCATCGGTGCTTCGGTCGGCATTGCGATCGCGCCGCATGACGGGGTGACCCGCGAGGAAATCGTGCGTGCGGCCGACCTTGCGCTTTATGCGGCCAAGAATGGCGGACGCGGACAATACCGTTTCTTCTCGGGCGAACTGGAAAACGAGACGATCTTCCGCCGCCGGCTTGAACAGCATCTCGGCGACGCCTTGCGTGATGAGCAGCTGTTTCTGCGCTACCAGCCGATCGTCGATGCCGCGACCCAGACGGTACAGGCGGTCGAGGCACATGTGGCCTGGAACCACACCGAGCGCGGGATCATCGACGAGGAAGAATTCACCCAGATCGTCGAGGGCTCCAGTCTGATCGGCGATGTCGGGATGTGGGCGATCGGCGAGGCCTGCCGCCGCGCGGCTGATTGGCCCGACAGCGTGCGCATCGCGGTGAACGTGCCTGTGGCGCTGTTCATGTCGGAAACCTTCGTGGAACAGGTAAGCGAGGCTCTGTCGGAAACCGGACTTGCGCCCGGACGGCTTGAGCTGGAAATCAGCGAGGCGGTATTCTTCGGGGATACCAACATTGTCGACCGCACGCTTGCAAACCTGTTCAAGCTCGGTGTGCGCATGACGCTCGACGAGTTTGGCTCGGGCTATTCCTCACTCGCCTATCTACGCCGCGCGCCGTTCGATTCGATCAAGATCGACGATAAGCTGCTGGCCGAAGTGGAGCGCCACGACAGCCGCGAACTTGGGTTGGTGCGCGCAATCGTGGCGCTGGCCGGAGCGCTCGAGATGGACACCATCGCGAATGGTATAGAAAGTGTGACGCTCCTCGCAATGCTGAGCGAGTGCGGGGTGCGCTACCTGCAAGGGCCGATCTTTAGCGAGCCGGTCGATCAGGACATGATCGAACAGGAAATGATGGGCGGTACGTGGAAGATCGAGCCGGGCTCGAACCGCTCCCGCCGCGCTAAGCGCCGGACGGTGTTCCGGAAGATTCAGGTGATCCACGACAATTATGCCTACGAGGTGACCTTGCGCAATCTGTCGCGCACCGGGGCTCTGATTCAGGGTCTGGCGGATGTTCCCAAGGGAACCCAGTTCGTGGTCGATCTCGGCGGCGGACAGCTGGCCGTAGCGACTGTGATGCGCTCCAGCGGGGATACGCAGGGACTGGAATTCGAACAATCGCTGGTGGACGACGGCTCTGGCGGGCTGTGCACCCGCAACCGCGTCTCACCCTATGCACTCGCCTCCGCCGGAGCCCCGCTCGCCGCTCTGGCGCCGGGCAGCTATCAAGGCATGGTCGGCGGCCTGATCGATCAGAGCGCCGCACCAAAATTCGGCTATGCTCCGGGGGCGAGGATTGACTGACGGGTGTTGCGTTTTTCTCGAATGACTTTGGCGTGGTGCAACGCTAAGTCGCGGGCATAATGACCGACCTCTCCAAGATCCGCAATTTCAGCATCATCGCGCATATCGACCATGGCAAGTCGACGCTTGCCGACCGGCTGATCCAGTTCACCGGAGGCCTCACCGAGCGTGAGATGTCAGCGCAAGTCCTTGATAACATGGACATTGAGAAAGAGCGCGGCATCACCATCAAGGCCCAGACCGTCCGCCTGAACTACAAGGCCAAGGACGGCGAGACCTATCAGCTCAACCTGATGGACACCCCCGGCCACGTCGACTTCGCTTATGAAGTCTCCCGCAGCCTCGCCGCGTGCGAGGGCGCGCTGCTTGTCGTCGACGCCGCGCAAGGGGTCGAGGCCCAAACCCTCGCCAACGTTTACCAGTCGATCGAGCACGATCACGAAATCGTCCCCGTCATCAACAAGATCGATCTGCCCGCCGCCGAACCGGAAAAGGTCAAGCACGAGATCGAGGAGATCATCGGCCTCGACGCATCGGACGCCGTCCTCACCTCCGCCAAATCGGGCATCGGGATCGAGGACGTGCTCGAAGCCGTCGTCACCCGCATCCCGCCGCCCAAGGGCACGGCCGACGCAGCGCTGAAAGCCAGCCTCGTCGATTCGTGGTACGATCCCTATCTCGGCGTCGTCATCCTCGTGCGCGTGATCGACGGGCGGCTGACCAAGGGCCTCAACATCCGCTTCATGCAGGGCGGCACGCAGCACCTTGTCGACCGTGTCGGCTGCTTCACTCCCAAGCGCACCGATCTGGCCGAACTCGGCCCGGGCGAGATCGGCTTCATCACCGCGCAGATCAAGGAGGTGGAGCAGGCCCGCGTCGGCGACACCATCACCACGGTCAAGGGCGGGGCCACCGATCCGCTGCCAGGCTACAAGGAAGTCCAGCCGGTGGTGTTCTGCGGGCTGTTCCCCGTCGATGCCGCGGACTTCGAAAAACTGCGCGAATCCATCGGCAAGCTGCGGCTGAACGACGCCAGTTTCTCCTACGAAATGGAAAGCTCGGCCGCGCTGGGCTTCGGCTTCCGCTGCGGGTTCCTCGGCCTGTTGCATCTGGAGATCATCCAGGAACGCCTCAGCCGCGAATATGATCTCGACCTCATCACCACCGCGCCCTCGGTGGTTTACCGCGTCCACCTTGGCCATACCAAGAACGAGGACGCCAAGGTCATCGACATTCACAACCCCGCCGACTGGCCGGACGTGAACCGGATCGAGATGATCGAGGAGCCGTGGATCAAGGCGGTGATCTACACCCCCGACGAATATCTCGGCGCGATCCTGAAACTGTGTCAGGATCGTCGCGGCATCCAGACCGAACTGACCTATGTCGGCGGCCGCGCACAGGTGACCTACGAACTGCCGCTTAATGAAGTGGTGTTCGATTTCTACGACCGGCTGAAGTCGATCAGCCGCGGCTATGCCAGCTTCGATTACGAGCAGATCGGCAACCGCGAGGGCGATCTGGTGAAGATGAACATCCTCGTCAATAACGAGCCGGTCGACGCCCTATCCCTGATCGTCCACCGCCACGCCGCCGAGGAGCGGGGCCGGGGCATGTGCGAACGCCTGAAAGACCTGATCCCGCGCCACCTGTTCAAGATCCCGATCCAGGCCGCGATCGGCGGCAAGGTGATCGCCCGCGAAACCATCGCCGCCCTGCGCAAGGACGTGACCGCCAAGTGCTACGGCGGCGACATTACCCGGAAGAAGAAGCTGCTGGAGAAGCAGAAGAAGGGCAAGGCGCGGATGCGAGAGTACGGGAATGTGAGTATTCCACAGGAGGCGTTTATTGCCGCGCTGCGGATGGGGGAGGAGTGAAGCCCCGCGAGTAATCCGAGGATCGCGAAGCGACCGCAGGCTTACAAGCGAGAGGCTGTAACTCCGGCCGGCGGGTGCGCGTAGCGCAGCCCGTTCGACGTCACGGCCGCGGCTTTGCCGCGGCTAAACTTTTCCGTGCCTCCGTGCCGGGTCACGAGATGTGATCCCAGCTGTGACTTTGGCTCACAAACCCGACTCCACATTTATCTCCGCTCATGCTTTAAGTGCTTGAAGCAATTGGGGCGGGGACACAATGAAGCACGTCACTCCACTTTCGGTTCGTTATTTGACCGATGAACCAGTTCCGATTCGTGACATCATTGCTAGTCTTCAAGGCGTGGAAACTACGCTCAATGAAGTGGCGAAGTTGCTGCCCACGTTCGTCGACGGCTTGAAGGTCGAAAAAATTGAGATCAAGGTTCGAGAAGTTGCGCAAGAAAGCCCGCTCCGAGAACTTTTCGCCGTTGCTCTCTTCATGGCGTTTCAGAAGCAACTTGAAGAAGAAATTCCTCATATAATTACAGACGCAACCGGACTGATAGTCTCTGATCGGTTCGATACCGTTATAACCCTATTGACGCTTATCGTTGTGTTTTACGGCGCTGGTGCGCTGAAGGATTTAGTGTTTGGATCAGGCGCGGATGGGGCGGCGCAGACGCAACTGGATGGTCTTATCGCTGAATTATCGCCGATGATCGGCAAATCTGAAAAAAATATTAGAGAGGTATTGGCCGATAGATATGCTGAAAAAACGCTTTGGCGACGTCTTGCCAATGCGACTTCACGGTTCTTCGCACCAAGTAAGCATCAAGATAGCGCTCCCGTTGAAGTAAACGGGCGCGAAATTCCTCAACGTGTCGTCAGGGATGTTCCGGCAGAATTTTTGGTTGAAGACGCCTCTGAAGAACATGCCTCACGGAATTTTGACGGAGTGATTATTGAGCTACATGCACAAGATCGGGATCATAGCGGACGAGGCTGGGCTGCGGTTGTTGAAGGTGTGTCCCATCAACGGTTGAGAATGAAGCTGATGACTGAAGTAAGCGCAACAGACTTGTGGAATCAAGATCGTGTGCGGGGCGATATAACGGTTCTGTATCAGAGAATTGGTTCTGATCTTGTTCCACGTGAGATACATCTACACCGATTGACCTAATCGGTAAGTCGTAGGATCGACAGCGAATGGCTTTCGGCGTGTTCATGCACAAGGATGGGTCTATCTATGACGACATTCCCGAAGTGCACTACCAGTTCAAAGAATACCACCTGCCACGAGTCGAGCCGCTGGTTGGAAATTGGGTCGTTTATCTTGAGCCAGCGAAAGTGAAGGATTCCAAGGGCTTCTTTGCTGTCGCGCGAGTCAATGACATCATCCCTGATCCTGAAATTTCTGGCCGTTACAGAGCCCTCATTGAACCCGGCAGCTATCTTCCTTTCTGGCCAACAGTGCCTCGTGAGGTTGATGGACAGCCGATAGAGCGCGACTGCTACAATGCTCAATGGTCAATACTTCCACTATCTAATTCTGACTTCGCACGCATCATCGCATTGGGTCTGCCGGATGACCAAACACTTCCCCGTGTTGGCGATCCGGAGCCGTTGAATCGCGTGCGCGAGGAACAAACGCCTTTCGAGGTAGAGCGCCCACTCGTTCAATCGCTGCTTAACCGCCCGTTCCGTGACCGCGCTTTTCGGCGTGCAGTGCTCCACGCTTATGATGGACGTTGCGCGGTGACTGGCTGGCGCTTGGTCAATGGGGGTGGGCGGTTGGAAGCCGAGGCCGCGCATATCCGTCCGGTTGAGCATGGCGGGCCTGATTCAATTCGCAACGGACTAGCACTGTCTGGCACTGCGCATTGGATGTTTGATCGCGGGCTGATTGGCGTGGCCGATAACCATGAGATCATCATTCACCGTAAAGTGAACGACCGAAGCGGCGTTGAAGCGATCATCAATCCCACCGGAAAGCTCATCGCGCCTCCGAGGGAAGCGGACCACCCGCATCCGCAGTTTTTAACTTGGCACAGAGACTTCCACGCTTTCGCCGCGTGAGTATCGTGATCTAGCCCGCCCCTCCACCACTTTTGGTGGTCCCCCTCCCCTTGCAGGGGAGGATTTTTGCGCCTTACCCCTCAAGGATCGAAACTCTCGTCTTTAAGCGTCCACCGCGTCTTCGGCGGCTCCGGCTCGGGCGGTTGCACCCTGCGCATATCCTCGGGGCGCAGTGTCGGCACCTCTGCCATCGGGTGGTCAACGATCTGCGCCCGCATCTCGTCATCCGCCCGCATCGCTTCCAGATCGCGATCACGTAGCGCGACGAAGGCTTCCCATGCGGCGCGGGTTTCTTCGGACATGCGGGCCCATTGGCGGACGCGGTCGGCTTCGACGCGGCGGCGGATTTCCTCGATCTTGCGGTCGATGCTGGCGCGCACCTCGGCCGGGGTGACGCGGGTCTGTTCGGCCTCCCATTCCTTGCGCCATTGCTGCTTGAGCCGCTTGGCCTCCATCGTGTCGATCGCGTTCATCGCGCGGGGCTTGCCATCGGCAAAGCGATCGGGGGCGCGGTTGCGCAGGATGAACATCAGCAGCCGGTCATTATACTTGCGGCGCGTGCCGATCAGCTTGCCATAGGAATAGAGCGGCTCCTCCACGCCGTTGAGCGCGCGGTCCATCACCACATCCTCGATCCGCCGCACGCCGAGATCGAGCGCGGCGGCCCAGGCATTGCGGAAGCTTTCGGCCTCGGGCTGGCGGCGCAGGTGATAGGCGCCCGACTGGCTCATATTGACGGCCTTTGCGGCGGCCTCGACGCTGCCGGTATCGGCCAGTGCCTCGATAAAGGCGATCTGGCGTTCGAGGGTCCAGCCGTCGTGGCGCGCATATTGGCGCGGGACGGGGGTGAAGGGGGGCAGCTCTCCTGCGGGGACGGGCAGGCGGGTGGTGCGGGGATCTGATCGTCTGGTCATGGGGGGTCCTTGATTGTGCACCCGCGTCCGCGGGCGCATCCTCGCTCTGTGTGCAGCAAAGCTGCACCCGCTGCGGGCGGGCAGTCGCCCTTGCGGTTGCTGGCGCAACCGGTTTGGAACACAATTCGCGCGAGTAGGAAAATGTGCAGCGGGCGGGGGAGGGCTGCACCCTTCACTTGGCGTTCAGCGAAGGCCCCGTTATAGGGTCGCTCCATGGCGACCTCGTTCTCTTCCCGTATCGCGCGCGCGGCTCTGCTCGGCGCGACCCTTGCCACCCTTTCGGCCTGTGCCGGCAGCACGGAAGGCAAGGACATCGCCTATGTCGCGCGCGACGTCGAATCGCTCTATGCCGAGGCGCAGCGGCGGCTTGACCGGGGCAATACGCTGGTCGCCGCGGCGCTGTTCGACGAGGTGGAGCGCCAGCACCCCTATTCGCCCTGGGCGCGGCGGGCGCAGCTGATGAGCGCTTTCAGCTATTACATCGCGCGCGATTACAACAAGTCGATCCAGAACGCGCAGCGGTTCCTGTCGATCCACCCCGGCAACAAGGACGCCCCTTACGCCTATTACCTGATCGCGCTGTGCTATTACGAACAGATCAGCGACGTGAACCGCGACCAGAAGATCACCGAACAGGCGCAGACCGCGCTGCGCGAGGTCAACCGGCGCTTTCCGCAGACCGAATATGCTGCCGATGCGCGGCTGAAGCTGGACCTGGTGGCCGATCACCTTGCGGGCAAGGAGATGGAGATCGGGCGCCATTACCAGCGCATGGGCCTGTGGCTCGCCGCGGACATGCGGTTCCGCAACGTCGTGGAAAAGTTCGACACCACCAGCCACACGCCCGAGGCGCTCTATCGCCTGACGGAAAGCAGCCTTGCGCTCGGCATTCCGGAAGAGGCGGTGAAATATGCCGCGGTGCTGGGCGCCAACTATCCCGGCACCGAGTGGTACGAGAAGGCGTTCAAGCTGGTGAACAAGCACGCCGAGGGCGTCACCGCGAGCTGAATATCCGGCGGTCGGGGATTGCCCCCCGCTTGAGACGTGACGCGGGCGGGGGGGTGCGCTATCTGTTCGCGCACTCATGCTGACCCGGCTTTCGATCCGCAACATCGTCCTTATCGAAGCGCTCGATCTCGATTTCGCGCGCGGGCTGGGCGTGCTGACGGGTGAGACGGGGGCGGGCAAGTCGATCCTGCTGGACGCCCTCGGGCTGGTGCTGGGCGACCGCGCGGAAACCGGCCTTGTGCGCGCCGGAGAGGACAAGGCCTCCGTCACCGCCAGTTTCGAATTCGCCGCGCTGCCGCCCGCGATTGCCGCTGCGCTGGACGATGCCGATATCGATATCGAGCCGGGCGAGCCGCTGATTATCCGGCGGCAGGTAAAGGCCGACGGCGGATCAAAGGCCTTCATCAACGATGCGCCCGCCAGCGTGGCGCTGCTGCGCGAATTGTCGCCCGCGCTGGTGGAACTGCACGGCCAGCACGATGATCGCGGGCTGGTTAACCCGCGCGGCCACCGCGCGCTGCTCGATCGTTATGCGGGAACCGACGTAGCGGGGCTGGAGCGCGCTTTTGCCGACTGGGCGCGGGCCGAGGCGCAGTTGGCCGAGGCGCGGGCCGAGGTCGAACAAGCCAAGGCCGATCAGGATCTGCTGATCGCGCACCTTGCCGAGCTTTCCGCGCTGGAGCCGGTGGCGGGCGAGGAAGAACGCCTCGCGCTCGCCCGGGCCGACATGCAGAAGGGCGAGAAGCTGTCGGGAGATCTCGAGGAATTGCGCCACCTGTGGGAAGGATCGGATTCGCCGCTCGCCGCGCTGCGTGTTGCGGCCCGGCGGCTTGACCGGATCGCCGAACAGCACCCGCTGCTGACCGAAGCGCTTGCTGCGCTGGATCGTGCGGTGATCGAAGCGAGCGAGGCGGAGGAGAAGCTGGAAAAGGCGGCCGACGCGCTGGTGCATGATCCGATGGAGCTGGAACGCGCCGAAACCCGCCTGTTCGATCTGCGCGCCGCCGCCCGCAAGCACCGCTGCGAAGTCGATGATCTGCCCGAACTGATGCGCACGATGCGCAGCCGGCTCGACGCGATCGAGGGCGGAGAGGCGCAATTGGATGCGCTGGAGGCCGCCGCCAGAGAAGCGCGCGCCGCCTATGTCGCCGCTGCTGAAAAGGCGCATGCCGCGCGCAGTTCGGCCGCGGGCAAGTTGGATGCGGCGGTGGCGGTGGAACTCGCACCGCTGAAGCTTGATGCCGCGAAGTTCCGCACGTCCGTCGCCAAACTGCCGGAAGACCGCTGGGGCGCGCAGGGCATGGACGCGGTCGAATTCCTGATCTCGACCAACCCCGGCGCGGATTTTGCGCCCCTGAACAAGATCGCCAGCGGCGGCGAGCTTTCGCGCTTCATCCTCGCGCTGAAGGTCGCGCTGGCGGAAAAGGGCGGCGCCGCGACCATTATCTTCGACGAGATCGACCGCGGCGTGGGCGGGGCGGTCGCCAGCGCGATCGGGGAACGGCTGGCGCGGCTGGCGGCGGACGGGCAATTGCTCGCAGTCACCCACTCGCCGCAGGTCGCCGCGCGCGGGCAGCAGCACTACCTCATCGCCAAGGCCTCCAGCGGCACGGTGACCAAGACCAGCGTGCGGCTGCTGGATAGCGCAGGCCGGCAAGAGGAAATCGCGCGGATGCTCTCCGGCGCGGAAGTCACGCCCGAGGCGCGCGCTCAGGCCGACAGGCTGCTGGAGGGGGTGTGAGCGGGCCAAAGGACTATGCCACGCTCGGTGCGTTCGCTGTGCTGGTTGCGGGCGCGGTCTGGCTGTCGGGCACACTTGATCGCAAGCCGCAGGTAACCGAAGCCGCCGCTGCCGCGATTGCGGCCGAACTGGATATTTACGTCGAACAGCTTTCCGGCCCTCCGGCCGGTGAGGCCGATAGCGCGACGCATCTGACGGTTTGTCTCGAAACCGCGCGCCAGCTCGATTTCCCGCTCCTCGCAAAGCGTCTGGCGCCGTCCTTCCTGCGGCCCGTTCCGGCGGCAGGCTGCACCAAGCGGACAGTCGAAGGCGATTTCGGCATGTTTACCGCGAGGACTTACTGGTTCGACGCGCAAGGCACCGAAGCAGCCCATCTGAAGATTGCCAAAGTGGACTGTCCGACCCGCAGCCGCTGCCTTGTCGATATTGACTGGTTCGGCGGAGGCAATCGCTACGAAGTCGAAAGGTCGGGCGGCAGCTGGTCCGTTACCGGATACGAAATGCGCTGGGTGGTGTAATCGCCGCCAATTCAGCCGTCCCCGGCCGCAAGCTCTTCAGCTTGCGGCCGGTACGATTATTCGCAGGGTTACTGGCCGCGGTACCACTGGCCCGTCCCGCGCGAGGCGGTATCGGAATACCATTCCATGGTCATCAGGCCGTTACGCCCCTTCGCTTCGCCTGACGTGCCCTGAATGCCGCCGACACAGCCGAGCGGCGTTTCCGGCCCGGGTTCGCCCAGATAGTTGCATCCCCAGATCACCGACGCGGTTCCGGTGGTGTCTTTGGTGGTGCAGCTCATATGGATGTCGAACAGGCCGTTGTCGGGCTGTTGCATGCCGACGCAGCGCACGGTGCCCTTTTGCACCGATCCGTCTTCGTATGTGGTGGTGTAGGCCCCGTTGACGACACCCGCGCCGCCGCCGCGACTTCCGTCCGCCCCCGTCATTCCGCCAATGGATTCAACGGGTTTCCAGACGACATCATAAGTAAAATTCTGCGCATTCGCAGGTGCAGCAAATATAACCGAAGCAGCAATTGCTGCGAAAAATGTTTGGCTTTTCATAAATATGCATCTCCTCCACTGTGCAAATACAAGCAATATTTGCACTGATTCACGAGTCGTGATGCAACCCCGCGCTATTATGGTCATATTTTTGGATTTTTCACAAGATATACATTGCAACCCTGTGGTTTGGCCGCTTTCCGGGTGCCCGCTATTCGAAAAAAGGCGCTCCGGGGTCTTGCCTGCCCGAGCCGCCAACGCAGGTGTTGGTCGAAGGCGCCTAGGCGTCCGCCTCGCGCAGGGTGAGGTAGATCAGCGTCATCATTGCCATGCCGCCGAACACCCACGAGCCCTGATTGGGCCCTTGGCCTAGCGGCATCTGCCAGAGCTGGTATCCCGCCACTGCCACGCCTTGGAACAGCCCCCACCAGTTTAGTACTGCCGCGCCCATGGCGATCTTCGCCCATGCCTTGCCGGCCTCGAATTCCCGCACGTCCGCCTTGCGCAGCGACCACAGCGTCCACGCTCCCCACAACCCGCCGAGGCCTGCCACCAGTTCAAGCGTGAACACCAGGATCATGGCGACCACGATCAGGAATTGCGGCGGCACCGGCAGCAGGGTGAGCGGATAGGCCGTCTGGTCGGCATGGCTGGTCGTATAGACGAAGAAGTCGAAGGCCTGCGGCAGATTGGCGATGTTGTGCGCGACGTAAAGCAGCGCCATCAGCGCCACGCTGGCCGTGACAACGGCTTTGAGAATGCGATCGATCATCGGTTTTCCCCCTTGGCGAACCGCGACCCGATGACAGGGCTCTTTTGCCAGACCCCCGCTTCATGCATAGCTTGGCCCATGCAAATTAGCCAAATCGCACGTGTGGAAAGGGGTCTGCTCCCGCTTCTGCTGCTTGCCGCTGCATGTACCCCTGCTACGCCCGCACCCGAGGAGTCCGCGCCCGTGCAACCGAACAACGCGACCTACGGCACCGACGCGGATCTTGCTGCCTCCGCTCCGGACGCGGTGCTGCGCTATGCCAATCATCCGCGCGGCTTTGCCGAACTGCGGCTTCCGGATGGAAAGGGCCCGTTCCCG
Source organism: Erythrobacter fulvus (assembly GCF_028595285.1). Lineage (GTDB taxonomy): Bacteria > Pseudomonadota > Alphaproteobacteria > Sphingomonadales > Sphingomonadaceae > Erythrobacter > Erythrobacter fulvus. The sequence goes on along the minus strand of NZ_JAQQXQ010000001.1, from coordinate 502,828 downwards.
CTGGCGGTGATCTATCACGGCGGGTGCTGGAAGACCGGTATCGCCTCGCAGGCCTATATGGCCCCGCTTGCAACCCGCTGGCAGGCGCTCGGCATCGCCACGCTCAATGTCGATTACCGCGAGGTTGGCGATGGGGGCGGGTGGCCCGGCTCCTTTACTGACTGGGCGGCCTCGGCGCGGCTGATCGACAAGGTGGCGGCGCGCTATCCGGTTGACCGCGCGGCGGTGACGCTGGTCGGCCATTCGGCGGGCGCGCTCCCGGCGCAATGGCTGGCGAGCCGGCAGGGTGCGGACGGGCCGGTGGGCGCGCGCGATCCGCTAATGGTGCGCGCGGCAATCGTGCTCGATGGGCCGGGCGATGTCGGGGCGGAACGGCCTGCCTTCGATGCGCTGTGCCAGTTCTCTGCGGTCGATCCCTTCATGGGCGGCGAGCCGATGCGCTTTCCCGAACGCTACAAGGCAATTTCGCCTTCGACGGTCGCACCGCAGCTCGCCGAGCTGCTGTTCGTGCAGGCGAAGCTGCCTGCGCCCGCGGCGGCGACACAGGCGGCGATTGCCGCAGGCGGGACGAAGGTGGCCGTGCGCGAGAACGCAGGGGCGAGCCACTTTGCCATCATCACGCCCGGCAATCCGGTCTATGCGGCAAACGAGCCTGCGATGCTGGCGGTGCTGAAGGGCGAAAACTGAGCATATGAATGACGTGACGACCCTTTCCGAAGCCGATGCCGCCAACGAATTGATGCGGCTGGCCAAGGCGATTGCGAAGCATGACCGGCTGTATCACGCCGAGGATTCGCCCGAGATTTCCGATGCGGAATATGATGCGCTGGTGCGCCGCAATGCCGAGCTGGAGGCTGCTTTTCCGCACCTGATCCGCGAGGATAGCCCATCGCGCAAGATCGGCCACGCAATTGCCGCCTCGCCATTGGGCAAGGTGACGCACGAGGTTCGCATGATGAGCCTCGACAATGCCTTCAGCCCTGCGGAAGTGGGCGAGTGGCTGGCGCGGATGCGGCGCTTCCTCAACCTGCCCGAAGGCGAGCCGCTGGCGGTGACCACCGAGGACAAGATCGACGGATTGTCGTGCTCCTTGCGCTATGAAAACGGCAAGCTGGTGCGCGCTGCGACGCGCGGCGACGGGCAGGTGGGCGAGGATGTGACGGCGAATGTCGCCTTCATTCCCGACATACCGCAAACCCTGCCTGCCGGCGTGCCCGAGGTGTTCGAGGTGCGCGGGGAGGTCTATATGGAAAAACAGGCCTTTACCGCGCTCAATGCTGCGCAGCAGGAAGCGGGCGGAAAGCTGTTTGCCAACCCGCGTAACGCCGCTGCCGGAAGCCTGCGCCAGAAGGATGCGAGCGTCACCGCGAAGCGCCAATTGCGCTTCTGGGCGCATGGCTGGGGCGCGGTGTCGCAGCTGCCCGGCACCACCCAGACCGAGGTGGTCGAGGCGATCAGAAGCTGGGGCTTTCCGGTCTCGCCGCTATTCGCGCGCGTCGTCGGCGGTACGGAGGAACTGGTCGCGCGGTTCGATGCGATCGGCAAGGCGCGGCCCGATCTGCCCTATGATATCGACGGCGTCGTCTACAAGCTTGACCGGCTCGACTGGCAGGAACGGCTGGGCTTCGTCGCCAAGGCACCGCGCTGGGCGCTGGCGCACAAGTTCCCGGCCGAACGCGCCGAAACCACGGTTGAGGCGATCGACATACAGGTGGGCCGGACCGGCAAGCTGACCCCGGTGGGCCGCCTCGCGCCGGTGCTGGTCGGCGGGGTGACAGTGACCAACGTCACGCTCCACAACCGCGACGAGATCGCGCGGCTGGGCCTGCGCGTCGGCGACCGCGTGGTGATCCAGCGCGCGGGCGACGTGATCCCGCAGGTGGTCGAGAACCTGACGCGTGAGGAAGATCGCCCCGCCTTCCCGTTCCCCGATCACTGCCCCGAATGCGGCAGCGAGGCGGTGGCGGAAGATGGCGAAGTCGATGTGCGCTGTCAGGGTGGCCTCATCTGCCCCGCGCAGCGCACCCAGCGGCTCGAACATTTCGTCTCCCGCAAGGCGCTCGATATCGAAGGACTGGGCGAGAAGACCATCGCGCAGTTTTTCGCATTGGGCTGGCTCGAAAGTCCGGCGGACATCTTCCGCCTGCGCAAGCGCCGCGCCGATATTCTCGCGCTTGAAGGCTGGCAGGAAAAGTCGGTCGACAACCTGCTCGCCGCGATCGAGGCCAAGCGCGCGCCCGACGCGGCGCGGCTGCTATTCGCGCTCGGCATCCGCCATGTCGGCGAGGTGACCGCGCGCGATCTGATGAAGAACTTCCACGAATTGCCCGTGCTTCGCGTGATCGCCGAACGTGCGCGGGAAGGCGATGCGGATGCCGTGGCGGAACTCACCGCCATCGACGGGATCGGCCCCTCGGTGGTCGAGGCGCTGGGCGATTTCTTCCACGAGCCGCACAATGTCGCGGTGTGGGAAGACCTGCTCAATGAAGTCACCCCGCCGCGCTATGAGGTGCAGACCGTTGCCAGCAGGGTTGCGGGCAAGACCGTTGTCTTCACCGGCAAGCTCGAAACCATGAGCCGCGACGAGGCCAAGGCGCAGGCCGAACGGCTGGGTGCCAAGGCGGCCGGCAGCGTCAGCGCGAAGACGGATCTGGTGGTGGCCGGGCCTGGTGCGGGCTCGAAGCTCAAGAAGGCCGCCGATCTTGGGATCGAGGTGATCGACGAGGCCGGCTGGGCGCAAATCGTTGCCGAAGCGGGGTAGGGCAATGCGCAGGCTGGCAAAGGGGTTCGCGGTGTTGATGCTGGTGGCCGTGATCGGCCTCGCCGCCGCCTGGGCAACCGCGCCTGACCCGAAAGGCAATCCCGCGACCTTCGAACAGGCAGCGCTTGATCCGCAACTCGCGCCACTGGCCGAGGCGCTGACGCTGGCGCTTTATCGCGATGCGGACGGAAAGCAGGCAACACTGCTGGTCAGCGGCTTCGACGGCAATTCGGTTACCGGCGTCCCGCTTGCGGTGCTGGGCGCTGCGCAAACCGGCAATCCGCTGCGCGATCTTGGCTCGCTGCCGCGCTTGCCCGCCGCCTTGCCCGATAGCCCGCGCATGACGCTCGCCTATGATGTGCTGCTCCCTTCGGCCCCGGGCGGCGCCGTCCATATCGGCACCGGCACCAACTTCCCCGAACATGCTGCCGAAGCGAACAGCGGATCAGTGTTCCAGTTTCCCAAGTTCGGCACCGCCACGCCCGCACGCACCACCATCACCGCGCATCCCGGCATCCTGCTTGATTACGAGGTTGAGCTCTGCATGCGCTTCGATCGCGACATTGCCAGCCTTGCCGATTTCGACGCGGCGGTGAAAGGCGTGTTCCTGTGCGGCGATTTCACCAACCGCAACGCGCTGGTGGAACTGGCCGATCCCGATAATCTCGATTCCGGCTTCGGCTTTTCCGACGCCAAGAGCGGCCTCGGCCATTACCCTTCCGGCCCGTTCATCGTGGTGCCGCGCGACTGGAAGCGGTTTGTCGAGCGTGCGCGGATGACGACAGAGGTCAATGATGATCCACGACAGGATGCGCGCGGGGGCGAGATGGTGATGGATTTCCGCCAACTCGCTGCCAAGGCGCTGGGCGACATGGACAAGCCACGCTTTCTTTATCAGGGCAGCTTCCACCGGCTCGCGCCGCAGGGCAGGATTACGACCGACATGACGCTGATGTCGGGCACATCGGAGGGTGTGATCTTCACGCCGCCCACGCGCGCCGACATGATCGAGGGGATTGCGGCCTATCTGCTGGGCGGTGGCCCTCTGTCCGGCACCGGATTGGTCGACAGCGTCAAGCGGCGCTTTATCGCCAACGAGCTGGCAGGCGGGCATTTCCTGAAAGCGGGTGACCGCGTGCGCCACGGCTCGAACCAGCTTGGCGACATCGTGGTGGAGGTGAGTGCACCATGAGCGATCTGCTGCACGAATTGCACCCCCAGGCCCTGCGTATCGCAGGCCTGCTGCGCGCGCGTGGCGAGAAAGTCGCTGTGGCGGACGGGGCGACGGGCGGTTTGATTGCCGCCAGCCTGCTGACCGTGCCCGGCGCGCTCGATTTCTTCGTCGGCGGGGGCGTCGTCTATTCATTCCGCGCGCGCGACGTGCTGTTTGCCCTGCCGCGCGAAGCCTACAAGGGCATGCGCGGGGCGAGCGACGATTACGCGCTGCTGCAAGCCCGCGCGATCCGGGATAATTTCGGCGCCGAATGGGGCCTTGCCGAAAGCGGATCGGTGGGCGGTTCGACCCATCCCAGTGGTGCGCCTGCGGGGCGCAGCGTGGCGGCGCTGGCCGGGGCGGAGGGCGAATTCACCCGCCTCATCGAAACCGGTTCGAATGATCGCATCGCCAATATGGCCGCCTTCACCCGCAACGCGCTGGCGCTGCTTGAGGACGCTCTCGCCAAATAATTTTCGCGCCCTCTGTCGAATCCCGCTTGGCAAGCCCGTCTCCCTGTCAGAGCCTCGCCATTGTGGCCGGGCCGATAACGGAGACGTGCGATGCAATTCATGTTGATGATCAACGAGGACGAAAGCGTATATGCCGGCCCCGAGGGTGCGGCGCTGATGGAGCAGGTTCTGGCCGGGCACATGAAACTGGCCGAGGATCTGGTCGCCGCCGGGGTGCCATTTTCGGGCGAGCGGCTGAAGCCCGCCGCCACCGCTACCACGCTCCGCTTCGACAATGGCACCACCACGCTCCATGACGGCCCCTTTGCCGAGACCCACGAGGAACTGGGCGGGTTCTACATCATCGACGTCGCCAGTCTTGACGAGGCGCTCGAGTGGGCGCGCCGCATTCCGGTGCCCAAGGGCGGGATAGAGGTGCGTCCGGTGTGGCCGATGGGGGCCGAAGGCTGAACGCCGCGCAAGGCACAGTGCCCGGAGCGGCAATCATGGCGGCGCGGCCCCGGGTGGTGGCCGCGCTTGCCGCACAATTGCGCGATCTGGATGCAGCGGAAGAGGCCTTTGCCGGAGCCGCCGAGCGTGCACTCGCGCTGGCCGAAGCTCCGCGCGATCTCGCCGCCTGGCTGTTCGTGGTCGCCCGGCGCCGCGCGCTCGATGGCGTCCGCAAGGCCGCGGCCGAGGCACGCACCGCAGATGCGCTGGCGCAGGTGACAGACATGGCCGACATCCTCACGCTGCCCGAACCGATCCCCGACGAACGGCTGCGACTGCTGTTCATCTGCTGCCATCCTGCGATCGCTCCAGAGGCGCGCATCGCGCTCGCGCTCAAGGTGATCTGCGGCCTGCCGGTGAGCGCCATCGCGCGGCTGTTCGTGGTGAGCGAACAGACCATGTTCCAGCGTATCACCCGCGCCAAGGCCAAGGTGCGCGAGGCGGGGATCGCCTTCGAACTGCCCCCGCGACGCGACTGGCCTGCGCGGCTGGCGGCAGTGCTGCTGGCGCTCGAACTGGCCTTCACCGCCGCCTATGCCGATGCCGGCGGGGAGTTGTCGGCGGATCTGGGTGAAGACCTTGGCGGCGAAGTCGAACGGCTGGCGCTGCTGGTCGCCGAACTCGTTCATGAGGAGCCCGAGGCGCTGGGCCTTGCCGCGCTGGTGCTGCTCGCACGATCGCGGCAGGCGGCGAGGCTTGATGATACGGGTGCGATGGTGCCGCTTTCGCAGCAGGATTGCGCCCTGTGGGACTTCGCACGGATCACGGAGGCGCGCGTGCTGATGGAAAGGGCGGCGCAGGCGGGTCGCTCAGGGCCCTATCAGGTGATGGCGGCGATCCAGCTGACCCATGCGCGCCGCGCCTTCGACGGGGCGGTGGACTGGGGCGCGGTGGTGCGGCTCTATGATGTACTGCTGGCGCTCAGGCCCTCGCCGATGGTGTCGCTCTCCCGTGCGCTGGCGCTGGCGCAGGTTGAAGGCGCGGCGGCGGGGCTGGCCGCTGTGGGAGAGCTCCCGGCCGAGCGGCTCGCGCTGGCGCGCCCGTGGCACGTTGCGCGCGCCGATCTGCTTGCGAAGACGGGTCGGACAGGGGAGGCGGCGGCGGCGCTGGATGCCGCGCTCGCGCTGGGTCCGCCGCGCGCCGAACGGCTGTGGCTGGAGCGCTGGCGGGCGGGGCTTACCTAGCCCTTCGCCGCCGCAGCCAAAGGATCGCCCAGTCGCCGCGCTGGAGCCTTGCGGCCATGCGGAAGCCCGCCAGCTTCATTGCGCGCTTGACGGCGGCTTCCTGCTCTCCGGCAAGCAATCCTGCGAGCAGCAGGCTGCCGCCGGGGCTGACGGCCCTGGCGAAATCGGGCGCGAGTTCCACCAGCGGGCCGGCGAGGATATTGGCGATCAGCAAGTCGTAAGGTCCGCGCACGCGGATCAGCGGATCGTCCATTCCGTCGGCCACCACCATGATCGCCTCGCCCGCACCCGAGCCAAGCGCGATGCCGTTGGTGGCGGCGTTTTCCTCGACCACGGGCACGCAGACAGGATCGATATCGGTAAGCGTGCACAGCGCGCGCGGCCACAGGCGGAGCGCGGCGAAACCGAGCAGGCCGGTGCCGGTGCCGATATCCGCAATATTGCGGGCGATCATCCCGCTATCCTTCATATGGCCCAGCATTTCGAGGCACCCTGCTGTGGTGCGGTGCTGGCCGGTGCCGAAGGCCTGAGAGGCGGGAATAATGAAGTCGATGGCTTGCGGATCGGCCGGATATTCGGGCGTGTGGACATGGAAGCGCCCCGCACGGATCGGCTCGACCCCCTGCTGGCTCAGCGTTACCCAGTCCTCGTCGGGCAGTTGTTCGACGGTGATCGGCGGGGCCTTGCCGGCAAACAGCCCCGCAAGCGCCGCCTTTTCGGCCTTGCCCGGTTTGCGGGGAAACCAGCCTTCGAGCACCCAATCATCGGGCCTGTCTTCGGCCACCTCGCGCCCGGCGATGACCAGATCATAGTCCCAGTCGTCCACCTCGTCATGCGCGATAAGGGCGGCCTGCACGACAGGCTTGGGGGCGAAGGCGGAGAGCTTCCAGGTGGTGTTACCGGACAAAGCTGGCCCCGTTCGCGTCGATCACCGCACCCGTCATGCTCGGCGGCGCGTCGAGCGCGCAATAGGTGATGATGCTGGCGATTTCTTCCGGGGTCGCCACGCGGCCCAGCGGAATGTCGGCCAGCAAACCCGGCCCGCCGCGGCTGGCGAGGTAATCGCCGGCCATGCTGGTATCGGTAAAGCCGGGGGTAACCGCGAAGCTGAGGATGCCTTCCTTGGCGTAAGCGCGCGCGATGGTCTTGTGCATTGCCACCATCCCGCCTTTGGCGGCGGCGTAATGCCAGTGCGCGGGCGAATCCCCGCGATAGGCGGCGCGGCTGGCGACATGAACAAGGCGTCCGGCAAAGGCGCGTTCCTGCCAGTGAAGCACGGCAAAGCGCGATAATTGCGCCGCGCTGGTGAGGTTGACCCTGACGGTGTCCTCCCACGCATCGAGCCATTCGATGTCCGAACGATCGAGCCGGTTCGCCTCGAACCGCCCGGCATTGTTCACAACCGCGTCGATTTCCCCGCCCGCGATGTCGAGCGCCTGTTCCCACAGCGATTGCACGCTGAGCGGATCGCCGAAATCGGCAGCGATGATCGGTACGCCGTCTTCTGCCGCCGCCTGCGGGCGCGAGGCGTGACCGATGACTTGCGCCCCGCGTGCCGCCAGCGCGTCGAGCGCCGCCTTGCCGATTCCGCGGCTCGATCCGGTAACCAGAATGTGTCCCATGCAATCGCCTATCCGAAACTTTGCAAGCTGTGTCCACCGCTGGCGGCTTGCCTCAGCCGACAGTGGCGCTAAGTGGGAGGCACATAACAGGGACCAGACGGGATCACCATGAACCAAAGACCGCTTTCTCCCCATTTGCAGGTGTGGCGCTGGGGGCCGCACATGCTGATTTCGATCCTCCACCGCGCAACCGGCGACGGCATGGCGCTGGTCGGCCTCGCCGTGCTGGTGTGGTGGCTGGGCGCGCTTGCCAGCGGGCCGGCGGCCTATGCCAGCTTCCAGGCGATCATGGGCTCGATTCCCGGCATGGTGGTGCTGGTCGGGCTGTCTTGGGCGTTCTTCACCCACCTGATGAGCGGGCTTCGCCACTTTGTGCTGGATATCGGCGCGGGTTACGAACTCGACACCAACCGCATGTGGTCGATCGCTGCGCCGATCATCGCGATTCTGCTCACCGCGGGCTTCTGGGCCCTGCTCCTGCTGCGCTGAGGAGGAAAGACCATGGGTAACGGAACTTCCATCGGACGCGTGCGCGGTCTGGGCGCGGCGCATGAAGGCCCGCATCACTGGCTGGTGCAGCGTTTCACCGCGATCGGCAATGTGGTGCTGATGAGCTGGCTGCTGGTCAGCTTCATCATGCTCGGCGATTTCGGCTATGCCAGCGTCACCAAGTGGCTTTCGCAGCCGGTCTCGGCGACGGCGATGATCCTGCTGGTCATCAGCCTGTTCTGGCACGCCCGGCTCGGGCTGCAGGTGCTGATCGAGGATTATGTCCACGAAGCCGGCACCAAATTCGCTGCCCTTGCAGCGCTCAATCTCGCAACTATCGGCGGCGGCGCCTTTGCCATTTTCAGCGTTGCCGCGCTCGCATTCGGAGGTCAGGCCTGATGGCTACCGCAGCAGCAAGCGAAACCGGCGGTGCACCGCACCTGAAGGGCGCTTACAAGATCATCGATCATACCTATGACGTCGTCGTTGTGGGCGCGGGTGGTTCCGGCCTGCGCGCGACGATGGGCGCGGCCGAGGCCGGCCTGCGCACCGCCAATATCTCCAAGGTGTTCCCGACCCGCTCGCACACTGTCGCAGCGCAGGGCGGCATCGCCGCATCGCTCGGCAACAACTCGCCCGACCACTGGACCTGGCACATGTATGACACCGTCAAGGGGTCTGACTGGCTGGGCGATCAGGACGCGATCGAATATCTCGCGCGCGAAGCCCCGGCGGCGGTTTACGAGCTCGAACACGCGGGCGTGCCCTTCAGCCGCAATGCCGACGGCACGATCTATCAGCGCCCGTTCGGCGGGCACATGCAGAACATGGGCGCCGGCCCGCCGGTGCAGCGCACCTGCGCCGCCGCCGACCGCACCGGCCACGCCATGCTCCACGCGCTCTACCAGCAGAGCCTGAAGTATGACGCCGACTTCTTCATCGAGTATTTCGCGCTCGATCTGATCATGTCGGAGCGTGACGGCCAGAAGGTCTGCGTCGGCGTGATGGCGATGTGCCTTGATGACGGCACGATCCACCGCTTCCGCGCGCAGAGCGTGGTTCTGGCGACCGGCGGCTACGGGCGCTGCTACTACACCGCCACCTCAGCCCACACCTGCACCGGCGACGGCGGCGGGATGGTGCTGCGTGCAGGGCTGCCGCTGCAGGACATGGAATTCGTGCAGTTCCACCCGACCGGCATCTACGGCGCGGGCGTGCTGATCACCGAAGGCGCGCGCGGGGAGGGCGGTTACCTCACCAACTCCGAAGGCGAACGCTTCATGGAGCGTTACGCGCCTTCCGCGAAGGATCTCGCCTCGCGCGACGTCGTTTCGCGCTCGATGGCGCTCGAAATGCGCGAAGGGCGCGGCGTCGGGCCGGAGGGGGATCACATCTACCTCCACCTCGACCATATCGACCCGAACGTGCTGGCCCAGCGCCTGCCGGGCATCACCGAAAGCGGCAAGATCTTCGCCGGCGTCGATCTGACCCGCCAGCCACTGCCCGTCACCCCGACGGTGCATTACAACATGGGCGGCATCCCGTGTAACTATCACGGGCAGGTCGTGACGCTGGGGCCGGACGGCAATCCGGATCAGGTCATTCCCGGCCTTTACGCCGTGGGCGAGGCGGCCTGCGTTTCGGTGCACGGGGCGAACCGCCTCGGCTCGAACTCGCTGATCGATCTCGTGGTGTTCGGCCGTGCGACCGGCCACCACCTGCGCGACAATCTGAAGCCCAATGCCAAGCAGCCGGAGCTTCCCGCGGACAGCGCCGATTTCGCGCTGACCCGTCTGGATCACTTCCGCTATGCCGAGGGCGGATCGCCCACCGCGCAGATCCGTGCGGAAATGCAGAAGGCAATGCAAAAGCACTGCGCCGTGTTCCGCGATCAGAAACTAATGGACGAAGGCGTGGCGAAGCTCGCCGAGCAGAACAAGCGGATGGAGGACATCCACGTCACCGACAAGTCGCTGATCTGGAACAGCGACCTGATCGAAACGCTGGAGCTCGACAACCTCATGGCGCAGGCCAATGTGACGATGGCATCGGCGGCAAACCGCAAGGAAAGCCGCGGCGCCCACGCGCACGAGGACTTCCCCGATCGCAACGACAAGGAATGGATGAAGCACACCATCGCCTGGTTCGACGGCTGGGGCGGTCGCGGCAGCAACATCCGGATCGATTACCGTCCGGTGCACGAATATACGCTGACCGACGACATCAAGTACATCGAGCCCAAGGCACGGGTGTATTGATCGCGTGAAAGCCCCCTCCCGCGTGCGGGAGGGGGTGCAAATCGGGACAGGCTGTTTGCTGTCGCCAGATATTAGCCGTCGCAGCGCGACAGCAGCTTCTGGTATGTATCCAAGGTCCGTGCAGTGTTGGGGAGGGCCGCGAAGCCGTCCGTCACCGCCTTCACGCAATCCGAGCGTTTTTCGGCAACCACTCTCTCACGATCGGCAACACCTTGCGCGAGATGCTGCGCGGCAACGCCAGTCGAAAAGCTCTTACCAAGTCGGACGCTGGACCCTGTTTCCTGTCCCGTTTTGCCATTGATGTCGCCGGTAAAGGTTCCGAACACCGAAAGAGCATCGCTCTGCCCCAACGAGGAACCGCTTTCCCGGGGAATCAGGTTGAGAAACTCATTTGTGAGCTTCCTCAAATCCTGCTTGTCCTTATCGAGCGCTTGGCGCGCCGCATCGACAGCATCGCCAGCTGCGGCGAGTGTCTTTTTCCGGTTTTCCAGATCACTGAAGGTGCGCGTCGCTTCGTCAAGCTGCGCGCTTTCGATAAATTCCGTTCCTTCCGGCAAAGCCTCTTTCTTGGCGGTCAACAGGTCAACCTGCGCCTTCGCGGACTCAGCCGCACGAACGCTCGACTGCGCCTCGGCGAGGTTTGACAAGGCTGTCGAATAGTTTCCGGCAGTACCGACCATCTTCTCGCTGAGCGCGTTGGCATCGTTGGCCAGTTGCTTAATCCGCGATTTGTCATTCTCGGTGAGGGCCTTGCTTTCCCCTCGGATGACCGTGATTTCCTTGAGATTATCGGCGCACAGCTTCATCATCTCCACAGTGTCGCCGGAACAGTTGCGTGTTACCGCAACTGGGACATAGGCAGCATCGGTCAGATCGACGCCTATCATGATGCTTGCCCCGGGTGTTTCGGCTGATCCGCTCTCGACATTAACGCCTACCTTCGTCGTCGATACATAGACGAGCGGAACTTGATCGACCGAACTGCACCCGGCAAGCGTAAGAAGGGCCACGGTTGCGCCCAAAAAATTCCTGTTCATCCATTACCCCCCAAGGTTACATACTTGTTGTTTCGGAATAACCGGTTGCAGCAGCGCTGCGAGTTCGCCGACAGTCTCCGGATCAGGATCAAACAGGACAACCCGGCATTGATCCGTGTCCGCCATCGCGACTGCCGTTTCCCCGGCAAAGCCCACAGTCACGCCATTGTGGCCCGGCACGATGCCGAACCCGCGGGTACGATAGGCAATCATTGAATTGTCGGCAGCAGGCTCAATTCTGAGCACCCCTGGATAAATGCGGGTGACCTTCGCCGGGCCATCGACCTGAACGATGGTGCACGAGGCGAGCGCGAATGCCCACGCCAATGCTATCGTGCCGCGCAAGGGCGGTCCCAGTAGCTTGAAGGTCTGCCCCACGTCTGCCCCCTTCCGTGCCGTCATGCCCCCGGGAGCGCTGCGACCCGCTTCAAATATTCTAATAGCTTAATGGCTTTGGCTGGATTGCAAAAGACAAAAGCGTGCGTCGACGGGAATAGCGCTTGACCCTTTTGGCGTGCCGCATCACCTTGATCCCCGATGAACAGGGGCGCGATCATCACCGGGCTTCTCGCGGCATTGCTCGCGGCCCCGGCGCTTCCGCAGTCAGCCCCCGCCAATCCCAACCAGCCGCCGCCGCACACCGCGCCGTTCCCCGATCTCGGCAGCGGGGAAAGCCGCACCCAGCGGCGTGCCAGTTTCGAGGCGGGGCCGGAGCTGCGACGCGGGTTCAGCGCCGCGCATATCCGCGAACAGCAGCGGCGGCTCGATAGCGCGCTTGCCGCGCTTCAGCCTCACGTGCCGGGCACGCCCGATGCCTACGTCGTCACCATCGCGCTCGACAGCGATCCTGTCTTCGCCCGTGAGGCGCGCGAGGCGGGGCGGGTGCTGGCTGCGCGTTACGGCGCACAAGCCCGCACGCTGGTGCTGGCCGGGCCGGACGGGGTGCGCGACGATGCGCCGCACGGCTCGATCACCGCGCTGGTGCTGGCGCTGTCGCATATCGGCACCCTGATGGACGCATCCGAGGACGTGCTGGTGCTCTACACCACTAGCCACGGGCTGGATTTGGGGCTGGCCTATCATTACGGCGACAGCGGTTATGGCATCCTGTCCCCTGCGCGTCTGAAAGCGGCGCTGGAGGAAGCGGGGATCCGACGGCGGGTGCTGATCCTTTCGGCCTGCTATTCGGGGGTATTCGTTCCCGCACTCGCCAGTCCCGACACAGCGATTCTGACCGCAGCGGCCAGCACGCGAACGTCCTTCGGCTGCGCGGCGGAGAATGACTGGACGTTCTTCGGCGATGCGCTGATCAACCGCGCGCTGCGCCAGCCGGTGAGCCTTGACGAGGCAGCGCGCATGGCGGGGCGTTCGGTCGCGGAATGGGAGATCAAGGCGCGTTTTCTCGCTTCGCTGCCGCAGGTGAGCATCGGGGCCGATGCGAAAGGCTGGCTGCCGCAGATCGAGGCGAATATACCGCGTATCGCCAGCGCACCGGTCGGGCGGCCCGCCTTCGATCCGGCGGCGTTTACTCCGCCGGTGCGCGCCGGACAGAAATGATCTTCACCGGCTTTGCCAGGATTTCGCCCTTCATCCAGCCTTCGCCCTTGTCGGGGTCGATTTCGCTGGCGTGGATCGCGGCGACCACATCCATCCCGTCCACGACATAGCCGAACACGGCATAGCCATTGCGCCACACCGGATCACTGGCGGCAGGATCGGCGTCCAATCCGGTCTGGTCCTCGATCATGATCGAGAAATCGCCGTTCGCGCTGCCGGGCTCGCCCATCGCCATCGACAATGCGCCGTGGGTGTGGGTGAGGCCGGTCTGCGAGGTCGGCTCGTGCGGGATGCCGGGCAGGATGCGCTTGGGATCGAATTGCGTCCCGCCCTGCAACAGCCCGTTGGGGCGCGGTTCGCGGTCCAATCGCATCGCGCGGTAGAACACCGTCCCGTCGAAGCGCTTTTCATCGACATAGCGCAGGAAATTGGCGGCGGTGACGGGCGCGCGCTCGGTCTCCAGCGCGATGGTGATGTCGCCCAGCTCGGTCGTGAGCACGACATTGACGCTCGCCGCTTCGGGGAAGGGGCGGGTGCCGGGGCGGGCGGTGGATTTCGTCGCAGGGGCAGCCGACACGACCACCGGCGCACCGGGGGGAGGGGCATTGCCCTTGATCTCGAACTTCATCAGCAGCGTGCGCTGGCAATCGGGCCGCTCGTTCCCGTCGCAATTATTGAAGTTGTCGTCCGAGATTACATAGAGAAACTTTCGCCCCGCCTCCTCGCGAAAGGCCAGCCCTTCGAAATTGTCGAGCGTGAGCGGCGGAGTCAGCACGGCGAGGGTTTCGGGCGTGTTGTCGGGTGCCATTTCGACAATGGCCGCGCGGTTGCCTTCACCCCGCCGATAACTGCGCAGCAGGACATAGCAGGTGCCGTCCTCGGCGCAGGCCGCGTCGGTCGGCACGCCGCCTGCTTCGGCGATGCCTTCGGGCGCGGCGAGGGCGAAGGCTTGTGTGCCTTGGGGCGTGATCCGCAGACAATTGGGGCGCGCCGGATCGATCCATTCGCCGCAGGCGAACAGGCCGCCTGCATAGGCCGCGATCGTTTCGATCCCGCTATTGGCCTCGGCCCCCGCGACAAGCGCGGCCGCGTGGTCCTCGCTGCCCGCCGCTGCAGCACCGATCGCCGGATAACGCCAGATGCGGTGTTCCTGCTCGAACGACACCAGCCATTCGCCCGATGCCAGCCGCGTGATGCCTTCCGCATCGCCGCGTTCCTTGCCGCCCAGCTTGCGCCCGCGTTCGTCCAGCAGCGGGCCGATCGTCACCTGTGAGACATCGACCAGCCGCCCCTGCACGTTCTCCGGCGTCAGCACCAGCCAGCGCCCGTCGTCGGTGACAGCATAAAGCTGCCCGTCATGCCATTCGAGCCCCGAAATGCCGCCGATTTGCGCCTTGTCGGGCGCGATCTCCACCCCGCCGCGGAAGATCAGCTCGCCGATGGCGATATCGGGCTGATCCTGCGCCAGTTCGACCGGCGCAGTGAGCGGCAGGAATTCCTCGCTCTGCGCCAGCAGCGGCGCGGCAAGCAGGAAGAGCAAGGCGGAGAATATGGCGCGGAGTGTCATTCGTGGGAACATATCGGCGCTTCGTCGAGGCGCAAGCGGGGAGCGGCGTCGTTCATCGGGGCGCAATGTTTACAGATGTAGTCGCAATGACTACAGGTGTAATCAGTCTTGAGGGAGGCCCCTGTGACAACTCCGGAAGAACCCGTTCACGAACGCATCACCGAAGCCGAACTGGCGGTGATGGATGTCTTGTGGGAACGCCCGCGCCAGACCGCTGCCGAAGTTTGCGAGGCGGTGTGTGCGGCGCGCGGCTGGAGCCTCGCCACGGTCAAGACGCTGCTGGCGCGGCTGGTGCAGAAGGGTGCGCTGTCCGCTGCGCCCGACGGGCGGCGTTATCTCTATTCGCCGCTGATCGCGCGTTCAGCCTATGTCGGCGGCGAATCCCGGCGGCTGGTTGATCGCCTGTTCGGCGGGCGGGCAGCATCGCTGGTCGCCCATCTGGCCGAAACCGAGGCCCTGACCGAGGATGACCTTACCGAGATCGAGGCGCTGCTGAAGGAGCTGCGGCCATGAGCGCGGTGATGATGGAGACGCTGGCATGGACCGGCGTGCTGATCGCAATCGTGCTGCTGCTGCGCCGTCCAGTGGCGCGCTGGTGCGGACCGCAATGCGCCTATGCGCTGTGGGCGCTGCCGCTGATCCGGCTGGTGCTGCCGCCGCTGACGCTGCCCGCCTGGATGGCACCGGCAAAGCCCGCTCCGGCGCCCGCGACCGATCCGGCGGTGTGGCAGGCAGAGGCCATTGTGGTTGCGCCGCAGCCCGAACCCGGATTTGATCTGTTTGCGCTGATTGATGGCCTTCCTTTGGTCGAGGCGGTGCTGCTGGTCTGGCTTGGCGGGGCGGGCATGTTCCTGTGCCGCCGGTTCGCCGCCTATTTCACCTTGCGCGAGCACTTGCTGGCGCGTGGGCGCGAGATGGGGCGCATCCCCGGACGGCTGGGCGCGATCCGGCTGGTAGAAACCCCGGGCACCAATGCCCCGCTGGCCTTCGGCGTGCTAGATCGGGTGATCGCGCTGCCGCCCGGCTTCATGGCGCTGCATGATCGGCGTGCGCGCGATCTGGCGCTGGCGCACGAGGTCGCGCACCATCGCGGGGGCGATCTGCTGATCAACATTCTCGTCCAGCCGCTGTTCGCGCTGCACTGGTTCAATCCGCTCGGCCATTACGGCTGGCTGGCGCTGCGGCGCGATCAGGAAGCGGCGTGCGATGCCCGCGTGATCGCCCGTGCCGATGCCGACGAACGTGCCGCCTACGCCCGCCTGATCGCCGGTTTCGCCGCCGGCCCGAACCTCGCGCTGGCCGCGCCGATGGCCTGTCCGGTGCTGGGCGAGAAATCCATCATTCAACGTCTCAGGAGCCTGTCGATGTCCCACCTTTCTGCCCGTCGCCGGATGGCCGGCCGCGCGTTGCTTGGCCTTGGCGTGCTGGCGTTGCCGCTGACCGCTTCGATCAGCTACGCCGCATCCGAAGCGCAGGTCGAGGCACCCGCGCCGCCCAGGCCGCCCGTGCCGCCGGCACCGCCTGCCGCGCCCGATGCGCCCGAACCGCCCGAAGCGCCGCCCGCGCCCGATGCCCCCGGCAAGGTTTCGACCTTCGTCTTCATCGATCCGGACAGCGAGGCCGCCGATGGCGAGAAGAAGACCACGACCGTGACCGTCACCGAGACGGTGCAGATCGGCCCGGACGGCAAGGAACGCCGCAACCGCATCGTGCGGCGCGCCGGTCCGGACGGCGAAGTGGTGACCGAGGACCTGCGCCCGAGCGAAGGCCTGACCTGGGAAGGGCGCGAGGCAATGGTGATCGAACTGCGCAAGGGGCTGGCCGATGCGGACAAGGCCCATGCCGAAGCACGCGAGGCGCTTCGCAAGGGGCTGGCCGAGGCCGAGGCGGCGCGCGCCGAAGCGGGCAAGCAGAGGGTCGTCGTGAAGATCGAATGCGACCGCGAACAGAACATCGCCAATGTCGAAGAAGGCAAGGACGGTACCCGCACGATCACCATCTGCCAGCGCAAGAACATGGCAGCGGCGCTCAAGGGGATTGAACAGGCGCGGGACGAGATCGCGCGCAGCCGCGACCTTTCCGAGGACACCCGCAAGCGTATCCTCAAGCAGCTCGACCGCCAGATCGAAGCGTGGAAGGACGCCGAAGGCTAGGCTCTATTCCGTTCCAGATGCAGGCTTGGGCCGCGCCGGATATTTGCATTTGCGGCCCAGCCCCAGGCCTTTCAGGAAACCGCGCCGCACCATTCCCGCGGTGTAAGCGGCGCGCAGGGCGCGGTCGTTATCGGCCGCGCCCGTCACCTCGCGCACGATCCCGCGGAAGGGGATCATCGATCCGACGACCTTCTGGCCGATCCGTCCGGCGTTGATCTTTCGGCCTTCCTCGTCCACCGCGATATCATAGTCCGCGCCCAGCACCTGATCGAGCTCGGCAATGTCGGCAACGATCGCGTTGCAGCTCGTCAACCGCGCGGTCTCGTACGGGTTCTCGACCGCAACTTTCAGCACTTCGGGAATATCGTGACCGTCGATATTCAGATCGCGCAAGGGCGTCTTGGCGACCTCCGTCGCGTCGGGATCGGGCACGACCTGCGCAAATGCCGGCAGGCCTGCCGTCATCGTCAGGAATGCCGTAGCGACAAGCGCGAGGCGGCTAGGCCCCTTCGAAAAACACTTCGCAGGCAGAATCATTATTGCTCTCCAGTCCCAGCCGCAGCGCTGCCATGCGCTGGCGGCTCGTGCCATGGGTAAAGTTCTCGGGGTTTATGCGTTGTCCGGCGCCGCGTTGCAGCGTGTCGTCGCCGATCGCGCTGGCAGCAGCGAGGCCTTCTTCCAGATCGCCCCGATCGATTCTGTCGCGGTTCTTGCCTGCCCACATCCCGGCATAGCAATCGGCCTGCAACTCCATCGCCACCTGCAAGCGGTTGGCCGCTGACGGATTGCGCTGTTGCGCCTGCCTGACCTGCGTCGAACGTCCAGTCAGGTTCTGGATGTGGTGGCCATATTCGTGCGCAATGACATAGAGCCTTGCGAAGTCTCCGCCGGTGCCCGCCATCTGCGCCAGCTGATCGTAGAACGAGGTATCGATATAGATGCCCTTGTCCGCCGGACAGTAGAACGGCCCTGCCGCCGAGGTCGCACTGCCGCAGCCGCGGGTATCGACCCTGCCGGTGCGGAACAGGTCGAGCACGGGGCGCTGGAAGGCGATTCCGTTCCTGTCGAAGGTGGCTTCCCACGTTGCGTTGAGGCTGGCGAGCGCGGCGCAGGCTTCGTCGGCATAGGCGCTGCTTGCGCAGACCTCGGTTTCGCTCATGTCGCTGGCCGGCTGGGGCGGCGCGGTCTGCTGCTGGACGGTTTCGACCATGCCGATGGTCTGCATCGGATCGATTCCGAACACCAGCGCGCCGAGCAGCGCGATCACCAGCGTGCCGCAGCCGATCCCGCCCGCGCGCCGCATCCCGCCGCCGCCGCTTGATCGCACTTCGATGTCGGACGTGTCGTAAGGCCCCAGCCGCATTTGCAATTCTCCCGCCGTGTGCAAATCGCTGGACAGTCGCCGTGGTCGCGGCAAAAGCGGTATTCCAGCGGATCAGAAGTGCAGGAGTTGCCGCCAATGCTCAAGGAAAAGCGTGCCCTCGTCACAGGTTCGACTTCGGGGATCGGCCTTGCGATTGCGCGCGCGCTGGCAGCCGAAGGGGCCGAAGTGATCCTCAACGGGCTGGGCGATCCGGACGAAATCGCGCAGCTGTGCGATGATCTGGGCGCAACCTATAACGGCGCAAACCTGATGGATCCGGCGGCAATCGCGCGGATGATGGAGGAAGTCGGCCCGGTCGATATCCTCGTCAATAATGCCGGGATGCAGCACGTTGCGCCGGTCGAGGATTTCCCGCCTGAAAAATGGGATGCGATTATCGCGCTCAATCTGTCGGCGGCGTTCCACACCACGCGCCTTGCCGTGCCGGGGATGAAAGCGAAGGGCTGGGGGAGGATCATTGCCACCGCCAGCGCGCACTCGCTCACCGCCTCGCCGTTCAAAAGCGCCTATGTCGCGGCCAAGCACGCGATGGCGGGCTTCACCAAGACGATCGCGCTGGAACTGGCGACCAGCGGTATTACCGCCAACTGCATCAGCCCGGGCTATGTCTGGACCCCGCTGGTCGAAAACCAGATCCCCGACACCATGGCCGCGCGTGGAATGACGCGCGATCAGGTGATGAACGACGTGCTGCTGGCCAAGCAGCCGACCAAAAGCTTCGTCCAGCCCGATGACGTTGCCGCGCTGGCGGTGTTCCTGTGCGGCGATGCGGCACGCAATATCACCGGTGCGAACTACACGATCGACGGGGGCTGGACCGCCGAATGATGATGCCGCGCGCCCGGCTTCTGGCGGTGATGCTGGCGAGCCTGGTGCTCGCCGCCTGCGCGCGCGCGCCCGTTGCCAGCGTGCCGGTGTCCGAGCGGATCGGGATCGAGCAGCGGCTGCGCGCCGATATCGCGATGCTGGCGAGCGACGATTTCGCCGGACGCAAGCCGGGGACGCCGGGCGAGGAAAAGACGCTGGCCTTTATCGAGCAGCGTTTCGGCGAGATCGGGCTGCTGTCGGGCACCGGCGATCCGGGCAGCTATTGGCGCATGCCGGTTGAACTGGTTTCTGCCCGGCCGCTGTCGGGCAAGCTCAGTCTCGCGCGCGGGCGCACCGCTTTGGTGGTGCCCGATGACGAGGCCGCCGTTTTTACCCGCCGCCGCCGCGCGCTGGCTGCGGGCGGCCCCGCAACCGGCGTTCCGGTGGTGTTCGTGGGCGAGGGCGAAGGACCGATCTCGCCCGATCTGGTCGCGGGCGCGATGGTTGTGCTGATCGGCGGTGACGGGCCGGATCCGGCGCGCATGGCACAGCCCTTCCGCGATCGCGCCACTGCGGTGCTGACCGTGCTGCCCGATGCCGCGGCAGTCGCGCGGGTGCAGGCGAGATACGCAAGGGAAAGCGTCCAACTCGCCAGTGACGAGCTCGACACGCTCAGCGCCTATGTCACCGACGCCGCGCTTGCCCGGGTGCTGGGCGAGGCGAACTGGAAACGGCTGAAACAGCGCAGCGAGGAACCCGATTTCACCCCGATCGAAATCCAGCTGGCGATCAGCATCGAGGCAACGGCCGAGCGACGCGAATTTGCCAGCGCTAATCTTGTCGGCCTGATTCCCGGCAGCGCGCCGGGATCGGGCGCGGTGCTGCTGATGGCGCATTGGGACCACCTGGGCGAATGCGGCGCGCCCGACCTGTCCGACCGGATCTGCAACGGCGCGGTCGACAATGCCAGCGGGATCGCGGTTACGCTGGAACTGGCGCGGCGGCTGAAGGACGGCCCGCCGCCGGGGCGCGATGTCTATGTGCTGGCAACCACCGCCGAGGAAGCGGGGCTGCTCGGCACGCGCGCCTTTGCCAAGGCGCCGCCTGTGGCGCTCGACCGGATTGTGGCGGCGTTCAATCTCGACATGCTGGCGCTGGCTCCGGCGGGCAGCGCGGTCGGCTTCATCGGCGAAGGGCGCACCCCGCTCGATCCGCTGATCCGTGCCGAGATCGCGCGCGCCGGCCGCACGACCGGTGACAAGGCGCTGGCGGAGAGCTTCCTTGCGCGGCAGGATGGATGGGTGTTGCTCGAACAGGGGGTGCCCACCGTGCTGCTGTCGAGCGCCTTCGGCAGCAATGCCGTGCTGCGCCCGTTTCTCGACAGCGGGTACCATCGTCCCTCGGACGAGGCCGCCTCGGTGGAGCTGGGCGGAGCGATCGACGATCTGATGTTGCACGAAGCGCTGGTGCGTATTGTCGCGGACCCGGCGCGCTATCCGGTGCAGGGCGAGGGCGGCCCCTAGCGTAACGGGCAAACCGCGGTTACATGGGCCGCCACGATTCTCCCCCGATTCCCCGCGAAAGCGAATTGCGAAAGTGGCACTCATGGATATCCCGCTCGGCCTCACCTTTGATGACGTTCTGCTCCGTCCGGCAGAAAGCAGCGTCCTGCCGAGCATGGCCGACACATCGACCCGGCTGACGCGCGAGATTGCGCTCAATATTCCGATCCTTTCCTCCGCGATGGACACCGTAACCGAGGCCGACATGGCGATCGCCATGGCGCAGCTGGGCGGTATCGGCGTGCTGCACCGCAATCTCGATATCGAGGCGCAGTCCGCCGCAGTGCGCGCGGTGAAGCGTTACGAAAGCGGCATGGTGGTAAACCCCATCACCATCCAGCCGGACGCGACCCTGGGAGAGGCGCAGGCGCTAATGCAGCAGCACCGCATCAGCGGCATTCCGGTGGTGGACGCAGGCGGCAAGCTGGTCGGCATCCTTACCAACCGCGACGTGCGCTTTGCCGAAAACCCGATGCAGCCCGTGCGCGAGCTGATGACCACTGAAAACCTCGCCACCGTGCCGCTCGGCACCGGTCAGGAGGAAGCGCGCCGCCTGCTGCATGCCCGCCGGATCGAGAAGCTGCTGGTGGTTGACGATGCCTTCCGCTGCATCGGCCTGATCACGGTCAAGGACATCGAAAAGGCGGTCAACTATCCCCATGCGACCAAGGACAGCGCGGGCCGTCTGCGCGTGGCCGCGGCGACGACCGTGGGCGATGCCGGCTTTGCCCGCACCGAGGCGCTGGTCGATGCGGAAGTCGATGTGATCGTGATCGACACCGCGCATGGCCACAATGTCGAAGTCGCCAAGGCGGTCGAACGCGCCAAGAAGTTGTCCAATTCGGTGCAGGTGATCGCAGGCAATGTCGCCACTGCCGAGGCCACGCGGGCGCTGGTCGATGCCGGGGCGGATGCCGTCAAGGTCGGGATCGGGCCGGGCTCGATCTGCACCACCCGCGTCGTCGCAGGCGTGGGCGTACCGCAGCTGACCGCGATCATGGAAAGCGCGGCGGAAGCAGCAAAGTCGGGCGTGCCGGTGATCGCCGATGGCGGCCTGCGCACTTCGGGCGATGCGGCCAAGGCGCTGGCGGCGGGGGCTTCCAGCGTGATGGTTGGCTCGATGCTGGCCGGCACCACCGAAAGCCCGGGCGAGGTGTTCCTCTATCAGGGGCGCTCCTACAAGGCCTATCGCGGCATGGGCTCTGTCGGCGCGATGGCACGCGGCTCGGCCGACCGGTACTTCCAGCAGGACGTCAGTGCGATGAAGCTGGTGCCCGAAGGGATCGAAGGCCAGGTGCCGTTCAAGGGGCCTGCTGCCGATGTCGTTCACCAGCTGGTGGGCGGGATCAAGGCGGCGATGGGCTATACCGGCTCGGCCACCATCACCGATCTCCAGAAGCGCGCCCAATTCGTGCGGATCACCAATGCGGGCCTGTCCGAAAGCCACGTCCATGATGTCGCCATCACCCGAGAGGCACCCAATTATCCCACGCGCTAGGTTCATGTCGTCCGGAGCGGGGGCATGACCCCCGCCGCAAGAGTTCAGGCCGCTATCGAGCTGCTCGACGCCATCATTCCCGCCGCGCGCGGGAAGGGTGCGCCCGCCGACAGGATCATCGCCGACTATTTCCGCGCGCGCCGCTATGCCGGATCGAAGGACCGCCGCGCGGTGCGCGATCTGGTTTATGCCGCGATCCGGCTGTGCGGCCCGGTGCCCGAAAGCGGGCGCGCGGCAATGCTGGCGGTGGCAACGCAGGATGACAGCATCGCTGCCCAGTTCGACGGTTCGCCCCACGGGCCGGCGCCGCGTGCCGAGGGCGAGGCTGCCGCAATGACGGGACTTGCGCCCAAATGGCTAGCTGCCGCCTTGCGCGCCTCGGGCCTTGGCGGGCGCGAGATTGCAGCACTGCTCGAACGCGCCCCGCTCGATATCCGGGTCAATGCGCTCAAGGCTGATCGTGCCGAAATCGATTTGCCCGAACCCGGTGAGCCGCTCGCCGCACCTCAGGGCCTGCGCTTTCCTTCGGGCACGCAGGTCGAACAGTGGGAGGCCTTCCGCGACGGCCTGATCGAGGTGCAGGATCTCGGCAGCCAGCTGATTGTCGAGGCGCTGCCGGTGGCGGCGGGCGACACCATTGTCGATCTGTGCGCGGGCGGGGGCGGCAAGACGCTGGCCCTGGCCGCGCGGCTCGGCAATGCCGCGAGCATTGTCGCTGCCGATACCGACAAGCGCAGGCTCGGCAATCTTGCCCCGCGTGCCGAACGGGCAGGGGCTGCGATTGACCACATCGTGCTGCTCGATCCGGGCCGCGAGATGCAGGCGCTTGGGCCGTTCGCGGGTAAGGCCGATCACGTGCTGGTCGACGCGCCCTGTTCGGGCAGCGGCACCTGGCGCCGCAGCCCTGAGGGACGCTGGCGACTCGATCCGGCGGAACTGGCGCGCTTGAACGCACTGCAGGACCACGTGCTCGATCTGGCCGCGCAGCTCGTTCGCCCGGGTGGCTCTGTCAGCTTCGTGACCTGTTCGCTGCTCGATGCGGAAGGGCCCGATCGCATTGCCGCCTTCCTGTCCCGTCATCCCGACTGGCGTGCCGAGGCGCTGCCGTTGCCGCTGGGAAGCCAGCGCGGGGCGGGCTGGCGACTTGACCCGTTCCATGACGCCACGGATGGTTTTTTCGTCGCGGGCTTGCGTTCACCATGATAGTGTGGCCCTTATGGCCATTAACTCCGGTTCCCGGTCTCTTGCACTGAAGGAGCTTCTGATGCGTTTCGCGCCCGCTGCCGCTGCCCTCTCGCTTTGTCTGGTCATGACCGCGAGCGTCACCAGCGCAGGCCGCAGCGATGCCCCGGACCCGCGGGCCGCGGCGCTTATCGCGCAGGGGCAGGCGGCGCTGGGTGCCGGGGAAACGCAGGCAGCGATCGACGCCTTCGAAGCCGCGCTGGCCGTCGATCCGGGCTATACGCCGATCTTTATCGACCTTGCCGAAGCCGCGCGCCAGAGCGGGCTTCAGGGCAAGGCGATCCGTTACTATCGTGAGGCGCTGGAGCGCGATCCGGGCAATTTCGCTGCGATTTCGGGCGAAGGTGCGGCGCTGGCCGAAAAGGGTGCGGTCGAGAAAGCGCGGCGCAATCTTGCACAGCTGCAGAGCCTGTGCGGCGAAACCTGCCCCGAAACCCTTGCGCTCGAAACCTCGATCGCACGTGGCAGCCAGCCCCGCCTCGCGGCCGACAGCACCGCCGACGCAGGCCCGTCGAGCAACTGATCAGTCAGATCAGGTGGCGGAATTCTGCCACCAGCCCTTGGTAAACCGCGCGTTTGAACGGCACGATCAGTTCGGGCAGCTGTTCGGGTGCGATCCAGCGCCAGGCGTTGAATTCGGGCGGATCGTGCGCTTCCAGATCGATGTCGGCATCAGAGCCCAGGAAGCGCCCGAGGAACCAGTGCTGTTCCTGCCCGCGATATTTGCCCTTCCACACGCGGCCCAACAATTCGGGCGGCAGATCGTAGAGATAGGGCTGCGCGGATTGCGCGATCACTTCGACCATATGCGCGGCGATGCCCACTTCCTCCTCAAGCTCGCGCAGGGCGGCTGTGCGCACGTCCTCGCCCTTGTCGATCCCGCCTTGCGGCATCTGCCAGAAGCCATGCGCTGACGGGTCGATCCGCTGGCCGACGAAGACGAGACCTTGCGCGTTGACCAGCATGAAGCCCGCGCAGGGGCGATAGGGGAGGCCTTCGGGACTCACGCAGGGTTCTCCAACATGAACTTCATCGCGGCGATCACGCGTTCGAGATCCTTCTGCGTGCTCGGCACCATCTGGCGCAGGTTGGTGAAGGAGTGGGTGACCCCACGCATTTCGAGGAACACCACGTCGCGCCCGGCATCCACCAGCGCCTTGGCATATTCGCGGCCCGAATCGCGGATCGGATCGAGGCTGGCGGTGACGACAATGGTGGGGGGTGCCTCGGAGTGGTCGCCCAGAATCGGGAAGCCGCGCGGGTCGGCGCGGTCCGCGCCGTAGGCGGCATCGAAGAAGCCCATGGTGTCGGCGGTGAGCAGGAAGCCCTCGCTGAATGCTGCCATGCTGCCCGATCCATTGGCGTCGGCCACCAGCGGGAAGATCGGCACTTGCAGCACGACAGGGACTTCGGCGGGGCGCTGCCCAAGCATCTGGCTGACGACCACGGTGGCATTGCCGCCCGCAGAATCGCCGATGGTGATGATCCCGCTTGCCTTGCGGCCGAGTTCGGCCGGGCTGCCCGCCACCCAGCGCGTCGCCGCCTCGCAATCGAGGATCGCGGCGGGGAAGGGGGCTTCGGGCGCGCGGGCATAGTGGACGGCGACCAGCGGCAGATCGATCAGCGCGGCAATTTCGGTGCACAGCGCGTGGTGCGTGTCGAGATCGCCGATCACGAAGCCGCCGCCGTGGTAAAACACCACCACCGGCCCCGGCTGGCGCATCTCGCGCGCGTCGTAAAGGCGCAAGGGAATGTCGCCGTTCGGGCCGGGGCAGGAAAGGTCGCGGATCACCGCCAGATCACGCGCAGGACGGTCCGCGAGGTTGTGCATGGCGATATAGGACGCGCGCGCTTCCTCCAGCGTCATGTCGACCAGCTTCGGCCCGTTCACCTGCGCCATCATGTCGAGGAAGGCCTTCATGTCGGGGCGGATATAGGGCGCGTCGGTCATCGTGGTTCTCTCCCGTGTCTCTTTGGCGATGCGATAGGCGAGGGAACGGGTCTTTTCCAAGTGCATTTGCGGTTCCATGTGCACTGCCGCGCGGCTAGGCGGGGAAGATATGGATAATCTGACACATAGCCTTGTCGGCGCGGTGCTGGGGCAGGCGGGGCTGAAGCGGACCACGGGTCTTGCCATGCCTGCGCTGATCATCGGCGCGAACCTGCCGGACCTGGACGCGGCGTGCTTCTTCTGGCTGGAGGGCACCGAGCATCTCGGCTTTCGCCGCGGCATCACCCACGGCCCGCCCGCGCTGGTGTTGCTGCCGCTGGTGCTGGCGGGGATATTGTGGGGCTTTGATCGCTGGCAGACGCAACGCGGCACCCGGCCCGAGGGGCGACTGCCGGTGCGCTTCGGCTGGCTTTATGCGATGGCCTTCATCGGCTGTCTTAGCCACCCGTTCTTCGATTGGCTCAACGTCTACGGCATTCGCCTGCTGGAGCCGTTTTCCTCGCAATGGTTCTACGGCGACACGCTGTTCATCATCGACCCGTGGCTGTGGGCGATGTTGATCGCGAGTGTCGGGTGGTCATGGTGGCGCGAAAAGCTCGGCGGTGACCAGCGCCCGATTGCGCGCGGTGCGATTGCGATCATGCTGGTCTATATCGGGGTGAACGGGGCGATCACCTGGCTCGATAACGCGACCCGCGGAACGATGACCGAACCCTATCCCGAGGCCTATATTGCCGCGCCTGCACCGCTCACATCCTGGCGCCGCGAACAGATCGCGCAACTGGAAGACGGGCGCTGGATTTCGAGCGACTGGAAGGGCAGCGATTTCGGCTATGGCTATGCCAATTCCGATCAGAAGCAATGTCGTCTGCCCGATCTGACCGAGGCCCGCCGCACCAATTCGCAACTCGACGCTTTCCTTTTCTGGTCGCGCGCGCCGCTTGGGGTGCGAGCCGAGGACGGTTCGGTGATCCTCTACGACGCCCGCTTTTACGATCCGCGGTCGCGGGACCGGTTCTCGATCGCGCTGCCTGATGTGAAGTGCGAGGAACTTCCCGCCGGGTAAGGCGCTTGAGGCTGCATGAGTAAAACCCAAATCCTATGGCTGCGGCGCGATCTGCGCCTTGCCGACAATCCTGCGCTCTATCACGCCGCCAAGGCCGGGCCGGTGGTGTGCGTTTATGTGCTCGACGACGAAAGCCCGAAGCATCACGCCTATGGCGGCGCCTCGCGCTGGTGGCTGCACCATTCGCTCGAAAGCCTGTCGAACAGCCTCGCCCGGCGTCACGCAAAGCTGATCCTGCGGCGCGGCGATGCGGTGGAGGAATTGTGCAAGGTGGCGCAGGAGGTCGGCGCCACCACGATTCATGCCAACCGCCACTACGAACCGTGGTGGAGGAAGGCGCAGGGCAA
Organism: Erythrobacter fulvus; assembly: GCF_028595285.1. GTDB lineage: Bacteria > Pseudomonadota > Alphaproteobacteria > Sphingomonadales > Sphingomonadaceae > Erythrobacter > Erythrobacter fulvus. Next base: position 476,168 of record NZ_JAQQXQ010000001.1, on the reverse strand, counting down.
GCTGGCGGAAAAGCTCGACCTGCAACTCTACGACGGCAATTTCCTGATGCCCCCCGGCTCGATCACCACCGGCACCGGCGGGCAGTACAAGATCTACACCCCCTTTAGCCGTGCGGTGCGCGAGGCTTATCCGCCGCGCGACGAACTGCCTGCGCCCGAAACGCTGTCCTCGCCCGACAGCTGGCCTGCAAGCGATGATCTCGCCGACTGGAACCTGCTTCCCACCAAGCCCGACTGGGCGGGCGGAATGCGCACCTTCTGGAAGGTGGGCGAGGATGCGGCACACGAACGTCTGGACGCGTGGGAAGCGGACGTTGACGATTACGACGACAAGCGGAACTTCCCCAGCGTCGACAAGGTTTCGCGCCTTTCGCCTCACCTCCATTTCGGCGAAATTAGCCCGATCCAGATCTGGCACCGCTTCAAGCACAAGCGTTCCGACGGTTGGCGCACCTTCGAGGGCGAGCTGATTTGGCGCGACTATTCGCAGAACGCGATCCTGCAATTCCCGGCCTATGCCACGCAGAACTACCGCGAGGATTTCGATCGCTTCCCCTGGCGCGATCCCGCCACCAACGAAGCCGCCGCGCGCGATCTGAAAGCATGGCAGCACGGGCGCACCGGCTATCCGATCGTCGATGCCGGGATGCGCCAGCTGTGGCAGACCGGGTGGATGCACAACCGCGTGCGCATGATCACCGCCAGCTTCCTTATCAAGCATCTGCTGATCGACTGGCGCGAGGGTGAGAAGTGGTTCTGGGATACGCTCTGCGATGCCGATTACGCCTCCAACGCCACCAACTGGCAGTGGACCGCGGGGACGGGGGTGGACAGCAACATGTTCAGCCGGATCATGGCGCCGCTCACCCAGTCGGAGAAATTCGACGCGGCACGCTACATCCGCACCTATGTTCCCGAATTGAAGGGCATCGACGAGCCATATGTCCATGATCCCGAGGAGTTCGGGCGCAGGCCTGCGGGCTATCCGCGCAAGATCATTCCCCACAAGGCCGGGCGCGAGCGGGCGCTGGCGGCGTTGAAGGCGATGAAGGAAGGGTAAGGCAAGGCTTGCCCGTTCGCGCCCCGTCCGCCTATGCATCCTGCAACAACGGACGAGAGGATTTCAGGCATGACGGGACTGCGGAGCTTTTCGCGGATGGTATCGGGCGCGGCGCTGATGGCGCTGCTGGCGGGTTGTGCAGGATCCTATGCCCCGGCCGAAAATGTCGTCGCCGCGCCGCCGCCCCCGTCCGCCAAGGTGGCGATGGTGCAGCCGCCGCAGCGCGACCAGTCCGAATTGCAGGTGCTGTTCTGGAGCGACGCCCAGCGCGCGGAACGCTTCCGCGTGATGGAGCAATGGTTCGCCGGCCATGAAGTCCCGACCGCCAGAAACACCCGGATGCTGCCCAAGGGTGCGCCGCTCAGCCCCGCGTTGCAGGCCGAGCTGAAGGCACTGATGGACGAAACCAATACGGCGGGCGTCATGGTGCTGGTCGATGGCAAGGTAAGGTTTGAGGGATATCGCCTTGGCATGGGGCCCGATGACCGCTGGACCAGCTTCTCGGTCGCCAAGAGCTTCACCTCGACCTTGCTCGGCGCGGCGGTGAAGGACGGCTTCATCAAGAGCCTGTCCGATCCCGTCACCGACTATATCCCCGGGCTTGCGGGTTCAGCCTATGACGGCGTTACCGTCCGCCAACTCGCCACCATGACCAGCGGGGTCAAGTGGAACGAGGATTATACCGACCCCAACAGCGACGTCGCGCAGATGAACCGCTTCGTGGTCGAATATGGCCCAGATGCCATTGTGGCGCAGATGAAGGCCCTCCCGCGCGAGGCGGAGCCGGGCAAGAAGTGGGTCTACAAGACCGGCGAGACCAATCTTATCGGCGTGCTGGTTGAAAACGCGGTCGGCCTGCCGCTGGCTGAATATGCGCAAGCCAAGATCGTCGAACCGGCGGGCTTTGCAGGCGGATTGTTCTGGATGGTCGATCCGCGCGGCGGCAATATCGGCGGGTGCTGTCTGTCGCTGCGCCTGTCGGACTATGCGCGGATGGGCCAGTTCGTGCTTGAAGGCGGGAAGGGTGCGGTACCCGAAGGCTGGTTTGCCGAAGCGACCGACAGCGCGGTCGATTTCGGGACAAGCGGTTTCGGCTATGGCTACCAGTGGTGGACCTATCCGCAAGGCACCTTCGGCGCGCAAGGGATCTTCGGTCAGGGCATCACCCTGTTCCCGGACAAGAAGATGGTGTTCGCCTATATTGGTAACTGGGCGACCGCGAGCGGCGGCCCGGAGCGCGGGCAGTTCCTTGATCTGAGCCGCAAGATCGCAGCCGAGGTGCGCTGAGCGCGCCCCGGCGCGTCGCTCAGATCACCTGACGGTAGACGCCGATGTTGCTGTAACGCTGCAGGATATTGTCGTGCACGATCGGGCTGAGCAGCTCCGAAAAGGCGCAGCCGACGATGCAGTTGTCCCACCACACGACTTCGGCCTGGAGCGATTCGAGGCCGGGCAGGGTGAGCCAGCACAGCTGGCCTTCGTGCATGCGATTGATCGAAGCGGCCGAGAAGCCCGAGATCGACAGATCGTGCACCACGCTCTGGAAGGCACGACCGCCCGAGGCGCGCAGCGTCGCGGGAATTGTCAGCCGGGTGCGCGGCGCGCAGCGATCTTCCTGCGCGGCCAGGCGATAGGGATCGGTTTCAATCGGCATAGGGCAAAACCTCGTTTTGCCGCGCGCAGCAGCGCACGGCCAGGACCACCCTCAGCTATGCCGATAAAATCCCTAATGAAGCGTTGACGGCGATGGTTACCGCGTCGGTAACCTCGGCGTTTCGTCAGTCGATGCGCTCGCGGTGGAGATCGTCGAAGCCTTCGGCGAGCAGCGCGACGATACGTTCGGCCACCACCTCAGGAGCCTTCAACGTCGCCGGGTCTTCGCCCGGATAGGCGCGCTTGCGCATTTCGGTGCGGGTTGCGCCCGGATCGATGATCGCGACGCGCAGCGGGCTCAGCCGTTCGACTTCGGCAGCGTAGGTTTCGAGCAAGTTGTCGAACGCTGCCTTGGTCGCGCCATAGGCCCCCCAATAGGGGCGCGGCGCGGCGCCGACGCTGCTGGTCAGGCCGATGATCCGGCCTGCCTCGGCGCGGCGCAGCATCGGGTCGAAAGCGGCGATCAGCGCCTGCGTGGCGACCACGTTGGTCAGCAATGCCTGATTGAACTGCTTGGGTTCGATCTGCGATGCCGGGGTCAGTTCGGGCAGGAACGCGGCCGAAAGGACCATGATGTCGAGCGTGGTCCAGCGTCCGGCAATCGCTGCGGCAAGGCGCGGGACAGCGTCGGGTTCGGTCAGGTCGAGCGGGGCGATGGTCGATGTGCCGCCGGCGGCGTGGATCGCGTCCTCGACTTCTTCGAGCGTCTTGACCTTGCGCGCGACGAGGATCACATGCGCGCCCGCTTCGGCTAGCGCCTTGGCGGTGGCGGCGCCGATGCCGCGGCTTGCGCCGGTGACAAGCGCGGTGCGCCCGGAAAGCGGTTTCACATTTTCGGTCATGTCAATTACGCGGCCTTGGGGTCAGCGAAGGGAAGCTCGGCGGATTTCTGCTCGGTCTGCGCAAGGTCGGTCAGCGATGTCGGATAATCGCCGGTGAAGCAGGCGTCGCAGAATTGCGGACGCACGGCATCGCGGCCTTCATGGCCGACCGCACGATACAACCCGTCGATCGAGATGAAGGCGAGGCTGTCGGCCTTGATGAACTGGCGCATCGGTTCCAGCTCCATGCGCGCGGCGAGCAGCTTGGAGCGTTCGGGCGTATCCACGCCGTAGAAACAGGAATGCGCGGTCGGCGGGCTGGCGACGCGGAAATGCACCTCGGCAGCGCCTGCTTCGCGCATCATCTCGACGATCTTCAGCGACGTGGTGCCGCGCACGATCGAATCGTCGATCAGCACGATACGCTTGCCTTCGACCAGCGAACGGTTGGCATTGTGCTTGCGCTTCACCGAGGAATGGCGCGCGCCGTCGGAAGGCTGGATGAAAGTGCGCCCGACATAGTGCGAACGGATGATGCCCAGTTCGAAAGGAATGCCCGATTGCTGGGCGAACCCGATTGCGGCGGGAACACCGCTGTCGGGCACCGGCACCACCAGATCGGCCTCGCACGGGGCCTCAAGCGCCAGTTGCGCCCCGATCGCCTTGCGCGCTTCGTAGACTGAACGGCCAGCGAACACGGAATCGGGGCGGCTGAAATAGACATGTTCGAAGATGCAGGGACGCGGGGACGGGTTGCCGAAGGGGCGGACCGACCGGATTTCACCCGAGAAATCGACCAGCACCAACTCGCCCGGCTCGACTTCGCGGATCACCTCGGCCCCGACCACGTCGAAAGCGACGGTTTCGGAGGCGAACAGGATGCTTTCGCCCATCCGGCCCATCACCAGCGGACGGATGCCGAGCGGATCGCGACAGGCGATCATGCCTTCGGGCGTCATCACGATCAGCGCATAGGCACCCTCGACCAGCCGCAGCGCGTCCACCAGCCTGTCGGCGATGGTGGGATAGCGGCTGGTGGCGACGAGGTGGATGATCACCTCGGTATCCGAGGTCGACTGGAAGATCGAACCCTTGCCGACCAGATCGGCGCGCAGCATCATCGCGTTGGAGATATTGCCGTTATGCGCGACCGCGAAGCCGCCGCTGGCAAGATCGGCATAAAGCGGCTGCACGTTGCGCAGGCCCGATCCGCCGGTGGTGGAATAGCGCACGTGGCCAGCCGCCATGTGACCCGGCAATTCGGCGATCGCTTCGGGAGAGGAGAAATTCTCCGCCACGTGGCCCAGCCCGCGGCGAACGAAGAATTCCTTGCCGTCCCAGCTGACGATTCCCGCGGCTTCCTGCCCGCGATGCTGCAATGCATGCAGGCCAAGCGCGGTCGCGGCCGAAGCGTCGGCGGCATTGATCGCGCCGAAAATTCCGCATTCCTCCCGCAGCTTGTCGCCATCTGCGTCAAGGAAGGGGTGGGTCACATTGAGGGGTGTCATCGGCATCACCAGACCTGTCCGCGGCTGCTCTATCCGGGGCGCAGGGCTCCAATGGCGATGTGACGGATCAATTACAAGGGAAAGCGCACCTGCGATGCCCGCCTTTTTGCTAACCGCGATATGACAGCATCGGCGTGGCGGTGCGCTGTTCTGGGTGGGGGACATTGATCCGGCACGGGATTGCGGCGATCCCGCGCGGCCACTACAGCCTGCGTTCATCTAGGACAGGCCAGCCCGCACACCCATGCTTTCCCCTTTCGAATGGATGATCGCCAAGCGTTACCTCTGGCCCGGCAAGGGCGAGGCTTTCATTGCATTGGTCGCCGGGATTTCGGTCGGGGTCGTGATGCTCTCGGTCGCGATGCTGGTGATCGTGATGAGCGTGATGAACGGCTTCCGCGCCGAATTGCTCGACAAGATCGTGGGGCTCAACGGCCACGCCATCGTCCAGGCCTATGGCGGACGGTTGGAGAACTGGGAGGGCATTCTCGAAAAGGTCGAGAATACGCCCGGCGTGACGGCTGCATCGCCGCTGATCGAACAGCCGCTGCTGATCAGCTTTGGTGGGCGGGTAGAGGCGATCTTCCTGCGCGGCGAGACTGACGAGGATGTGGCAAATCTGGCCGACAAGGTGGTGATTGGCGACATTGCCGCGCTCGGCGGCGGTTCGGAACGGGTGGCGATCGGCACGCGGCTGGCGCAGAACCTCGGCATCCGCGTCGGCGACACCATCACGATCATCAACCCGCAGGGCCGCTCGACCCCCTTCGGCACCTCGATTCGTCAGGTGCCCTACGAGGTCGCAGCGATCTTCGAGGTCGGCATCTACGATTATGACGAGAAATTCGTCGTCCTGCCGATCAAGGACGCACAGACGTTGCTGCTGATGGGCGATTCCATCGGGATGATCGAAGTCACCGTGGAGGATCCGGACAAGGTCGGCGATATCCTGCGTCCGGTTTCCGAGGAACTCGCCGGGCAGGCCGTGGTGGCCGACTGGAAGACGATCAATTCCGCGCTGTTCGAAGCCTTGCAGGTGGAACGCGTGGCGATGTTTTTCGCGCTTTCCTTCATGGTGCTGGTCGCCGCGTTCAATATCCTTTCAAGCCTTGTGATGCTGGTGCGCGCCAAGACCCGCGACATCGCGATCATGCGCACGATGGGCGCAACGCGGCGCAGCCTGCTGAAGATTTTCGTCACCACCGGCACCACCGTGGGCGCGATCGGGACGATGGCGGGACTCGCGCTCGGCTCTGTCGTCCTGTTCTTCCGCGAACCGATCGTCGGGTTCATCGCGGCGGTGACGGGGCAGGAAATCTGGGACCCGGAAGTGCGGTTCCTGTCAACGCTGCCTTCGCGCACCGATCCGTGGGAGATCCTCGGCATCGTGATGCTGGCGCTGGTGATGAGCTTCCTGGCGACGCTCTATCCGGCGTTCAAGGCGGCCAATACCGATCCGGTTCAGGTGCTGCGCTATGAGTGACGCGTCCCCTATCGTCAGCCTCAAAGGCCTGAAGCGGTCGTTCGAACAGGGCGGGCAGCGCATCGACGTGCTGCGGGGGGTCAACCTAGACATCATGCCGGGCGAGATCGTGGCGCTGCTGGGGCCTTCGGGTTCGGGCAAGTCGACGCTGCTGCAGGCCGTTGGCCTGCTTGAAGGCGGGTTCGAAGGTTCGATCGCCATCGCCGGGGTGCAGGCCGAAGATCTGCCGGGCGACGAGCGCACCCGGCTGCGGCGCGACCATCTCGGTTTCGTCTACCAGTTCCACCATCTGCTGCCCGATTTCGACGCGCGCGAGAATGTGGTGATGCCGCAGATGATCCGCGGCGTGGCCCGCAGCGAGGCCGAAGCGCGGGCCGACAGTCTGCTTTCGAGCCTCGGCCTAGGGGAACGGCTGACCCATCGCCCCAGCCAGCTTTCGGGTGGGGAGCAACAGCGCGTCGCAGTTGCCCGCGCGCTCGCCAACCGGCCGACGCTGGTGCTGGCAGACGAGCCGACCGGCAATCTGGACGAGACGACTTCGGACACCGTGCTGGCGCAGTTCCTCGATCTGGTGCGGGGCGAGGGCAGTGCGGCGCTGGTCGCCACGCATAATGAACGGCTGGCGGCGCGGATGGACCGCGTGGTGCGCCTGCACGAAGGCGTGCTGACCTAGCGATCCGGCCCGGTCGTTCCCATATTGGTGGTGCTGACCAGAGGAGGATCCGATCATGTCCGACCATCCGAGCACCTTCCGGGGCGAAACCGGCGATACCGGCACCACCGCTTGGGACGATCGCGCGTCGCTTCATGCCGCCGATGACAGTGGCGGCGTTCTGGACGGGGGCAGCGCCTTGCAGCGCGGGACCTTCGCCGAAATGATCCGTCACCTTGCCGCTTTGCCTCAAGAGACTCGCCAGCGCTATGTCATCGCCAAGGCGGGCGACCGGCGTTATTCGGCGGATGAGGCAATGGCGCTTGCCTCGCGCCCCGATTTTCCCGCACAAGACGCAGGATAGATCGACCGACCAGCGAGGGACCGCATGACCACGATTGCCGATTTCACCGTTACCACCAACCGCGGGCAGGAGCTCGCGCTTGAGGAGAAGCTCGGCAAGGTGCTGCTGGTGGTCAACACCGCCAGCAAGTGCGGCTTTACCCCGCAATATGACGGGCTGGAGAAGCTTTACCAGCAGTTCAAGGACAAGGATTTCGAAGTGCTGGGCTTCCCCTGCAACCAGTTTGGTGCGCAGGAACCGGGCAATGCCGACGAGATCGCCGAATTCTGCAAGGTCAATTTCGGCGTCACCTTCCCGCTGATGGCAAAGGTTGAAGTGAACGGCGCCAATGCATCGCCTCTGTTCGACTGGATGAAGAAGGAAGCCAAGGGGCTGATGGGATCGACCTCGATCAAATGGAACTTCACCAAGTTCCTGATCGACCGCGAAGGCAATGTCGTGAAGCGTTACGGCCCGCAGGACACGCCCGCCAGCATCGCGAGGGATATCGAGAAGCTGCTATAGTTTTTCCGGCCCCTGTGGAGAAATTAAGGCGGGCGGGCGCTTCCGGAATCGGCGCAAATTCCTAAACTGCGCGCCATGGCTTTCGCTCCCTTCGTTCCCCTGCGCGTGCTGTCATCCTACTCGATGCTCGAAGGGGCGATCGATCCGAAGGCGATTGCCAAGCTGGCGAAAGAACGCGGCTTTCCCGCCATCGCTATCTGCGACCGCAACGGGCTTTACGGCATTATGGCCTTTGCCTCCGCCTGCAAGGCGGAAGGGGTGCAGCCGATTATCGGCACGCTGCTGGGCGTCGCGCGCGAAGGCGTGGAAGGATCGGGTGCGCGCGCAATCGACTACCTGCCGCTCTTTGCGCAGGACGACGATGGCTACGGCAATCTGTGCCACCTCGTCAGCAAGGCGCATCTCGACCGCCCGCTTGAGCTGGAACCCCACGTCACGCTCCCCGATCTCGAAGGGCATACCGGCGGGCTGATCGCGCTGACTGGCGCGGGCGAGGGCGGGCTGACGCGTCTGCTGGCCGAAGGACAACACGAAGCCGCGGCAAGGCTTTGCGATACGCTTGAACGGCTGTTTCCGTCGCGGCTCTATGTCGAAATCGCGCGCAACGGCGATACGGCAAGCGAACGTGCCGAAGCGGCGCTGATTGATCTCGCCTATGCCCGCGATCTGCCGATGGTCGCCACCAATCCGGCCAATTTTGCCGAGCCGCACGAATACAGGGCGCATGACGCGATGCTCTGTATCGCCCATTCGACCCAGATCGATGCCGAGGATCGCCCGCGTTCCAACCCGCAGGCCTTCGTCAAATCGGCGACGATGATGGAGGAGCTGTTCGCCGATCTGCCCGAAGGGCTGGCGAACTCTCTCGTCATCGCCCAGCGGTGCGCCTTTGCGCCGCCCTATCGCAAGCCGATCCTGCCGAGCCTTGCGGGCGATCTTGCAGGCGAGGCGCGGATGCTGGCCGAGGATTCGCGGCTGGGCCTCGTCGCGCGGCTGTCGCCTTATTATCCCGAAACCTGCCATGCCGAACTGCACGAGGCGCTGCACTTCACCTCCGCCGACGCATTGGCCGAGGCTGAAGCCTCCTTCGCCGCGCTGCGCGAGGCCGGGGTGTTCGCCGAAGTGCTGGAATACAAACGCAGGCTCGAATTCGAGATCGATGTGATCGTGAAGATGGGTTTTCCCGGTTACTTCCTGATCGTTGCCGACTTCATCAAATGGGCCAAGGATCAGGGCATTCCGGTGGGGCCGGGGCGCGGTTCGGGCGCGGGTTCGGCGGTCGCTTGGGCGCTGACCATCACCGATCTCGATCCGATCCGGCTTGGGCTGCTGTTCGAACGCTTCCTCAATCCCGAACGCGTGTCGATGCCCGACTTCGATATCGACTTCTGCGAAACCCGGCGCGGCGAGGTGATCCGTTACGTCCAGCGCAAATATGGCGGCGATCACGTCGCGCAGATCATCACCTTCGGCAAGCTGAAGGCGCGTGCGGTGCTGCGCGATTGCGGGCGCATTTTGCAGATGAGCTACGGGCAGGTGGACCGGCTCTGCAAGATGGTGCCCAACCACCCGACCGATCCGTGGACGCTGCCGCGCGCGCTGAACGGCGCTGCCGATTTCAAGCGCGAATACGACAATGATAACGAGGTGAAGCGCCTCGTCGATCTGGCGATGCAGCTTGAAGGCCTGCCGCGCAATTCATCGACCCACGCGGCGGGCGTGGTGATCGGGGATCGCCCGCTGGCCGAGCTGGTGCCGCTCTACCGCGATCCGCGTTCGGACATGCCGGTGACGCAGTTCGACATGAAGCACGTCGAAAGCTCCGGCCTGGTCAAGTTCGACTTTCTCGGTCTGAAAACGCTTTCGGTGCTGCGCAAGGCGGTCGATCTGCTGGGCAAGCGCGGCATCGCGATCGATCTGGGCGCTTTGGCGCTCGATGATCCGGCGGTCTATGATCTGATGAAGGCGGGTAACACTGTCGGCGTGTTCCAGCTGGAATCGGAAGGCATGCGGCGCACGCTGAAGGCAGTGAAGCCGACCAATTTCGGCGACATCATCGCGCTCGTCTCGCTCTATCGCCCGGGTCCGATGGACAACATCCCGCTGTTCGGCCAGCGCAAGGCGGGGCTTGTGCCGATCGAATATCCGCACCCCAAACTCGAAGGTATCCTCGCCGAGACCTACGGCATCTTCGTTTATCAGGAACAGGTGATGCAGGCCGCGCAGGTGCTGGCCGGTTACTCGCTCGGAGACGCTGACCTCTTGCGCCGCGCGATGGGCAAGAAGGTGCAGGCCGAGATGGACGCGCAGCGCGGGCGGTTCGTCGAAGGCTGCAAGGAGGTGTCCGGCATCGATGCCAAGCGCGCCAACGAACTGTTCGATTTGATCGACAAATTCGCAGGCTACGGCTTCAACAAGTCGCACGCCGCCGCCTACGCGCTGCTTGCCTACCAGACCGGTTGGATGAAGGCGCATTATCCGGAAGAATTCTACGCTGCATCAATGTGTTTCGACATGCACCAGTCGGACAAGCTCAGCATCTTTGTCGACGATGCCCGGCGCTATCCCAACGGCGCGGGCGGGATTGCGGTGCTGCCGCCCTGCATCAACGCCTCCGAAGCCGAATTCACCGTCGAACAGACCGACGAAGGCTATGCGGTGCGTTATGCGCTGGCGGGCATTCGCAATGTCGGCGAAAAGGCGATGGACGCCATCGTCGCCGAGCGCATCGCCAACGGGCGGTTCGCCAGCCTCAAGGACTTTTTCGAACGCCTGCCGCAAGGCACGATGAACCGCCGCCAGCTTGAAGGGCTGATCTGCGCGGGCGCGCTCGACGGGCTCGATTCCGACCGCGGCCTGCTTCACGCCAATGCCGAACTGTTGCTGGCGGTGGCGGACGCGGCGATCCGCGAGCGGTCGAGCGGGCAGGCCGGACTGTTCGGCGGCGAGGACACCGCTGCCGAGGATCTGCGCCTGCAACCCGCCGAACCGTGGAGCCGCAGCGAGCTGATGGCGCGCGAGCGCGAGAATTTCGGGTTCTATTTCTCGGCGCATCCGGTCGCGCAATATCGTGAGGTCGCATCGGCCAATGGCGCGCGCACCTACCAGAGCCTGATGGAAGCGGGCGCGCCTGCGGGCGGGCGCGGGTCGGCGGTGATGGCTGTGCTGGTCGAAGGCATTACCAAGGCCCGCACGCGCAAGGGCGGCACCTTCGTGCGCGCCGATTTCTCCGACGCTTCGGGCCAGTTCTCCGCCGCCTGTTTCGAAGAAGCGCTGGTGCCACAGTTCGAACGCTGGGCCGAAGAGGGCGAGTGCCTGTTGATGACGGTCGAACTGGATTCGCCCAGTCCGGACGAACCGCCACGTCTGACAGTGCGCGGCGCGCGGCCGCTGGCAGGTGTGGTGGGCTCCACGCCGATGCAGCTCAAGGCAGATGTTTCTACCCACGAGGCATTGCTCGAACTCAAGATCGCGCTCGATGTCGAGGAAGACTGCGCTTTCGAAGGCAACGGCGAAGTGCTGGTGCGCGTCACGCTTGAAGACGGCGGGCACGCGCAGCTGCGGCTCGGACGCAGTTTCCTGCTGTCCGGCGAACTGGCCGAGCGGCTGGCCGAGGTGCCGGGCATCGCCAATGTCGAACTCGCACCGCTAAGGAGCAAGGCGAGCCTGCGCCTCGTCGCCTGATCCTTTCCATTCTGTGCGAAATCCTGCGTCCTGACGATTGCCAAGCGCGGGGGGCGAAGGCATGGATGCGCGGTGGATACATCATCACGTGGGCGGATAGGGCTGCCCGCGCGAACCATCGCAGGAGAGAGACGACAATGGCCGCAGGCAAGCTCGGGGCAATGCAGGACTGGACGATGCGGGTGACCGCGGTGATCGATCACGCCGCGCGCGAGGCGCCGACGCGCGAGATCGTTACCCGCTGGGCCGATGGCAGCGAGACCCGGACCGATTGGGCCGGAATCCGCCGCGATGCGCTGAAGATGGCGCAGGCGTTGAAAGCGCTTGGCCTGAAGCCGGGCGATAAGGTGGCGAGCCTTGCCATGAACCATTCGCGCCACCTCGTCAGCTGGTATGGCGTGGCCGGCATGGGCGGGGTGCTGCACACGGTGAACCCGCGCCTGTTCGACGACCAGCTCGAATATATCGTCAACCACGCCGAGGACCGGGTGCTGTGCTACGATGCGGCGTTCCAGCCGATCGTTGACCGGATGAAGGACCGCTGGCCCACAGTCGAACATTACATCTGCTATGATTCGGGCGAGCACGCGCCCGCGTTCGAAGACTGGATTGCCGCGCAAGACGGTGATTTCGAGTGGGTGACGGGGCCTGAAACCGATCCTTGCATGATCTGCTATACCTCCGGCACCACCGGCAATCCGAAGGGCGTGCAATACGAACACCGCTCCACGGTGATGCACGCCATGTCTGGGCTTCAGCCTGCCGCCTTCAACTTCAGCGCGGCGTCGGTGATGCTGCCGGTCGTGCCGATGTTCCACGCCGCGAGCTGGGGCCTGCCCTATGCCGGCGCGATGGCGGGGATCAAATTCGTGTTTTCTGCCGTGAATGATCCCGCGGTGCTGCACGATCTCATGCTGCGCGAAGGCGTGACCGATTCTGCCGGTGTGCCGACGGTGTGGCTGGCGCACTTCCAGTATTGCGACGCCAACGGCCTTGATCTGCCGCCGCTGAAGGCCGCCACTATCGGCGGATCGGCAGCGCCCAAGTTCATGATCGAGCGGCTGATGAAGAACGGCACCCGCGTCCAACACGCCTGGGGCATGACCGAAACATCGCCCATCGGCACGGTCGGCGGGCCGACCTGGGACTGGGACCAGCTCACGCTTGAACAGCGGATCGAAAAGACGGCGATGCAAGGCCGTCCGATCTTCGGGGTGCAGCTGCGCACCGTCGATCTCGACGATATGGCGACCGAGCTGCCGCGCGACGGTAAGACCAGCGGCGCGCTCCAGATCCGCGGGCCCTGGGTGATCAAGCGCTACTTCAAGGCCGAACAGGATGCGGTGAACAACGAGGGCTGGTTCGACACCGGCGACGTCGGTATCCTCCACCCCGACGGCACCCTGCAACTGACCGACCGCACCAAGGACGTGATTAAGTCGGGCGGTGAATGGATCAGCTCAGTCGAGCTTGAAAACGCCGCCTGCGGGCATCCCGGCGTGGCCGAAGCCGCCTGCATCGGCATTTACCACCCCAAGTGGGACGAACGTCCGGTGCTGTTCGTGGTGAAGAAGGCCGGCTCCGAAGTGACGGCGGATGACATCATCGAACACCTCAAGCCGCTGATCGCCAAGTGGTGGCTGCCCGATGCCGTCGAATTCGTCGATGACATTCCGCACACCGCCACCGGCAAGATCAGCAAGAAGGACCTGCGCGATCGGTTCGCGGACTACAAGCTTGGCTAACGTGGGAATCCGGCCTGCGCGTGACAGTGACGCGCAGGCCGTCTGCAACATTTACGCCTTCCACGTCGCGCACAGCACCGCGACTTTCGATACGGTTGCGCCCGATGTGCAGGCGTGGGCGGAAAAGATCGCCGCTGTCACCGCGCGCGGATGGCCCTTTCTTGTCGCCGTGCGCGACGGCGTGGTCGTCGGCTATTGCTATGCCACGCAGTTCCGCGACCGTGCAGCCTACGCCAAGACCTGCGAGGACAGCATCTATGTCAGCGACGAGGCGCGAGGGTATGGCATTGGCAAGCGCTTGCTCGGTAACCTGATCGACGCTGCACGCGTATCCGGGTTCGAACAGATGATCGCGGTGATTGGCGGCGGCGAACCGGCCTCGGTCGCGCTCCACAGCAAGTGCGGGTTTGTCCAGACGGGGCGGATGCGCAATGTCGGCTTCAAGTTCGGCCGCACGCTCGATACGGTCTACATGCAATGCGATCTGACAGGAAAAGGGTGGGACAATGACTGAGGTTTACATCGACCCTTCGCCGGCGAACTTCCAGTCCTTCAAGGACCTGCCGCGCAACACGCCGATCCATATGCTCAACCTGCTGCTCTATCGCGATCTGGCGGACTACCCGGAGGGCCACGAACACGCAGGCAAAGGCTGGAGCGGGCGGCGCGCCTACGAGGAATACGGCAAGACCAGCGGCCCGATCTTCAAGCGTGTGGGCGGCAGCATTATCTGGCGAGGCAAGTTCGAGACAATGGTGACGGGGCCGGAGGTGCGCGCATGGCACGACGGCTTCATCGCGCAATATCCGAATGCGGGCGCGTTCTTCGAAATGATCAAGGACCCGGATTACCAGCAGGCCGTCGTCAACCGCACCGCCGCGCTGACCGACAGCCGGTTGATCCGCTTCGCTCCCGGCGAGGCGGGCGAGGAGTTCGGGTGACCGTTCCCCTGCCGCGCAGGTTTAGGCTTCTTCTTCGGGATAGAGATAGCCGAAGAAATCGAGCACCGAGTTGAACCACAGGCCGATCTGGCGGCTGTAGTTTTCGCGCGTGATCCCGCCGTCTGAGATGATGTACATCCTGACCGAGATCGTGCCCTCGGGATCGATATAGGCGCGGCCGAAATTCTCGAGGTAATTATACTTGTTGATGGCTTCCAACACCTGATCGGGCGAGGTGCCTTCATTTGCGGTGAATGTCGCCAGCATCGAGGAACCGTAGCACTTCGTATTGGCCTGCTCGTCCTCGCACGCCAGCAGCAGGCCGTCGGCCATGACCCCGCCTTCGAAGGTGAAGTCGATCCGCTGTGAATCGGCGTTGGAGTTGATGGTCGCTCCTGCGGCACGCAGCGCCTGTTCGAAGTCGGCACGGCTGAAGGTATCAAGCGTGTCCTTGGTCTGCGCCTGTGCGGCGCCTCCGGAAAGCGCCAGCATCGCCGCCGCCGCAAGAATTATCGAACGCATGAATTCCCCTCTCCCTTGAATGACCCGCAGAGGGACTATCACAAGAGCCGCAATTGGCCATCCACTTGCGGTGCACGAAAACGCGAAGAATCGAGTTCGAAGCGGGTCTTGCCGATCCCTTTTTTCCTGCATGCCACCTTGAACCGGGTGCGCAGCAGGTCGGCCCAGACGCCTTGCGGATTGAATCGGCTGTGGAAGTTGGGATCATTGTCCCGCCCGCTGCGCATCTCGCGCACGATGTTCATCACCTTGCCCGCGCGTTCGGGGTAATGAACGCTGAGCCATTCGCGGAACAGCGGCGCGACCTCGTGGGGAAGGCGCAGGGGGATCCAGCCGACGCTTTGCACGCCAAGTTCAGCCACGCGCGCGATGATGCCTTCCATGAATTCGTCGGTAATGGCCGGAATGATCGGCGAGATCGAACAATGCACCGCCACGCCTATTTCGACGAGCTTTCCCAGTGCCATCAGTCGTTTGGCGGGCGTAGCGCATCGCGGTTCGAGCTTGGCGGACAGCACCGGATCGAGCGTTGTGACCGAAATCGCCACCGCTACCAGCTTTTCCCGCGCCATCTCTTCCAGCAAATTGGCATCCATCAGGACGCGATCGGATTTTGTGGTGATCGTGACCGGGTGACGCGCCTCCAGACAGACTTCGAGAATTGCGCGGGTAATGCGATAATCCCGCTCGATCGGCTGATAGGGGTCGGTGTTGGTGCCCAGGGCAATGGGGCGCGGCACGTAACCCTTCTTCGCCAGTGTCACGCGCAGCAGGTCTGCCGCGTTGGGTTTGGCGAACAGCCGCGTCTCGAAATCCAGCCCCGGCGAAAGGTCGTGGTAAGCGTGGGTGGGGTGGGCAAAGCAATAAATGCAGCCGTGCTCGCACCCGCGATAGGCGTTGACCGAACGATCGAAGGGGACATCGGGAGACTGGTTGAAGGTGAGGATCGACTTCGGCCGTTCCTCAGTCACCGTGGTGCGCAGATTCACCGGCGGGCCATCAAGGCTTTCGACATAATCGCGCCAGTCTCCGTCCGCCTCGCGCGTGGCGAGGCCGAAGCGGGTCGGCACCGCATCCGATTGCGCGCCGCGTCCTTTGACCGGAGAATGTTTCACGTGGAACATTTACGGAACAAATGGCATGATGCCAAGTCCCGTCGCGCCGATCAGACTTCCTTCAGGCGCGGCATCAGCTCGACGAAGTTGCAGGGCCGGTTGCGGCTGTCGAGCTGTTCGGCAAGGATCCCGTCCCACCCGTCCTTCACTGCGCCGTTCGAACCGGGAAGGGCGAAGATATAGGTGCCGCGCGCCACGACAGCGCAGGCGCGTGATTGCACGGTGCTGGTGCCGATGCTCTTGAAGCTGAGCCAGCGGAACAACTCTCCGAAGCCGGGGATGTCGCGCGCCCCGTCGATCATGGAAAGCGCTTCGGGCGTGACGTCACGCCCTGTCAGGCCGGTGCCACCGGTGCTGACGACCGCATCGATTGCCGGATCGTCGATCCAGGCGTTGAACTGCGCGGCGAGCAATGTCGCATCGTCCCTGACGATGGTGCGGGCGGCGAGGTTATGGCCCGCAGCCTTGACGCGTTCGGCCAGAATATCGCCCGACGTGTCGTCTTCGGCGGTGCGCGTGTCCGACACGGTCAGCACCGCGATATTGATCGGCTTGAACACCCGGCTTTCGTCGATTGCCATCAGGGTTCCAGTCTTGCCGAGCGCAGCGTCTGCGGTTGCGGAAATTCCGGCCAGCGTCCCTGCGCCAGCGCGCGGCGGCTTGGCGAGGGAACGCCGGCGGCGCGTTCATACATCCAGTAATTGCGCATCACGATCGCGACATAGCCACGCGTTTCCCAATAGGGGATCGATTCCATCCACAGCAGCGGATCATTCTGGTCGTTGATCTCCGAATTCCAGCGCGCCACCGGGCTGAGGCCGGCGTTATAGGCAGCCATGATCTTGGGCAGCAGCCCGCCGGTCGCTGGGGAATCACGCAGCATTTCAAGATTGCGCTGGCCGAAGCTGAGATTGACCTCGGGATCGTTCAGATCGACGTAGGACGCGCTCATATTGAGTGTCGGAGCGTGCTGCCTGACAGTGATCGGGGTGATTTGCATCAGCCCGCGCGCATTGGCGGGGCTGACCGCGTTGGCGCGGAAATTCGATTCCTGAAGCGCATGGGCGAATGCGAGCGCCGGATCGACCTGCCACCCGCCCACCGGCTGCCAACGCGCAACGGGAAAGCGCAGGGCAGGATCGCTGCTGCTGCCATAGGGCGCGTTATGCGCCATCCACAGCTGGGTGGACGGAAGGCCCAATTCGCGCGCCAGACGGGCGAGTGCGTCAAACTGGCGCGCCGGCCCAATCTGCGCTTCATGTCGCAGGACTTCATCAGCAAGGCCGGGTCGGCCGATCTCTGTCAGGGCGACAGCGATGCGGACATTGTCGCGGCGCGACAACAGCTCCCAATCCTCGCGGACGAAGGGGCGGGGCGGGGCATGGGCGGGAAGCTCAATCCCCAGCTGGTCTGCCGCGAGCATGCCATAGAGCGTTTCGGTCATCTGCGCGGCAGCGGAAAGGTGTTGTTGTGCCTGCCCCGGCTCGCGGCAACGCACTGCGGCGCGATGCGCCCAGTAATGCCCCGCGGCGGCAAGTTCGACATTCGAGGCGCGCGCAGCCGTGCGCGCAAAGGCATCGCCCGCCAGCGAACAATGCCCCAGCCGCCACGCGGCCAGCCCTTCGACCCACGCGCCTTCGGCGACCCATTCGCCGGTGCCTTCGGCAACGGTGCGCGCCAGTTCCAGCGCGGCAGCGTCATCATTTTCGATGTAATAGCTCCACGCCACCCGTTCGCGCCATTCGGCGCGGGCATCGCTGGAAAGCTGCCAATCGACTTCGGCGAGCAGGCGCTGCGCCTCAGCCGGATTGTCGGCCTTGATCGCCTCCAGGATCGCGGTGGCGGTGGCAGAGGGCATGGTGCCGTCGTTGACGGTGCGCGGCAGGATCCGCTTGGGCGCAGAAGGCTGGCGTGCGAAACCCTGCGTGCCGGGCAGCGACGGCAGGTATTCGACGCCGCGCTTGGCGCCCATCCGCACAAGTTGCTCGGCCTGCGGCAGTTCGATGCCCGCAGCGAACCACTGCGTGATCTGTTCCGCCGAAACTTTGGGGCTGTTGGCGTGGGTGTAGTACTCGGCGCGTGCGACTGCGGTCAGCAACCCGTCGGGCCGTGCGGCGAGCAGGGCTTCGACGAGGCTCCACTGCTCGGCGTCGATCGCGGCGAAAAGTTCGCGGTAGAAGCTGCGGTCTTCCTGCGAAAGCACGGCCGCGAGTGCGCGCTGTTGTTGCGCCTGCCCGTCCCAGCGCGCAACCAGATCGCCCGATTGCGCCGCCGCGCCGCCCGGCATTGACAATGCCGTAAGCGCCATCGCTGCCACCCCAAAGCGCATGCGCATCATCGAGAGGCCGACCATTCCATCCATCTCCGCCAAAACCGGGCCTTTAGCCGGGGCATATCCATCATCGCTTCGAGCGTCTCGCTCACCATGACGGGAAGCGTGCCCGAATTATGGTTGATTTCCCGTAAACCATTTGCGTCTGTCGCGCCCAGCATCGGCGTCAGCGCTGTCCCCAGCACCAGCACGCGCTGCGGTGCGGCCAGCGCGACGTGATGCGCGGTAACCGCGTCCATCCCGCCTGCGGCCAAGGCCGAAAGATCGGCCATCGGCGTATGGCAGGGCAATGCCGAGGCGATGTAGACTGCGTCTTCGTCCAACCCCGTCGCAGCGATGATATTGGCCAGCAGTCGGCCCTGTGGCCCGTCAAGCAGGCGTTCGCGGTCGCCTTCCTCCGGCTGGGGCACAAGCACCATCAATGCGGCGCCTGCCGTTCCGCGGGGGGCAATGCGGGGAAATGTGTTTGCCGTACCCAGTGCGGGGGCGGTCATCCACCAGTCGCGGAAACCGGCCAGATCGGCGGGCGGCGATTCGCCCAGCAGATCGCGCCGGGCCGGACGGGGCGGCTCGGCCGGTGATACCGGGGTGTTTCGCGCGGCAATCTGCGCCTGCTGGCTTCCCGCATCCACAGGCTTTGCGCGCGCAGCGCTCGGCGACGCTTCGGCAGCCAGCGACGTCGCATCGGCCAACCACGCCGTAGCGTCATCGGTGAAGTCGTGCGTAACCCCCGCCGCCTGCCACCAGGAAAGCGCAGCGTCGAGTTCGCGGGCAAGGGAAGGTTCGGGACGGGTCATCGGGCAGGTGCTATCCAATGCGGGTCTTGACTGTCCCGGTCCCGGTTAGCAAGTGGACGACATCAGCAATTCGCCGGAATGTGCGCCGAGCGCGTCAAAACCTAGCAAGGATCAGGAAAGCCCGATGAGCGAACGTGAATCAATGCCATGCGATGTCGTGATTGTCGGTGGCGGCGTAGCAGGGCTGGCCGCGGCGATCAGGCTAAAGCAGATCAACGCCGAACTCGAAGTGATCGTGCTGGAGAAAGGCTCGGAAGTCGGCGCGCATATTCTCTCGGGCGCGGTGGTCGATCCCAAGTCGCTTGATGAACTGCTGCCCGAATGGCGCGACATGGGCTGCCCGATGGCGCAGACCCCGGTGACCGATAACTGGCACTGGGTGCTGTCCAAAACCGGCAAGACCTCGATGCCGCACGCGATCATGCCGCCGCTGATGAGCAACCATGGCTGCTACACCGGATCGCTCGGCAATCTGGCGCGCTGGCTGGCCGAGCAGGCCGAAGGTCTGGGCGTGATGGTTTTCCCCGGCTTCCCCGCGGCCGAAGTGATGATCGATGATGAAGGCCGCGTTGCCGGTGTCATCACGCAGGACATGGGCGTTGCCGCCGATGGCAGTCACAAGGGCGATTACCAGCCGGGCATGGAAATCCACGCCAAGTATACCCTGTTTGCCGAAGGCGCACGCGGCCACCTGACCAAGCGCATGAAGGCGATGTTCGACCTTGAGGCCAATTGCCAGCCGCAGGTCTACGGCCTTGGCATCAAGGAACTGTGGGACATTGATCCCAAGAAGCACAAGCCGGGCCGGGTGATCCACACCCAGGGCTGGCCGCTCACCGAAAGCGATAGCTGGGGCGGGGGCTTCCTCTACCACCAGGCCAACGGGCAGGTGGCGCTCGGCTTCGTCACGGCGCTCGATTACAAGAACCCCTGGGTCTCGCCCTATCAGGAATTCCAGCGCTGGAAGCAGCACCCTGCGATCCGCGAGTACCTCGAAGGCGGCAAGCGCGTCAGCTACGGCGCCCGGGCGATCAACGAGGGCGGGTGGCAGTCGGTGCCCAAGCTTGCATTCCCCGGCGGGGCGCTGATCGGCTGCGCGGCGGGCTTCGTCAACGTGCCGCGCATCAAGGGCAGCCACACCGCGATGAAGAGCGGGATGCTGGCGGCGGAAAGCATCGCGGCGGCGATTGCGGCGGGCAACGAGAAGACTGAACTCGCCGATTACGACGCGGCAGTGCGTTCGAGCTGGATCGCGACCGAACTCAAGCTCGTCCAGAACGCCCAGCCGGCGGTTGCCAAGTATGGCGGCGATATCGGCACGGCGCTCGCGGGAATCGACATGTGGATGCGCACGCTCAAGATCGGGCTTCCCATCAGCATGAAGCACAAGCCGGACTACACCTATACCGGCCGCGCCGATCTTTACCCGAAGATCGACTACCCCAAGCCCGACGGGGTGATCAGCTTCGACCGCCTGACAAACGTCGCCTATAGCTACACCAACCATGCCGAGGACCAGCCGGTGCACCTGCAGGTGGCCGACCTTGGCTTGCAGAAGGACAGCGAGTTGGCGGTGTTCGGCGGCCCCTCGGCGCGTTACTGCCCGGCGGGGGTCTACGAATGGCTCACAGATGAGAAGACCGGCGAGCCTAAGTTCCAGATCAACTCGCAGAACTGCGTCCACTGCAAGACCTGCGACATCAAGGACCCCAACCAGAACATCAACTGGGTAACGCCCGAAGGTGGCGGCGGGCCGAACTATCCGAATATGTGAGGTTGCAGGGCGGCATGTTTTCCATTGAGCGATTGCGTGCCGTCCTGGCTGTGGTGGTGTTTTTGCTTGCGTGCGTTTTCGCCGGGTTTGCTAACGAGCAAGTGAAGCAGGTGCTCACCAGCTTCGACCGTGTGGTTTTGTTAATTGGGTTCATTCTCGGCGCTGGCACTGTTTCGCGCTGGATCGCGAGAGGCTCATTGCGCAATTCCATGGGTAGTAAGCGTCGAGCGTGAGGATCACTGAAACCGCCTACGCCAAGATCAATCTCGCTCTGCATGTTCGCAGGCGGCGGGAGGACGGGTATCACGAGCTTGAGACCCTGTTCGCCTTCGTCGATACGGGCGATGTGCTGACGGCGAAGCCTGCCGCGCAGGACAGCTTCGCCACGGTGGGTGAATTCGCGGGAGTGCTGGACAATCCCTTCGACAACCTTGTGGCCCGCGCCTTGGGCGCCCTCCCGCGCTCGCAGGGCCTCGCAGTGACTCTCGAAAAGAACCTCCCCGTCGCGGCTGGCCTTGGCGGCGGGTCGGCGGATGCGGGGGCAGTGTTCCGGATTGTCGAGGCATTGCACGGATTGCCGGAGGACTGGCAGGCGCGCGCGGCCAAGCTCGGCGCGGATGTGCCCGCCTGCGTCCTCAGCCGCACCCATATCGGCCTCGGCACCGGCACCGAGCAGGAGAGCGTCGAGGACGACCTCGCCGGAACCCCGGTGCTGCTGGTCAACCCGCGCGTGCCGCTCTCGACCGGCCCGGTGTTCAAGGCTTGGGACGGCGCGGACAGGGGCGCGCTGCCGGAAGGCCCGGCCAGCAAGATCGCAAGGGAAGGGCGCAACGACCTCGAAGCGCCCGCCATTTCGCTCTGCCCCGGGATCGCCGAGGTGCTGGCTGCCCTGCAAACGACCAATCCGTGGCTCGCCCGCATGTCCGGTTCGGGCGCGACCTGCTTTGCGCTCTACGATACCGTCGAAGCCCGCGATGCGGCGGCGGCGGCGATGCCGGGGGAGTGGTGGACCATGGCGGGGCGACTGCGGTGAGGGCTTGCCCCGAAACCCGTTCGCCTCGAGCGAAGTCGAGAGGCCGGTCCATGGTGTCTCGACTTCGCTCGACACGAACGGAGATCGGGCTTTGACAGAAGCTTTCCGCCAACTCGGCTCGCCCGCGCCCGGCGGGATCGTTTGCGCCGCCGACCACGCAAGCAATCGCGTGCCGGACGACATAAGTCTCGGCATTCCGACGCATCTGCTGGAAGATCACATCGCTGTCGATATCGGCACCGAAGCGATTGCCGAGCGGCTCGCCCGTGATCACGCCGTCCCCGCGCACATTGCTGCGGTCAGCCGCCTCGTCTGCGACTTCAACCGCGAGGAGGATGCGCCCGGCCTCGTCCCCGACACCAGCGACGGTCATCCGATTCCCGGCAATGTCGGTGCGAGCCGCGAGGAACGCCTGAACCGCTTCCACCGCCCCTATCACTCTGCGCTGGGCGAATGGCTGGAGCAGGCGCAACCGGCGCTGGTCCTCTCGCTCCACAGCTTCACTCCGCGCCTTGCCAGCCGCGAGGAAGCGCGCCCGTGGCAGGTGGGGGTGCTCTACAACACCGATGATCGCGCCGCGCGCATCGCCATTCCGCTGCTCGCGGCCGAGGGCCTGAATGTCGGCGACAATCTCCCCTATTCGGGCCGCGATCTCAATTACACCATGAACCGCCACGCCGAGGCGCACGGACGCCCTTACCTCGGCATCGAGATCCGGCAGGATCTGGCACAATCGCCCGAGGATCACGCACGCTGGGCTGCTTTGTTGGCGAATATTGCGCAAAGGGTTGCGTCGGCGCTTCGCTGAAGGCAAGGGCATTTCATAAATCGCCTTCAACGGGAAATCTTATGTCGCAGAAGTTTGACAAGTCGAAGCTCCCCAGCCGCCACGTCTCGGTCGGCCCGGAGCGCGCGCCGCACCGCTCCTACTACTATGCGATGGGCATGACCGAAGAGGAGATCGCCCAGCCTTTCGTCGGCGTGGTCAGTGCGGGCAACGATTCCGCGCCGTGCAACACCACCCTCAATGCGCAGGCCGATATCTGCCGCGAAGGCGTGATCGCTGGCGGCGGCACCCCGCGGCGGTTCAACACCATCACCGTGACTGACGGTATCGCGATGGGTCACCAGGGCATGAAGTCCTCGCTCATCAGCCGTGAAATCATCGCGGATTCGATCGAGGTTTCGGTCCGGGGCCATTGTTATGATGCGCTTGTCGGATTTGCTGGGTGTGACAAGAGCCTGCCCGGCATGATGATGGCGATGCTGCGGCTCAACGTGCCCTCGATCTTCGTCTACGGCGGATCGATCCTGCCCGGCACCCACCGCGGCAATGATGTGACCGTGGTCGATGTGTTCGAGGCGGTCGGCCAGTTCGCCGCGGGCAATTGCCCGCTGACCGAGTTGATCGCGCTCGAAAAGGTCGCCTGCCCCGGTCACGGTGCCTGCGGCGGGCAGTTCACCGCCAACACCATGGCCTGCGTCGGCGAGGCTATCGGTTTGTCCCTGCCAAACAGCAACATGGCGCCTGCTCCTTACAGATCGCGTGATGAAATTGCGGTTGCCGCGGGCAAGCAGGTGATGGAGCTTGTCGCCATGAATCTGCGCCCGCGCGATATCTGTACCCGCGAGGCTTTCATGAATGCAGCGCGCGTGGTCGCGGCCACGGGCGGTTCGACCAATGCCGCGCTGCACCTGCCTGCCATGGCCAATGAATGCGGCATCGACTTCGATCTTTTCGACGTCGCGGAAGTCTTCAAGACAACGCCTTATATCGCAGACCTCAAGCCCGGCGGGAAGTATGTGGCCAAGGACATGCACGAAGCCGGCGGGGTCTACATGGCGCTGCGCACGCTGCTTGACGGCGGCTTTATCGAACCCAACCCGATGACCGTCACCGGCAAGACGCTGGGCGAGAATATCGAGGAGATCACTTGGAACCCCGATCAGAAGGTGTTCTACGACGTGAAGACCCCGATCACCCCTACCGGCGGGGTCGTCGGCCTCAAGGGCAGCCTCGCGCCCGACGGGGCGATTGTGAAGGTCGCAGGCATGGCGCGCCTGCAGTTCTCCGGCCCGGCGCGGGTGTTCGATTGCGAGGAGGATGCCTTCGCCGCGGTCGAACAGCGCGATATCGCGGAAGGCTGCGTCATCGTGATCCGCTATGAAGGGCCCAAGGGCGGCCCCGGCATGCGCGAGATGCTTTCCACCACCGCCGCGCTCTACGGGCAGGGCATGGGCGAGAAGGTCGCGCTGATCACCGACGGGCGGTTCTCCGGGGCGACGCGCGGCTTCTGCATCGGCCATGTTTGCCCCGAAGCTGCCGATTGCGGCCCAATCGCGCTGGTCGAGAATGGCGACATCATCACTATCGACGCGGAAACGGGAAGCATCGAGCTCGAGGTTCCCGAGAACGTGCTGGCGGAGCGGCGCAAGGCATGGACCCCGCGCACGAATGACTATCAGGCCGGCGCGCTTTGGCGTTACAGTCAGGTTGTCGGCCCGGCGCGCTACGGCGCGATCACTCACCCCGGAGCCAAGGCGGAAACCCATGTGTTTGCGGATATCTAGCACGCTCGGATTACTTGCCTTGCTGGCGGCGTGCGGTAGTGAAAGCCCGCCGCCGCCGGGAGACAGCGTTGATTGCGCGATCGGCGCGGGGGCGGATTTTTCCCCTGTCTGCACGCTGGAGAAGGTCGCGGGCAGTGACGGGCTGGTTCTCCATCACCCCGATGGCGGCTTCCGCCGTTTGGTGCGCGATCCCGCTACCGGCTCGCTCCGTTCGATTGACGGGGCAGAGCCGCTGGTGTCCGAAAATTCTGCCGAGGGCGAAGTGCAATTTGCCATCGGGTCCGACCGCTACCGCATCCCTTACGCCCTGCTGGAGCCGCCCGCTTCGTGAGCGCGGCACAGATCCTAACCGCAGACCAGATGCGCGCGGCCGAGCAGGCGTTGTTCGATGCGGGCACCAGCATTTCCGAATTGATGGAAGTGGCGGCGGGGGGAGCAGCCGAATGGATCCGGCGCATTGCCGCCGGGCGCTCTGTCACGGTGCTTTGCGGCCCGGGCAATAATGGCGGCGATGGTTACGTGATCGCTCGGCGCCTGCGGGAAGCGGGCAATGCCGTTACCCTTATCGCCCCGCTGGCACCGGCAACCGATGCAGCGAAGGAGGCGAAACGCCGTTGGGATGGCCCTGTTGGTGCTTCGGGCAAGGGCGCACGCGGAGAGGTTTTCGTCGACTGCCTGTTCGGATCTGGTCTTGCTCGCCCGCTGGTGGCCGAACACGCGCTGCTGTTGCGCGATCTGGCGGCGCGGCACCGCTACAAGGTGGCGGTGGATGTGCCTTCGGGCGTGGCTAGCGACAATGGTGCGGTGCTGAACGAACGCCTACCGCGGTTCGATCTCACTTTGGCGCTGGGCGCATGGAAGTTCGCTCACTGGAGCCTGCCGG
The DNA here is from genome assembly GCF_028595285.1 of Erythrobacter fulvus. GTDB lineage: Bacteria > Pseudomonadota > Alphaproteobacteria > Sphingomonadales > Sphingomonadaceae > Erythrobacter > Erythrobacter fulvus. The sequence continues at coordinate 450,726 of NZ_JAQQXQ010000001.1, read as the reverse complement.
GCCGCGCGCTGATGGGGCAGATGCGGCTCGTGCCGATCGGGGTTGAGGATGTGGCGGGCGCGGCGCAGCTTGTAGGCCGGCCGAAGATTGTGGCCCCCGCCACCGACAGCCACAAATATCGCCGCGGATTGCTTGGTATCGTCGGCGGCGCCATGCCGGGTGCCAGCCTGCTTGCCGCCGTCGCTGCACAGCGCGCCGGGGCGGGCTATGTCAAATTGCTCGCAAGCGAAGTCGATCCGCGCACGCCCGCCGACGTTGTGACCGATTCTTCGCCGCTGGGAGAGGCCTTGGCGGACGAGCGCATCGCTGCGGTTCTGGTCGGTCCGGGGCTGGGACGCGGGGCACCGGCCAAGGCTGCTTTGGTCGAGGCGCTGCGTCATGCAAGAGCGCTCGTGCTCGATGCCGATGCGCTGGTGCTGTTGTCGCCCGAAATGCTTGGTCGCGTTGTGCCGATGCTGGCGACCCCCCATGATGGCGAGCTTGAAGCGCTTTGCCGCGCCTTCGGAATTATCGCCGAAGGCCGGCGCGCGCGGGCGGTTGCGCTTGCCAGGGTCAGCGGCATGGTGGTGCTCGCCAAGGGGCCCGACAGCATCATCGCCGCGCCCGATGGTCGCCTCGCGCTGGGCAGCCCCGTACCGAGCTGGCTGTCGGTCGCGGGAACGGGCGATGTGCTGGCAGGGGTCGCGGCAAGCCGTATGGCGACAGGGGCTGATCCGTTCACAGCCGCGTGCGAGGCGCTCTGGCTCCACGGCGAGGCGGCGCGTCGGTCAGGGCCAGCCTTTACGCCGTCGCAGCTTGCCGAAAGGGTGTCCGAGGCGCTAGCGGCCTGCCTGTGACTACCAGCGAACCGATTATCCGCCTCGCCGCCAAGGGCGATGGCGTCACGCCGTCCGGTCGCCATGTTGCCGGTACGGTGCTGGGAGACATGGTTGACGAGGGCGGGGTGATCACGCCGGGCGAACACCACATCACGCCCGCCTGCCGCCATTTCGAAACTTGCGGTGGCTGCCAGCTCCAGCACGCCGACGACACGATGCTTGCCGAATTCGTGCGGGATCGCGTTGCCAATGCGGCACGCGGGCAGGGGCTGGAGCCGGCCGAATTGCTTCCCGTCCACCTTTCGCCCCCGCATTCACGCCGCCGCGCGGGACTGCACGCCCTGCGCACTGCGAAAGGCGCGGTGCTCGGCTATCGCGAGGGCGGTTCGCACCGGGTGGTCGATCTGGCCGAATGTCCTGTGCTGCATCCCGCGCTGACCGCATTGATCGTCCCTTTGCGGGGCTTCGTGGCTGCGCATGGGCCCAAAGGGATGGTCGGCATTGATCTGACGCTGGCGGATCAGGGGGTGGAGGCGAACCTTGCCAACTTCCCGCTCGAAGGGCTCGGTCCGACCGAGGCCGCGCTCGATTTCGCCCGCGAGCATGCGCTTGCGCGGTTGACGATCGATCAGGGCTACGGCCCCGAGACCTTGTGGGAGCCCGAGCCGGTGACGGTGACGCTTGCCGGTGTGCCGGTCAGCTTGCCGCCTGGCGCCTTTCTGCAGGCGACGCAGGATGCCGAAAGCCGGATGGCCGCCGACGCTGCGGAATGGCTGGGCGATGCGCGGCTTGTGGCCGATCTGTTCGCGGGGCTCGGCACCTTCGCCTTCGCGCTGCGTCAGGGTCGCAAGGTGCTCGCGGTCGAAGCCGAACGCGCGGCGCATCTCGCATGCAAGGCCGCCGGAGCGCAATCGGGAGGGACTGTGCTGGCGCTGCATCGCGATCTGTTCCGCAGCCCGCTCCAGCCCGACGAGTTGAACCGCTTCGACGCGGTGCTGCTAGACCCTCCGCGTGCCGGTGCCCGCGCACAGGTTGCCGAAATCGCCGCGAGCACGCTGGCACGCGTCGTCTATGTCAGCTGCAATCCGTCAAGCTGGGCGCGCGATGCGGCGACTCTGACTGAGGCTGGCTTCAGGCTGACGAAGCTGCGTCCCGTGGGCCAGTTCCGCTGGTCGACCCATGTCGAACTGGTGAGCCTGTTCGAGCGCTAGGCGCGCAAGGCCGAAAGTATCTGCGCTTCGAGCCACGCGGCATGTTCGGGTTCGACATAGGCATGGCCGGCACCCTCGCAGCGATGAATGCGCGGATCGGATGCGTCCCACGCCGCCTCGAACACCTGAGCTGTACGATCGGCGGTGGCGAGCAGAATGCGCACCTCGCCCTCGAAGTTCGCCAAACCGTCGCGCATTTCGCCCGCCAGGGTTGAGGGGGCTGCACCCGGCCCGACAGAGCGAGCCAGACCGCGCGCCAGTTTGCGCAGATCAACGCCGCCGCCGATCAGCCTTGCGACTTCGCGCGGGTTCTTCAGCTTTTCGATATAGCGCGCACGGATCGCGGCCGGGGGCGGAGTGCCGTCGGCGTTACCGTCAGCCGCCTCCTGCTCGATCGTCCACGGGTTCGACAATACAAGCCCGGCCAGCCCTACGCCGCCTGTCAGCATCAGCGCCGATGCGGCATCGCAATTGCCGAAAGCGACGACGCGGGCGATCTGCGGAGCGATTGCATGGAAGGCTTCGATTGCGGCGGCGATGTCCTTGGCCGAATTGCGGAAACCACGGTTCTCGCCTTCGCTGTCTCCCACGCCGCGACGGTCGAAGCGGAACACGGGAAAGCCGGCGCGGGCGATGCGGGCGGCCAGCCGTGCCTGACCGGAGAAAGCGCCCGAACGGATTTCGTTGCCGCCGCTGACGATCAGCAGCCCGGTGGTGCCGGGCGCGGTATCGAGCGTGGCCGCCAGTCGCAGCGTCCCGCAGCCGAACGAGAGGGGTAGGCGGCTCATATGATGCTTTCCGCGACGATTGCAGCCAGCGCGTCGGCCTGCGCCCCATCCTCGTCCGGTTCGGCGCGCAGCCACAGGCCCGCGCCACCCAGCATGGCTTGCGTGATTTCGCTCTGCCCAGCGACCAGCACGGGTTCGGCGCTTTCGAGTTCGCCGATCATTGCAGCACTCAGGGGCCAACCACCCAGCGTCAGGCCTTCGCTCCGTCCCAGCGCCATCAGCGCCTCGGCCTTTTCCTCAAACCCGCTCTCGCGCGCGGCGATGGTGCGCGCGCGGATCATGCCGCGCAGCAACCTGGGGCCGGATTGCGGCGCATAGTGCCAGCCGGGCAAGGTTTCCGGCGCAAGCAGAGCACCGGTGCGAATGGCAAGAACATGACTGGCAGAAAGGGCCTGCGCCGCAGCAGTCATTCCCGCCCGCCAACCGGTGAGGGTCTGCGCGTCGAGGCGGGCGAGGCTGTCGTTGCAGCCCGGCAGATCGGGTAGAAAGCTGTCGATGCCCGCCGCATCCAGTCGCCGCATCACTTCGACCGTGAAACGCCGCAGCTTGTTCGCCTCGTCGAACCAAGCCGGACATATCAGCACACGCCGGTCGCGTCCGCGATCAAGGGCAACCAGAAGCTCTTCGGTTGTCGACCCGTCAGGGGCGGTAATGGTCCACGTGGAGATCACGAGGCGGCAGGTCTACTTGTCGGCAAGCTTGGCCCGGGCGAAGGCCAGCAGCCCGCCATAGGTTTCCAGCATCTCGCCATCGACATCGTCATCCTCGATCACGATTCCGAGCCGGTCTTCCATCTCAGTAAAAAGGCCCGCGACAGCCATTGAATCCAGTTCGGGAAGGTGCCCGAACAGGCCGGAATCCGGCCCGAAAGCGGATGCCTGCGCCGGATCGAGACCGAGCACATCGGCAATCAAGCCCTTGAGTTCCCGGTCAAGCGCGGCGGCCTCGGCTTCGCTCTGGATGGTCGGATTAGCATTCATCGGATCGCCCAAATCCCTGTAAGCGGCGGTTGGCCGCGGGGCTTAGCCATGCCGCCGCGCGCGTGCAAGCGCTGCGGCCAGTCAGGGGCGCAGCGAACGCAGCATCCGCTTGCCCAGCGGTGCCCAGGCTTTGGGCTGGCCCATGTCGAGACAATCGATGCGGAAACGTGGGCGCACAGCCTCCATCCAGTCGGCCTTGTAGCTCTGGTTACCGGTGCCGAAATCGACCAGAGCGACCTTGTCGATGTCGATCACATGGGCAAACAGCGCGGCGCTCAGCGTGGTTCCGGCGGAAAGCGGCTTGTGGCTTTCAAGGTGCGCGAGCTTGTGGATGTAGGCCACGCCATTCTCGACCGTCCAGCACTGCGCGGCGACCGCCTGTCCTCCGGCCCGCGCCACGCCGAGCCGCAAACGGCCTGCCGCGCCCTCGCTTTGGGCAAAGGCGCGCAGCATGGCGGGCTGATCCTCTGCCGGTTTCCAGCTGGCGGCGTAGATGCTCTCGTATTCGGCCCAGACGGCAGGATCGAAGCGGGTGAGCACCTGGGTTTCGACCTTCTTCGCCTTGCGTTTGAGCGTGGTTCGCAAGGCACCGGGACGGCTTTCCCAGTATTCGGCAAAGCTGCGCCCGCCGACTTCGAGGATATGATTGATGTCGCACGGCTCGACCGCGACCCGCCAGCCTGCTGCACGGAAGGCTCGCGCAAGGCGATCGGCTGAACCGTCCTCGCCCGGCACGGGTTCGAGCGTGACGCGGTGGCCGCGGCTCTTCAACTGCCGCGCGATCGCTTCGAGCAGCCGGTCGCCGGCCGCACCTTCCGGGGCAAGCTGGCGCCAGGTGAAGCTGTACCAGTTGCGCAAGGGTGTTATTTGCCCGTCACGCTCCGTCAAAGCCAGCGCGGCGGTATCATCGGCATCGCTGGCAATCGCGATCAGCGGGGTAAGTCCGGTGCTGGCGAGCAGGGCGTACCACTCGGCGCGATCGAAGGGCGCACCGGCCATATCGCCAGTGAGGGCTTGCAAGACGTTAACGCTATCGTGATACCGCGCTTCGATCACTTGAATGGTTCCTCCTGCCAATGCCCCGCCAGCCCGATCCCCTTGCGCGTCCGCTCGATCACCTTGCCGAACTGGCAGGGTCGGCGGGGCATGGGGAACGTCCGGCGCTGGTGTTGCGCGAGCGCACGCTTAACCACAATCAGTTAAGACAGCGTGTTGCTGTGCTGGCCGGGTGGCTGGCGCAAATGGTGCCCGAGAAAGGCGCGCGGGTGGCCAGCTGGGCGGCGAAAGGCGAACTCACCTGCATCCTGCCACTCGCGGCAGCGCGCGCGGGGCTGGTGCATGTTCCGGTCAATCCGCTGCTCAAGCGTGCGCAGGCGGCGCATATCCTGGCCGATAGCGGCGCAAAGCTGCTGATCGGGACGGGTTCGCGCCTCGCCAGCCTTGAACCGGGCGATCTGCCTGCCGGCTGTGCGGCGCTGGGCGAGGGTGAGGCACTGGCGGCGGCCGATGCGGCGGCGCTCGCACTGGGGCCGTCGCAAGCCGACCCGGCGGATTTGGCCGCGATCCTCTATACTTCCGGCTCCACCGGCAAGCCCAAGGGGGTGATGTTGAGCCATGCCAACATGTGGCTTGGCGCGGTGAGCGTGGCGGATTATCTGGGGCTGGCCGCGGATGACGTGACGCTTGCCGTGTTGCCGCTGTCCTTTGATTACGGGCAGAACCAGCTGCTTTCCACATGGTATGCAGGCGGCTGCGTGGTACCGCTGGATTTCCTCTTCCCCAAGGATGTTGCCAAGGCCTGCGCCAAGCATGGCGTGACGACTCTTGCCGCGGTTCCGCCGCTGTGGGTTCAGTTGACCGAGATCGACTGGCCCGAAGAAGCGCGCGCGCCCTTGCGGCGGTTGACCAATAGCGGCGGTGCGCTGACGGTGGATCTGGTGCGGTCCTTGCGCGGCATGTTCCCGCAGGCGCAACTATTTCCGATGTACGGTCTGACCGAAGCCTTCCGTTCGACTTATCTTGATCCGGAATTGGTGGATTCGCACGCAACGTCAATGGGTAAGGCGATACCCTTCGCAGAGATTCTCGTTATGGACGATGCCGGCAATGTCGCAGCAGATAATGAGGAGGGCGAGCTGGTGCATTGCGGGCCGTTGGTGGCGCAGGGCTATTGGCAGGATCCTGTGCGGACGGCCGAACGCTTCAAGCCCGCGCCTTCGGCTTCGACCTATGGCGGGATTGCCGTGTGGTCGGGCGACCGGGTGCGGCGCGACGCTGACGGGCTGCTCTATTTCGCCGGGCGGCGCGACGCGATGATCAAGAGCGCCGGCAACCGTATTAGCCCGCAGGAGATCGAGGACGCAGCGATTGCTACCGGGCTTGCGGCCGAGGCAGTCGCGCTGGGCGTAGCGGACGCGCGGCTTGGGCAGGCGGTGCATCTGGTGGTACGCGGCATTGAGGACGAAGCCGCGCGTGCCGAGCTGCCAAGGCTGCTCCAGCGTGAATTGCCCAACTTCATGCAACCCCAGCATATCCATTGGCGCAATGCGATGCCATTGAACCCGAACGGCAAGATCGATCGCACCGCCTTGCAGGTCGAACTCGACAAGGAATTTGCGCAATGAAGCCGGTTGGCCCGATCCCCGCAGGTTACAATGCCATCGGCGGTGAACTTGCCATCGGCGGCAAGCGCGCGAGCAAGCTGGTGGAAGAGGCAGGGCGCACGCCCCTGTTCGTTTACTCGCGCGCACACCTCGATGCCCGCGTTGCCCAGCTGCGCGCCGCGCTGCCCCGACGGATCGGGATCAATTACGCGGTAAAGGCCAACCCGCACCTTGCAGTGATCGGCCACATGGCGCCGCTGGTCGACGGGTTCGACATTGCCTCTTCGGGCGAACTCGGATTGTGCATCGCCGTGGGCATCGATCCCGCGCGGATCAGCTTTGCCGGCCCGGGGAAGCGCGATGACGAGCTGGAAGCAGCCGTTGGTGCAGGCGTGACGCTCAATTGCGAGAGCGAAGGCGAGGGGCTTCGTGCGCTTGCAATTGGTCAACGTCTGGGCAAGGCGCCACGCATCGCGATCCGGGTTAATCCCAGCTTTGAACTGAAAGGTTCGGGCATGAAGATGGGCGGGGGGGCAAAGCCTTTCGGCGTCGATGCCGACAGAGTGCCCGCGCTCGCCCGCATGCTGATCGGGGAAGGGGCCGAATGGCGCGGCCTGCACATCTTCACCGGCAGCCAGGCATTGAGCGCAGACGCGATCATCGAAGCGCAGGGCAACGTGCTGGAACTGGCGGAAAATCTTGCCAATGATATCGGTTTCGGTCTGCCGAAGCTCAATATGGGCGGCGGCTTCGGCATTCCCTATTTCCCAGGTGACGAGCCGCTCGATCTGGCGCGCGTCGGCGCGGCTCTGGCCGAGCGGGTGGACAGCCTGCCTTCCGTGCTTGCGGACAGCGAATTGTGCATCGAACTGGGCCGCTATCTCGTGGGCGAGGCCGGCGTTTACCTGTGCCGCGTGATCGACCGCAAGGAAAGTCACGGCGTCGTCTACCTTGTCACCGATGGCGGTTTGCATCACCAGCTGGCCGCTTCGGGGAATTTCGGAACTGTGGTGCGGCGCAATTATCCGTCAGCGATTGCAAGCCATTACGGAGCAGAGCCGACAGAAGAAGTGAACATCGTCGGCTGCCTTTGCACCCCGCTTGACCGGCTTGCCGACAATGCCTTCATGCCCCGTGCCGAGGTCGGCGATCTGGTCGCGGTGTTCTGTGCCGGGGCTTACGGGGCGAGCGCCAGCCCGGCGGCGTTCCTGGGCCATGGCCCAGCGGCCGAATTGCTGGTCTGATCCGCTTTCCACCGGCGGTCCGTTAACGCCTGTCAGACCATTGTCCCGATCCGGGATAGGGCCGGAATTCCCGCTATATAACTAACAATATGTTCACCATTTCCGGCGAGAAGTGGCTGTCGTTCCGATGGTTGCGGACTGCAGGTCGCGCCTGCTCCATGTCTGCTGCCGCGTGGAACCGACCAATGGCCAAGGATCCTCGTCAATGTCTCATTCGCTGCCGCTCTCTTGTCTTGCCGCTCTGGGCCTTGCCCCGCTTGCGCTGGCAGGCTGCGCACCCGGCGGCAAGGAACTGCCCCCGGCAAGCTATTCCACCGCCCCGATTGCGCCGAGCGAGGAATACACGATCGGCCCGCTCGACGAGATCACCATTCATGTCTGGCGCAACCCGGAACTTTCCGCGGACAAGGTGCGTGTGCGTCCCGACGGGCGGCTGACCATTCCGCTGGTGCAGGACATCCCGGCCGTGGGCAAAACCTCCACCGAATTGCAGGACTACATCGCCGGCGAGCTTTCGAAGTATATCGAACAGCCGATCGTTTCGGTGATCGTCAACACGCCCGAAGGCAACTTCACCCAGCAAGTGCGCGTTATCGGTGCCACCGCACAGCCGGCCTCGCTGCCGTTCCGCGCTAATATGACCGTGCTCGACGCGATGATCGCGGTCGGCGGTTTGAACGAATTTGCCGCCGGGAACCGCGCGAAGCTGATCCGGCTCGACCGCGAAAGCGGCAAGCAGGTGGAATATCGCGTGCGCCTGTCTGATCTGATCCGTCGCGGCGATGCCAGCGCCAATGTCCTGCTGATGCCGGGGGATACGATCATCATCCCCGAGAGCCGGTTCTGACGGAGCGCCCACACCGATGAGCGAGATCTTCGAGGAATTGCGCGCGGCGCTGTGGTCGGTCTGGCACCGCCGCTGGATCGCGATTGCGGTGGCCTGGGGCGTATGCCTGCTGGGCTGGCTGGTGATCGCGATGATCCCCAATTCCTACGAATCCAAGGCGCGCGTCTATGTCGATGTAGAGGACGTGCTGTCCAAGCAGCTCGGGATTGCCGGTGACGGCAAGGAAGAAATCATGCGCGTGCGGCAGACGCTGTCGAGCGCGAAGAACCTCGAAAAGGTCATTACGTCCACCCGCCTTGGCGAAGGTATTACCGAGCGCGGCGCGCTGGACGCGATGATCGGCGAGGTCGAAAAGAAGGTTCAGGTGACGAGCGAGCAGGACAACCTGTTCGAGATTACCGCCCAGATCGGACGCGGTGATCTTTCCGATGCCGAGAATGCCGTGCTGGCGCGCGATGTGGTGCAGAAGCTGCTCGACATCCTGCGCGAGGAGCACGTGGCGGGGAACAGGGCCAGCATCTCTCAGGCGATCACCGATCTCGAACGGCAGCTTGACGGGCGCAAGCGCGAGTTGGAAGAGGCCGAACAGCGCCGCCTGGCCTTCGAGGCGCAATATCCCGATCTTGTCGGCGGCTCGGCGAGCCTGTCGAGCAAGGTGCAGTCGGCACGCGCGGATCTGCGTGCGGTCGATGCCGATCTGGCGGCCGCCGAAAGCGCGCTCGCGGCGATTTCCGGCCAACTTGCCAGCACGCCGCGAACCATTGTCGGCGGGCCGCAGGCGACCGGCCCGCGCGCCGCCTTGCAGCAGGCCCAGACCCAGCTTGCCGAACTACGCGCACGCGGACTCACCGATAACCACCCCGATGTCGTATCGACTACCAGACAGGTGCAGCTGCTCGCCAAGCAGGCCGCCGCTTCTGGCGACGACGCAGGCGGCACGCCCAATCCCGCCTATTCCTCGCTGCTTGCCATCCGCACCGAGCGTCAGGCCGGCGTAGAGGCCCTTCAGGCCCGCCGTGCCGCATTGCAGAGCGATTTCGCCGCGCTGATGGCAAGTCAGGCGTCCGAGCCTGCAGTCGCTGCCGAGGCCAACCGCATCAGCCGCGATTACGACGTGCTGCGCGAGAATTACGAGAAACTGCTTCAAGACCGCGAAGCGCTGCGCACGCGCGGGCAGGTCGAGGACAAGGCCAGCCAGTTCCGCTTCGACGTGATTCAGGAGCCGAGCGTTCCGCACAAGCCTGCCGCGCCCAATCGCCCGCTATTGCTGTTTGGCGTGCTGATCGTCGGTTGCGGTGCAGGCGCGGTGGCCGCCTGGGGACTGAGCCAGCTCAAGTCGAGCTTCGCCACCTCGCAGATGCTCGAACGCGCCTTCGATTTGCCGGTCATCGGCTCGATTTCGTTGACAATTTCCGATGCCGCAAAGGCAATCGAGAAAAAGCGCCTGAAGCAGTTTGCCGGAGCCTGCGCCGGGCTGGTCGGCGTGTTCGTGATCCTTATCGCCATCGAGATCGTCTCGATCGGGACGATTGCGTGAGGGCGGGGGTAACGCGATGACCGATCAGGGCAAGATCAACCGCGAGGGCGCACGGCCCGCATCGCTGTTCGAGCGCGCCGATGCCGCCTTCGGACTGGGGCCGGTAAACGCCGGGCCGAAACTGCCGCCGGTGCCGCCTGTGCCCGAACCGCTGCGCCGAGCGCCGGTGCCGCAACCGCAGGCATCTGCACCGCAAGTGCAAGAGCAATCCGTCGTCCCCCAAGCGCCGGCTGCACCGATCAGTGAACCCGCACCGCTACCCGAACCTGCGCCCGAAGCCCCGCGCGCGGTCGCTTTTTCCGGCCCGGTTGCCGCGATTGACCGCGAACACCTGCGTGACGGCGGGCTGATCATTCCGGAAGACCCGGTGACGGGGCTGCTGGAGGAATTCCGTATCGTGAAGCGCGAGCTGCTGGCCGAGGCCCGTTCGGGGGACAGCGGACTGGCGCGCCGGATTCTGGTGTGCTCGCCGCATCCCGGTGAAGGTAAGACCTACTGTGCCACCAATCTCGCGATCGCGCTTGCCGCAGAGCGCGATCTGGAGGTGGTGCTGGTCGATGCCGACGTGGTCAAGCCGGAGGTGACCCGGCGTCTCGGAATCGAAGCCGAGCGCGGCCTGATGGATGCGCTGGCCGATCCGTCGGTACAGCCCGAAAGCCTCGTGATCCGTACCGATATCGAAGGCCTGTTCGTGTTGCCGGCAGGAACGCCCAGCGCGCTTGACGCGGAATATCTTGCCAGCGCGCACACCGGAACGGTGCTGGACCGGCTGACGCAAGGCGCGCCCAACCGAATCCTGATCTTCGATACACCGCCTGCGCTTGCCGCGTCTCCCGCTGCCGAACTCGCGGCCCATGTCGGTCAGGCGCTGCTGGTGGTGCGGGCCGATGAGACCGCCAAGGCAGCGCTGGAAGACGCGCAGCAATTGCTGTCCGCCTGTCCGGACATCAAACTGCTGCTTAACGCCGCACGCTACAGCCTCTCGGGCCGGCGTTTCGGTTCCTATGGCGCGGGGGGGAAATAACCGTGCGCGCTTTTCTTCTTGCCGTGCCGCTGGCGCTTGCGGGACTTGTTGCTTCGGTTCCGGCATGGGCGCAGCAGCAGCCGCTGGGCGGCGGACAAGCACAGGACACGGGCGCCGGCGACATCCAGCGCGCCAACCGGATCGTGCAGCCCTATATCGAGGTCGGACAGGTGCTGTCGGCCGAACTTTCGCCCGGCGACGACGTGCTGACCTTCACCCAGGTCGCGGTCGGGGTCGACATCAATGTGCAGGGACGCAACAGCGGCGCTGCGGTATCGCTGCGGTACGAACGCAACATCGCTTACGGTAACGACAATGTCGATACCGACACCATAAGCGGCGTTGCGCGGGGCACGCTGGCGGTCATTCCCAATGCGTTGAGCTTCGAGGCAGGCGCTCTGGCCGCACGGACCCGCGTCGATGGCGGCGGCGGCACCACCGCAAACCCGCTGGTGCGCGAGGATGCCGAGAGCCGGTTCTACAGCCTCTATGCCGGCCCCAGCCTCAACACACGCGTCGGCGAAGTCGACGTGCAGGGCGTAGCGCGGGTCGGCTACAACCGGTTCGAGAACGACGCATTGCTTACCGACGCACAGGGCGCGCCGGTCGACGTGTTTGATGACAGCATGACCTATCTCGGCCAGATCCGCGCCGGGGTGCGTCCCGATACTGTGGCACCAGTCGGCCTAGCGGTGACGGCAGGCGGTTTTCAGGAAGACATTGCCAACCTCGACCAGCGCGTGCGCGACCTTTACGTGCGCGGCGACGTGATCGTGCCTGTGTCCCCCAGCCTCGCGTTGGTTGGCGGCGTGGGCTACGAGAATGTCGAGATTTCCAGCCGCGACGCACTGCGCGATGCAGATGGCAATCCGGTGATCGGCAGCGGCGGTCGATTTGTTACCGACTCTGCTTCGCCCCGCACCATCGCCTTCGACGTGGACGGGTTGTTGTGGGATGTCGGCGTGATGTGGCGTCCCAGTTCGCGTACCTCGCTGGAGGCGCGGGTGGGCGAACGTTACGATTCGACCACCTATTACGGCACCTTCACCTACGTCCCCAACGAACGCAGCGCCTTTGCGCTCAGTGTCTATGACGGGGTGACCGGCTTTGGCGGGCTGCTCAACAATTCGCTCGCTGGTCTGTCGAGCGATTTCGAGGCGATCCGCAATCCGGTGACTGGCGACTTCGGCGGGCTTGTGAACGGCACCGAAGGCCAGTCTGTCGTCGGCGGTCTGGGATCCGTGCGCTCGGCTGCTTTCCGCGGCCGCGGGGTGCGCGCGTCCTACCAGCGCCAGATGGGCCGGACCACGGCCGCACTCGGCGCGGGTTATGACCGGCGCACCTTCATCGCAGCGCCCGGCACGGTGCTCGCCGCGATCGATGGGCTGACCGACGAAAGCTATTACGTGATCGGCGGGCTGACCCGCGAACTGGGCCGGAACGCCAATCTCACCACCAATGCCTATGTGAACTGGTTCGACAGCGCCACGCCCGGCGGCGACGTAACCGCGATGGGCGCATCGGCGGCCTATAATCGCTCGATCACCCGCCGCCTGACTGGCCGGGCAGCAGTGGCGGTGGATTACTTCGACAGCGAATTCAGCGCCGAGGATTTCGCATTTGCGACCGCGCTGGTCGGCCTGCGGTACAACTTCTGACGGGGAGCGACGCGCTCATGTATGAACAATATTACGGTTTCGAAGCCCGGCCTTTCCAGCTGACGCCTGATCCGCAGTTTTATTTCGAGAGCATCAGCCACAAGAAGGCGATGAGCTATCTCGGCTACGGGCTTGGGCAGGGTGAGGGCTTCATCGTCATTACCGGCGAGGTGGGGGCGGGTAAGTCCACGCTGGTCGCCCATCTGATGGAACGGATCGACCCGTCGGCGTTGACGGTTGCGCAGGTCGTCACCAGCGCGCTGGACGGCGAGGAACTGGTGCATGTCGTCGCGCAGGCTTTCGGCCTTGCGGTCGAAGGCCACGACAAGGCCGGGGCGCTCGGTGCGATCGAACGCTTTCTGCAGGACGAGGCACGTGCGGGGCGCCGTTGCCTGCTGGTGGTCGATGAATGCCAGAACCTCGACATGGAGGCGCTGGAAGAACTGCGGATGCTGTCCAACTTCCAGCTTGGCTCGCACCCACTGATGCAAAGCCTGCTGCTGGGCCAGCCGGAGTTCCGGCGCATGCTGGCACATCATCCCGGGCTGGAGCAGCTGCGCCAGCGGATCATTGCCTCGCACCATCTTGAGGCGCTGGATGACAGCGAAGTGGCCGAATATGTGCGTCACCGGCTTGGTCATGTCGGTTGGCGTGATCACCCGGCGCTGGGCGAAGGGCTGCTCGAAGCGCTCTACCGCCACACGCAGGGCATCCCGCGCCGGGTCAATCAGGTGATGAACCGCCTGCTGCTGCTTGGCGCGATCGAGGAGCGGGACGAGCTGACCTTGGCAATGCTGGACGAGGTGGTGGCCGAAATGGCCGCAGACCAGAGCCGCGGTGCCCACGGGCGCGGCGATTTGCGCGAGGCTCCGGTTGCGCCTGTTTCTGCCGGCGACAGCCTGCCCGCGGCCGAAGTTGCCGCGCTGCTCGCAACCCGTGACGCGCGCACCGCCGAACTCGAAGCGGCCATCGGTGAATTGCAGGCGGCGGGCATCGGCCAGCGCGAACCGGCCGATCCGACGCTGTCGCCCGAGGAGGTCAGGCTTGCAGAGGCGCGTTTTGCCACCGAGCTCGAACGCATCGAGGCACGGCTTGAAGAACAGGAGCAATCCTTCCGCCACGTGCTGACCATGCTGATCGAATGGCTTGAGGAAGATCCGTCGCGCGAGGCCGCGTGACGATGAACGCGCCGCTCGATCCCTTTCCCGAAGGCTCCCGTCCGCCGGTCGTCAACGGCCTGTCGGTCGATGTGGAGGACTGGTTCCAGGTCGGCGCGTTCGAGAACGTGATTGCCCGGGGCGAATGGGACGCAATCCGCACGCGGGTTGAAGACAATGTCTATCGTATCATTGATCTGTTCGCCGAAGCCGATGTGCGCGCAACCTTCTTCACGCTGGGCTGGGTGGCGAAACGTCATCCGGAGATGATCCGGCGCATTGCCGATGCCGGACACGAACTTGCCAGCCACGGTTATGATCACGCGCGTGTATTCACCTTTGATCGCAGTAGCTTCAGCGAGGATATTCGCAAGGCGCGTGAGATTATCGAGGATTGCTCCGGCGTCCAGGTGACGGGCTATCGCGCGCCGAGTTTCTCGATCGACGCTCGCACCCCATGGGCCTTCGCCGAACTGGCGGAGCAGGGCTATGCCTATTCCTCCAGCGTCGCGCCGGTGGTGCATGATCATTATGGCTGGCCCGAAGCGCCGCGTTTCGCATTTCGCCCTCTGCCGTGGTCTTCGCTGATCGAACTGCCGGTGACCACTGCGATGCTCGGCGGGCGGCGCGTGGCGGCAGGGGGCGGGGGATTCTTCCGCGTGTTGCCTTACGGCTTCTCGCGCTGGGCGATCCGACAGGTCAACCGCGTCGAGGGCCGTCCGGCGGTGTTCTATTTCCACCCGTGGGAAATCGATCCCGACCAGCCGCGCGTCGCCCATGCACCCCTGCGATCGCGCTTCCGGCACTATACCGGCCTTGCCAAGATGGCTGACAAGCTGCGCGCGCTGGTGCACGAATTCCGCTGGGGCCGGATCGACATGATCGCTCACCGCGAGGCCGCGCGAGCGATGGAACTGCCGGCTCCGGTGCGTGAAGACGAAGAGATCGCCGCATGAACGCGCCGGTCCGTGCCGGGCACCAGGTGCGCGCGCTCGACTGGCGCGATGCAAGCGACGTGCGCCGGATCGAGAGCTTTGTTGCCGAACATCGTGCGAGCCTGTTTCACCGTCCGGCATGGCTGCAGGCGGTTGCCGCAGGCACCGGCCAGCGCGCGGCAGGTTTGATCAGCGAAAGGCTCGGCGTCGTGACAGGCTGGTTACCGCTCACCGAGGTGCGATCGGCACTGTTCGGCAAGGCGCTCGTATCGAGCGGGTTCGGCGTGGGTGGCGGGATCTGTGCGGAAACGCCCGAGGTCGCCCGGCTGCTCGCTGCGGCGGCTGAGACGCAAGCGATGGCGGGCGGTTTCGGCGGGATCGAGTTGCGTGGCGGCCCTATCCCCGAAAGCTGGGATGCGTGGTCCGACAAGCATTGCGGTTTCGTCCGCCCGCTGGCTGCGAATGACGAAGCCGAACTGAACGCCATCCCCCGCAAGGCCAGAGCGGAGGTGCGCAAGGGCCTTGCGCTCGATCATCGTGTGACCATCGGCCGCGGGCGCGATGATCTGGCCGCGCATTTTGCCTGTTACAGTCAGAGCGTCCGCAATCTCGGCACGCCGGTATTTCCGCGCGCGCTGTTTGCGGCGATGCTGGACGCTCTCCCCGACAATAGCGACATTCTGACCGTGTGGGACGGCGATACCCCGCTCGCCAGTGTGCTGAGTTTCTATCATAATGGTGCGGTTATGCCGTTCTGGGGCGGGGGCGTGTTCGCCGCGCGCGCCGCACGCGCCAACGAGCGGATGTATTACGAGCTTATGCTCCACGCCCGCAGGAAAGGCATGGAGCACTTTGATTTCGGCCGCTCGAAGACGGGCAGCGGGCCGTTTGCCTTCAAGAAGAACTGGGGCTTCGCGCCCGAACCGCTGACTTATGGCGCATGGACTGCCCCGGGGGCCAAAGGGCGCAATATCGATCCGACCGATGCCGGTTATTCGCGCAAGATCGATTTGTGGAAGAAGCTGCCCTTGGCGATCGCCAACACGCTGGGGCCGTGGATCGCACGCGGGCTGGCGTGATGGGGGGCATCCTGTTCCTCGCCCACCGCGTGCCGTTTCCGCCCGATCGCGGCGATCGCATTCGCGCGCATCACCTCTTGAAGGCGCTCGCAAGGCTAGGGCCGGTCCATGTCGGCTGCTTTGCCGAAGGCGCGGACAATGCGGGACAGGCGGCTCTGGCAGAAATGGCGACGTCTTATTGCATTGCCCCGCGCACCAAAGCCCTGCCGCTGGCGGGTATAGAGGCGGTGCTGGCGGGAAAGCCGGTCAGCCTCACCGCTTTCAATTCGCGCCAGTTGGCGACATGGGTGCACGAGACGATCGCCCGGCACGATATCTCGGCAATTGTCGTCTTTTCCGGCCAGATGGGGCAATATGTCCCTACCGAATTTGCGGGTCGCGTCATCATCGACCTGTGCGATGTCGATAGCGCCAAATTTGCCAGTTACGCCGAGGCGGGCGAGCGGGTGTGGCTCAATGCGCGCGAGGCACGGTTGCTTGCGATCGAGGAGGAACGGCTCGGTCGCCGCGCCGATGCGACAATCCTGATTTCCGAGGCCGAAGCCGCGCTCTATCGCAGCCGCCTGACCGCGCCGGAAAAGGTCGCCGTGCAGGTGATCGGCAATGGGATCGATGCGGAGTTTTTCGATCCCGCCGCCGCTCGTCCCCATCCGCAGCTGGAAAGCCTGCCCGGGCCGCATTTCGTCTTCACCGGCCAGATGGATTACCGTCCCAACGAACAGGCCGCGCTATGGGTTATCGAGGGGCTGATGCAACGTTTGCTTCAGCGCTTTCCCGAAGCGATATTCCACGTCGTCGGACGCAATCCGACCCGCGCTCTGATGGCACATCATGGCACCCCGGGTGTGCATGTCTGGGGCGAAGTGCCCGATGTGCGCCCCTTCATCGCTGCGGCCGACGCCGTTCTGGCCCCGCTGCTGATCGCGCGCGGGGTGCAGAACAAGGTGCTGGAAGCCATGGCAATGGCGCGTCCCGTGGTGCTCACCCGCGACGCGGCGACGGGGATTGATGCGCGCGACGGCGAAGATTGGCTCATGAGCGAAGCTGACCCGGCGATCATGTGCAACCGCATTGAAGCGCTGCTTTCCGACCCGCAGGCATCTGCTCGCATCGGCGCGGCGGCGCGGCGCTTTGTGCTCGATCATCATGGCTGGGAAGCGATGCTGGCACCGCTGGCCGGGCTGCTCGGCGATCGCGACGAGGCCGAGCGCCATGCCGCCTGAGCCTGCTACATTCTCCGCTCCGCGCAGGGTGATGCCAGCGCGCATTCCCGCCGAATGGCGCATTTCGCTGGTCTTGCTGGGTGCGGCGGCCTTTGCTCTGGTGGCGGTTACGGCGCAAAGCTGGGGTGAGATGCTGCACCAGTGGTGGAACATCGACACCTATAATCACCTTTTGCTGGTGCCGCCGATCATCGCATGGCTGGTAGCGCTGAAAGCGAAGGAGCTGGGCAGCATCGAACCGCGCCCGTTCATACCCGGCCTCGCGCTGGTTATCGCGGCGCTCGGCTTGTGGTGGGCAGGGCGCGCGAGTGGGATCAATCTTGTCGCTCACGCAGGGGCTGTTGGCGCATTGCAGGCGGCGGTGGTGACTGTGTTAGGCCTGCGCGCAAGCCTTCTGCTGGCGCTGCCGATTGCCTTTGCTGCCTTCCTCGTGCCGTTCGGCGACGAGATCATTCCTCCGCTGCAATTCCTCACCGCCGATCTAGCGATCGCGCTCACGCATTTGAGCGGGGTGCCTGCCAGTGTCGAGGGTATCTATATCGACACCCCCGCCGGGCTGTTCATCGTTGCCGAGGCCTGTTCTGGCGTGAAGTTCCTAATCGCCATGGTGACGCTGGGGGTGCTGGTGTGCTTCACCCGGTTCGAGCGCTGGTCGCGCCGTGTTATCTTCATCGCGGCATGCATTATCGTGCCCATCCTCGCCAATGGCGTGCGGGCCTGGGCGACGATCTATGTCGCGCAGTTCGTCGGGGCGGAGAAGGCGACCGGGTTCGATCATATCGTCTATGGCTGGATATTCTTCGCCATCGTGGTTGCCGCGCTGCTGGGCGCAGCATGGCGATTTTTCGATCGGGAGCCGGAGCAGTATGGCTGGACAGCACATTCGGTCGCGCAATGGGACTGGGTCCAGCGCTCCGAAGCTGCCCGGTTTGCGCCGACAGGCGCTGCGTTTGCGATCGCCGCGCTGGCTGCGATTGCCGCGCTTGGCACCATGATCTAGGCCTGACGACGCGATGTGCGGGATTGCCGGGATCTTTCATGCCGAAACCCCCAAGCCGGTCGATCCCGCGCGGGTCGAACGGATGTGCGATGCGCTTGTCCATCGCGGGCCTGACGGGGCAGGGGTGTGGACCGATCACGGCGTCGGGCTGGGCCATCGCCGCCTTTCGATCATCGACCTCGCCGGATCGCCGCAGCCGATGCATTCGGCAGACGGACGCGCGGTGATCGTCTTCAACGGCGAGATCTATAACTTCCGCGAGTTGCGGCGTGAGCTGGAACAGGCGGGGTTCAGCTTCCGCACCTCCGGCGACACCGAGGTGATCCTAGCCGCCTGGCAGCGCTGGGGGCCGGATTGCCTCGCGCGGCTCGACGGGATGTTCGCCTTCGCGCTGTTTGACCGCGACAAGCGACAATTGTTCCTCGCGCGCGACCGTTTCGGGGTGAAACCGTTGTTTCTCGCGCACCTTTCCGACGGCAGCATCGCTTTCGCTTCCGAGCTGAAAGGCCTGCTGGCCCACCCGCTGCTGCGCCGCCGGGTCAACCCGCAGGCGATCGAATCCTACATGACCTGGGGCTATGTCCCCGATACGCACGCCATTCTGGCAGGGGTGGAGAAGCTGCCTGCGGGGCATTTCCTGTTGCTGGAACAGGGGCGCGCAACCGGTCAGCCGCAGCGCTGGTGGGATATCGACTTCACGCAGCGCGAACGTGGAAACGAGGCCGACCTGTCGGCGCAACTCGTCCACCTGATGCGCGAAGGCGTGCGTTCACGCATGGTGGCCGACGTGCCGCTGGGCGCGTTCCTTTCGGGCGGGGTGGACAGCTCGGGCGTGGTCGCGCTGATGAGCGAGGCAAGTCCCCAACCGGTGCAGACCTGCTCGATCGGTTTCGATGTCGCCGCCTATGACGAAACCTCCTATGCTCGTCAGGTCGCACAGAAATTCGGTGCGGACCATCAGGAGCGGATCGTCGCTACCGATGATTTCGCCGCGATAGACAGCCTTGCGGCGATGTTTGACGAGCCCTTCGCCGATGCCTCCGCGCTGCCGACATGGCGGGTGTGCCAGCTGGCGCGCGAGCGGGTGACGGTAGCGCTGTCGGGCGATGGTGCGGACGAGGCCTTCGGCGGTTACCGGCGGCAGGTGTTTCACCATCATGAGGAACGCGCGCGCGCCGTGCTGCCGGCGAGTCTGCGCGCTCCCTTGTTCGGCGCGCTCGGGCAGGCATGGCCCAAGGCCGACTGGGCGCCGCGACCGCTGCGCGCCAAGGCGACCCTGCTGGCGCTCGCCGAAAGTGGTGAGGAAGGTTACGCGCGCGGCCTGTCGGTGACGCTTCCGGACGCGCGGCAGGCGCTTTATTCCGATGCCTTCAATGCCAGCCTCGCCGGTTTCCGCGGCGAGGACGAGCTGATCGCGCTGATGCAGGCCGCACCGGGCCGTTCGGGGCTCGACCGCGCGCAATACGCCGATCTCAAGTTCTGGATGCCGGGCGACATTCTGACCAAGGTCGATCGAACCAGCATGGCGGTGAGCCTTGAAGCGCGCGAGCCGTTGCTTGATCACCGTCTGGTGGAATTCGCCGCGCGCCTTCCCGAGCGGATGCGGGTGCGGGGATCGACCGGCAAGTACCTGCTCAAGAAGTCGCTTGAACGCTATCTGCCGGACAATGTGCTCTACCGGTCCAAGCAGGGGTTCGTCACCCCGATTGCGGAATGGCTGCGCGGCCCGCTAGCAGGGGCGGCGCGCGGGATCGCGACGGGTGGGCTGGCACAGACAGGGTTCTTCGACCCCAAGGCGATATCGGCGCTGGCCGAAGCCCACATTGCCGCTCGTGCCGACCATTCGCGCACCTTGTGGCAGCTGCTGATGCTGGAAAAGTCGCTGACCCGCCTGGGGGTGGGCGGCTAGTCCTCAGTGCCGTGGCCGAGCGCCATGTAATCGTCGCTCTGCATTTCGTTCAATCTGCTGACGGTGCGTTCGAATTCGAAGGCGCCATCGCCGGCCTGATAAAGTTCCTCCGGTGCTGCCGCGGCAGTGACGAACAGCTTTACGCGGTGTTCGTAGAGCGCGTCGACCAGCTTAGTGAAGCGGATTGCCTCGTTGCGGTTTTCCGGTCCCATCCGCGGGATGCCCACGAGGATGACCGTGTGAAAGGCCTGTGCGATGGCGAGGTAATCCGCCGCGCCGCGATTGGCCCCGCAAAGCTTCTTGAAGCTGAACACGCCCACGCCCTTCAGGCTTTTGGGCACGTGAAGCGTGCGCCCGCCGCCAAGATCGAGTTGTCCGCTCGGCACATGCGCGGCATCTTCGGGTTCGAAGTCGGTGAGGCGGAAGAACGCCTCGCGAACCTGCGCGGTTGCCGCATCGCCCAGCGGCGCGTGCCACGTCGCCAGCCCGCCGATCCGGTCAAGCCGGTAATCGGTCTCGCCATTAAGCGAGAGCACGTCCATCCGCGCCTCCACCAGATCGATGAAGGGCAGGAACAGCGAGCGGTTGAGCCCATCCTTGTAGAGATCACGCGGGGGCCGGTTGGAGGTGGTAACGATCACCGTGCCCGCCTCCATCAGCGCGGTGAAGAAGCGGCCCATAATCGCCGCATCGGCGGTGTTGGTGACGACCATCTCGTCGAAGGCGAGGCAGCGCACCTGTTCGGCCATGCGCAGAGCCACTGCAATCAACGGATCCTTGCGCTCGGCCTTGCGCGCTTCAGCGATCAGGCGGTCGACTTCGAGCATGAAGGCGTGGAAGTGGACGCGGCGTTTGGCGGAAATGCCGAGAGTCTCGACAAACAAGTCCATCAGCATCGACTTGCCGCGCCCGACTCCGCCCCACAGGTAGACGCCGCGTGGGTCGGTCGATGAGGGGGCGGTGCCGGTGAGGCGGGCGAACAGGCCCCGCTTGGGCGGCGGTGCCTCAAGTTCGCGTTGCAGCCGGTCGAGCCGCTCGGCTGCTGCGCGCTGATCGGGATCGGCTCGCAGTTCGCCGCTGGCAATCAGCGCATCGTAACGGGCAAGCATTCCGGCCACCGCGCAAGGTTCAGCCGCGCGGCAGCATCTTGCGGACGATGCCCGAGAAGCTGGCGACGACGTCGCCTTCCTGCTCCACCATTCCGCGCACGAACACCAGCTTGCCGGTTTCGCGCACGATCTCGGTCACGGCGTCCATCGGCCGTTTGGGATCGCCGCCGCCCACGAATTGCGTGGAAAGTTCCAGCGTTACCGAAGGCCCTGCATTGCCTGTGCCGATATTATGCATGGTGACGAACAGCGAGATGTCGATCAGCGCCAGCGTCACCGCGCCGTGGATAATGCCCTGCAGGTTCTCGTGGCGCCGTTCGGGGAACATGCGCAGACGCACCTTCCCGTCCGGATCGACACGGGTGATGAGCTTGCCCATAACCGCGCCGTTGAACAGCGTCGGGTCCTTCAGGTTCCAGTGCCGCCAGCCCGGGTTGTCTGGGTCCGGCCCGTGCTCGAATACGTCGTCTTTCAGCACCGCCGGATCAAATCGCGCGTTCGGCCATCATCTTCTTGGTCTCCGCGATCGCCTTTGCCGGGCTCAGGCCCTTGGGGCACACGTTCGCGCAGTTCATGATGGTGTGGCAGCGATAAAGGCGGAACGGATCTTCGAGGTCGTCCAGACGCTCGCCCGTCATCTCGTCGCGGCTGTCCGCCAGCCAGCGATAGGCCTGCAGCAGGATTGCGGGCCCCAGGAACTTGTCCGAGTTCCACCAGTAGGACGGACACGAGGTCGAGCAGCAGGCGCACAGGATGCACTCATACAGGCCATCCAGCTTCTCGCGCTGTTCGGGCGACTGCAGGCGCTCCTTGCCCGAAGGCGTGGGGCTGACGGTCTGCAGCCAGGGGCGGATCGAGGCATACTGCGCGTAGAAATGCGTGAAGTCCGGCACCAGGTCCTTGATCACGTCCATGTGCGGCAGCGGGGTGATACGGATTTCGCCCTTCAGGTCCTCGATCGCAGTGGTGCAGGCGAGGCCGTTCTTGCCGTTCATGTTCATCGAACAAGAACCGCAGATGCCTTCGCGGCACGAACGGCGGAACGTCAGCGTCGGGTCGATCTCGTTCTTGATCTTGAACAGCGCGTCCAGAACCATCGGCCCGCATTCGTCGAGGTTGATCTCGAACTTGTCGTAGCGGGGGTTCTGACCGGAATCGGGATCGTAGCGGTAGATCTTGAACGACTTCACCCGGCCGCCTTCAGCCTTGTGCACCTTGCCATTGCTGCTGATCTTGGAATTTTTGGGGAGAGTGAAGGTCGCCATTGGATGATCCCGTTTTGATTTGCACCCTATCTAGCGCCTCTGCCGGGTGAGGCAAGCGGGCGGTGTTGCGCGCTTTTGCACAGGAGTTGAGCGCGCCTCACCAGCCGGAACCATGCGGCCTGCCATGCGCTATGAGGTGCTATGGCAAGCAATGGCTCCCCAACGGAAAATATGGCGCGCTGGCCGCGCGCTGCGGCGGTGTTTGGCGCATCGGGCGGAATCGGCTGCGCGCTTTGCGAAGCGTTCTCGGCGCAAGGAACACAGGTGATCCACGCCGGGTCACGCAGGGGCGCAGGGCCGCAGGGCGACGCCATTTACCCCTTTGCCTTCGATCTTGCCGATGAAGCGAGTATCGCCGCCGCGGCAGAGATGATGAAGGATGATCCGCCCGAGTGGGTGATCGTCGCAACCGGCGTGTTGACGCTCGCCGATGGCACGGGGCCGGAGCGGACGTATAAGCGGCTCGATCCGGCTGCGATGGCGGAGGTTTTCGCGCTCAACACGATTGGGCCGGCGCTGATCGCAAAGTACATGCTGCCCTTGATGCCGCGCGACCGGCGTTTCGTCTTCGCGGCGCTTTCGGCGCGGGTCGGATCGATCAGCGACAACCGTCTCGGCGGGTGGCATTCCTATCGCGCTTCGAAAGCGGCGCTCAACATGCTGATCCGCAATTTCGCGCTGGAAATGGCGCGCACCCATCCCGAAGGCGTGGTTGCGGGCCTGCATCCCGGAACGGTGGACAGCGCATTGTCGGAGCCCTTCCAGTCGAACCTTCCGGAGGGCCAGCTGACCGCTCCGCAGGATGCAGCCACAAATTTGCTCGACGTGCTCGCGCGGCTTGGCCCGCAGGATTCGGGCAAGGTCTTCGATTTTCGCGGAGATGAAGTCCCGGCCTAGTCGAAAATGCCGACGGCCAGCTCCGCCCAGACCAGCAGAAACCCCGCGATGGCCAGCCCAGCCAGTGCCGCGCGCAGTCGGAACGAGGCGGGAAGGCGCAGGGCGATATCAATGCCCGTTCCAAGCAAAGCCAGCATCGCGCCCATTACGATAAAATCGCCCGGGCCCCAGTTCACTTCGCCGGTAAACTGCATGGCCACCAGCGGGACCGCGAGGAGAAGGCCGGCAAGGGCCAAAAACACAAGCCGGAAGCTACGGGTGCCGGCAGAAGGCCGAAAAGTGATTGCAGACATCGCCAACCTCCGTTCGGGAACGGCTGGATATTAGTCTAGCAAACCGTGACGCGAAAGGCTTTCGGCCACCAGCGTTTCGATCAGCTGTTCCTGCCTCCATCCCGCCAGCACTGCTGCACGCCCGAACACCTTCTGCGACCACAGGTTGCAGTTGAGATTGAGCTCGAGGAACTGGATGTCGCCCGTCTGCTCGTTCACACGGAATTCGAAGCGACCGTAATCGAATGGACGGTATTCCTCCCAAGCCTTCTTCGTCAGCTCTGCGATCCGTGCCACCATGTCGGGATTAGCGAAGGGATCGAGCGAGTATTTCTGGCTGCGATCGACCAGATCGCGCTTTTCGTAATAGGTGCGCAGATGCGCCGGATCGGCCTGCCGGAAGATCATCATCGGCAGGATCTGCGGCTCGCCATTGATGGTGATAACCGGCACCTCGACATCGCTGCCTTCGAGAAAGGGCTCGACGATCGCGTCATGTCCGTCGGCATGGGTGCGCGCGATGGCCGCTTTGACGCCTTCCCAGTCATAGGCATCTTCGACCCCCCAGCTGGCCGAGGAAGCGTTGGGCTTGATGACATAACGGCTCGCAGTCGGGCATTTTTCGGGCGTGACCGGTGCGCCCTTGCGATAGATCGCCCAGGGCGCGGTCGGCACACCGGCATCGCGCGCGGCGCGCTTCGCGAGGTGCTTGTCGTCCGAAAGGCCGCGCAGGATCGGGCTGGCCCCCAGATAAGGAATCTTCGCCCGCTCGCACAGCAGCGGCAACAGCATTTCCGAATTGAAGAACCCCGCCCGGTTTAGCAGCGGAAACACGAAATCGACTGCGGGCGGATCGAACATCACGTCATGCGTCTGCGCGACCTTGAGCCTGAGGCCGAGACCCTCCAGAGTCTCGCGCATCTCGCGATGGTAGAGCGCATGGTTGCCATCCTCGGGGTGAAGTTCACCCTCCCACAGCGCGTTCTTGGCGATGAACAGGATGGTCAGCCGCTCCTTCGCGGCGGCCGGGATCGTGAGGGGGCGAAGCTGGGACAAGTTTTGCGGCATCCGATGAATGGAAATGGCACCGCCGCATAAATCTGCTACGCGCCTCATCCAAGCTTATTCGCTCAAGAAGAACCGCGTGGTCGCACAATTTCCAGATATGGATCCTGCCTATCGCGACCGGCCGGGCGTTGCGGAGCTGGTTGCCGTTCTGTCGTCGGGCGGGGATGCACGTATTGTGCTTGACCCGGTGAGCGGTCTGAACCGTTATCTTGCAGCACCTTATCCGCGCAAGACGCTGGCTTTTGCTTCTTCCACCGCGAACGACTTGTCAGCGCCTGCCTGCGATCATCTGCTTGGCCTGCGGCACAAGGGTTTGCCGGACTATACCGCGCACCTGGACAATCTGCGGCAGCGAATCCGTTCGGCATACCGGATCGCCGAATCGACCGAAGTGGTTTTTGCGCCCTCGGGCACCGATCTCGAATTCGTGGCGCTGGCAGCGGTTGCCGGGCGGGGGCGGGCAGGCGTGCACAATATCCTGCTCGGCGCGGACGAGGTCGGCAGCGGTTGCGTTTATTCAGCGCGTGGCCAGTATTTCGCCGAAGAGACAGCTCTGGGCGTCGCGACGTACCCGGGCGAGCCGGTCGCGGGGATGGAAAGCGTCACGCTTGCCGACGTGCCGGTGCGCTGCGCTGGCGGCATAGCCCGCAGCAGCGAGGAAATCGCCCGACAGGTTCGCGCCGAAATCCTGCGAACACATAGTGAAGGGCGGCATGCCCTTCTGCACGTGGTCCACGGCTCAAAGACCGGTCTGATTTTGCCTGAACTGACCGAGATCGACGCGCTGAAGGCGGAATTCGGTGATGCGATGAGCGTGGTGGTCGATGCCTGTCAGGCGCGTATCGCCCGCAGCGCGGTGGGCGACTATCTGGCGCGCGGGGCGATTGTGTTCCTCACCGGTTCGAAATTCATGGGCGGTCCCCCGTTTTCGGGTTTTGCCCTGATTCCCGAAACGTTGGTCGCTGCTGCCTCGCCGCTGCCCTCCGGTTTCGCCAGCCTGTTTCGCAAGGGTGAATGGCGCGAAGGCTGGGCAGGGCGGGAATGGCTTGATGACAGTTCCAATCCCGGCCTTGCGTTAAGGCTGGAAGCTTCCGTGTTCGAGCTTGAACGCTTCGGGGCGCTTGGGTTGTCTGCGGTTGAGCAAGTCATCATGTCGTTCCAGCGTGCTGTGCGCGAATTGCTTGAACACAAGCTTGGTTTGCGGCTTATCGATACAGTTCCGCCGGGCGAAGAAGCGCTTGCGGTAGAGCACCCGATCGAGATGCTCACACTCGCAACTCTCGATGTCAGCCGTCATCCCGAAGCGCAGACATTCGAAGCGGCCCGCGGGCTGTATCACGCGCTCGACAAAACCGGGCTGCGACTTGGCCAACCCGTCAAATGCGTGCGCCGCGACGATGGCGACTGGGGCGGTACGTTGCGGGTCGGCCTGTCGATGCCGCAGATCTGTGCGCTTGCCGCGATCGACGATCATGCCCGCGAGGCGGCGCTGTTCGAGCAGATTGGCCGCTTTGCCGAGGCGCTGGCGATCCCCGCCTGACGCACGCCGAACCGCCCGATCCTAGCCGCTGATCAGCCCGTTGCGGCGCCAGCTTTCGGCCAGCAGCGTTTCGAGCAGATCCGCATGGCTGAAGCCGGCCCGCGCCGCTGCCTTGGCCATCACCTTTTCCGACCACAGGTTGCAGTTAAGGTTGATCTCGATGAAGTTGATGTCGCCCGTATTGAGGTCGAGCCGGAATTCGATGCGGCCATAGTCGAACGGCACGAACTCGCGCGCCACTGCCTTGGCCATGGCAGCGATTTTCGGCGCGAATTCGGCATGATCAAAGGCCTTCAGCGCAGCCTTTTCGGTGTTCTGCACCAGATCGCGCTTTTCGTAATAGGTCCACAGACGCTGCGTATCCTCGCGTTCGTACCACAGCATCGGCAGCGCGGACGGTTCGTCATGCAAGGTGATGAACGCGCACTGGATGTCGTAGCCATCGAGGTAAGGTTCGACGATCGCATCATGGCCCTGGCCGTGAATATCGGCGATGGCGTTGGCGACTCCGGCGAAATCGAAGGCGTCGGAAATACCCCAGCTTGCCGAAGACGCATTGGGCTTGATCACCCAGCGTCCGTTGGGGCTGGCAGGCAGATCGGCTTCATTGACCGGCGCGCCGCGGCGGTAACAGAACCAGTCGGCAGTCGGCACGCCGGCATGGCGCGCAACCAGCTTCGACACCGACTTGTCGTCGCCCAGCCCGCGCATGAACGGCATGGCGCCGAGATAGGGCAGGCGCTGGCGGTTGCACAGCAACGGGATCAGCATTTCCGAGTTCACGAAGCCGCCGCGGTTGAGCAGCGGGAACACGAAATCGACCGGCGGGCGGGTGAACAGCATATCATAGCTGTCGCCCAACGTGAGATTGAGCCCGAGTCCTTCAAGCGTCTGGCGCACTTCGTGATGGTAGATGGCGTGGTTGCCGTCTTCCGGGTGCATCCCGCCGCCCCACTTGGCATGCTTCGCCATGTAAAGCAGGCGCACGCGGCTCTTGTCTTCGGGCGAAATGCGTAGCGGCTGAAGTGTGTCGGTCATTGTGTTCCGGTCCATCGGGAATGGTCGCGGCCAATACAGGCTTGCCGGGGGCATCGCCACTCAAATCTTGCACCAATGCGCAAGGAAAGGATTGGCAAGCGACGGGCTTTGGCGGAGACTGCCGGACAGGATTTCGCGAAGGAGGCAATATGGGGCTGGGTGCGTGGTACGAGCGGCGGATCATGCCGAAACTCATCACCTGCGCCTGTTCACAAGGGCAGGTGATGAAGCGCCGCAAAGCTGTGGTGCCTCTGGCTGCGGGAGACGTGTTCGAGCTGGGCTGCGGAGGCGGGATCAACCATGAATTCTATGATCCTGCGGCGATCACCTCCTATGCCGGGATCGATCCGCACGAAGGCCTGCTGGACAGCGCGCGGGCTGCGGCACGGAACAAGGGCTGGGCCGCGGATCTGAGGCAGGGGCGGGGGGAGGCTATCCCCTTCGCCGATAGCAGTTTCGATTGTGTGGTGTGCACATTTACCCTGTGTTCGGTCGATGATCCGGCCCGGGTCATGTCCGAGTTGCGCCGCATCCTGCGTCCCGGCGGTCAGATGCTGTTCCTCGAACATGGCCGCGCGCCCGATGCCGGTGTGCGGCGATGGCAGGAGAGAATCGAGCCCTTGTGGAAACGCATGGCCGGGGGTTGCCATCTCAGCCGCCCCATCGCCACTGCGCTGTCGGGCGCAGGATTTGCGGTTGAGACACTGGGGGAGGGCTATACCCCCAAGGCGCCGCAATTCGCCGGATGGATGGAGTGGGGGATCGCCCGTAAGCCGGGATAGAAAAAGGGCGGAAAAGGTTGTCCTTTCCCGCCCTCCATTCCTGATCTGTTAGTTTCTTATTCGCCGAAAGTGCGGCTCCACCAGCCCTTGCGCGGCTTGACGTTGCTGTCAGCGGCCTTTTCCGGCTCGTCCGCGGACTCTTCCGAGCCGGCTTCAGGCGCAGCGGCAGGTTCTGCTGCAGGCTCTGTGGCTTCGGCAGTTTCCACCGGAGCCGGTTCTGCAGCCTTGGCCTTGCGCGGAGCCCGCTTGCGCTTGGGCTTTTCGGCAGGGGCGGCTTCTTCGGCGGCAGGTTCTGCCTCGGTCGGTTCGGCCGCGAGTTCTGGTGCAAACTCGGTGGCGACGTCGGCTTCGGTTTCTACCACCTTGGCCTTGCGCGGTGCTCGCTTGCGCTTCGGCTTTTCGGCAGGGGTTTCCGCAGATGCCTCGCTTGCGGCGGCCTCTGCTTCTTCGGTCGGAGTGGCTTCGGGAGTGGCTGCAACGGCGTCATCGCTGGCGTCGTCGCTATCACCGTCGTGCGCCTGATCGCTACCGGCCTCGTCCTCGCTGCCATCGGCGCGCCGTTTGCGTCCGCGGCCGCCGCGACGGCGACGCTTCTTGGGGCGCTCCTCGCCGCTTTCGTCGGAGCCTTCTGCGGGTGCCGCTTCGCCAGCCTCGTCGGCTTCTTGCTCGTCACCATCCTGAGCCTGCTCGGATCCATTGTCCTCGCCGCCATCCTCACGATCCTGACGGTTGCGGTTGCGCCCGCCGCGCCGACGCCGGCGCTTCTTCTTGCGTCCGGCATCATCTTCGCCGTCGGCGCTGTCGCGACGTTCG
Organism: Erythrobacter fulvus; assembly: GCF_028595285.1. Classification (GTDB taxonomy): domain Bacteria; phylum Pseudomonadota; class Alphaproteobacteria; order Sphingomonadales; family Sphingomonadaceae; genus Erythrobacter; species Erythrobacter fulvus. The sequence continues at coordinate 421,929 of NZ_JAQQXQ010000001.1, read as the reverse complement.
CGTCGTGCACGCGGCTCGCGCTCTTCTTCTTCCTCGTAGGCGTCCTCTTCCTCGGGGATATCCTCGTCTTCTTCCTCGTCGATGATCGGATCGAAACGCGGAGCCTGCGCCGGGCGCGGGCCGCCACTCGAAACGCTCATCTTCGCGCCTTCGTCCTCGCCTTCGGGCACGACTTCGACGCTCACGCCGTAACGCTGTTCAATCTCGACCAGATCGGCGCGCTTTTCGTTGAGGAGGTAGATCGCCGCTTCGGTGCTGGCTGCCAGACGGATCTGCGTGCCCTTGCCCTTGGCCGCTTCGTCCTCGATCAACCGCAGCGCCGAAAGGCCTGCGCTCGATGCGGTGCGCACGAGGCCGGTGCCGTCGCAATGCGGGCAAGGGCGGGTGGTCGCTTCGAGCACGCCGGTGCGCAGGCGCTGGCGGCTCATTTCCATCAGGCCGAAGCTGGAAATACGGCCGACCTGAATACGCGCACGGTCGTTCTTGAGCGCGTCCTTCATCGCCTTTTCGACCTTCCGGACATTGGAGGAATACTCCATGTCGATGAAGTCGATGACGACGAGGCCGGCCATGTCGCGCAGGCGCAGCTGACGGGCGATTTCCTTGGCTGCTTCCAGATTGGTGTGCAGCGCGGTCTGCTCGATATTGTGTTCCTTGGTCGAGCGACCGGAGTTGATATCGATCGAGACCAGCGCCTCGGTCGGGTTGATGATCAGATAGCCGCCCGACTTCAGCTGCACCATCGGATCATACATCGCCCGCAGCTGGTCTTCGGCGCCATAGCGCTGGAACAGCGGAACCGGATCGGAATAGGCCTTCACCCGCCGCGCATGGCTGGGCATTAGCAGCTTCATGAAGGCCTTGGCCGACTTGTAGCCTTCCTCGCCCTCGACCACGACTTCTTCGATGTCGCGGTTATAGATGTCGCGGATCGCGCGCTTGATAAGGTCGCTGTCGGAATGGATCAGCGCGGGCGCGACCGACGCAAGGGTCTTTTCGCGGATCTCGTCCCACACGCGGGCGAGATAATCGAAGTCACGCTTGATCTCGGGCTTGGTGCGCGAAAGACCGGCAGTGCGCACGATCAGGCCCATCGATTTGGGCAGCTTGAGATCGGAGACGATCTCTTTCAGCCGCTTGCGGTCACTGGTCGAGCTGATCTTGCGGCTGATCCCGCCACCGCTCGACGAATTCGGCATCAGCACGGTGTAGCGCCCGGCGAGGCTGAGATAGGTAGTCAGCGCCGCACCCTTGTTGCCGCGCTCTTCCTTGACGACCTGCACCAGTAGCACCTGACGGCGCTGGATTACATCCTGGATCTTGTAACGACGGCGCAGTGCCATGCGCTTGGCGCGCACTTCGTCGACCTGCTTGGCGCGGCTGCGGCTGCCCTTGCTGTCGCCCTTGCCCTGACGGCGGCGCCCGCGACGACCGCGACCGCGATCCTGATCGTCGTTTTCGGCGGAATCGCCGTCAGCTTCCTCGTCGCCGTTGTCGTTGTCGTCTTCGCCGGATTCCTCGTCCGAGGTGCCGTCCTCGATGGTGGCGACTTCATCCTTGTCGGAGGTGTCGATTTCCTCGACCCCGTTTTCGGCGAGATCTTCGGCCAGCGCTTCGCCGCTGTCATCCTCGGCGTCGTATTCCTCGCCGGGGGAGATGCCTTCGTCCTCCTCCTCGTCGCGTAGACGGGCTTCTTCCTCGGCGGCCTCGGCCTCTTCGGCCAGCAGCGCCTCACGGTCAGCTTTGGGTATCTGATAGTAGTCAGGGTGGATTTCGCTGAAGGCGAGGAAACCGTGTCGGTTACCGCCGAAATCAACAAAAGCCGCCTGCAGCGAAGGTTCGACCCGGGTTACCTTGGCGAGGTAGATATTGCCCTTGATCTGCTTGTGTTCGGCAGACTCGAAATCGAATTCCTCAATCCGGTTGCCTTGAAGTACCGCCACCCGGGTTTCTTCCGGGTGGCGCGCATCGATAAGCATGCGCGTTGCCATTGAATATTCTCCATGCGTCCGGCCTTGCCCGCGAGGGGACGTAAAGGGGACGCCGATTGTGGGATGATCCGGACTGTCCAGAGGGAGAGCCGGAAGGGATTGTCGCGCCGCGCCCGCAAGGGACGATCAGCGCGAAGCTCGTGTCTGCAACGGCAAGATCGCGGCGTAGTGCCGCGCTTCGGCCCGCAACGGCACAGTCAGCGAAGCTGCGCGCTGTGCTGGATTGCGGGGAAAAGCGTCTTGTCACTGCATCAACCTGTCTTGAAACCGGGAGCCATGAAAGAGAGGGAGCCCGGCACGAGAGGCGGGCTGTTCGGGTGCCGGGGCACCAGGTTGCAACCTCTCTGTCGAGACTGCTAGCACTGTGGGGCAAACCCCGCAACTCTATTGCGTTATCCTTTGCCAAGAACGTAAGCCCGGCAAGACATGAGCTATCGCACCCTGTTGCTGATCGTGCTGCTGGTCCCTGCGCTGCTGGTTGGCGGCGCGGCGGCGCTTGGCGTGCGCATCCCGGTTCCCGAATGGGAGCGCGACTATGTCCTGCGTTTTGTGCTGGCGGGCGAGGTGGCTCCCGTTGAACTGCCTGCAATCGCCGGCCCTGATGATCCCTCGCTTCCTCTGGTGGTAATCGATGCGGGTCACGGCGGAAGGGATCCGGGCGCAGTCGGCGAGGATGCGCGCGGCCAGCGAGTGCAGGAAAAGGACATCACGCTGGCTCTGGCGCTGGCGCTGCGCGACGAATTGCTGCGTGCAGGGCGCATCCGCGTTGCGCTGACCCGCGATGATGACCGCATCCTACCGCTGTCTTATCGACCGGAGATCGCCCGCCAGCTCGATGCCGATCTGTTCGTTTCGATCCACGCCGATTCCGCCGGTGAGCGCGAGAATGTCAGCGGAGCGAGCATTTACACATTGTCCGAGGACGCCTCCAGCGAGGCGGCGGCCCGGTTCGCCGCACGCGAGAACGATGCCGAACGGTTGAACGGTATCGCGATCGAAGGGCAAAGCGAGGCAATAAGCGCGATCCTCGTCGAACTTTCGCAGCAGCAGACGCAGGAAGATGCGCTGGAATTTTCGTCGCTGGTGGTGCGCGAGGGGGGCGACCAGCTGGCTTTCGTGCCGCAGCCCCGCCGTTCCGCAGCGCTGGCGGTGCTGCGCGCGCCCGATGTGCCTTCGGTGTTGTTCGAAAGCGGCTTCGTGACCAACCGCACCGACCGCGACCGTCTGACCACGCCCGAAGGCCAGGCCCAATATGCCGGCGTGCTGGCCCGAGCGATCCGCGTCTATTTCGCACGCCGCAGCAATGCCGGAGATGCAGGTGCATAGTGCTGCAAAGCGGCTAGCCTTGTCCGCTGGCTGCGTGCTAGTTGCCCGACGCTCATGACCGATCAGCCTTTAGCATCCTCCCCGCAATCCGCCTGGGACTATTTCCGCTATCGCGTGAACCGCGACATCGGCGGGGCGCTGGCGTGGTTCGGCGCGAAGTGGCGCCAAAGCCTGCTGTTCAAGATTGTCGCCAGCCTGTTTGCGCTGGGCTTGGTGATCTGGATCGCGGTGTTCGTGTGGCTGGCGAGCGATCTTCCCGAGGCCGAGGCGCTGCTGACCTACGAAACCCCGCTGCCGACGGTGGTGCGCGGTTATGATGGCGAGATCGTCCATTCCTACGCCCGCGAGCGGCGCGTCCAGCTGCAGTATGCCGATTTTCCAGACCAATTGATCCAGGCCTATCTTTCGGCCGAGGACAAGACCTTCTTCAGCCATGGCGGGATTGATTTTTTCGGCACCGCCAACGCCGTGATCGACTATCTCAACCCCATGCGCACGGGGCGTGCGGTCGGCGGGTCGACCATTACCCAGCAGGTCGCCAAAAACCTGCTGTTGGGTGACGAATATTCGGTTACCCGCAAGCTCAAGGAAATGATCCTTGCCGGGCGCATCGAACAGGTGCTGACCAAGCAGGAAATCCTTGAACTATATCTCAACGAAATCCCGCTCGGCCGGCGCTCTTTCGGCGTTCAGGCGGCAGCACGGGCCTATTTCGATAAGGACGTGGACGATCTGGAATTGCACGAGGCTGCGTTCCTCGCGATTCTGCCCAAAGCCCCCGAACGTTACGGCCGCAAGGGTCAGGAGCAGGCCGCGGTCGCACGGCGCAATTTCGTGCTCGACCAGATGGAGAAGAACGGGTTCATCACTGCGGCTGATGAAGCTGCGGCGGTCGCAAAGCCGCTCGGGCTGGTCACCCAGCGCCGCGAACGCAGCGTTGATGCGGGTTACTTCCTCGAAGAAGTGCGCCGCGAGTTGATTGACCGCTTCGGCGAGACCGCCGAGGACGGTCCCAACAGCGTCTATGCCGGTGGCCTCTGGGTGCGGACCTCGCTCGATCCGGTTATCCAGCTGGCCGCGCGCGACGCGCTGCGTGACGGGTTGCTGCGCTATCATGGCGGCCGGGGTTGGACCGGCCCGATTGCGACGATTGATGTGAGAGACGGCAACTGGGCGAGCCAGCTGCAAAGCTCGCCGCTCGGTATCAATTTCCGCGACTGGAAGGTCGGCGTCGTCACGAGCCGCAGCGGCACCTCGGCACGGATCGGATTCGCCGATGGAACCGAAGCTCCGCTGACCAACCTGCCCGACCGTCTGAAGGCGGGTGATGTAATCGCAGCCAGCCCAGCAGGCGGCAGCTGGCAGGTGCGCACGATCCCCGAAGCGCAAGGCGCGCTGATCGTCGAGAACGCGCAATATGGCCGCGTGCTGGCGATGCAGGGTGGTTTCGATCACCGATTGTCGGACTTCAACCGCGCGACGCAGGCGATGCGTCAGCCGGGCTCTACCATCAAGCCGTTCGTCTATGCCACCGGGCTCGACAACGGCATGACCCCTTCGACCCAGATCGATAACTCGCGCTTCTGCTATTATCAGGGCGCGAACCTTGGTGAAAAATGTATCCGCGGCGGGCGGGCGGGGCAGTTCCCCATGCGCTACGGCCTCGAGCAGTCGCAGAACATCATGACGGTGCAAATCGGCATGACTGCTGGCATGACCAACGTCGTCGACGAGATCGAGAAGCTGGGCATCGGCAGCTTCGATCCCTATCCCTCGACCGCGCTTGGGGCAGGGGAGACCACGCTATCGAAGATGGTGGCTGCCTATGCCGCGCTGGCGAACCACGGGCGGCTAAACACGCCGACCGTGATCGATTACGTGCAAGATCGGCGCGGCAAGGTGCTGTGGCGTGCCGATTCCCGCGATTGCCGCGGCTGCAAGATGGACGAATGGGACGGCAAGCCGATGCCGCGCTTCGGCCTGAAGGGCGTTCAGGCGATGGACGCGCGCACCGCGTTTCAGGTGATGCATATGCTTCGCGGCGCGGTCAGCCGGGGCACGGCGACGGTGCTCAATCCGCTTGGTCTGCCGCTGTTCGGCAAGACGGGAACCACCACCGGCCCGAAGGACGTCTGGTTCGTCGGCGGCACGCAGCAGATGGTTGCCGGGGCTTATGTGGGCTTCGACCAGCCGCGCAATATGGGCGGTTATGCCTATGGAGGCACCATTGCCGCGCCGATCATCAAGAGCATGATCGAAAAGACCAAGGCGAAATGGTCCGACCTGCCGCCTGTCGCGCCCGAAGGTGTGCGCATGGTCCGCGTTGACCGGCGCACCGGCAAGCAGGTGTTCGAGGGCTGGCCCACCGACGATCCGCGATCTGCGATCATCTGGGAGGCGTTCAAGCCGGATACCGAGCCAGAGCGCTTCACCCGCCAGGACGAAATCGCCGCGCGCCGCAACGAGATTCTCGAACTTATCCGTGCAGGCCGACAGAACGCCGACGGCGCGGTGCGCGACGATGATCCCGATGCCCCGCGCGACTTTGTCGAAGAGCAGGGCGGAATTTACTGAAACTTGCCCGCGCGCCGGGGAACCGGGGCGGGGCCAGGAGGTTTCTTGGGCATGACCAGAACGCTTGTATCGCTCGTTGCCGCCGCGCTCGCCGCTGCGGTTACCGCCACCCCCGCTGCGGCCGAACTGCCGGTGGGAGAAAAAGCCCCGGCTTTCACCACCCGCGCGGCGCTCGCCGGCAAGGAATTTGGCTTCTCCCTCGCCGCCGCGCTCGCGAAGGGGCCGGTGGTGCTGTATTTCTACCCCAAGGCCTTCACGCAGGGCTGCACGCTTGAAGCCAATGCCTTTGCCGAGGCGATGCCACGGTTCAAAGCGGCGGGCGCGAGCGTGATCGGTATGTCGAATGACGATATCGACACCCTCAAGCGGTTCAGCCGCGAGGAATGTCGCGATGCCTTCCCGGTCGGCGTGGCCGGCGCGGACGTGATCAAGGGCTATGATGTGGCGCTCGGCAATTCGGGGCTGACCAGCCGCACGTCCTATGTCATCGCCACCGATGGCCGGATCGTCGCGGTACATTCGAACAGTGATTATCGCGGCCACGTGGAAAAGACCCTCGCCGCGGTGCGCGCGTTGAAGAGGTAGGCAGACCGGGCAGCGCAGCGGCGCACGACTTTACAATCGCGCTACCCGCGCTAAGCGGGGCCGGTTTTCGCCTATCTTGAAGGACTGACCATGCGGGCCGAGGCCCAGGCTTACATCAACCGGATCGAAGCGGCGCTGGCGCTGGTGCGCCAGTCGCTCGACTGGGAGCGCGCCCTTCGGCGGCTCGACGAACTCAACGCGCGGGTGCAGGACCCGTCGCTGTGGGACAATCCGAAGCAGGCGCAGGCGATCAGCCGTGAGCAGAAGACGCTCGAGACGGCAGTCAACACCGTCAACGAGATCTCCGCCGAAATGCGCGATGCAGTCGAGTTCATTGAGATGGGCGAAGCCGAAGGCGAAGAGGCGATCGTTGACGACGGTCTGGCCACGCTTTCGCAGCTGGCCGACCGCGCTGATGCCGACAAGGTGCAGGCGCTGCTTTCGGGCGAGGCGGACGGCAACGACACCTATCTGGAAATCCACGCTGGCGCGGGCGGAACCGAAAGTCAGGACTGGGCCGAGATGCTGCTGCGCATGTATGCGCGCTGGGCTGAACGGCGCGGCTTCAAGGTTGAAACAGTCGAATATCAGGCGGGCGAGCAGGCGGGCATCAAGTCCGCGACCCTGCTGATCAAGGGCGAAAACGCCTATGGCTATGCCAAGACCGAGAGCGGCGTCCACCGTCTCGTCCGCATCAGCCCCTATGACAGCTCGGCGCGGCGCCACACCAGCTTTTCCAGCGTATGGGTCTATCCGGTGATCGACGATTCTTTCGAGATCGAGATCAACCCGGCCGACCTTAAGATCGACACCTACCGCGCGTCGGGTGCGGGCGGGCAGCACGTCAACACCACCGATTCGGCGGTGCGCATCACCCACCAGCCGTCCGGCATCGTCGTTGCCAGCCAGCAAGACCGCAGCCAGCACAAGAACCGCGATATCGCGATGAACATGCTCAAGGCGCGGCTCTACGAGGCGGAAATGCGGGCGCGCGAGGAAGCCGCCAGCGCTGAACATTCGGCCAAGAGCGACATCGGATGGGGCCACCAGATCCGTTCCTACGTCCTGCAGCCCTACCAGATGGTCAAGGATCTGCGCACCGGCGTGGTTTCGACCTCGCCCGACGCTGTGCTCGACGGGGCGATCGATCCCTTTATCTCCGCCGCGCTTGCGCAGCGGGTGACGGGTGAGACGGTCGAAATCGAGGACGTCGAATAATCATGCGCGCCGGACGCTGGAGCGCTTCGGCGGTGCTGCTCGCGGGGACGCTGTTGCTGGCGGGGTGCGACGGTATGATGCCGGTCGCGAGCGAAAGGCCCGGCAGCGCGATCGAATTTCCAAAGCCTGATCGTCCTGTCGCCAAGGTCGTGTCGAACCAGTTCGCCAACGAGGATGCGCGCGACGAGCGCAACGAGGCGCAAGTGGTGATGGATCTTGCCAATATCCGTCCCGGCATGACCGTCGCCGATATCGGCGCGGGCGAGGGGTATTACACCGTGCGTCTGGCCGAGCGGGTGGGCGAGGACGGGCGGGTACTGGCGCAGGACATCGATCCCGAAGCGCTCGACCGGCTTGGCCGCCGCATTGAGCGCGAGCGGCTCGAGAATATCTCGATCAAGCTGGGCGAGTCGGACGACCCGCAGCTGCCCGTCGACAGCTTCGACCGCATCTTCATGGTCCACATGTATCACGAAGTGACCGAGCCATACGCCTTCCTGTGGCGGATGTGGCCGGCGCTGAACGCCGAAGGGCAGATCATCGTGGTGGAAAGCGACAGCCCGGTGGGTCGCCATGGCTTGCCGCACACGCTGCTTTTCTGCGAATTCGAGGCGGTGGGTTATGTGCTCGTCGAATATCTCGAACGGCCCGATATCAAGGGGTATTTCGCGCGTTTCCAGCGCGGTGCGAAACGCACCGAGCCGGACGCCATCCGGCCCTGCAACGTAGGCTAGGGGCAACCACCGCCTCGGGCGTTGCAGGCCGCGCCGCTCGGCACTATGTCACCGACACGTAATGCGCGCCGAGAGGGCGCGAAGGGGAGTTTTCATTGTTCAAGGGATTGAGCCCGATCGTCTATGGCGGGCGTGAGGTGTGGCCGCTGGTCGAAGGCGGCAAAGGTGTTTCGGCAACCAATCATGCCAGTTCTGGCGCATGGGCGGCGGCAGGCGGTATCGGTACTGTCAGCGCGGTCAATGCCGACAGCTACGATGCGGCCGGAAACCCGATCCCGCAGGTCTATCACGGCCGCACACGCGAAGAACGGCATCAGGAGCTGATCCGCTACGCCATCGACGGCGCCACCACACAGGTGAAGAAAGCCTATGAGATCGCGAACGGCAAGGGCGCGATCAACATCAACGTTCTGTGGGAAATGGGCGGGGCGCAGGCCGTGCTCGAAGGCGTGCTGGAAAATACCCGTGGCATGGTGGCCGGCGTCACCTGCGGCGCGGGCATGCCCTACAAGCTGGCGGAAATCGCGGCGCGCTTCAATGTCTGCTACCTGCCGATCGTGAGCTCGGGTCGCGCCTTCCGCGCATTGTGGAAGCGTTCATACCACAAGGTCCCCGATCTGATGGCTGCGGTGGTCTATGAAGACCCGTGGCTTGCGGGCGGGCACAATGGACTAAGCAACGCCGAAGACCCGACCAAGCCCGAAGATCCGTACCCGCGCGTCAAGGTGCTGCGCGACATGATGCGCGCGGAGGGCGTGTCGGACGACGTGCCGATCGTGATGGCGGGCGGGGTATGGTACCTGCGCGAATGGAACGACTGGATCGACAATCCCGAGCTTGGCAAAATCGCATTCCAGTTCGGCACACGCCCGCTGCTGACGCGCGAAAGCCCGATCCCGCAGATCTGGAAGGACATGCTCCGCACGGTCGAGCCGGGCGATGTGCTGCTCCACAAGTTCTCGCCCACCGGCTTTTATTCGAGCGCGGTGAAGACTCCGTTCCTGTACGAGCTGATGCACCGTAGCGAGCGGCAGATCCCGTTCTTCAAGCGCGGCGCGGAAGAGGGCACAGTGCAGCTTGGCGAAGACGGCAAGGCGCGCAGCTTCTGGGTTCGGCCCGAGGACAAGGCCAAGGCTGAAATGTGGATGCGTGCGGGCCATAGCGAGCCGCTCAAGACACCGGACGAGACCATCGTCTTTGTCACGCCTGAGGCGCGCGACACGATCCGCAAGGACCAGCAGGACTGTATGGGCTGCCTGTCGCATTGCGGCTTTTCTAGCTGGAAAGACCACGACGACTACACCACCGGGCGTCTGGCGGACCCGCGCAGCTTCTGCATCCAGAAGACGCTTCAGGACATTGCCCATGGCGATGATCCCGACAACAACCTCGCTTTCGCGGGCCACGCGGCCTACCGTTTCAAGACCGATCCCTTCTATTCGAACGGCTATACGCCGAGCGTGGGCGAGTTGGTCGAGCGGATTTTGACGGGGGACTAACGGCGGGCGCCGGGTGCGGTGGTGTTCAACCCCGCACCAGCGCCGTCAGCACCTGATCCGGCGGACGGTGTCCGTCGGCCCACATGCGGATATTGGCGATCACCTTGTGGCCCGAATCCTCGCGGCCCTCGGTGGTGGCGCTGCCGATGTGGGGCAGGGTCATGACGTTGGGATGGTCAAGCAACCGGCGGTCGACATTGGGCTCGTCGGGGTAAACGTCGAGCCCAGCGCCCGCCAATTGACCCGATTGCAGCGCTGCGATCAGCGCTTCCTGATCGATCAACTCGCCGCGCGCAGTGTTGATGATGCTCGCGCCTTTCTTCATTAGCGCGATGCGACGCGCATCGATCAGGTGGCGGGTTTCCTCGGTCAGCGGGCAGTGCAGGGTGAGGATGTCGGCCTCGCCCATCAACGCGTCGACGTCGGCGACATAACGCGCGCCCAGCATCCGTTCCACCGCCTCGGGCAGGGGCTTGCGATTGGTATAGGCGATCTCCAGCCCGAAGGCGCGGGCGCGGTGGGCGACCGCCTGGCCGATGCGGCCCATGCCGATAATGCCGAGTACCTTGCCCGCCAGCTTACGCCCTAGCAGTCCCGAGGGCGTCCAGCCTGTCCACTCGCCGCGTCGCACCAGCGCGGTACCCTCGCGTACCCGGCGCGGCACGCCGATGATCATGGCCATGGCAAGATCGGCGGTGTCGTCGGTGAAAACGCCCGGCGTGTTGGTGACGATGATTTTGCGTGCTGCGGCAGCGGCGAGGTCGATATGTTCGGTCCCCGCACCGAAACTGGCGATCAGGCCAAGGCGCGGCGATGCGCCTTCGATCAGTTCGGCGTCGATCCTGTCGGTCACGGTCGGCACCAGCACGTCGCAATCCTGCATCGCGGCGGCGAGCTGGTCGCGGGTCAGCGGCACATCCGCCTCGTTCAGCACCACGTCGAACAATTCGCGCATCCGCGCCTCGACCTCGGGCACCAGATGGCGGGTGACGATGACGCGGGGACGTTCGAGCGGGGTGCGGGTATCGGGCATGGACAATCGGCTAATGCCACTCGCCCGCTCCGGTCAAGGCGAGATGCTGCAAGGCCGCTTGAAAGCGCAGGGCGAGAGCGGCTATCGGCTTTGCATGATGATGGGATTACGTGCCTTTGCCGTGTTTGGCTTGTGTCTGCTGATGGCGGGCACGATTGTCTGCGATCCCGCTCACGCGCAGGATCGCGAGGTGCCTTACTGGGCGTCCTTGCGCTATGACGAAGTGCGCATGCGGGTCGGGCCGAGCGAGGAATATCCGATCGAATGGGTCTACAAACGCAAGGGCCTGCCGGTAAAGGTGGTGCGGGTGCGCGAGGGCTGGCGCTTCGTCGAGGATCCGGAAGGCACCAGTGGCTGGATTGCCCGCAGCCAGCTTGATCCGGAACGCGGGGCGCTGGTAACGGGCAAGGGTCTTGCCGAAATCCGCGCTGAACCTTCCGGCGCGGCGACTCTGCGCTGGCGTGCGGAGCCGGGCGTCGTGGGCCGGTTGAAGGGCTGCCGTGACGACTGGTGCGAGGTCGATATCGGCGGACGTACGGGCTGGATTGACCGCGATCGCCTGTGGGGTACTGAGGAATTGCCGGGCGACGAATGACGCCGCCCGGCTGTGTCTGTTCAGACCAACTCGACAGCGACGGCCGTGGCTTCGCCGCCGCCGATGCAAAGCGAAGCGACGCCGCGCTTCTTGCCTTGAGTCTTGAGCGCGTTGAGCAGCGTCACGATGATCCGCGCGCCGCTCGCCCCGATCGGGTGACCGAGTGCGGTGCCGCCGCCGTTGATGTTGATCTTGTTATGCGGAATGCCGAGATCGCGCATCGCGAACATGGCGACGCAGGCGAAGGCTTCGTTCACTTCGAAAAGATCGACGTCATCGACGCTCCAACCGGCACGGTCGAGCACCTTTTGGATCGCCGGGATCGGGGCGGTGGTGAACTGGGACGGAGCATGGGCGTGGGCGGCGGTGGCGACGATCTTGGCGACTGGCGTCAGGCCTTTTTCGGCAGCGACGCTTGCGCGGGTCAGCACCAGGGCGGCAGCCCCGTCGGAAATGGAGCTCGACGTGGCGGCGGTGATGGTGCCGTCCTTGGCGAAGGCCGGGCGCAGTTGGGGGATCTTGTCAGGGCGGCCCTTGGCGGGCTGCTCGTCATGTTCGACCACCACGTCGCCCGCACGGGTCGAAACGGTCACCGGCACGACTTCGCCTGCAAAGGCACCGCTTTCGATGGCCTTGTTGGCGCGGGCGAGTGACTCGATGGCGTAGGCGTCCATTTCCTCGCGGGTCATCTGGTATTCGTCGGCGGTTTCCTGCGCGAAGGTACCCATCGCACGGCCCGGTTCGTAGGCATCTTCCAGCCCGTCGAGGAACATATGGTCATAAGCCGTGTCATGCCCGAGTCGCGCGCCCGAGCGGTGCTTTTTCAGCAGGTAGGGCGCATTGGTCATGCTCTCCATGCCGCCGGCAACCACCACGTCGATGGTGCCGCTGGCCAGTGCCTCGGCACCCATGATCACGGTTTGCATGCCGCTGCCGCAAACCTTGTTGACGGTGGTCGCCTCGACCGACTGGGGCAGGCCTGCCTTGATCGCCGCCTGCCGCGCGGGCGCCTGACCAAGGCCTGCCGGAAGCACGCAGCCCATATAGGCGCGATCGATTTCCTCGCCCGCAACGCCGGCCCGCTCGACCGCTGCCTTCACCGCGATCGCACCGAGATCGGTCGCTGCCACATCGGCCAGCGCACCCTGCATCGCGCCCATCGGGGTGCGGGCATAGGAAAGGATGACGATGGGATCGGTGGGGGAAATCTGGCTCATGGGATAGGTCCTTCGGTGAGCGAATGGAATGTCGGGGCGGGGGTTTAATGCTGCATTGCGGTATTGGCAATCGCGCGGCAGCCTCCGCAACAACCTTGTCAGGCTGGCGGCTTTGCGCAACAACGCGTCGCAAATCAAAACGCATCTATGTCTATGGGAGAACGACATGGCCGACGATCGCCGCGCAGAACTCGAAGCCCTGCTGGCCCGCCAGCGCGCCGCCTTCACCGCATCGCGGCCCGAGGCGATCTCGCAAAGAAAAGACCGGATCCGCCGCGCAATCGCGCTGGTGAAGGAGCATGGCGAGGAATTCGCCAAGGCGATGAGTGCCGATTTCGGCAGCCGCTCGATCCAGCAATCGATGCTTACGGACATCGCCGCCACGGTGGGTGCAGGCAATCATGCGCTTAAGCATATCGACAGTTGGTCCAAGCCCGAAAAGCGCAAGGTGCAGTTCCCGCTCGGGCTGCTGGGTGCGCGGGCCGAAGTGCGTTACGAACCCAAGGGGGTGATCGGCATTCTCTCGCCCTGGAACTTCCCGGTGCAACTCGCCTTCGGCCCGCTGATGCAAGTGCTCGCGGCGGGGAACCGGGCGATGATCAAGCCAAGCGAATTCACCGAGCGCACCAGCGAACTTATGGCGCAGCTTACCACCGAATATTTCGCACCCGACGAAGTCGCGGTTATAACCGGTGGGCCGGAGGTCGCGGCGGCGTTTTCCTCGCTGCCATTCGATCACCTTGTCTTCACCGGATCGACTGCAACAGGGCGGCGGGTGATGCAGGCGGCGGCGGAGAACCTCGTTCCGGTCACGCTTGAACTAGGCGGCAAGTCGCCCGTAATCATGGGCCGCAGTGCCGACTTCGCCAAAGCGGGTGAGCGCATCGCGATCGGCAAGATGATGAACGCCGGCCAGATCTGCCTCGCACCCGATTACCTGATCGTCCCCGATGACAAGCAGGACGAGGCGGTGGCTGGCGTGACCCAGGCGGCTGCGGCGATGTATTCCCGCCTGCTCGACAATGACGACTATGCCTCGATTGTCTCCGACCGCCATTTCGAGCGGTTGCAGAGCCTGGTCGCCGACGCGCGTGACAAGGGTGCCGAGGTGATCGAGGTCAATCCGGGGCAGGAAGATTTCGGCAACGCCAACCAGCGCAAGATGCCGCTCACCGTTCTCAAGAACGTCGATGATTCGATGAGCGTGATGCAGGAGGAAATCTTCGGCCCTGTCCTGCCGGTGATGACCTATCAGTCCGTCGATCAGGCGGTGGATTACATCAACGAGCATGACCGTCCGCTCGGCCTCTACTATTTCGGGGAGGACAAGGGCGAGCAGGAGCGGGTGCTGACCCGCACGATTTCTGGCGGGGTCACCACCAATGACGTGGTGTTCCATGTGTCGATGGAAGACCTGCCGTTCGGCGGTGTGGGCCCGTCGGGCATGGGCAGCTACCATGCGATCGAGGGATTCCGCGAATTCAGCCATGCCCGCGCGGTCTATCACCAGCCAAAGATCGACATTGCCAAGCTGGGCGGGCTGAAGCCTCCCTATGGCAAGGCGACAGAGCAGGCTGCGGCACGCATGATGAAGTAGGGCACGGATTTCCCCGCATCCTCTGTCGCAACGACTGTTCGATTTCCTGCAACACCTCTAAGGGCTTTTGCCCGAGTCGCGGGCTTGCGCGGTGCGCGCGACAGGCTTAGGGCGGCCTCGGGATTAATAGCTTGGACATCGCCGTGATCGATCTCAGCCAGTATCTGCCGATACTGTTATTCATTCTCATCGCGTTCGGATTGTCGATCCTGTTTGTGGTCGCACCGATGGCGGTGTCGCGGCTGACCGGCGTCCACAATCCGGACGCCGAGAAACTCAGCGAATATGAATGCGGCTTTCCCGCTTTCGAGGATGCGCGCAGCCAGTTCGATGTGCGTTTCTATCTCGTGGCGATCAGCTTCATCATCTTCGACCTCGAAGCCGCCTTCCTGTTCCCTTGGGCCGTCAGCCTGAACGAAACGGGCTGGATCGGTTGGGGCGGCATGATGGTGTTCCTGTTCATTCTTGCTGTGGGCCTGGCCTACGAGTGGAAGAAGGGGGCTCTGGATTGGGAATGAGCACCATGGCGAACACTTCCTCGATAATCCCGGCAGCACAGGGCGGCGATCTGCGCCAGCCCGATGCCGATTTCTTCAACGCGCTCCAGAGTGAGGTCAACGACAAGGGTTTCCTCGTCACCTCGACCGAGGAGCTGTTCCAGTGGGCGCGCACCGGCAGCCTGTGGTGGATGACTTTCGGTCTTGCCTGCTGCGCGGTCGAGATGATTCACGTCAACATGCCGCGCTACGACATGGAGCGTTTCGGGATCGCCCCGCGCGCTTCCCCGCGCCAGTCGGACGTGATGATCGTTGCCGGCACGCTGTGCAACAAGATGGCTCCGGCACTGCGCAAGGTCTATGATCAGATGTCCGATCCCAAATATGTGATCAGCATGGGATCCTGCGCCAACGGCGGCGGCTATTACCACTACAGCTATTCGGTGGTGCGCGGCTGCGACCGCATCGTGCCTGTCGACATCTACGTTCCCGGCTGCCCGCCGACCGCAGAAGCGCTGCTGTACGGCGTCATGCAGTTGCAGCGGAAGATCCGCCGTGTGGGCACGATCGAGAGGTAAGGGAAAGGACATGGCCGTTCTTCATTCCGCCCCGAAATTCGCTTCCAACGAAGGCGTGATCGATGCCATCAGCGAGACGATTTCTGTTTGGCTGATCGAGGCTGTCGAGGCGCATGGCGAGGTGATCTTCCGTGTCGAGCGCGATGCGGTGGACAAGGTGCTGCGCATCCTGCGCGACGATCACGCCTACCAGCAGCTGATGGAAATTGCGGGCGCTGACTACCCGTCGCGCCCCGAACGCTTCGAAGTTGTCTACATGCTCCAGAGCCTGACCAAGAACCAGCGCGTGATGGTGAAGTGTTCGGCCAGCGAGGACACGCCCGTGCCGACTGTCACGACACTTTGGCCGAATGCGGGCTGGCTCGAACGCGAGGTGTTCGACATGTATGGCGTGACCTTTGCGGGCAATGCCGACCTGCGTCGCATCCTCACCGATTACGGCTTTGAAGGTCACCCCTTCCGTAAGGACTTCCCGATGACCGGCTATACCGAGCTGCGTTATTCGGAAGAGGAGAAGCGGGTCGTTTACGAGCCGGTCGAGCTGGCGCAGGAAATGCGCAGCTTCGATTTCCTCTCTCCGTGGGAAGGCGCGGAATACGTGCTGCCCGGTGACGAGAAGGCCCCTGCGGATCGGCAAGGGGAGGCCAAGAAATGAGCATGCATCTCGAGGAATCGCCGACCACTGAAGGCGAGGTCATCTCCAACTACACCATCAACTTCGGCCCGCAGCACCCGGCTGCGCACGGCGTGCTGCGTATGGTGATGGAGTTGGACGGCGAGGTGATCGAACGGATCGATCCCCATGTCGGCCTGCTCCACCGCGGCACCGAGAAGCTGATCGAGCAGAAGACCTATTTGCAGGCGCTGCCTTACTTTGACCGGCTCGACTATTGTTCGCCGCTGGCGATGGAGCACTCCTATGTGCTGGCGATCGAAAAGCTGCTGAACCTCGAAGTGCCGATCCGCGCGCAATATCTGCGCGTGCTGTTCGCCGAGCTGACCCGCATCTGCAACCACATGCTCAACATCGGCGCGCACGTGATGGACGTGGGCGCGATGACGCCCAACCTGTGGGTGTTCGAGCTGCGCGAGGATTGCCTCAACTTCTTCGAGCGGGCGAGCGGCGCGCGGATGCACTCGGCCTGGTTCCGCCCCGGCGGCGTGCACCAGGACGTGCCGGAAAAGCTGCTGGTGGATATCGGCGACTGGCTCGACAACCGTCTTCCCGAACTGTTCGGCGATGCGATGAGCCTCGTGATCGACAACCGCATCTTCAAGCAGCGCAATGTCGATATCGCCGTGGTCAGCCGCGAAGACGCGGTGGCATGGGGCTTTTCCGGCCCGATGATCCGCGCTGCGGGCATCCCGTGGGATCTGCGCAAGAGCCAGCCCTATGACGTCTATGACCGGATGGAGTTCGACATCCCCGTCGGCACCAATTCGGACTGCTACGACCGCTTCATGGTGCGCGTGAAGGAAGTTTACGAGAGCGCGAAGATCATCAAGCAGTGTCTGCGCGACATGCCTTCCGGCCCGATCGCCAGCACCGACGGCAAGGTTTCCCCGCCCAAGCGCGGCGAGATGAAGCAGTCGATGGAAAGCCTGATCCACCACTTCAAGCTTTACACCGAAGGCTTCCACGTCCCCGCTGGCGAGGTTTACGTGGCGACCGAAAGCCCCAAGGGCGAATTCGGCGTCTATCTCGTCAGCGACGGCACCAACAAGCCGTACCGCTGCAAGATCCGCCCCACGGCTTTCTCGCACCTTCAGGCGATGGACTTCATGAGCCGCGGCCACATGCTGCCTGACGCGACCGCCATTCTGGGCGCGATCGACGTGGTTTTTGGTGAGTGTGACAGATAATGGCTGACCGTACCCCCGCTCCCGATACTCCCGAACTGCGCGCGCGCTGGGGGGCGTTCGAATGGACGCCGGAAAACCGCAAGACCGCCGACTGGCACATCGCCAAGTATCCCGAAGGGCGTCAGCGCTCGGCGGTGATGCCGCTGCTCGATCTCGCCCAGCGGCAGGTCGGCGCGGAGACTGACACGCAGGGCTGGCTGCCGCTGCCGGTGATCGAATATGTCGCCAAGTATCTCGACATGCCGGTGATCCGCGTGCTCGAGGTCGCCAGCTTCTACTTCATGTATAACCTGAAGCCCGTCGGCAAATTTCACGTGCAGGTGTGCGGCACCACGCCGTGCATGCTGCGCGGCTCGGACGACATAATGACCGCCTGCAAGAAGCGCGGGATGAAGAAGGGCGAAGTGTCGGAAGACGGGTTGTGGACCCTTACCGAAGTCGAATGCATGGGCAATTGCGCTACTGCGCCGATGGTCCAGATCAACGATGACAATTTCGAGGATCTGACTCCGGAACGCCTCCACGCGGTGCTCGATGCGCTCGCGGCGGGCGAGCAGCCTAAGGCTGGCACGCAGGAGCCGGGGCGGCATACGTCGGAGCCTGCAGGCGGGCCGACCACGCTCAAGGACATGGTGACCGAAAACCATGACTATCGGGGCGAGTGGTAAGTTGACCGCCGTCGCCTCCTTCCTCGGTGCAGCCGTTCTGGCCTTCATCGCCTACAAGGTGCTGATGGGCCTCGTGCGCGTGGGGGTGATCCTGCTCATTCTGGCGGTGCTTTATGGCCTCTACACCCAAGGGGTGATCGGATGAGCCCGTTGACGCTCGCCTTCGCCGGTGCCGGGCTGACCGGTTTCGCGCTCGGCGCTTATTTCAGCGCGACGGGCAAGCTGGAAATGGGCGTGATCCTGATGGGTCTGGGCCTCGTGTTCCAGGTGATTTCGCTGGTGCGTCTCAAGCGCGCCAAAATGCAAGGGAAGCAGTGATGCTGGCTGACAAGGACCGCATCTTTACCAACCTCTACGGGTTCCAGGACTGGGGCCTGAAGGCAGCGCAGGCGCGCGGCGACTGGGACGACACCAAGGCGCTGCTCGCACGCGGGCCGGACTCGATCATCGAGGAAATCAAGGCCAGCGGTCTGCGTGGACGGGGCGGGGCGGGCTTCCCTACGGGGCTCAAGTGGTCCTTCATGCCCAAGGAATCGCGCGACGGGCGGCCCAGCTTTCTCGTCATCAACGCCGACGAATCCGAACCCGGATCGTGCAAAGACCGCGAGATCATCCGCCACGATCCGCACAAGCTGGTCGAAGGCGCGCTGGTCGCCGGTTTCGCGATGCGCGCGCGGGCGGCCTATATCTACATCCGCGGCGAATATATCCGCGAGGCTGAGACGCTGCAGAAGGCGATCGACGAGGCCTATGCCGCGGGACTGATCGGCAAGAACGCCTGCAAGTCGGGCTATGACTTCGACGTCTTCATGCACCGCGGCGCGGGCGCATATATCTGCGGCGAAGAGACCGCGATGATCGAAAGTCTCGAAGGCAAGAAGGGGCAGCCGCGCCTCAAGCCTCCGTTCCCGGCGGGCGCGGGCCTCTATGGCTGCCCGACCACCGTCAACAACGTCGAGAGCATCGCGGTCGCCCCGACGATCCTGCGGCGGGGGGCTGCGTGGTTCTCCAGCTTCGGGCGCGAGAATAACAAGGGCACCAAGCTGTTCCAGATCAGCGGCCACGTGGAAAAGCCCTGCGTCGTCGAAGAATCGATGAGCATTCCCTTCGAGGAACTGATCGAAAAGCACTGCGGCGGGATCCGCGGCGGGTGGGACAATCTGCTTGCGGTTATTCCTGGTGGTTCCTCGGTGCCGCTGGTGCCGGCCGCGCAAATCCGTTCGGCGCCGATGGACTTTGACGGGCTGAAGGAACTCGGCTCGGGTCTCGGCACGGCAGCGGTCATCGTCATGGACAAGTCCACCGATATCGTCCGCGCAATCAGCCGGTTGAGCTATTTCTACAAGCACGAGTCCTGCGGCCAGTGCACCCCCTGCCGTGAAGGCACGGGCTGGATGTGGCGCATGATGGAACGCCTGCGCACCGGCGATGCGGCAATCGAGGAAATCGACATGCTGCAGGAAGTCACCAAGCAGGTCGAAGGCCACACCATCTGCGCGCTGGGCGATGCCGCCGCATGGCCGATTCAGGGCCTCATCCGCCATTTCCGCCCCGAGCTTGAGCGGCGGATCAACGAACACAACGCGCAATTCCAAGAGGCAGCCGAGTAATGCCCAAGGTCACCGTAGACGGTCAGGAAATCGAGGTCCCCGCGGGCGCGACCGTGCTCCAGGCCTGCGAGATGGCGGGCAAGGAAATCCCGCGCTTCTGCTATCACGAGCGCCTCTCCATCGCGGGCAATTGCCGGATGTGCCTTGTCGAGGTGAAGCCCGGGCCGCCCAAGCCGCAGGCCTCCTGCGCGCTGCCGGCCGCCGAGGGCCAGGAAATCCGCACCGACAGCCCGATGGTCAAGAAGGCCCGCGAAGGGGTGATGGAGTTCCTGCTCATCAACCACCCGCTCGATTGCCCCATCTGCGATCAGGGCGGCGAGTGCGATCTGCAGGATCAGGCGGTCGCCTATGGCCGCGGCGGCTCGCGCTATCACGAGAACAAGCGCGCGGTGACCGAGAAGTACATGGGCCCGCTGATCAAGACGATCATGACCCGCTGCATCCACTGCACCCGCTGCGTGCGCTTCTCGGAAGAGATCGCGGGCGTGGACGAAATCGGCGCACTCTACCGCGGCGAGGACATGCAGATCACCACCTACCTCGAACAGGCGGCTGCGCACGAGCTTTCGGCGAACGTCATCGACCTGTGCCCGGTGGGCGCTCTGACCTCGCGGCCCTATGCCTTCGAAGCGCGGCCGTGGGAGCTGAAGAAGACGCTCAGCATTGACGTCTCCGACGCGGTGGGCGCCAACATCATGCTGCATTCCAAGGGCCGCGAAGTCATGCGCGCGCTGCCGCGCGTCAATGACGACGTCAACGAAGAGTGGCTGTCGGACAAGGGCCGCTACCAGGTTGATGGCCTGACCAAGCGCCGGCTCGATCGCGTCTGGATCCGCCGAGAAGGCACGCTCCAGCCCGCCGAGTGGACCGAGGCTTTCGGCATGATTTCGGGTGCTCTCAAGCGCGGCAAGGCGAGCATCGCTGCCGTCGCGGGCGATTTGGTCGATGCCGAAACGATGTTCGCGGCCAAGGCGCTGGTCAATGCCTGCGGCTCGCAGCTGACCGAAGCGCGTCAGACCGGCATGACATATGACGTGTCGAACCTTGCGGCGGTCAATTTCAACAGCACCTTCGCTGGGATCGAGACAGCCGACGCGATCCTGATCGTTGGCAGCAATGTCCGCTGGGAAGCCGCGCTGCTCAACGTCCGTCTGCGCAAGGCGGTGAAGGCGGGGGCGAAGGTCTACATCATCGGCCCCGAATGGGATCCGACCTACCCGGCGACCTTCCTCGGCAGCGACCTCAAGATCCTGAACCGTGTGCCCAAGGAGCTGGGTGACTTCATGAAGTCGGCCAAGCGTCCGGCGGTGATCCTCGGTGCGGCGGCGCTCGCCAAGGGTGCGCTTCCGGCGGCGCTCAAGCTGGTCGACAAGTTCAATCTGGTGCGTACCAGTGAAGACGGCAGCGTCTGGAACGGCTTCAACGTGCTGCACATTTCGGCGGCGCGGATGGCGTCGCTGATGCTGGGGTTCGCCCTGCCGGGCGGCATGGCCGATGTCGCGGCTGCGAAGCCCAAGGTGCTGCTGAGCCTCGGCGCGGACGAGATGGACTATGCGCCCTACGCCAAGAGCCTGAAGGTTTATATCGGCCACCACGGCGACAAGGGCGCGCATCACGCCGACATTATCCTGCCGGGTGCGTCCTATGCCGAAAAGGATGGGACCTACGTCAACACCGAAGGCCGCGTGCAGTTCGCCGAGAAGGCCGTGTTCGCCCCCGGCGACGCGCGCGAGGACTGGACGATCCTGCGTGCGCTGGCCGATGCGCTGCGTGTGAATGTCGGTTTTGACAGCTTTGCGGAACTTCAGGCGAAAATGATCGCCGCCGTTCCCGCACTGGGCGAGGAGGGCCTCGCCGATTACGGCGCGCTGCCCAAGGCGGACAGCAGCGCCAAGGCCGAGGGCGAGATAGCTGGCTACCCGATCAAGGACTTCTACCTCACCAACCCCATCGCCCGCGCCAGCGCGGTGATGCAGCAGTGCTCGGACGAGTTACTGCATGGGGCTGACGTCAAGGAGGCCGCAGAGTGAGCGACGCATTCACCCGGACGGTCGCACGCTTCACGCCGCATTTCTTGATCGCGTTCTTCGTGCTCGCGATCGGCGGCACCGTCGCGACTAATGGCCCGGTGATCGACAACGTGTTCTACGGAAGCTGGTTGCTGATCGCTGCCGCGCTGCTGACCCGGCTCGACATCTACATGGAGGCACGCAAGTGACCGCCTTCTTCCAATCCCTCGGCCTGCCTTACGAATGGGCGTGGACCGTCGCAACCGTGGTCGCGATCGTGGTCGTCTCGCTGCTCGTCATGTTCAGCGTTGCGATGGTGATCTATGTCGACCGCAAGGTGCTGGGCGCGATCATGCTGCGGCGCGGACCCAACGTGGTCGGGCCGTTCGGCCTGCTCCAGTCCTTTGCGGACGGGCTCAAGGTGTTTCTGCAGGAAACCATTATTCCGAGCGCGGCGAACAAGGGCATCTTCCTGCTCGCGCCGATCATCACCTTCACCGTCGCGCTGGCGGCCTGGGCGGTGATTCCGTTCTGGGATGGCGGGGTAATCGCCGACATCAATGTGGGCCTGCTCTACATCCTCGCGATCTCCTCGATGGGGGTTTACGGCGTGGTGATGAGCGGGTGGGCGTCGAACTCCAAATACCCGTTCTTCTCGGCGATGCGCGCCTCGGCGCAGATGATCTCCTACGAAGTCTCGATCGGCTTCGTGCTGGTCTGCGTGGTGCTGTTTGCGGGCACGTTCAACCTCAGCGGCATCGTCAACGCGCAGCAGGGCTTCGGGCTCGGGCTGATCAACGCCTATGCGGTGCACCCGCTGTTGTTCCCGATGTGGGTGGTGTTCTTCATCTCGGCCCTCGCTGAAACCGCGCGAGCGCCATTCGACCTGACCGAGGCCGAGAGCGAGCTTGTCGCGGGTTACCAGACCGAATATTCCTCGATGAGCTTCGCGCTGTTCTGGCTCGGCGAGTATGCCAACATCTTGCTGATGTGCTCGCTCAACACCCTGCTGTTCTGGGGCGGGTGGCTGCCGCCGCTCGACATTCCGGTGCTTTACGCGGTGCCGGGGATCGTGTGGTTCCTCGTCAAGACCTTCATCTTCTTCTTCATGTTCAGCTGGATCTGGGCGACCGTGCCGCGTTACCGCTACGACCAGCTGATGCGGCTTGGCTGGAAGGTGTTCTTGCCGATGAGCCTTCTGTTTGTCGCCGCCACCTCCGGTTACCTCATGGCCATCGGGCATTTCGCATGACAACTGTCTCGCACCTCATCAAATCGTTCACCCTCTGGGAATTCCTCAAGGCGCACGCCTTGACGCTGAAGTATTTCTTCAAGCCCAAGGCGACGATCAACTATCCGTTCGAAAAGTCGCCTCTGTCCCCCCGCTTCCGGGGTGAACACGCGCTGCGGCGCTATCCCAATGGCGAGGAACGCTGCATCGCGTGCAAGCTGTGCGAGGCCGTATGCCCCGCGCAGGCGATCACCATTGAGAGCGAACCGCGCGAGGACGGCAGCCGCCGCACCACCCGCTACGACATCGACATGACTAAGTGCATCTATTGCGGCTTCTGTCAGGAAGCCTGCCCGGTGGATGCGATCGTCGAGGGGCCGAATTTCGAATACGCCACCGAAACCCGCGAGGAGCTGCTTTACGACAAGGCCAAGCTGCTTGCGAATGGTGACAAATGGGAACGGGCCATCGCGGCCAATCTTGAAGCGGACGCACCCTATCGCTAGGGCGCGCCAAACGTAAATCACAGCCGCGCGGGCGGCGCTTCGGCAAGGTCCGCGTAAACGCATTTTGGGATCAGTAAGGACGGCTCTCCGGTCGGCACGCCAAGCGGGCGGACATGGAGGTTGGGGACCAGCATGATACAGGCCATCGCCTTCTATTTCTTCGCGACCATCGTGGTCGGCGCCGCCGTGATGACGATCATGTCGCGCAATCCCGTGCACTCGGTGCTGTGGCTGATCATGGCGTTCTTCAACGCTGCCGGCCTGATGGTGCTGGTGGGCGCGGAGTTCATAGCGATGCTGCTGGTGATCGTTTACGTGGGCGCGGTCGCGGTGCTGTTCCTGTTCGTGGTGATGATGCTCGACATCGATTTCGCCGCGATGCGCGCTGGCTTTTCGCGCAATGCGCCGCTGGGCCTTGCGGTGGCGGCGGTGCTGCTGGCGGAACTGTTGCTGGCCGTGGGCGCCTATAATGCGGGCGGGCTGACGCTCGGCTCGCCCGATGGCAGCGCGATGCAGGCGGCCGATGCCAGCAATATCGAGGCGCTGGGTGCGCTGCTTTACGGCAAGTATATCGCGCTGTTCGAGATCGCGGGGATCATCTTGCTGGTCGCAATGATCGGCGCGATCGTGCTGACCTTCCAGCCGCCCAAGCCCGGTGCGCGCGCGCGCCAGGACGTCGGCAAGCAGATCCGTCGCCGTCCCGAAGAGGCAACCGTCATGAAGAACCCGGAAGTCGGGCAGGGGGTCGAACTGTGATCGGCATCGAACATTATCTTACCGTCGGCGCGATCCTGTTCGTGCTCGGCGTGCTGGGGATCTTCCTCAATCGCAAGAACGTGATCGTCATCCTGATGGCGGTCGAACTGATCCTATTGTCGGTAAACCTCAACCTCGTCGCCTTCAGCGCCTTCATGCAGGATCTGGTCGGCCAGATCTTCGCCATGCTGGTGCTGACCGTGGCAGCGGCCGAGGCAGCGATCGGTCTGGCGATCCTTGTCATCTATTTCCGTGGCCGCGGCACCATCGCGGTCGACGATATCAACC
This sequence comes from Erythrobacter fulvus, assembly GCF_028595285.1. Lineage (GTDB taxonomy): Bacteria > Pseudomonadota > Alphaproteobacteria > Sphingomonadales > Sphingomonadaceae > Erythrobacter > Erythrobacter fulvus. The sequence goes on along the minus strand of NZ_JAQQXQ010000001.1, from coordinate 397,554 downwards.
GGATGAAGGGGTAAGACCCGGTGCATCCCATCCTTATCATCACCTTCGCGCCGCTGCTCGCTGCCCTGATTGCAGGGCTGGGCAATCGCATGATCGGCAATGTGGCGGCCAAGTCCGTCACCACCGGCGCGCTGTTGCTTTCCTCGGGCCTTAGCTGGACGATTTTCCTCGGTTTCCTTGGCGGCACGCAGACTGCCGAAGTCGTCGAAGTCCTGAAGTGGGTCCAGAGCGGTACGCTCAGCTTCGACTGGTCGCTGCGTGTCGATACGCTCACTGCGATCATGCTGGTGGTAATCAACTCGGTCTCCGCGCTCGTGCACCTCTATTCCTGGGGGTACATGGAGGAAGACCCGGATCAGCCGCGCTTCTTTGCCTACCTGTCGCTGTTCACCTTCGCGATGCTGATGCTCGTGACGGCGGACAACCTCGTGCAGATGTTCTTCGGATGGGAAGGGGTGGGCCTTGCGTCCTACCTGCTGATCGGTTTCTGGTTCAAGAAGCCGAGCGCGGGCGCTGCGGCGATCAAGGCTTTCGTGGTCAACCGCGTCGGTGACTTGGGCTTCATGCTCGGCATCTTCGGCACCTACATGGTGTTCCAGACGACCTCGATCACCGAGATCCTCGCCGCCGCCCCGGGTATGAGCGGATCGACGATTACCTTTGTCGGGATGCGCCTCTACACCATGGACATCCTGTGCATCCTCCTGTTCATCGGGGCGATGGGCAAGTCGGCGCAGCTTGGCCTCCACACGTGGCTGCCCGATGCGATGGAAGGCCCGACGCCGGTCTCCGCGCTGATCCACGCGGCAACCATGGTGACGGCGGGCGTGTTCATGCTGTGCCGCCTGTCGCCGATGTTCGAAACCGCGCCGACCGCGCTGACAATCGTCACCATCGTCGGGGCTGCCACCTGCTTCTTCGCTGCCACAATCGGCACCACGCAGTGGGACATTAAGCGGGTCATCGCCTATTCGACCTGTTCGCAGCTGGGTTACATGTTCTTTGCTGCGGGCGTCGGGGCCTATGGCGCGGCGATGTTCCACCTGTTTACGCACGCCTTCTTCAAGGCGCTGCTGTTCCTGGGTGCAGGCTCGGTGATCCATGCGATGCACCACGAACAGGACATGCGCTATTACGGCGGGCTGCGTAAGCACATCCCGCTGACCTTCTACGCGATGCTGGCAGGCACGCTGGCGATCACCGGGCTTGGTGTCTATCACCTTGGCGTCGGCTTTGCGGGCTTCTGGTCGAAGGACGCGATCCTCGAAGTCGCCTTCGCGCGCGGCACGCAGGTTTCCACCACCGCCTTCTGGTTGGGCGTGGGCGCGGCGCTGCTGACCAGCTTCTACAGCTGGCGTCTGCTGTTCCTCACCTTCTGGGGCAAGCCCCGCTGGATCGAGAGCGAGCACATCCAGCACGCCGTCCACAAGACGCCTGAACAGGCGGGCGAGGACACCACCGGCGGCTATCACCCTCATGAAAGCCCGGCGTCGATGCTGATCCCGCTCGGCGTGCTGACCATTGGGGCGATTGCGGCAGGACAAGTATTCGCCCCGCAGTTCCTCGACAATGCCGCCTTCTGGGACCGGTCGATCTTCTACAACGAACCGTTGATCCACGCGATGCACGCCGTGCCTTACTGGGTGAAGTATTCGGCCTTCATCGTGATGCTGCTTGGCTTCACCGGCGCTTACGTGGCCTACATCGCCAAGCCCGATATCCCGGCAAAGTTTGTCGCTACCTTCGGTGCACTGCACAACTTCGTTTACCGCAAGTGGTACTTCGACGAGCTATATGATGCGGTCTTCGTGAAGCCTGCCTTCTGGCTGGGCCGCAAATTCTGGCAGCTCGGCGATATCGGCACCATCGACCGCTTCGGCCCCAACGGCATAGCCTGGGTGGTCGATCGCAGCGCCACAGCGGCCAAGTCGATCCAGTCGGGCTACGTCTACACCTATGCGCTGATCATGCTCCTCGGGCTGGTTGCCGCTGTCACCTACGTTCTGCTTTAGGAGCGCGCTTCGTAATGGAAGGCCTTCCCATCCTCACTGTGATGATGCTCGTGCCGCTCGCGGGCGCGCTGGCATGCCTGTTTGCAGGCGCCAACGCCGCGCGCTGGATTGCGCTTGGGGCGACGCTTGTCACCTTCGGTTTCGGCATCGTGCTGTGGTCCAATTACCAGATCGGCGGTCCGCAGTGGCAGTTCACCGAAAAGGCCGATTTGTTTGCGGGCTTCAGCTATGCGCTGGGGATCGACGGCATTGCGCTGCTGCTGATCATGCTCAGCGTTTTCCTGATGCCGATCTGTATCCTTGCGAGCTGGGACGCGATCCAGAAGCGCGTCGGCGAATACATGGCCGCCTTCCTGTTCATGGAAGTGCTGATGATCGGCACCTTCGCGGCGCAGGACCTGTTCCTGTTCTACGTCTTTTTCGAGGCGGGCCTTATCCCGATGTATCTGATCATCGGTGTGTGGGGCGGGGACAACCGCATCTACGCGAGCTACAAGTTCTTCCTCTACACCCTGCTTGGCTCGGTGCTGATGCTGATCGCGATGTTCTGGATGGTGGCCGAGGCTGGCACCTCCGACATCCCGACGCTGATGCAGTATAATTTCCCGGCTGAGGCGCAGACATGGCTGTGGCTGGCATTCTTCGCGAGCTTCGCGGTGAAGGTGCCGATGTGGCCGCTGCACACTTGGCTGCCGGATGCGCACGTTCAGGCGCCCACTGCCGGTTCGGTGATCCTAGCCGGCGTGCTGCTCAAACTCGGCGGCTACGGCTTCATCCGCTTCAGCCTGCCGATGTTCCCCGATGCTTCCGCCGATTTCGCGTGGCTGGTATTCATCTTGTCGATGATCGCGGTGGTCTACACCTCACTGGTCGCGCTGGTTCAGGCCGACATGAAGAAGCTGATCGCCTATTCATCGGTCGCGCACATGGCGATCGTCACAGTCGGCCTGTTCGCCTTCAACGTGCAGGGGCTGGAAGGCGCGATGATCATCATGCTCTCCCACGGTCTCGTCTCGGGCGCGTTGTTCCTCTGCGTGGGCGTGATTTACGACCGCCTGCACACCCGCGAGATCGCGCGTTACGGCGGGTTGGCGATCAATATGCCTTACTACGCGCTGTTCTTCCTGCTGTTCACCATGGCAAGCATCGGCCTGCCGGGCACCAGCGGTTTCGTCGGAGAATTCCTGTCGCTGGCAGGGATCTACCAGACCTCTAGCCTCGTCGCGCTGGTTTCGACCACGGGGATCATTCTGGGCGCGGCCTACATGCTGTACCTCTATCGCCGTGTCGCTTTCGGCGGACAGACTAACGAGGATGCCGCCGCCATGGGTGACATCACCGCCCGTGAATGGGTCATGATGGCGCCGATCGCCGCAGTGGTGCTGTGGATGGGCGTCTATCCCGAAAGCTTCCTTGCGCCGATGCGTGCCGACATCGCGGTGCTCGATGCCCGCCTTGCCGCTGCTGCTCCGGCCTCCGATGCGCAGCTTGCGCCCGGCACTCCGCGTGCCGAGGCCGCCAATGCGCTTCCTCAACACGAGAATACCGATCATGCCGGCGCCAAGGAGGGCGCGCACTGATGGATTTCGCTCCTTCCTTCGCGCTTGTTGCCCCTGAACTGCTGCTGATCGGCGCGGGACTTGCGCTTCTGCTGGTCGCCGCCTGGGGCGGGGACAAGGTCGCGCGCCCGATGGCAATTGCGGCTGCCGCAGCGCTGTTCGGGGCCGGTTTTATGCTGGTTCCGGGGCTGCATTTCGGCACCGACGGCCCTGCAACGCTGGCGTTTGGCGGCTTGCTCAAGGTCGACAGCTTCGCGCTGTTCGCCAAGGCGCTGATCTATCTTGCCGCTATCGGCGCATTGATGGTGGCACCGGCGTTCTTCACCAGCGCGGCTGCGGGCACCGAGCGCGTGATGCGCGCGGAATATCCGGTGCTGGTGCTGTTCGCGACCGTCGGCATGAGCATCATGGTGTCGGCCAATGACTTCATGAGCCTTTATCTTGGGCTCGAGCTCAACAGCCTCTCGGCCTATGTGCTGGCAGCGATCCTGCGCCGCGATGCGCGTTCGGGCGAGGCGGGGCTGAAGTACTTCGTGCTTGGCGCGCTGGCCTCGGGCATCCTGCTTTACGGGATGAGCTTGCTTTACGGCTTTACCGGCGGCACCGCCTTCACGGCCGTGCGCGCGGGCCTGACAGGCGAGATGGGTACCGGCGCGCTGTTCGGCGTGATTTTCGTGCTCGCGGGTCTTGCCTTTAAGATCTCTGCTGTGCCGTTCCACATGTGGACGCCTGACGTCTATGAAGGCGCGCCGACACCCGTCACCGCCTTTTTCGCCACCGCTCCCAAGGTTGCCGCTGTCGCACTGACCGCGCGCGTGGCGTTCGAGGTGTTCGGCGCGCAGGTCGCCGCGTGGCAGCAGATCGTGATGTTCACCGCGCTCGCCTCGATCATCTTCGGCGCGCTGGGCGCGATCGGTCAGGAAAACCTCAAGCGCCTCCTAGCCTATTCCTCGATCAACAATATCGGCTTCATCCTGCTGGGCCTGGCGGTTGCCAACCAGACCGGGGCCGCCGCGATGCTGGTCTACCTGTTCATCTACGTCGCGATGAGCCTTGGCAGCTTTGTCGCCCTGCTGATGCTGCGTGGCGAGGATGGTGCGCTTTACGAAACCTTTGCCGACATTCGCGGGCTTTCGGTCACCCGCCCGGCGATTGCGTGGGCGCTGCTGCTGTTCATGTTCAGCCTTGCCGGCATTCCGCCGCTGCTCGGTTTCTACAGCAAGTTCGTGGTGTTCCAGGCGACGGTCGAAGCCGGTCTGATCGCCTTTGGTGCCATCGCCATCGCGGCAAGCGTGATCGGCGCGTTCTACTACATCAAGTTCGTCAAGGTGATGTTCTTCGATGAACCGGCAGGCGTGGTCACCGGCAAGAGCGAAACAGGCCATTGGGCGCTGCTCGGCCTGACAGCGCTTATCATCTCGCCGATCGGTTATCTTCTCACCCCGTCGTTGACCGATCTGGCCGACAAGGCCGCCGCCTCGCTGTTCCTCGCGGTTTGAGCGGTTCCCCGCATATCCGGGTGGTCGACGAGACCGGCTCGACCAATGCTGACCTCGCGGCGGCAATCCGCAGCGGGGAGGGGTGGCCGGAAGGGCAGTGGCTGATTGCCCGCCGCCAGACCGCGGGTCGCGGCCGGCAGGGGCGCGAATGGTTCGACGGCGCGGGCAACTTCATGGGCTCTACCGTCGTTGCGGTGGGCGAGGGCGGGCCGCCGCCGGCATCGCTCAGCTTTGTCGCCGCGCTGGCGGTGCGCGATGCCGTGGGCGAGGCGCTGGGTGAAGAGGCCCCGCTCGCGCTCAAATGGCCAAATGATGTCCTGCTGGGCGGTGCCAAGCTATCGGGTATCCTTCTGGAAATGGTGCGCGGGACGATCATTGTCGGCATCGGCGTGAATCTCGCCCGTACGCCGCAATTGCCCGATCGCAAGACCGCTGCTCTCGCTGACATCATGACGCCGCCGGCGCTCGAGGATTTTGCGGCGTCCCTCGCTTCGCATTTCGCTCGCCGGCTCGAAAACTGGCGCACCTACGGACTCGGTGCGACATTGCAGGCGTTCCTTGCCCACGCGATCCACGCGCAAGGTTCGCCCCTGACCGTCCACGACAGCGACGGTTCGACGCTTTCCGGGTCCTTTGCGGGGCTTGAGGAAAGCGACGGTGCGTTACGGCTGCGCTTGGCGGATGGCAGCGAACGTGTCATTCGCGCAGGCGACATTTCCTAGTTGAGGATTACCACAATGCTGCTCGCCGCCGATGTCGGGAACACCAATGTCGTCTTCGCGCTGTTCACCTATGGCGATGACGGGACACACACCATCCGCGCGCGCTGGCGGATCGCCACCGATCCGCGCCGGACGGGCGACGAATATGCTGTGTGGCTGCTCCAACTGCTAAAAATCGAAGGGGTAGAGCGCGACGAGATCACCCAGATCATCGTCGCATCGGTGGTGCCGCGGGCCGATCATAACCTCACCGTGCTGTGCCAGAAATATTTCGGCATCACTCCGCTGTTTGCGGGACAGGGCGCGGCGCGGTGGCGGTTCGAGATCGATGTTGACCAGCCCTCGTCGCTGGGGGCCGACCGCGCGCTCAATATCCTTGCCGCACATCACAAGTACGGCGGCGATCTGATCGTGGTCGATTTCGGCACGGCGACCAAGTTTGAGGCGGTCGATTTCACAGGAGCCTACAAGGGCGGATCGATCGCGCCCGGAATCAACCTGTCGCTTGATGCTCTGGTCGGCAAGACCGCCAAGCTACCGCGTATCGCCATTCGTGCGCCCGCCAGCCGCAGCGTGATCGGCCGCAACACCGAAGACCAGATGCTGATCGGCGTGTTCTGGGGTTATGTGGCGATGATGGAAGGCATGGTGGCGCGGATGAAGACCGAGATTGGTCGCCCCGCAAAGGTTGTAGCGACCGGCGGGCTCGCCATATTGTTCGATGACGCGACCGAGATCTTCGATCATGTCGATGCCGATCTCACACTGGATGGTCTCGCGATCCTTGCCCGTCAGGCGGAAACTGTCTGACCCCCCATCTTAGAACCGGAAATATTTTGAAGAACGATTTTACACCTGAAGACGAGCTCCTTTTCCTTGCCCTTGGCGGTTCGGGGGAGATCGGCATGAACGTCAATCTCTACGGCTGTCAGGGCAAATGGCTGATGGTCGATCTCGGCATGACCTTCTCCGGCACCGAATATCCGGGCGTTGATCTGGTATTTGCCGATCTCGATTTCATCGAGGAGCGGGTGGAGGATCTGCTTGGTATCGTCCTGACCCACGCGCACGAGGATCATATCGGCGCGGTGCCCTATTTCGCGGGCGAACTGGGTGTGCCGCTTTATGCCACGCCCTTCACCGCCGATCTGGTGGCACGCAAGCTGGAAGAGGCCGGTCTGCTTGGCAAGGTGGAACTGAACATTATCGAAGACGATCACGGGGTGATCGACATCGGGCCGTTCAGCGTCACCTATATCCCGCTGGCGCACTCGATTGCCGAGGGCAACGCGCTGCTGATCGACACCCCGCACGGGCGCATCTTCCACACCGGCGACTGGAAGCTGGACGAGGACCCGATCATCGGTGAGCCGACCACCGAGGAGGAATTGCGCGCTATCGGGGACGAAGGCGTGCTCGCGCTGGTGTGCGATTCGACCAATGTGTTCAACCCGAAGCCCTCGGGCTCTGAAGGCGCGGTGCATCACGCGCTGATGGAGGAAGTCGCGCGCCATAAGGGCAAGCGCGTCGTCGTCACCACCTTTGCCAGCAATGTCGCACGCCTACAGACGCTGGGCGAGGTCGCGCGCGAGACAGGGCGGCAGATCTGCGTCGCGGGCCGCTCGCTCGATCGCATCATCGAGGTCGCGCAGGACAACGGCTATCTTCAGGACTTCCCGACCCCGGTCGATTTCGACACGGCAATGGGCCTTCCGCGCGGAGAAGTGCTGGTGCTGGCCACCGGCGGGCAGGGCGAACCGCGCGCGGCGCTGGCGCGCATGGCCGACAATAATCATCCGATCGAATTGACCGCGGGCGACGTGGTGCTGTTTTCATCGCGCCAGATCCCGGGCAACGAAATTCCCATCGGGCGTATCCAGAACCAGCTCGCTGCGCGCGGGATCACCATGGTGACCGACAGGCAGGCCTTCATCCATGTTTCCGGCCACCCGGGGCGCCCGGAGCTTGAGGCGCTTTACGAGTGGTTGCAACCCGAGGTGCTTGTGCCTGTTCATGGCGAGATGCGGCACATGGTCGAGCAGGCGCGCGTCGGGAAGGCTTCCGGTATTCCGGCACAGGTCGTGCAGAAGAACGGTGATATCGTCCGCCTTGCGCCGGGCAAGCCGGGCAAGCTGGCCGAGGTGCGCGCCGGCCGTCTGGTGCTGGATGGCGATATCATTGCCCCCGCCAATGGCGAGGCGATCACCATGCGCCGCAGGATCGCTGCCGAGGGCGTCATGGTCGTGGTGCTGGTGCGCGGCTCCGTTCCGCTGATCGAGGCGGTCGGCCTGCCGCTGGAAGAGGACATGCCCGAGTTCCTCGCGGAAGCGGCGAATGACGTGCTTAACGCCATTTCGCGGCTCAAGGGCAAGGATGCGCGCGATCCCGCTGCCGTTCACGAAGCAGCGCGGCTCGCCGCCCGGCGTGCGGCGCAGCGCTGGGCGGGCAAGCGTCCGCAGGTGCGGGTGATAATGCCGAGAAGTCCCGACTGATGCAGATCACGTCGATTGCCGCGATCTATTTCCTGTTCTGGGTGATGAGCGCCTTCGTCATGCTGCCTTTCGGCGTCCGCACAGCTGATGAGGCGGGCGAGGAGAAGGTGCCGGGACAGGCCGAAAGCGCGCCTGTCAATTTCCGTCCGGGCCGTCTGGCGCTGCGGGCGACCGTGCTGGCGGCCGTCCTCACCAGCATTTTCGTGGCCAATTATGAATATGGCTGGATCACGATGGACGACATCGACATTCTGCCCAAGCCACCCGTCGCCGGAGAAAGCTAACTCCGGAACCGCTGGATCGACTGTGCCAGGGCGACGTATAGCTTGCCCATGTCCGAACCCAGCATCGTCACGCTCAGAACGTGGCCGTCGCGGGTCGACAGGGTGGCGCGCAGCATCGCCTCGAAATCGTGGATGTAACGGCTGACATTGGTCTTGAAGGTGTCGTCGCGCTGGTAGAGCTCGACGATCTCGCGGGCCATGCCGTTGTCGATCAGGCGCACTGCGCGGCGGGTGAATATGCCGCGGTCGCCCTTCAGATACGCGTCCCAAGCGGTGTCGGCGACCTCGGTTGACAACGCGCCACTTATGTCGATCGCTGCGGAGTTCAGGCTGTCGGTAATCAGCGCCATGCGCCGCGCGAAGTCATTGTTGACCTGCTCTTCGGCAAGCTCTCGGGCCCGGGAAACGCGCTGTTCCAGATTGCCGGTCAGCTCGTTTACCCGCACCAACTGGTCGCGAAGCTGTATCACCACTTCGCGTCCCACGCCCGACGCATGGGCTGCGGCTTGTTCGATCTTGCCGATGGTCGCGGCGGTTTCGTTGCGCAAGGCGCGTTCGAGGACCTGCACCGCTTCCTCGCCGAGCTTTTCCGCCATGGCAGTGGTCTTCTCGCGGGTGCCTTCCTCCAGCGTGACAAAAGCCTGGGCGATCGCGGTTTCAAGCGCCGATAGCGCCTCGCGCAGACGTTCCTGCGTGTCTCCGGCGAGCGTTCCACTTTCGTTGGCCAGTCGCGCAAACCCGCCGCGCAGGCCCTGAATTCGGGCGAGTGCTTCGTCCGATTGCTCCGCCAACCGTGCACGGAAACCTGCGATGGCCTCGTCCGCCGCGTCTATCTCGCTGCGGGTCTTGACGAGATAGTCCGACAGGTCGCTGCCGCTCTGGCTAGTGCGCAGCATCATCTGCCCTACTTCGTCCGCGCGCCCCTCAATTGCAGTGAGGCTTTCGCTGGCAGAGGCGATCGCCTGTTGCAGATCCTCGCGGCTCGTGCGTGCGCCCGACTGGATGATTTCCAGCAACCGCACGCCGCTTTCGGTGAGTTGTGCAAGCCGCGCTTCGGTCTCGCCCAGCGCAATGCGCTTTGCCGACAGCTTCTCGCCCAGCTCGTCGAACCCGGTCGTCAGGCTGTTGCGGGCAGCATCGCCCTGCTGGCTGACTTGTGCCAGAAGTCCGCCGAACTTTTCCAGCTGTGCAGCAATGCTTTCGCCATGGGCCACCAGCTTTTCGGTGTCCGCCACTTGCGCCTCGCGCCGCTGGGCGAGAGCATCGTCGAGCGCCGCCAGCCGCTGAGCAAGTACTTCGCTGGCCTGCGCCTCGCGGGTGTCGAAGGCGGCCTGACGCTGCTCGATTGCCTCGGAGAAACGAAGATCACGCTCGGCCAGACGGGCTTCGAGACGATCCGCTTCCCCGGCAATTGCCGCGATCCGCTCACGCGCGGCGGCAAGCGCCTGCGCCTCAGTCTCCTCCACCACCCGGAGCCGTTCGGCCATGTCCTGTTCGAGCGCGGCGAGTTCATTGCGCATCTGATCGCGCGCGGCATCTTCCGCCTGACGCAGCCGCTCGGCAGTGGCCGAAAGATCGGTTTCAAGCTGGACGGTACGCGCGCGCAGTTCCTCTAGCGCGGCGGCTTCCAGTTCTTCGAGCCGTTCACGATAGGCCCCGGCCTCACCCTGAAGGGCAGTAAAGCGGTTTGCGACCAGCGCTTCGACCCGCTCCACCTGCGTCTCGAAACTCTCGAGCGTCTGTCCGATGGTGGACGCAAGGCCCTGCACACGCACTTCGCTGCTGCTGCCAAGCTCGCCAAGCTTTTCGAAACCGCCGCCCAGGCGTTCAAGCTGGTGCAGGGCATTGTTACCTGCGCTACCGATCTGGTTGGCGACATCGCGCGCGGCATTGGCGATCACCGGCAGATCGTCACGCAGCCGGTTCATGTTGCCGAGCGCAGTTTCGCTTGCAGTGCCGATTGCGTCGACCTGTGCGCCATTGGTGGTGATAAGTTGTTGCAGTTCCCCGGCGTGGGTGGAAATGCGCTCCGCCGCGATCCGGCCCAGCGCCTCGAGATCGCGCGATTGCGCGGCAAGAAATTCGCGCGCCAGACTAAGCTCGCGATTGACCACCTTGAGCCGTTCTTCCAGCTCCGCACTTTCCCGGCTGAGCAGTGCAGCGCTGGCGGCAAAACGGTTCGCTTCGGCCCGCGAGGAACGCATCGCGAGCAGCCAGACAATGCCGATCAGGGCCACGGGCACCGACCATTCGACGATCCATCCCGCCCATTCGGTAGGCGCCGCACCCCCGATCGCCGCACTGCTGATGGTCCAGCCGAAAAATCCGGTCCACGCGGCAATTGCGACGAGGGCAAGGGCAGGGGGCAGCCAGCCTGAGCGCGAGGGCGCCGAAGCGCGGTCCGGCAGGTCGAGTGCCGGCGCTTCCCATTCCTCCCTCAGCAGCATTTCCTCGTTCGCGGTGGCAGAGCCGGGCTCGTCTCCGTCCTGCGTCGAAGGTGATTGCGCCGGGTGATCCGCCCCGCTCTTGCGCCCCAAGGCGCGTATCTGGTGCCGTCCTGCCATGCCCCCTCATACCACAGCCGGAATCGGGATAAACCCCGCTTTAACCAGACCTGCGCTAACGCCGGGTTCATGGCTTATGACAACGGAGCCCTTGATGCGACTCTGGCCGCCGCTGCCGGGGATGATGCCGCGCTGATGCGCGAACTGCGCAGCGCGTTTCTGGAAAGCGCGCTGCGGCAGCTCGATCTGCTCAAGCGCGCGCGCTGCGACGGCAACTGGAATGTTGCAGCGATGCGGCTGAAGGGGCTGGCGGCGAGTTTTCACGCCGATGATCTGCTCGCCGCCGCCGAGCGCGCGCTGAACGCCGCGCCGGGCGAACCGATGGTGGTTCGCGAGATCGAGGCTGTGCTGCACAACTTCGCTCGTCCGCTTCGTCGCTGATCCGTTAGCCTGCCCGCGAATTGGGGCAAACCTGCGCCATCGCGGCTTGAACCGCCGCACCGAACCCGCCAAATCCGATGCATCTGTTCCTTCGGGAAAGGCGGCAAGGATGCGCACGGGACTGGTTTCAGCCCTCAGACGAACCGGAACCGGCGCCTTGCGCGCCGCGATGCCTCTCGCCGGACGAACGGTGTTGTCGCGGCAAGTCGATCTGCTGCACGCGCTGGGTTGCGAGCGGATCCTGTGTCTGTGCGATCGCGTCGATGCCGAGGTACTGGGCGTGCAGCAGGCGGTCGAAAGCACGGGCGGCACATTTCAGGCGCTGCGCGGATTCCTCCATCTGCCGGCGCTGGTGCGCGGCGATGACGAATTGGTGATCCTTGCCGATGGTCTGTTGCCAGATCCCACATTGATCGCCGATCTGTTCGCGCAAACCACGCCGCCGCGGTTCGTCGCCGCGCTTGCATCGTCAAACCCGCTGGTCGCGCAGCATCCCGACGATTTCGAACGGATCGATGCCGAGCGGCACTGGGCGGGCGTGCTGGCGATGCGCGGCGCGCCGGTGCAGCATCTTGCCGATTTTCCGCCCGATGCCGATGCGGTCTCACTGCTGTTGCGACTGGCGCTGCAGGCGGGAACGCCGTGCCGCATAGTGACAGAGGATCGCGCTGCGTCCTCAGCGTGGTTGCTCGCCGCCGACGAGACGGCGCTTGCCGTGCAGGAAAATGCGCTGATCATGCGCGCTGCCGGCGCTGTGGACTGGCGCAGGCCATCGCAGGCGGCAGCGCGGCTGATCGGGAGGCAGTTGGTGCCTCGCGGCCTTACGCGCGGGCCCCTTTTCGCACTGGCCGGGGCACTGGTGCTTTTGCTCGGCGGCGTGACGGCAAGCTGGTTCGGCGCTGCTGTCTCCGGTCTGACGCTTGCCGCAGGCGGCGTGCTGGCTGCCGCATTGGCGGATGTGATGGCAAACATGCGGCGGGAATTGCTGGGTGACGGGCTGTCGGCCCGGGCACTTGGCTGGACGGGGTGGGCGGTCGACGCTCTGGCGGCGCTGACGCTCTGGCTGGCGCTGACTTCTGCGCCGCTATCCGAGCCGTTATCGGTTCTGGGGCCGGTGGCCGTGGGGCTCGCGCGGGTTGCTTCGCGCACCGTGCCCGCGCTCGCCTTTCCCGCTGATCGCATGGTGTTGATCGCCGTTCTCGCGCTGGGGGCTGGGCTGGGCGTTCTGCCGCTTTTCGTCGCGGTATCGGCGCTGGTGCTGCTGGGCGGATTGCTGCTGCGCGGCATGCCGGATTGAACTAACGCTGATTTAACTATGCGCGGGTTATGCGGGCAGGATGGGCGAAGACACGATTGACCATGCCGACGGCGGAAAGCTCGAGGCGATCCTGCAGGAGGAGCTGGCGCGCGAGAGCCGTGCGCTGGGTTCGGTCGTGCCGGTGCTGCGTCACCTGCTCGCCAGCGATGGCCAGAGGCTGGTGAGCGATGCGGTTCTTGCGCGGGTGCGAGGGATGCTGTCGGATCTCGCCGCGCAGGTACTTGCTGTATCCGCCGGACGCGATCCGGCGCTGCGCGGGCCCGAAGATGACGCCACGTCTCGTCAACGCGATGCGCTGGTCGATAGGCTCGCCGCAGATTCCGCCCTTCTCGCCTTCTGCCACGGGCTCGCGACCGAAGGCCTGCTGGCCGAGCGGTTGAACCGGCAGCATGCGATCGATCCCGTCCTCAGCCCGTTGTTGCAGGAATTGATCGCCTCGCAGCAGCCTGAAGTTGCGGAACTGGCGATGAATGCCCTAGCCGCCCAGTCGCGCTTCATCCAGAGCCAGCGCCGGATGGAGCTGCCGATTGGCGAACTTCCGGCCGAACTGTTTCATGCGGTTATCGCGATGCAAAACGGTACGGACAGTGATGCGACGGGGTTTGCGCGGCTGCAACAGGGGTATGACGAAGCGGCGGGGCGGCTTGGGCTGCTCGCCCGGCTCGTGTCTGCGATGCGGCGCGGGGCGATTGCCGCGCTTGCGCTCGATCATGCGGGGCTGGCGCTGTTTGCTAGCGCGCTGTCCGTGCTCGCCCGGCAGCCGCGCCATCACGCCGTCCTGTCCTGCCATGAAGGGCAGAGCGGGCGTTTGGCGCTTGGCTTGCGGGCAGCGGGACTGGGGGCGGATGCGATCGAACGGCAACTGCTTCTGACCGAGCCCAACGCCCGCATGGCGACGGAAATCCCCGTAATTTCGTCCGACCGGGCGCGCCATTTGCTCGCCGCGGATCAGGTGGCGTGACCACGATGGAACGCCGCGATACCCTGCTTGGCGCCCGCGGGCTGACGGACGCGAGCGACTGCCTGCTCAGCGCGGACGAATCGCTGGCCGAATTGCAGGCACGGTGCGGTGGGCGCGTGCCGGGACCGCTGGCGATTCCCGAACTTCGCGAATTGGTGCGCCAGGGTCGTCGCATGGGGCTGAAGATCGCGCGCGAATTCACCGCCTTCGACGGGGATGCGATGGTGACCGGCTTTGCTCGGATCCATCCGCTCGGTGCGGGCGAGGGTGGCGGCTGCGAGGTGCTGGTAGAAAACTGGCAACGCAATCCGGCTGCCTTGCCCGAGGGCCGCGATTTTACCGAACGGCTCGACGCGATCGACCGCGCCACTGCCGAAGTCACTGGGCGGCTCGACACAGGCCAGCGCGTGCAGGTGCTGATCGCGGGCGCACCCGATGCCGCCGCGTTGCAGGCTGCAGCCATGACATCGCCCGGACAATTGTGGAGCGATCTGGTCGAACTGTCGGGTATCAGTCACCAGCAACCCTTGCACTGGCGTCTGCTCGACGGGGCGACCTGTCAATTTGCCGGATCGGAGCGTCACTGGCGGGTGCGGCTGATTCCGCTCGGGTCGGACGCCCAGAGCCCGGCGGGCTTCGAACTCCTGCTGATCGCCGAGGAACCACTCCCCGTTGCATCCGAAGGGCAAGCGCCCCACGAGCATGAGGAAACTGCACCGACCCGCCTGATCGGCAGCGCGCTTGCCCCGGTACTGCGTCAGCCGGTGGCGCGCATCATCGCCAATGCCGAAACGATCCGCACCCGCCTCGCCGGGCCCTTGCGCGAGGAATATAGCGAATATGCGGCAACGATCGCCAGCGCAGGTCAGCACCTTGCCGCGATGCTGGACGATCTTGCGGATCTCGAGGTGGTCGAGACGCCGGATTTCACCACTGCGCGCGAACGGGTCGACCTTGCCGATGCGGCGAGCCGGGCCGCCGGCATTCTCGGCGTGCGGGCGCAGAACCGCGAGATTTCCCTGAACGTCAACGGAAAGCCCGGTGACGTCGTTGCGACGGCGGAATTCCGGCGTGTGCTGCAGATCCTCATCAACCTGATCGGCAATGCCATTGCCTATTCCCCCGCCGGCAGCGTGGTGACGATTGCAGTCGCACAGGTGGGCAAGGGCCGCGTGGCGGTGAGTGTGGCGGATCAAGGGCCGGGCGTAACCCCCGAACAGGCCACTCGCATCTTCGAAAAGTTCGAACGTCTCGGGCGCGACAGCGATGGCGGCAAGGACAAGGGCTCTGGCCTTGGGCTCTACATCTCGCGGCGCCTGGCCGAGGCGATGGACGGTGGCCTGACGGTGGAGGGTGCCGAAGGGGGCGGGGCGCTTTTCAGGCTGGAACTGCCCGCCGCCTGAACTCGAGCCTGGGTCATCCGCGATCCGCGCATCGCCAAAGGATTATGCCAGTAAAGGCCGCTATCGCGCCGTAAAGCGCCCACGCACGCTGTCCGAGCATGAAGCTGTCCGCCGGCCAGTCCAGCAGCCCCAATCCCTGCAGGCCCCAAATAGCGCCGAAGGCGATCAGCATACCGCCGACTGCCTTCAGTACTTTCCGGAACATTCGTGCGCCTTAGCGCTTGTCGAGCGTGATGTAATCGCGCTGGGTCGGGCCGGTGTAGAGCTGGCGCGGACGACCGATCTTCTGCGCGGGATCCGAAATCATCTCGTTCCACTGCGCCACCCAGCCCACGGTGCGGGCGAGGGCAAACAGCGCGGTGAACATGGTCGTTGGGAAACCGATCGCCGAAAGGATGATGCCCGAATAGAAATCGACGTTCGGGAACAGCTTCTTCTCGATGAAGTAGGGATCGTTGAGCGCGATCTCTTCCAGCTGCAACGCGGTTTCGAACAGCGGATCATTGACCTTCAGCGCGTCGAACACCTCGCGCACGGTCTTCTGCATGACGGTCGCACGCGGGTCGTAGTTCTTGTAGACGCGGTGGCCGAAGCCCATCAAGCGGAACGGATCGTTCTTG
The DNA here is from genome assembly GCF_028595285.1 of Erythrobacter fulvus. Lineage (GTDB taxonomy): Bacteria > Pseudomonadota > Alphaproteobacteria > Sphingomonadales > Sphingomonadaceae > Erythrobacter > Erythrobacter fulvus. The sequence goes on along the minus strand of NZ_JAQQXQ010000001.1, from coordinate 381,739 downwards.
TCCTTGGCGCGCTCGATATAGTGCGGGATGCGGTCGGGCGTGCCGATTTCCTTGAGCATGTTGAGCGCGGCTTCGTTCGCGCCGCCATGCGCGGGCCCCCACAGGCAGGCAATGCCGGCCGCGATACAGGCAAACGGGTTCGCGCCCGACGAACCGGCCAGCCGCACGGTCGAGGTCGAGGCGTTCTGTTCGTGGTCGGCATGGAGGATGAAAATCCGGTCCATCGCACGTTCCACCGCCGGGATCACCTCGTATTCCTCGGCCGGAACGCCGAAGGTCATGCGCAGGAAATTGCCGGTATAGGACAGCGAATTGTCGGGATACATGAAGGGCTGACCGACCGAATACTTGTAGGCCATCGCCGCAATCGTCGGCATCTTCGCGATCAGGCGGTGCGAACTGATCTTGCGGTGTTCCGGATCGGAAATGTCGGTGCTGTCGTGATAGAACGCCGACAGCGCGCCAACCACGCCGCACATGATCGCCATCGGGTGCGCATCGCGGCGGAAACCGCGATAGAAGGTCATCAACTGCTCATGCAGCATGGTGTGACGGGTAATGGTGTAGGTGAAGTCGTCGAGCTCGTCCTTGCTCGGCAGTTCGCCGTTCAGCAGCAGGTAGCTTACTTCCATGAAGCTCGAATGTTCCGCGAGCTGACCGATCGGGTAACCGCGGTGCAGCAGCACGCCTTCGTCGCCATCGATGTAGGTCAGCGCGCTTTCGCAGCTGGCGGTCGAAGTGAAGCCCGGGTCGAAAGTGAAGGCACCCGTCTGCGCATAGAGCTTGCGGATGTCGATCACATCCGGGCCGGTGCTACCTTCGAGCACGGAATAATCGAAGGATTTGCCCCCGATTTCGAGTTTCGCCAGCTTGTCTGCCACGATGTTTCTCCTGTCCAATTTGTCTCGGCCCTGCCCCCGCAGGTTATGCCGCCTGTGCGTCCAGCCGGGCTAGGGCCTCGTCCCGGCCCAAGAGGACCAGAACGTCAAAGATACCGGGTGAGGTGGTGGTCCCGGTCAAAGCCGCGCGCATCGGCTGCGCGAGCTTGCCCAGACCCAATCCCTGCTCCTCGGCGAGCGCCTTCGTAGTGGCTTCGAGTGCTTCGCTTGTCCAGTCGTTTTCGCCCGCAAGCCGGTCGCAAATTTTGCGCAAGATCGTGCGTCCATCGCCGTCGAGCAGCTGGGCGGCCTTTTCGGTCATTTCCAGCGGACGCTTGGCGAACAGGAATGCAGCACCTTCAGCAACTTCGTTGAGGTTCTTTGCACGCACTTTAAGAACGGGCATCGCCTTTTCGAGCAGCGCCAAGTCGGCCGTTTCCCCGATCCGCGCGGCCACCAGCGCCGCCAGGCGCGCATCATCGGCCTCGCGCAGATAGTGTCCGTTGAGATTCTCTAGCTTCTTTATGTCGAAGCGCGACGGGCTTTTGCCAACGCCATCGAGATCGAACAGCTCGACAGCTTCTTGCTTGGTAATCTCCTCGCGGTCGCCATGACCCCATCCCAGACGCAGCAGGTAATTGAACAGCGCTTCGGGCAGGATGCCGAATTCGTCACGATAGGCCTCAACGCCCAGCGCACCATGCCGTTTCGACAGCTTGGCCCCGTCCGATCCGTGGATCAGCGGGATATGAGCATAGACCGGATCGGGCCAATTGCCCTCGATCGCGTTCATCGCGCGGATGATCGGTAGCTGGCGGAAAGCATTGTTCAGGTGATCGTCGCCGCGGATCACGTGGGTCACACCCATGTCGTGATCGTCCACCACCACCGCGAGCATGTAGGTCGGCGTGCCGTCGGCGCGCAGGATGATGTAGTCGTCGATTTCGTCGTTCTTCACCGTAACCACGTCCTGCACACGGTCATGGATCGTGGTTTCGCCCTCGTTCGGGGTTTTGAGCCGGATGGTGAAGGGCGTGCCTTCGGGGGCTTCGGCAGGATCGCGATCGCGCCAGCGCCCGTCATAGCGAAGCGGCTTCTTGTTGGCGCGCTGTTCTTCGCGCATCGCTTCGAGTTCTTCGGGGGTGGCGAAGCACTTGTAGGCGTGGCCCGCGTTCAGCAGCGCCCATGCGACTTCGGCGTGGCGTTCGGCCCTGTCGGACTGGAACAGCGGCGGCGCGTCGTAATCGAGCCCGAGCCAGTCGAGGCCTTCGATGATCGCGTCAATCGCTTCCTGCGTGCTGCGCTTGCGATCGGTATCCTCGATGCGCAGCAGCGTGCGGCCGCCATGGTGGCGGGCAAAAAGCCAGTTGAACAGCGCCGTGCGTGCGCCGCCGATGTGGAGGAAGCCGGTGGGCGAGGGGGCGAAGCGGGTCACCACTTCGGACTGGCCGCCCGGGTTGCTGCTTTCGCTTGCCATGGACTGTCAATTCCTGTTCACTTTGAGCGGCTTGGCATGAGGCTGGCCGGTCGGGGGACGAGCCGATGCGCGATGTGCCGATCATTCCGATGGGAGACGATCCCGGCAGCACGCCTACCGGACCCGTCGTATCGGCGCGGCCTTGGCAAAGCGGCGGGCGATTGTCCAGCACCGGCGCGGGTTGGGGCAGCCGGTTCGGCGATGCCGCAGAGCGGTTTCTGGCCGGCGCCGGGTTCGACCGTGCGCCGTGGCTGGCGGTGCTGTTCCTGGCCGGGATACTCGCGTGGTTCGCGCTGACCTCTGCACCCTATTGGATCGCGGCGATGGCCGGTAGCGGCGCGATTGCGGGTGTTGCGGCGTTCATGTGGCCCGCGGACAGCGATGCGCGTTACCACCTGCGCAGCGCAATGATCGCAGGCGGGCTGGTGTTCTCACTCGGCATCGCCGTGATCTGGGCGCGTTCCGAAATCGTCGGGGCCGAACCGATCGTCGCACCGCAGGTCGAATTATTGCAAGGCCATGTGCTCGAACGCGAAGATCAGCCCGCTTACGGACGCATCCGGTTGATCCTGGCCGTGCGGGACCGGGAAAGTGGCACCGCTCGCAAGGTTCGCATCAATGTCCCGCTGGCCTTGCTGGAGGGCACGGCCAGCGGCGCGGCGCTAGGGGAGGGCGCGGTGGTGCGGTTGCGCGCGCGTCTGATGCCGCCGGCAAGTCCGATGCTGCCCGGTGCCTATAATTTCGCCCGTGCCGCATGGTTCAAGGGGCTGGCGGCAAGCGGCAGCGCGATCGGTCCGGTCGAGATCGTCCGACCAGCTCCGCCCGGCGGTAGCATTGCCCGGCTCCAGCGCACGCTTTCGGCCCATGTCCGGGCGCGGGTGGACGGATCTGCGGGCGCGATTGCCGCAGCCTTTGCCAGCGGCGACCGGGGCGGGATCACCGAAGCGGACGAGGCGGCCATGCGCGATTCGGGCCTCACCCACCTGCTTTCGATCAGCGGCTTGCACGTCAGCGCGGTGATCGCCGCGGCCTATTTCGCGGTATTGAAGTTGCTGGCGCTGTGGCCCGCGCTGGCGCTGCGGGTGCGCTTGCCTGTGGCTGCGGCGGCGGGCGGGGCGTTGGCGGGGATCGGCTATACCCTGCTGACGGGCGCGGAGGTGCCGACGGTGCGCAGCTGCGTTGCGGCCATGCTGGTGCTGATCGCGCTTGCGCTCGGGCGCGATGCGCTGTCGCTCAGGATGGTCGCGGTCGCGGCGGTTTTCGTGTTGCTGCTGTGGCCGGAAAGCGCGATCGGGCCCAGCTTCCAGATGAGCTTTGCCGCGGTGCTGGCAATCATTGCATTATCGACTAGCGCACCGGTGCGTGCCTTTCTTGCGGCGCGCGAGGAGCCGTGGTGGGCGCGGACCGGAAGGCGGGTCGTGATGCTGTTCGTCACCGGTATGGTAATCGAGCTGGCGTTGATGCCGGTGGTGTTGTTCCATTTCCACCGTGCGGGACTTTACGGCGCACTGGCCAATGTCGTTGCGATTCCGCTGGTGACCTTCGTCTCCATGCCGCTGATCGCGCTCGGGCTGCTGTTTGATCTGGTTGGCGTGGGCCGGCCGTTCTGGTGGTTGGTGGAGTATTCGCTCGACCTGCTGCTGGGGATTGCGCATTTTACGGCAAGCCAGCCGGGCGCGGTCAAGCTGATGCCGCAGATGGGCGGGGCGGCCATCGCGCTGTTTGCAGGCGGCGGGTTGTGGTTGGCGCTGTGGAGCGGCCGGGCGCGGTTTTATGGGTTTGTGCCGGTTGCGCTGGCGAGTGTTCTGGCGCTTTCGACATCGGTGCCCGATGTACTGGTTTCGGGCGATGGCCGGCAGGTGGGGATCACGATTACTGGAGCCAATGGAGAGCGCCGGCTGCTGTCCCTGCGCGACAGCCGGTCGAGCTATTCGCGCGACAATCTGCTCGAACTGGCGGGCGTAAAAGCCGATCTCGTGCCGCTTGCCGAATGGTCCGAAGCGCGCTGTTCGAGCGCGTTCTGCGTGGTGGATCTTTCGCGCGGCGAACGCGACTGGGTCATCCTGCTGGCGCGCAGCAGGGACCGGGTCGAGGAGCGCGCATTGGCGAGCGCATGTTCCGGCGCGGATATCGTCATTGCCGACCGCTTCCTGCCGCGATCATGTCGCCCGCGGTGGCTCAAGGCCGACCGGCGGATGCTGGAGACCAGCGGCGGGCTGGCGATCGATCTTGAACGTAAGTCGATCACGAGTGTTGGCGAGCGTGAAGGGCAGCATGGCTGGTGGAAGGGGGCAAAAGGCCGGTAAATGACCCGAAAACCGGGTCTAAACCGGCCAAAAGCAGGCCAAAACCGGCGAGAACAGGGCTTAAACGGCCCTCAAACGCCCTTCAAGCGGGCATGTCCGTGAAACAAAATCCAGACAAGCCACTGAAATATATATTGAAAAGCGCCGGAGCGAATGTTTCACGCGGTTTTCGGTTATCCGTTCCGCGTGAGAACCCCGTTTCCGGCGCTTTTCCGATCAGTGATAGCGGCGCAGCAGACCAGCGAGCTTGCCCTGCACCTGCACTTCGTCGGGCCGGTAGATCTGCGGTTCGTAGGCACCATTGGCCGGATCGAGCCGCACCATCCCGCTTTCCTTGCGCAGGTATTTCAGCGTCGCTTCCTCACCACGCACCAACGCCACCACGATCTCGCCGTCGCGGGCGGTATCGGTACGGCGCACCAGCGCGAAATCGCCGTCGAAGATGCCGGCCTCGATCATCGAGTCCCCCGACACCTCGAGCGCGTAATGTTCGCCCGGGCCGAGCAGCGCGGCCGGAACCGGAAGCGTGCTTTGCCCCTCGAGCGCCTCGATCGGCGCGCCCGCGGCGATGCGGCCGTGGAGCGGCAGTTCGATCACGTCATTGGCCGGTTCCGGAGGCGCGGTGCGCGGTGCAGGCATCGGCACCACATTGCCCGATGCCCGCGAAGGCGTCACATCCTCGGGCTGGCGCACAACTTCGAGCGCCCGCGCGCGGTTGGGCAGACGGCGCAGGAAGCCGCGTTCCTCGAGTGCGGAGATCAGGCGGTGCACGCCCGACTTGCTCTTGAGATCGAGCGCCTCCTTCATTTCCTCGAAACTGGGCGAGATGCCGGTTTCCTCCAGCCGCTGCTGGATGAAGCGGATCAACTCGTGCTGCTTGGCTGTCAGCATTGATCAAATCTCCTGTGGTCGCACCCGCGCCGCATATGGTGGGGCGAAGCGTGCCAATCCCCTTGTGTGCGCCAAGAGGCACCGGCCCGGTCGGGCGCTGGGTGCGTTGCCTGCACGTTTCGCCCGCCATTAAGGTGAACGAATAAGGAACAATTAGGCAACCATCAGACTCGAGTCAAGCGCGCACCACCGCAAAGTCGCGCAATTCAGCCATTCCGGAGCGGAAACACCCTGACCGCTTCCCCCTGCGCGACCGCCGGGGCGTTGGCGGGCCGGTCAATCAGGCAATCGGCACCGGCCAGCGCCGTAAGCGCCGAGGAATCCTGTGATCCGGCAAGCCGCACGCTCTGCCCGTCGGATATGGCGCGCAGGAATTCGCGGCGCCGGCCCACGGCGGGCAGGGCCTCTCCCGCCGTCATCATCTGGCTGCGGGGCAGGGGAGAGGCATCACCCATGCTCGCGCGCACCAGCGGCAGGGCAAAAAGGAACGCGGTGACAAAGCTCGACACCGGATTGCCCGGCAGGCCGAGGATAACCTGTCGGCCCCATGCCGCCTCGCGGGTCGCCACCATCAGCGGCTTGCCCGGTTTGATCGCGACCTTCCAGAAGGCGATATCGGCACCCCAATCCTTCAGCGCTTGCTGGATCAGATCGTGATCGCCGACCGAGGCCCCGCCCGAGGTTATGAGGATCTGGCTGTCCTCTGCCCGCTTGAGCGCTGCGGCGAGCGCATCGCGATCATCCGGCACGGGGCCAAGCGCGGTGACCCGTCCGACATAGGGATAGAGCATCGCGCCCAGCATCACCCCGTTGCTGGCCGGGATCTGGTGCGGGCCGCAGGGCTCGCCCGCTGGCACCAACTCGTCACCACTGTCGAGCACGGCGACCGAAGGCGCGTCGAAACAGGGCAGTGCGCCATGCCCGGCAGATGCGGCGAGCGCGAGTGTGGCAGGCGATAGTGCGGTTCCCTTTGCCAGCACCCTGTCGCCCGCGTGGAAATCGAACCCGGCCTTGCGGATATGCTTTCCGGGCGGCGGCAGGTCGGTCGCGGTGATGGCGCTGCCCGAAACCAGCGCATCCTCCTGCAAGAGAACCCTGTCGCTGCCCTGCGGCACATGCGCGCCGGTTGAAATGCGGACACACTGGCCCGGATCGAGCGTCCCGTCGAAGGGCGCTCCGGCGCGGCTTTCTCCAACCAGTCGCCAGGGCCCGGCACCTGGGGTAACGGCATAGCCATCCATCGCGGAAAGATCAGCCGGGGGCTGGGTGCGCGACGCGGTAATGTCGCGGGCCAGATAGCGCGTCAGGCCGGAGGGTTTGATGTCCTGATTGATCGAACGGGTGATCGGCGCCAGCGCCAGCAGCCGTGACTGCGCTTCTTCGAGGCCGAGCAGTTCGCTCAAGCGTCCGCCTTCCAGTCGCCCGATTTGCCGCCGGTCTTTGCGATCAGGCGGATATCGGAAATGATCATGCCCTTGTCGATCGCCTTGGCCATATCATAGATTGTGAGGAGCGCGACCGAAGCTGCTGTCATCGCTTCCATTTCTACGCCGGTTCGCCCCGTCAGTGATGCCGTGGCGGTGACGCGGATCGCGTCTTCTTCATAGGCGAAATCGATATTGACCGCCTCAAGGCCCAGCGGGTGGCACAGCGGGATCAGCTCGCCGGTGCGCTTGGCGGCCATGATCCCGGCAATGCGCGCGGTGCCCAGCACGTCACCTTTGGGCGCGTTACCTTCGCGGATCGCGGCGAGGGCCTCTGCCGACATGGTGATCCGTCCACTGGCGACCGCGCGCCGCTGCGTGGCCGGCTTACCGCCGACATCGACCATGCGCGCCGCGCCGGATTCGTCGAGGTGGGTGAGTTTGCTCATGCGTCCTGTTCTGTCCCGAGCAGCCTGGCGGTGGCACTCGCAATATCGTCAGCCCGCATCAGGCTTTCCCCGACAAGGAAAGTGCGCACGCCCGCAGCTTCGAGCCGCCGGCAATCGGCGTGGCTGTTGATCCCGCTTTCGCCCACGATCAGCGTGCCTTCCGGCATCAGCGGTGCGAGCCGTTCGGTCGTGCTGAGCGAGGTGGTGAAGGTTTTCAGGTCGCGGTTGTTGACCCCGATTAGTCGCGACTGGAGCACGCGGGCGGCGCGTTCGAGCTCGGCCTCGTTATGCACTTCGACCAGCACGTCCATGCCATGTTCGCGCGCGGCGGCTTCGATTTCGGCCATGGCGCTGTCTTCCAGCGCGGCGACGATGATCAGGATCGCGTCGGCGCCGATCGCGCGGGCTTCGAGGCATTGCCACGGATCGACCATGAAATCCTTGCGCAGCACCGGCAGCGCGCAGGCGGCGCGGGCTTCGACAAGGTAATCCTCGTGCCCCTGAAAATAGGGCGCATCGGTAAGCACCGAAAGGCAGGCTGCGCCCCCGGTTTCGTAGGCGGCGGCGTGTTCGGCGGGGCGGAAATCGGCGCGGATCAATCCCTTGGATGGGCTGGCTTTCTTGATCTCGGCAATCAGGGCGTATCCGCTGGCGGCGCGGGTGCGCAGCGCTGCCTCGAACCCGCGCGGTGCGGTCCGCGTGCGGGCGGCGGCGGTAAGATCGGCCTCGCTCACCGCCTGCTTGCGCGCGGCGACGATGGTGCGTTTGGCGGCGCAGATTTCCTCAAGCTTGTTCATCGTCTCACTTCGCCATGTCGATCCATTGTTCGAGCAGCCGCAGCGCCGCGCCCGAATCCAGCGCCTCTGCCGCCATCGCCGCGCGCTCGCGCCAGTCGGCTCCGCGTCCGGCGACCAGCAGTGCGCCCGCTGCATTGAACAGCACGGCATCGCGATAGGGGCCGGGTGCGCCCATCAACAGCGCTTTCAGAGCAGCGGCATTGTGCTTTGCATCGTCGCCGCGGATCGCCTCGATCGGGGCGTGGGGCAGACCCGCCGCGCCCGCGTCCACCCGGTCCATGCGGAAGGCGTTGCCGGTGACGACGGCAACCTCATTCCCGCCAGCAAGACTGAGTTCGTCGAGGCCTTCATCGCCTGAAACAATCAGCGATTGTCCCGTGCCGAGCCGCGCCATCGCGCCTGCATAGATCGGGACATAGGCGGGCCGGGCGATGCCGATCAGCTGGCTTTTCACCCCGGCCGGGTTCGACAGCGGACCCATCAGGTTGAAGATCGTGCGCTGGCCGATCGCCACGCGGATGGGCTGGATGCGCGCCATCGCGGGATGGTGGTTCTTGGCGAAAAGAAAGCAGATGCCGATTTCCGCCAGCGTCTTTTCCGCCGTGCGCCCGGCGGCGTCCATATCGAGGCCCAGCGCCTCCAGCGTATCCGCCGCGCCCGCCTTGGAACTGGCCGCGCGGTTGCCGTGCTTGGCCACCGGCACACCGCAGGAAGCGACCACGAGACTGACCGCAGTCGAAACATTGAGCGTGTGGTGCCCGTCACCCCCGGTGCCGCACACGTCGATGGCATTTTCGGGCGCGGCAATCGGGATCAGCCGTGCGCGCAACGCCCGTGCCGCGCCCGCGATCTCGTCCGCCGTTTCGCCGCGCGCGGAAAGCGCGACGAGGAAATCGGCGATCTCCGCTTCCGAAGGCGCGCCGTCCAGCAAGGCTCCGAACGCCGCTTCTGCCTCGGCCTCGGTCAGGGGCGCGGCGATATCGGGCAGGGCGCTCATGCGTGCAGACTTTCGGGCAGCACCGGTTCAAGCCCGCATACGCGCAGGAAATTGGCGAGCAGCGCGTGGCCATGCTCGGTAGCGATGCTTTCGGGATGGAACTGCACCGAATGGATCGGCAGCTCTGCATGACGGAACCCCATGACCGAAGGATGGTCCGTGCCTGGTGTTTCGGCATGGGCGTTCGCGACCAGCGCGTCCGGCACGTTCACGACTTCCAGACTGTGATAACGCGTCGCGGTGAAGGGCGATGGCAGGCCTGCAAACAGTCCCGTTCCGTCATGCGTCACCGGAGACGTCTTGCCGTGCATCAACCCGCCGCGCTGGACGGTGCCGCCAAAATGCTGCCCGATCGCCTGATGCCCGAGACACACGCCCATCAACGGTTTGCCCGCATCGGCGCAGGCCGCGACCAGATCAAGGCTGATGCCCGCTTCGTTCGGCGTGCACGGGCCGGGCGAGATCAGGAAGCCCGCCGCGCGGGTAGCAATCGCCTCGGTGGCGGTCAGCGCATCATTGCGTTCCACCCGCACCTCGGCCCCCAGTTCCATCAGGTAATGGACGAGGTTGAAGGTGAAGCTGTCGTAATTGTCGATGACGACTATGGTTTTCTCTGGGATCATTGGCCTGTCCCTTCGCCTTTCGTCACCACGATGATCGGGCCAACCCGGCCCTTGTCCAGCCGCCCGCTGGCCGGGTCCCACAGGCTCGATACCTGCCCGTCGAGATAGAGCGCGTTGGCTACTTTCAACTCGTCGCGGAAATAGCGCGCCAGCTGGCCGAAGCTGACCGGCGCATCGGCAATCACGAAATGGGCCTTGCCGCTGGCGTCGACACCGACGCCGTTGCGGATTGCGCGCGATGGGCCGTTGTCCTGAATGTCGGGATGCAGCTTGCCGTCCACCACCAGCATCGGGCCGGACTGGGTGCCGAAAGCGGGACGCTCGCCGACCGTGGCGAAGAAAGCGTCGCTCGCCAGCACGCGCCACTGCCCGCCGGTGCCGAAGAATACCCCGTTGGGCTTCATGTAGAAATTGCCGCTGCCGTCGCCGCGGTCGAGCTCCGAAAGGCGCTCACCATCCTCAACGTAATAGCCGATCGCCTTGAGATCATCGCCATACATCCCGCCGTTGACGGCAAAGGCGATGGTGGCGGCATCGGCCGTTTCGGCAAAGGCGGCAATCGAACCGTAGGGCTGGCCGCCCGCAGGAGCGTTGGCCATGGCGATGCGGTGTTTGGCCGGATCGGCGATGCAATCGGTCAGCGGCACATCTTCGAACACGACCTTGCGACAGGCGGATTCGGCAGCAGGCGCGCTCGGCACCGCTTCGGGGCTGGCGAGCGCAGCGGGTGCCGACCCGTCAAGCCGCGCGCGCACCACCGGCTCGCCCGCAGGCTGTTCCGAACAGGCCGCGAGTGCGAGCGCGAGGCCCGCCAGCAGGGTGCCGGCACGCTTCACTGCCCATACCCCGGCTCGCCCGCCACCCGCACCGCTTCGCGCGCAGCGGCGATCAGCGCGCCGGCCTTGGCACGGCATTCGGCCAGTTCGTAATCGGGATCGCTGTCAGCGACGATGCCGGCACCTGCCTGCACGTGCATTACCCCGTCCTTCACCACTGCGGTGCGCAAAACGATGCAGGAATCAAGGCTGCCGTCGGGCGCGAAATAGCCCACCCCGCCGGCATAGGCACCGCGGGTTTCGGGTTCGAGTTCGGCGATGATCTCGCAGGCGCGGATCTTGGGCGCGCCCGAAACAGTGCCTGCCGGGAAGCCTGCAAACAGCGCGTCCAGAGCATCCTTCGACGGATCGAGATTGCCGACGACATTGCTGACGATGTGCATCACGTGGCTGTAGCGTTCGATGGTGAAGCTGTCGGTGACCTCCACCGTCCCCGCCGCCGCGACCCGGCCCACATCGTTGCGGCCCAGATCGAGCAGCATGAGATGTTCGGCCCGTTCCTTGGGATCGGCCAGCAGGCTCGCCTCGTTGGCGTCATCTTCCTCGCGCGTTTTTCCGCGTGGCCGCGTTCCGGCGATCGGACGGATGGTCACCTCCTCGTCACGCACCCGGACAAGGATTTCAGGGCTGGAGCCCACCAGCGCGAAGCCCGGCAGATCAAGGAAATAGAGGAAGGGCGAAGGGTTCACCCGCCGCAGCGCGCGGTAAAGTGCCAGCGGCGGCAGCGGGAAGGGGCAGGTGAACCGCTGGGCCAGCACCACCTGGAATATGTCGCCAGCAAGAATGTAATCCTTCGCGCGCAGGGCCATCGCCTTGTAATCATCGGGCGCGATTACGGGCGCAAGGTCTGGCAGGGTGTCGGGCAACGCGGGATGGACTTCCTTCGGCGCGGCCTCGCCCAGCTGGCTTAGCACCGCGTCGATCCGCTCGCCCGCACGCGCCACCGCAGCGGCGGGATTATCGGCCTGCCAGATCGGCGCGACCGCGTAGAGCGCGTCGGTTAGGCTGTCGAACACCAGAATGACGCCGGGACGCACGAACAGCAGATCGGGCAGGGCCAGCGCGCTGTCCTGTGCGCGGGGCAGCTTTTCGACCAGACCGATGGTTTCATAGCCCAGATAGCCGACGAGGCAGGCGAGTGCGGGCGGCAGGCCTTCAGGCATCGGATCGATCCGGCAGGCGGCGGACAGCGCACGCAGTTCGGACAGCGCATCGCCATCGCAGGGCGAAAAGGCCTCGCGGTTACGGCGCCAGTCGCGGTTGATTTCCGCCCGCGTTCCGTGGGCGCGAAACACCAGATCGGGATCGAGGCCGAGCAGGCTGTATCGCCCGCGCACCTCACCGCCTTCGACCGATTCGAGCAGGAAGTCGCCGCGTCCCGGCACGATCAGCCGCCGCGCCGCGCCCACCGGCGTGTCGCTGTCGGCGATAATGCGCCGCCATACCAGCGCCGGACGCCCGGCCGCCAGCGCGGCGGTGGCGGCTACGGCATTTTCGGGCAGGGTCGGATCAGTGGCGGTGCTCACGAAAGGCCTACACCCGCGCTCACTGCTCGCCTGCGAGCTGCTTGCGCACCGCCTCGATCGCCGCATCGTTGCGGGTCGAGCCGAGTTCCTTGCGCATCGCGGCGGCAGCCTGACGGCGATATTCCTCGGTCAGGGTCGGGGCGAGCTGGCGACGGGTCTGTTCGAGCAGACCGGGCTCCTCGTCGACGGGGCTGGTGCTGATTTCATCGAGGCTGATGACATACCAGCCGATGTTGCGCGGAGCTTCCAGCAGCTTGACCGAGCCTTCGGCCATGCTGAACAGCAGCACCAGCGGCGGCGGGACATTGCCCTGGCTGCGCGCCAGCAGTTCGCGCCGTTCGAGATCGATGACCTCGCGCTCGAAACCGGGCTTGTTCAAGGCGGCGAGCGCGGTGGCAAGATCGGTTTTGCCGCGCACCTGCTTCATCACGCGATCGGCGGTTTCTCGCGCGAGCTTGGCGCCCTGCGCCCGGCGCCAGGCGGCTTCGGCCTGTTCCTTCACCTGCGCCAGCGGCGGCGCGGCGGCTTCTTCCACCCGGGCGACTTCAAAGATCACGTATTGGTTGCCGGGCACCGGGGCCAGTTGCGGCTCGCTTTCCTCCATCTGGAACGCGGTAGCCAGCAGTGTGCGCAGCTGCGGCACGATCTGCACGTCGGGGCGCTGGAAGGCAGAACCATCGGCCAGCAGCGGCGGCGTCGTTTCGACCTTGAGATTATAGGCCTTGGCCACCTCGCTCAGCGCGGTGCCGCTGTCGATTTCGCCTTCGATTTCGGCAGTAAGGTCGGCAATCGCGGCGCTGCGTTTTTCGACGGCAAGCTGTTCGGCAATTTCGCTCCTCACCTGATCGAGGCTGCGCGCGGGAGTGCGTTCGATCTTGTCGACCCGCGCGACATACCAGCCAAGCGTGCCCTGTGCCGGTTCGACCACGCTGCCTTCGGCCGCCTTGAAGGCGTTTTCGGCGAAGGCGAAGCTGGTGGCATTGGCCGTCGCCTCGCGGTCGCGCAGTTCGGTCTGCGAGGCGCTGAAGCCGGCTTCGCGTGCCGCCGCTTCGAGTGACACGCCGCCGCGGATGCGGGCCGCGAGCGCCTTGGCCGCGTCTGCGGTCGGTACGACGAAGGCGGTTACCGCGCGCCGTTCGGTCGCCTTGTACTGGTCTGCATCGCGCTTGTAACGGGCGGCGATTTCAGCCTCGGTCGGCGTGGCGGACACTTCCAGCGTGTCGTCGCCGAACACTGCGAAGCGCAAGGTGCGCCGCTCGGGCTGCACGAACAGCGTCCGGTTGGTGCCGTACCATTCGGTGAGCTGCGCGTCCGTCGGCCCGCTTTCGGGCGCGAACACGCTGCTCGGGATCAACGCGATCTGCCCGCGCCGCCGTTCCAGCACCAGCGAGGCATATTGGCGCGCGATCTTTTCCGGCATCTGAGGCGATAGCAGCGCCGGGCGCAGCAGTTGGTCTTCAAGCAGGCCGTTGACAAGGTCGCGGCGGAACACCGCGTCGGTCAGGCCCCGCTGGCGCAGCGCGGCGAGATAGATCTGCTGGTCGAACTCGCCGCTCAGCGAACGGAATGCCTGGATCTGCAGGATCTCGCTGTTGACGAGGTTCTCACCCGCCCGCAGGCCGTACTTCTCGGCATAATGGCCGACCGCATAACGATCGATCAGCTGGCGCAGCACTTCGTCAAGCGCGCCGGCCTCGATGAATTCGGGCATGGTCAGCGTCGGGTTCTGCTGGCGCACCTGATCGAGCGCGGTGTTGGCCGCTGTCACCAGTTCCGAGGTGCCGATAGGCTCGCCGTCCACCACCGCCACACGGTCACCGCCCGACACGCCGCCGAAGGTCGATCCGGTAATGTCGGCCGCGGCAAAGGCCAGCGCCATCAGCACCAGAAAGCCGAGGAAAATTGGCAAACCGATCTTGGACTGGAAAAAGCGACGGAAGAAGGTGAGCATTGCGGTTGTGACCCCGAGCGGAAAACTGGCTGCCGGCGGGGACGACAAGCCTCCCCGCCGCGCCGCAGGCCGGAGGCGGCGCGTTGGGCGCTTTATAGGCCATGCGACCGCGCGGCAACAGGTCTGCGCGGGTTTTGACTACATGGCCTTCCTCGGCTAGCGGACGCGGCCCCGGGGCTCTAAGGCAAACACAGAATCACCGCTCCGTACTTCTAACCCTCTCATATTTCTCAGGTGCAGGACAAACCCATGACTCGCCGACCCTACATCGTCGGAAACTGGAAGATGCACGGCACCCGCGCGATGCTGTCCGAAGCGCGCGCGATCGACCGTGCTGCCCAGCGCCACATGAAGGTCGAGGTCGCGCTCGCGCCGCCCTTCACGCTGATCCACCCCATCCACCGCGAAGCTGAACAGATCTCCGTCGGCGCGCAGGATTGCCACCATGCCGACGGCGGCGCCTTCACCGGCGACATTTCCGCCGCGATGGTCGCCGATGCCGGTGCCAAGTTCGTCATCCTCGGCCATTCCGAGCGGCGCCAGGGCCACGGCGAGACCGACGCAATGGTTCGCGCCAAGGCGCAGGCTGCGCTGGCCGCGGGCCTCAGGATCATCATGTGCTGCGGGGAGGCGGCCGCAACCCGCGAATCAGGACACGCACTCAGCTTCGTGAAAAAGCAGCTCAAGGCATCGCTCCCGCCCGCCGAGGAAATGCCGGCAGACATCGCGGAGCGAGTCACGGTTGCCTATGAACCGATCTGGGCGATCGGGACCGGCACTGCCGCAACCACCGACGATATCGCCGAAATGCATGCCGCCATCCGCAAGCTGCTCGTCGAGCTTTACGGCGAAGAGCAGGGCACGGGTGTGCGCATTCTCTACGGCGGTTCGGTCAAGCCCGAAAACGCAGCGGAAATCTTCGCCGTGCCCGAAGTGGGCGGGGCGCTGGTTGGCGGGGCCAGCCTGACGGCCGACAGCTTCATGGGCATTGCCCTTGCCGCCGGAGAGCCTTCCGACCTCTGATCCGCGCAGCCAGCCCGCGCGCCGCCCTTGCCGAGCGCGCGCGGGCAGCCTACATGGCGCGCAACAGCTTCACCCGGGGGCCGTGCGCCCCGTGCAAGAGAATTGTCCATGTCCCTGTTCATCTTCCTTACCGTGATTCAGGCCCTGGTGGCCGCAGCGCTGGTCGGCGTGGTGCTGATGCAGCGTTCCGAAGGCGGAGGCTTGGGCATCGGCGGCAGTCCCTCGGGTGCGTTCGGCGCCCGCGGCGCGGCGGACTTCATGACCCGGGCGACCAAGTGGCTGGCGGTGACCTTCGTAATCCTTGCAATCGTGCTGGCTGCGCTGGCCGTGCGCGAAAGCGGCGTCGGGACAGTGTCCACCACGCTGGAACGCAGCACGGCGGCCCCGGCGGCTGCGCCCGATCCGCTAGCGGATCCGGTGGCACCCGCAGGTGACGCACCGGCGCAGCCTGCTCCGGCCGAGGATCCGCTGGCCGAATAAGGCCGCCGTCAAACGCGGCGCACTGGCCCCGCGTTTTCTTACCGACTGCGATTGCTGTGGATGGAGCGGCGCGCTCCGACGCAATTCGCTTGCCCCGAATCCCTCTCGCTGCTTAAGGCCCGACTCCCATGGCGCGGTTCATTTTTATCACCGGCGGCGTGGTCTCCTCGCTCGGCAAAGGTCTCATGGCTGCCTCTCTGGCAGCGCTCTTGCAGGCGCGTGGCTACAAGGTCCGCATTCGCAAGTTCGATCCCTATCTCAACGTCGATCCGGGCACGATGAGCCCTTATCAGCACGGCGAGGTGTTCGTGACCGACGACGGGGCCGAGACCGATCTCGATCTGGGGCATTATGAACGCTTTACCGGCGTTTCCGCGCGGCAGAGCGACAACATCACGTCAGGCCGCGTCTATCGCGACATCATCGCCAAGGAACGCCGCGGCGACTATCTCGGCGCGACGGTGCAGGTGATTCCGCATGTCACCGATGCGATCAAGGCTTTCGCGCTGGCCGATCAGGGCGATCACGATTTCATCCTGTGTGAAATCGGCGGGACGGTGGGCGACATCGAATCGCTGCCCTTCATGGAGGCGATCCGCCAGCTAAGGAACGAGCTAGAGCCGCTCCAGACGCTCAGCGTCCACGTCACGCTGGTGCCCTACATCAAGGCTGCGGGCGAGCTGAAGACCAAGCCGACCCAGCATTCGGTGCGCGAACTGGCCAGCCTCGGGATCAAGCCCGACGTGCTGCTGTGCCGCGCCGAACACCCGATTCCCGACGGGGAGCGCCAGAAAATCGCCAACTTCTGCAACGTGCGCAAAGAAGCGGTGATCCCGGCTCTCGACGCGCCCTCGATCTATTCGGTGCCGCTGCAATATCATGCCGAAGGGCTGGATGCAGAAGTGTTGCGCGGGTTCGGCATCACCGATGCGCCCGCGCCCGACCTTTCGGCGTGGAAGGATGTGACCGACCGCTATTTCAACCCCGAAGGCGAAGTCACCATCGCGGTGGTGGGGAAATATGTCGGCCTGCCCGATGCCTACAAGAGCCTCAACGAGGCGCTGGTGCATGGCGGGCTCGCCAACCGGGTGAAGGTGAATATCCGTTGGATCGACGCCGAGATTTTCGAAGGCGACAACGAATCGGAAATCGTTTCCGCGCTGGAGCCGATGCACGGCATCCTCGTGCCGGGCGGCTTTGGCGAGCGTGGCAGCGAGGGCAAGATCGCGGCGGTGCGGTTCGCGCGTGAACGCAATGTGCCGTTTTTCGGCATCTGTCTGGGCATGCAGATGGCCTGCATCGAAGGCGCGCGCACAGCCGGGTTCCCCAACGCCTCTTCAACCGAATTCGGGCCGACCGACACGCCGGTGGTGGGGATCATCACCGAATGGATGAGCAAGGAAGGTATCCAGCAGCGCGAAGCGGGCGGGGACCTTGGCGGCACGATGCGTCTGGGCGCCTACCCGGCAAAGCTCAGCCCCAACAGCCACACTTCGCGGATCTATGGCGGGGCGGAGCTGATTTCCGAACGTCACCGGCATCGCTACGAGGTCAACAGTGCCTTTATCGCGCCGTTGGAAAAGGATGGTCTGGTGTTTGCGGGGATGTCGCCTGACGGCTTGCTTCCGGAAATCGTCGAGCGTCCCGATCACCCGTGGTTCGTGGGGGTGCAGTTCCACCCCGAGCTGAAATCGCGGCCGTTCGATCCGCATCCGCTGTTTGCCGGCTTCATCGGCGCTGCACTGGAGCAATCGCGACTCGTATAGCGACAGGCGGCGGAAAGACATTCGGCAGCGAATTAGCTGCGCTCAGTTGCCCCTTCGCCCCGTTTTGTTACAGGCTTTGTGTCGAGCGTGTCGTATCCTTACAACTCTGTAACTTATTGCTTGCGTGGAATTGCGTTTCCGCATTAGACGCGAGGCCGACGAGAGGACTTACGTAGGGTCGCTCTGGCTAATGATCGGCGTATCGAGAGAACGCTATCAAAGCCGCCCTGACGATTTTTGAAGTCTCTCGCTGGTTTCGAGCTTGCGCGATTTTGTCCGTCTTCTGCGACCCGGACGGACAGGATCAGGCAGGGCGGCGAAAGCCGCGGGGGCGGATCGTAAGATCCGCCCCCTTTGGTTTCTTCACATGATCATCCGGCAAACGATCAGGCCGCGCTGGCCTCACCGTCCTCGCCTTCGACCGGCACCGCGGTCAGTCGGGCTGCGCCGTTGATGGCGATTTTCTTCGGCTTCATCGCCTCGGGCACTTCGCGCACCAGATCGATCGTCAGCAGGCCGTCTGCCAGATCGGCGCTTTCGACGCGCACGAAATCGGCCAGTTCGAAGCGCCGTTCGAACCCGCGATTGGCAATTCCGACATGGATCAGTTCGGAACCGTCCGCGGCTTCGTCGCGCTTGCGGCCCTGCACCACGAGCAGGTTCTGCTGGGCGGTGATGTCGATATCCTGCGGGCGGAAGCCGGCCACCGCGAGGGTGATGCGGTAATTGTCTTCACCGCGGCGCGAGATGTTGAAAGGAGGGTAATTGTCGCCGGCGTTAAGGCGCGCCTGGTTTTCGAGCAGGTCGAACAGGCGATCAAAGCCCACGGTGCTACGGCGATAGGGGGTGAAATCGAAACGAGACATAGCGTGCAAATCCTCTTGTTCGAGCAATTTGGTTCTGACGCGGGCCTGCCGGATGCAGCACCCGCTGCCGCATGACTTTCCCCGGGACTGGCGGAAAGGGGCGACAGCACCTATCTGGTTTGCTGTTTCGACGCTTTCAAGAGGATCCTCATGGCCGCCCCCCGGATCGACATCTATACCAAGTTCGCCTGCCCGTTTTGCGTGCGCGCCAAGCACCTGCTGGATCGCAAGGGTGCAGCCTATACCGAACACGACATCACGATGGGCGGGCCGAAGCGGGACGAGATGATGGAGCGTGCCCCCAATGCGCGCACGGTGCCGCAGATCTTCATCGGCGATGTGCACGTGGGCGGCTCTGATGATCTCGCCGCGCTCGAACGCGAGGGCAAGCTCGACGCGCTGCTTGCGGGCTGATGCCGAAGATTGCGGTTCTCCAAATGTGCTCGGGCATTGATCCCGCGCGCAATTTCGACACGATCCGCGATGCGGCGAATGCCGCGCGCGAGGGCGGGGCACAGATGCTCTTCACCCCCGAAATGTCGATGCTGCTCGACCGCAATCGCGCAAGGGCCGCACAGCACATTGTTCCGCAGATGCAATCACCTTTCGTGCCGATGCTGGCAAATCTGGCCGAAGAGAACGAATTGACGATCGCCCTCGGCTCGATGGCCGTAGCGGTTGCGGGCGGGCGCAATGCCAACCGCTCGATGGTCTTTGCGCCGAGCGGCGAAGGCCCGGTGACATACGACAAGATCCATATGTTCGACGTCGATCTGGCGAACGGGGAGAGCTGGCGCGAAAGCAATGCCTATGAACCGGGCCGGGAGGTGGTGACGGTGGATGACACGCCGGTGGGGAGGCTGGGGCTGACGGTCTGTTACGACCTGCGCTTCCCCGCGCTGTTCGGCGCGCTGGGCAAACGCCGCTGCGATGCGATTGCCGTTCCTGCCGCCTTTACCCGCCCGACCGGAGCAGCGCACTGGCATGTCATGCTGCGCGCCCGCGCGATCGAAGCGAGCGCTTTCGTGATCGCCGCGGCGCAGGTCGGCAAGCATGAAGACGGGCGCGAGACCTATGGCCATAGCCTCGTGGTCGATCCGTGGGGCGAAGTGCTGCTCGACATGGGAGGAGAGGAACCCGGCCTCGCGTTCTGCGATATCGATCTTGACCGTATTGCCGAAGTGCGAGCGCAGGTGCCCAGTCTTGCCAATGCCCGCGAAATTCCCAATTAGGCCGCGCAATGATCGTCTTTGACCTTTCATGCGCCGAAGGGCACCGGTTCGAGGGCTGGTTCGGCTCGTCCGCCGATTATGAGGATCAGCGCGCGCGCGGGCTGCTGGCCTGTCCGCATTGCGGCTCTGGCGATATTGCCAAGGCGCCGATGGCGCCGGCTGTGCCGGCGAAGGGCAACAGCCGTTCCGAGCCCGTTCCTACCGCACCCGAAGCATCGCAGCCCATGGCCAATACGCCGATGCCGCCCGAGGTTCAGAAAGCGCTCGCCACGCTGGCCAAGGCACAGGCCGAGGCGCTGAAGAAAAGCACCTGGGTGGGCGATAAATTCGCCGAGGAATCGCGCGCAATGCATTATGGCGAGCGTGACGAGGCGCCGATCCACGGGCAGGCGAGCCTTGCCGAGGCCAAGGCGCTGATCGAGGAAGGCGTGCCGGTCGCACCGCTGCCTTTCCCGGTCGCACCGCCCGACAAACTCAATTGATTGGTGACGTTCCGCTGCTAAGACACGTCGCGGGACCCCGTAGCTCAGCAGGATAGAGCATCAGATTCCTAATCTGAGGGCCGCGCGTTCGAATCGCGCCGGGGTCACCAATGCTCAGGCTAGCGCTTGCTGCCAGCGCCGCTCTGCGAGCAGGGCAAGACCCACCACGCACAGGGACATCGCCAGCAATATGGCGCAGTTGCCCGCCCATCCGCCTGTATCATAGGCCGCCGTGCCCAGCGCGCTACCGATCGCGCCGCCCACGAACATCACCACGATGTAGAAAGTGGTCAGCCGCGTGCGGATGTCCGGCGCGAGCGCGAGAAAGGTCATGCGACCGGTCACGTCGATAGTCGGGCCGACCAGATTGACCAGCAATAACGGCACCAGCAATCCGGCAATGCTACCGCCAAGCGGATAGAACAGCGCGATACCTGCCAGCTGCACCAGCGCCGCCACCAGCCGCGCGCGGCGCGCGCCGATCCGATCGGCCCAGCGTCCGAGCCGCGGGGTGCTGATAACGCTGACCGCCGCGATCCCGGCGAGATAGCCGACCGCGTCGGTGCCATAGCCCATCTGCGGACTGGTCAGATGCAGCGCCAGCGCCAGCCAGCTGGCGGTGAACATGGCGAAGTTCAGCCCCTGGATCAGCGCCGACAGGCGCATATCCGGATGCCGCGCGGCGAGCGCGAAGACGGATGCGATCAGTGCACCATATCCCGTCGCCGGTTGCTTGCGCGGCGCAGTCTCGCTGCGCATCGCGACGGGCAGGAATGCCGTGACGCCTGCCATCAGCGCGAAGGCACAGACATAGACCGTGTGCCAGTCCGCATGTTCGGCGATGATACCTGCGCCCATCCGCGCCACCAGAATGCCGAAAATGACCCCTGCGGTCAGCAGCGCGGTGACCTGTCCCAGCCGTTCGGGCGCAACCCGTTTCGATGCGAAGGCGGGGATGAGATAGGGCGCAATGGTGAAGAAGCCGAGAACTGTGGACGCGGCCGTGAACAGCACGAAGTCGCGTGCCAGCACCATGCCCAGCAGGCACAGCGTTTGCGCGGAGACGAAAATCAGGCAAAGCCGCCGGTTGGAGACGAAATCGCCGAGCGGCAGCAACAGCAGAATACCGAGCGCCAGCGCCAGCTGGTTCAGCGCGGGGACGATCCCGATCCTTCCGTCGCCAATGCCGAAACCGCGAGCCACCTCGCCGATGATCGGGTGGATGTAATAGGCATTGGCAGTCACCACCGCGATCGTCACCGCAAGCGCATATTCCTGCCCCCGGCTCAGATAGGCGAGGGCACCGTCATTTGGAGAGCCGGTGTTCAAGCGAGGAAGCCCGCCTTTTTTGCCATGTCGATCACCCCCTGTGCCAGCTCTGCCGGGCGGTCTTCCTGACTGAAATGGCCGCATTTCGAAAGCATGGAGTGCGGTTGCCCTTCGGCGCCCTTGACCCGTCGTGCAAGCTGCGGCCCTGCCATGCCCAATACCGGATCGTCTTCTCCGAACAGGGTCAGGAACGGTTTGTCGAATGCAGCAAGTCCTTCCCATGCCGTGATATTGTCAGCGACGCCGGGGCGGTTGTCCTCCACCGGGACAAGCTGGGGGAAGGCGCGTGCACCGGCTTTGCTCGGCTCGTCGGGGAAGGGCGCATCATAGGCGGCAATCTCTGCTTCGCTGAAAGGCGTCTGGCAGCCGCGATCCATGATTCCGCCGATCCGGAAGTCGGGTGAGGAGCGCGCGAATTCGCGCCAGGCGAGAAAACCTGGCGATGCCTTGCCGCCGCCAGTCGGCAGGAAGGTGTTGCTGGCGACGACGAAGGCAAAGCGATCGGGTTCCTGTCCCACCATTCGCAGCCCCAACAGGCCGCCCCAGTCCTGACAGAACAAACCGGCCACTTGCGGCACCACGGTATTGCGGAACTGATTCAACCAGTCGACGTGGCGAGCGTAAGTGTAGAAGGCCTGATCGTCCGGCTTGTCGCTTTTGCCGAAGCCGATGAGGTCGGGGGCAAGGCAACGGAATCCCGCATCGACCAGCAGCGGGATCATCTTGCGGTAGAGGTAGCTCCAGCTCGGCTCGCCGTGCAGCAGCAGCACGGGCGGTGCGTCGCTAGGCCCCTCGTCAAGGTAATGCATGCGGCCCGCGAAGCCCTCTCCCAGGTCGATGGTCAACCAGTTCTCGGCAAAGGGATAATCCGGCAGGTCGGCAAAGCGCGCCGGATCGTGAGCGTTGATTTGCATGGTCGTTCTCCCATTCGGCATTTTCAGTATCAGATCGAAACGGGATTGCCAGCGCGCTTGTGATGCGGAAAAGGCCAAGGAATGCGAACCGTCAAATTGACGGGGTGGACCTTGTCCGGCGACGCGGGCAAGCAGCCGCGCAGCAACCAGGGGATAGATGATGCCGCAAGAAGCCGAGGAACTTGCCGAAATCCGCCGCGCGGTCGCCAGCCTGTGCGAAGGCTTTCCGGGCGAATATTGGCGCGCCAAGGACGCCGCGCGCGAATATCCCGCCGAATTCGTCGATGCGCTGACGCAGGCGGGCTTCCTTGCCGCGCTGATCCCGGTGGAACATGGCGGCAGCGGCCTCAGCCTTGAGGCGGCCTGCGTGATCATGGAGGAAATCCAGGCGAGCGGGTGCAACGGATCGTCCGCCCATGCGCAAATGTACATCATGAACACGCTGCTGCGTTACGGCAGCGAAGAGCAGAAGGCGCGTTATCTTCCGCGCATTGCCCGCGGCGAATTGCGTTTGCAGGCCTTTGGCGTGTCCGAACCTACCAGCGGCACCGACACCCTGAGCCTGAAAACCCGCGCTGTGCGCGACGGCGACGAATATGTGATCAGCGGCCAGAAGATCTGGACCAGCCGTGCCGAACATTCCGACCTGATGCTGCTGCTCGCCCGCACCACGCCGCGCGATCAGGTGACGAGCAAGACGGAAGGCCTCTCGATCTTCCTCGTCGACATGCAGGCCGCCTTGCAGAACGGCATGAGCATCAAGCCGATCCGCACGATGATGAACCATTCGAGTTGCGAGGTGTTCTTCGATGATCTGCGCATCCCCGCATCCGCGCTGGTGGGCGAGGAGGGCAAGGGCTTCCGCTACATCCTGTCCGGCATGAATGCCGAACGCATCCTGATTGCTGCCGAATGCATCGGGGATGCCAAGTGGTTCATCGGCAAGGCGACTGCCTATGCCAAAGATCGCAACGTCTTTGCCCGTCCTATCGGCCAGAACCAAGGCGTGCAGTTCCCGATCGCACGCGCCTATGCCCAGATGCGCGCGGCCGAGTTGATGGTGCATCATGCGGCGCGGGTATACGACGGAGGCGGCAATCCGGGAGAGGAAGCCAACATGGCCAAGCTGCTCGCGTCCGAGGCCAGCTGGGCGGCAGCCGACATGTGCGTGCAGACCTTCGGCGGGTTCGGTTTTGCCGAGGAATACGACGTCGAACGCAAGTTTCGCGAGGCGCGGCTCTATACTGTCGCGCCGATATCGACCAACCTCATCCTGTCCTATCTGGCGGAACACGTGCTCGGCCTGCCGCGCAGCTATTGAGCCGCTATCCGCACAGATTATTGCGCATAGCATCGCATCCCCCTTGCAGCGGGGCGGCAAGTGTGATTCTGTGGAAAATATCGGTGTGAGGGGCAAAGACCAGAAATGCGCAAGGCGGGATCGGGCGAAAGGGTGAAGCAGGCAGCGGCGCTTGTCGTGCTGCTGGCGCTGGCCGGTTTCGCCGTTGCCGGGCCCACGGGGCTGCTGGCGTGGAGCGAGAATGCCACTGCGCTCGAACAGCGTCAGGAAGATCTGGCCCGCCTCACGGCAGAACGTGATGCCCTGCGCAACCGCGTCAGGCTGCTTGATCCCGAAGCGGCCGATCCCGATCTCGCCAGCGAGCTCGTGCGTGAGCAGCTTGGCGTGATCCACGAGGACGAGGTCGTCATCACGCTCGAAGACGAGTGACCCGGCATCGCCTTTTTGCAAACCTGCTGATTTCGTATGCGGACGGTGCCCGATCGCCGGCTTGACGTTGCGTCGCGGGCAAATCCCCGCCTATAGCGAAATGGCGCGCTACTCCTCCCCTGACGCGCGCCTGAGAGAGGAAAACGATCTTGGCAAAGCAGCCTTCCAAGCCTTCGTCGGCGGCAAAGAAGCCGGCCGCGCGCACCCGCAAACCCGCCGCTGCGCCGGCGGATGATTCCGATTTCATTCTGCATTCGCTGCAGGACGCCTTCGAGGCCAAGAAGCGCTATGCCGCGTCAGAGGCGGAGATGCTCGAATTCTACCGCCAGATGCTGCTGATCCGGCGGTTCGAGGAGAAGGCCGGCCAGCTTTACGGCCTCGGCCTGATCGGCGGTTTCTGCCACCTCTACATCGGGCAGGAAGCGGTCGCTATCGGCCTGCAGAGCGCGCTCGACAATGATCGCGATTCCGTGATCACCGGCTACCGCGATCACGGGCACATGCTCGCGTACGGGATCGATCCCAAGGTCATCATGGCCGAACTAACGGGCCGCGAAGCCGGGATCTCCAAGGGCAAGGGCGGGTCGATGCACATGTTCTCGACCGAGCACAAATTCTATGGCGGGCACGGCATCGTCGGCGCGCAGGTGGCGCTTGGCGGCGGGCTCGCGCTCGCGCACCAGTACAACGGCGACGGCGGGCTGTGCCTCGCTTATTTCGGCGATGGTGCGGCCAACCAAGGCCAAGTCTACGAAACCTTCAACATGGCTGCGCTGTGGAACCTGCCGATCGTGTTTGTGGTGGAAGACAACCAATACGCCATGGGCACCGCGACCAAGCGCTCCTCCGCCGAAACCCGCTTCTACCGCCGCGGCACGGCCTTCCGCATTCCGGGGATGGAAGTGAACGGCATGGACGTGCTCGAAGTGCGCGCCGCCGCCGAAGTCGCCTTTGCCCACGTCCGCGCCGGCAAGGGGCCGGTGCTGATGGAGTGCAACACCTATCGTTATCGCGGACACTCGATGTCCGACCCGGCCAAGTACCGCACCCGCGAGGAAGTGCAGGAACAGCGTGACCACCATGATCCGATCGAGGGGCTGAAGAAGACCCTGATCGAAGCAGGCAAGACCGAGGACGAATTGAAAGCGATCGACAAGGCGATCCGCGCTGAAGTGGCCGCGGCGGCCGACTTTGCGGAAACCTCGCCGGAACCGGCTGCGGGCGAACTCTACACCGATGTGCTGGTGGAGGAGTATTGAGCCATGGCGATCGAACTGAAGATGCCGGCGCTGTCGCCGACGATGGAGCAGGGCACGCTCGCCAAGTGGCTCAAGGCCGAAGGCGACACTATCGCGCCGGGCGACATCATCGCCGAGATCGAGACCGACAAGGCGACGATGGAATTCGAAGCCATTGACGAAGGCGTGATCGAGAAGATCCTTGTGCCCGCCGGTACCGAAGACGTGGCGGTGGGCGCGGTAATCGCGCTGATCGCCGGGGAAGGGGAGGCGGGCTCGCCCGCTCCCGCAGCGACACCCGAACCCGCACCGGCGCCCGCTCCTGCACCGGCGCCCGCCCCGAAGGCGGAAAAGCCCGCCCCCTCGGCGCCTGCTGCCGATCCGGCCATTCCAGCCGGCACCAGCTTCACCAGCACCACCGTGCGCGAGGCGCTGCGCGATGCCATGGCCGAGGAAATGCGCCGCGATGGCCGCGTCTTCGTTATGGGTGAGGAAGTGGCCGAATACCAGGGCGCCTACAAGGTGACGCAAGGCCTGCTGGCTGAATTCGGGCCGAAGCGTGTGATCGACACGCCGATCACCGAATATGGTTTCGCCGGGATCGGCACCGGCGCGGCGATGGGCGGCCTGCGTCCGATCGTCGAGTTCATGACTTTTAACTTCGCCATGCAGGCGATCGACCACATCATCAATTCGGCTGCAAAAACCAACTACATGTCGGGCGGCCAGATGCGCTGTCCGATTGTGTTCCGCGGCCCCAACGGTGCAGCGTCACGCGTGGGCGCGCAGCACAGCCAGAACTACGGACCGTGGTATGCCAGCGTCCCGGGCCTGATCGTGATCGCGCCTTACGACGCGGCCGATGCCAAGGGCCTGATGAAGGCGGCAATCCGTTCGGAAGACCCGGTCGTGTTCCTTGAGAACGAGTTGGTCTACGGACGCAGCTTCGATGTGCCGGACGTCGATGATTACGTGCTGCCTATCGGCAAGGCGCGGATCATGCGCGAGGGCAAGGATGTCACCATCGTCAGCTATTCGATCGGCGTCGGGCTGGCACTCGAAGCGGCCGAAACGCTTGCGGGCGAGGGCATCGATGCCGAGGTGATCGACCTTCGCACGCTGCGTCCGCTCGACAAGGACACCGTGTTGAAAAGCCTCGCCAAGACCAACCGCCTGATCGTGGCTGAAGAAGGCTGGCCGACGTGCTCGATCGCGAGCGAGATCGTCAGCATCTGCATGGAGGAAGGCTTTGACCACCTCGATGCGCCGGTCCTGCGGGTGTGCAACGAGGACGTGCCGCTGCCTTATGCAGCCAACCTCGAAAAGCTCGCGCTGATCGACGCGGCGCGCATTGCCGAAGCCGCGCGCAAGGTCTGCTACAAGTAGTGGTGGCAGGGCCGCCCGGCTGAAATCAGCTCGGGCGGGCCGCCGAATAGGTGCCGCAATCGGCCGAAGGGCCGTCGTCGTAGAGTCGCGTCAGGTCGCGCGAATCGCGGACGTTGAAGGCTGCCGTGTAACGGATCTCGCGCCCGTCGAAGATGTCGAACGGGGTCAGCGAATCGTAGTCATAGGAAATCTCGACAAACATCACCGCCGTCCCGGGGCTGGCGGTGATGCGGTTGGCAGCTTCGCCCATACCCGGGAAACCGGTTCCGGTGGCACCGTCGCCTTCGACGCCGTAGCTTGAATTGAACACCTTCGCGCCGCGGCAGCGCTGCCAGTTGATCCACTGCCCGCCGTCAGCGTTTTGCTGAAGGCTGGAGATGATCACGCGGCCGCGCTGGAAAATCGCGAATTGTTCGCCCAGCTTTTCGGCGCCGACCAGCGAATCGTTGATGTCGCTTTCATAGACCTTGCGGGACGTCAGCACGTCCTGTTCGCCCACGCGCGAGGCATTGTCCGCCACCTGCATCGCGACCTGGCTCACCTGCATGTGCGTGATGACGAAATAGGCGGTTTCGGTGCCGAGCATGCCCATCGCCAGCACGATCGGTGCGGTGAAGGCGAATTCGACCATGGCAACGCCGGAACTGTCCGGCGCCAGCCTTTTCTTGAGGCGGCGGGCATAATTACCGAGCGCCGAAACCGGTCCGGCGATTTTCTCGAGACGCTTGAGCGGTGCGGATGTCATGGGCAGTTCCCCGTATCACTCGAACGGTCTTGCTCGTCGAAAGGCTGGTTGCGAAGCACGGTGGAGGCGCGCAAGGTCACTTCCTGCGGCATCCCGGCAAGGCCATACATCGGGAACAGCCGCGGGTAGGTGACGACGGCGGTGTAGAGCACAGCATCGCGTGCACCGCCGATACCGTCACGTCCGCGGTTGGCATCCCACTGGCCGTTGCCATTGGCATCGACGAACACCTCGCCATCGTTGCAGACGCCGTCGTTGTTGTCGTCGGCATATTCCTCGGCTTCACCGATGTCGCTGAAGTCGAAGTGTGACAGTTTCTCGAACTGGATGGTCGATGTGGACGGCACCACGTTAAGCACCTGCTGGCGCACGGTCTCGTCGATTGTGGCCTGGTTGGCCCCGGCCCCTTCGAGCGTCAGGTCGCGGCCCGCCTTTTGCAGCACGCCGTGAACCAGCGAGTTCGTGTATTGCGCATGGGCCATGTCGAAGATGCCCATAATCATCAGGCACAGCACCGGAGCGACAAGACCGAATTCGGTCAGCGTTGCCCCGTTGCGGTCACCCAGCAGATGACGAAGCAACGGACGGCGGCGAGGGCTTTTGGCGGCAGGGATCATGACGTGAGCCTCAGTGCTGCGATCTTCTGCGCGATTTCGCGGAAGGCCGCCTTCAGCGCGTCATTGTCCTGCGCGCTGTAGGCCCGGCCCGGCGATGCGCAATCGATCAGGTTCTGGGTCAGCGTGGTGCCGAAGGCGACCACCCACACGGTGATGTTCTCCTGCCGGGCAGCGCGGCAGATCGCCTGCAGGCGCGCGGCACGCCGGCTTGTCAGCAGGCCCCCGTTACCGTCGCCGGTGATGCGGCGGTCCCAGAATTCGGTTCCGTGCGTGGCATAATCCTCGATGTTGTTCACCTGCGCACCGTCGGTCATGAAGACGATGTGGCGGGCGATGGCATCACCATTGGGCGCGGTATCGTTGTCGGCCGCAAACAGGCCCCGCGGAGAGATGAAGCGCGCACCCCACAGCATACCGATGTCGTGATACGTGTTACCGCTCGCAACGAGGCTGTTCACATAGGCCTGCAGGTCGGTGCGGGTGATTTCCGACAAGCGGATGGCTTCACGCGGACAGGTGTAGCCCGGACGGTTTTCGTCCCAGGTCTGATACAGCCAGTTCAGGG
The DNA here is from genome assembly GCF_028595285.1 of Erythrobacter fulvus. GTDB lineage: Bacteria > Pseudomonadota > Alphaproteobacteria > Sphingomonadales > Sphingomonadaceae > Erythrobacter > Erythrobacter fulvus. The sequence continues at coordinate 353,212 of NZ_JAQQXQ010000001.1, read as the reverse complement.
TGTTGGTGCTGCCGTCCTCGCGTTTCCACGTCGCGCTGATCAGCGCGGGCTTCCAGCGCTGCTCCTCGGTTGCAGGCAGAAGATTGATGTTAAGGTCATGCGCCGCCGCAGGGATCGGGTTGTAGTTGTCCGTCAGCACCGTCGTGGGTTCTTCGATACAGCCATCCCATGTGTGGGTTTGCATCAGGCCGCTGAAATTGGTTGTGCCAGCGGACAGGCTGCCGGTCGGCAATTCGATGCGGTTGTCATCGTAGAGCGTCGACAGATCCACGGTTTCCCATCCCGGCGGGCTGCCTGCGGGATTGGTGACGTTGCACGGCGTGTCATCGTCGGTATCGACCGGGCAATAGACATAGTCGCGGAACTGGAGCTCCGTACGATAGGTGTCGGGAATGACGTCGTCTTGCGTGGCCCGCCGCCATTTGCGGATCACCCCGCTGCAACCGGCGCGGGTGTCCAGGCTGCCGGTACTCCACGCCTGGAGGACATAATTGTCGGTCAGGACCTGCCAGACTTCGTCGCCGACCGAAAAGCTGTTGCCGCTATAGGCCTCGCACCGGTCGCGATCCGCATCGTCACGGCGATCGGGCCGGTTCCTGCGGTTGTTGAAGCGATAGTCCGCCTCGTTACTCGATCCGAAATTGCTCGAGAAGCGCGGGATCCATTCGGTCTGTTCGGAATAGTTGAACCAGTCGCCCACCTCGACGCCGTTGCCGGGAACCAGAATCTGCACCTCGTGGAATCGTGCGACGCGCGATTGATAGGTGTGGCGACTTGCCATGTACTGGGTCGGGATTGAGAAGCCGACATTCACCTGCCGCGAATAGGGCACGATGCCGTAACGCACCTGCGCGCTGGCCGAGGTTGCGGATTCCACCGAATCGTAGAAGTCGATCACCGCCTCGCGCAGCGCAACGATCTTGGAGCCCGGGCCGGAGCCGCAGTTCGACCCGTCGGGGCAACTGGCCATCGATCCGGTGGTGTCGAGCACGAACATGATGTCGGTGTTCGAGATGTTGATTTCGGCGGTGCAACTGACCTGAAGCTGGAAGTTCTCGAAACCGAATGCCGACATGATGCTGGTGGGCAGAGTGCCGCTGGCAGTGCCGGTCACCACACCCTGGCCGTCGCTGGTGTAATCACGCTGGCCGCTTTCAAGGCCGAACATGCCCTGCGAGAAGTTCTGGTCGTAGAAATCGAGGCCCAACTGGCGGTGTTCGGATGTGAAGGTATCATCCACCATCGCGCGCCGCGCGGCCAGCGCGCCGGCGTCACACGCCGCCTGCATGCGCGATTGGGTCATGTAATAGCGACTGGCATCGATGCCGCCGCCCACCATTGCCATCAACGGGATGAGCGACACTGCCGAAATGACGATCGTGTTCGCAGTCCTGTCATGCAGGAGCGAGCGCAGAAACGACTTTCGCTGGTATTCTTGCCCCATCGGATGCGCGTCCTTCCGCTAACCTTTTCCCCATGAAACCGGGGGGAATTCCGGATGCATGGGCCTGATCTAGAACCTTCTGGTAAGCGGACTGCGAAAGATCGTGGTTAACGAAATCCTAATTGCGTTACAGGGGTTTAATAATGCAGCCCTGTCCCGCCCGGAGACAGTTCGCTTGCCATTTCCACCACAGCGCGGCTAGGCCGCGGCCTGTGAGCGAGATAGCCGACGAAACCCTGCCTGCCGAAGCCGGCCTGGCGCTGGCGTGGACGCCGCAGGCTCTGCGCGGGCCGTTAAGCACGTTTCTTCAGCTTGACCGCAGACTGGCCCGGATCGTCACCCGCACTTCCGAACCGATGCTGGGCCAGATGCGGCTTGCCTGGTGGCGCGAGATGCTGGGAAAGCCGGTTGGCGATCGCCCGCTGGGCGATGTCGTGCTTGATGGGCTGGGCACGCACTGGGCGGGCAGGGAGGATGCGCTGGTCCGGATGGTCGACGGGTGGGAATATCTCCTGCCGGGCGGTTCGCTGGAGCCTGATGATCTTGGTCGCTGCGCAGCAGGCCGGGCCGCGCCCTTTGCCGCCTTGCTTCCCGCGGCGGACGAGATGCTGGGATCGCGCATTGCGATGGCAGGCAGGCGATATATCCTCGCCGATATCGCCGCAAATCTGAGCGGTACGGAAGAACGCGAGGCTGCGATCGCACAAGGGCTTGGTGGATCGTGCCCCGATCTGCCGCTGCCATCGGCGTTGCGGGGGCTGGGCGTGCTGGAAGCACTGGCGCTCCGGGCCTTGAAACGCGGCGGACGTCCGTTGATGGAGGGCAGGGGCGCTTCCATCGTCGCTTTGAAGGTTGCTATCCTTGGGCGCTGATTACGTGTAACCCCTTATTATTGCTGTAAGGGGAGCAGGGCTTTGCGACAGGTTGTTCTGGGCGTTCTGGGGGGACTCGTGCTTGCCGGGGTCGGCGTGTTCTGGTGGCAGGGCCGCGCCGCAATCGAGACCAGCGCCCCGCCGCCGCCGGTGGCAGAGGCTCCCGCCCCTGGCCCGGAGGATCTGCCATTGACCGATCCCGGCGAGATGCAGGGACCAGCGCCGCCCGAAGTCAGCCCCCTGACCCGCGAGGAGCAACGCTTCTTTCGCTATGATCGCAACCGCGACCGGGTGATTACCCGAAACGAGATGCTTTCCACCCGCTCTGACGGTTTTCGCGCACTGGATGTCGACGGCAACAACCTGCTGACCTTCGAGGAATGGGCGGTGACCACCGTCGAGCGGTTCGAAAAGGCCGATGCGGACGCTGACGGTCGGCTGACGCCGCGCGAATTCGCCACGACCGCGCCCAAGCCTGCGGCAAAGAAACCCGCTTGCAAGTGCTGATCAGGCGGGCACCGCTTCGCGGCTCTCGCTGATCCAGCGCGCCAGATCGGCTTTTGCGCGGTCTGTATAGGCTTCCTTGCGCTGCTTCTTGCCGACGTCGTGGAGCGGCGGGAACAGGCCGAAATTGACATTCATAGGCTGGAAGGTGTCGGCCTCGGCATCGCCGGTGATATGCGACAGAAGCGCGCCTAGCGCGGTGGTCGCGGGCAGGGCATGCCATTCGCGGCCCGCCAGTTCGGTAGCAGTCATCATTCCCGCCACCAGGCCGATTGCCGCGCTTTCGACATAGCCTTCGCACCCGGTCACCTGCCCGGCAAACCGGATATGCGGCGCAGCGCGCAGACGCAGCTGGCGATCCAGTACCTGCGGCGAATTGAGGAATGTATTCCGGTGCAGCCCGCCCAGCCGGGCGAATTCAGCATTCTCCAGACCAGGGATGGTGCGGAACAGCTCGATCTGCGCGCCGTATTTCAGCTTGGTCTGGAAGCCGACCATGTTCCACAACGTGCCCAGCTTGTTGTCCTGCCGCAGCTGCACCACCGCATAGGGCCAGCGTCCCTGCGGGAATTCGGGCGTGGTGTCGAAGGGGTTGTCCAGACCCACACCCTTCATCGGTCCGTAACGCAGCGTTTCCACACCGCGTTCGGCCATCACCTCGATCGGCATGCAGCCGTCGAAATAGGGCGTGTCCTTTTCCCATTCGCGGAATTCGGTCTTCTCGCCTTCAATCAACCCGCGATGGAAGGCGAGGTACTGCTCCCTTGTCATCGGGCAGTTGATGTAGTCGCCGCCTTCGTTCGAAGCTTCGGTCCGCTTGTTCCAGCGCGACTGGATCCAGCATTTCGACATGTCGATGGAGTCGCGATGCACGATCGGCGCGATGGCATCGAAGAAGGCGAGCCGCTCGCTTCCCGTCGCCTTGACAATGCTTCCGGCGAGCGCCTCGGCGGTCAGCGGGCCGGTGGCGACGATGGTAAGCCCGGCGGCGGGCAGGGCATCCACCCGCTCGCGCACGATGGTGACGTTGGGGTGCTGGCCCAGCGCTTTCTCGACCTCGGCCGAGAACACGTCGCGGTCGACAGCCATGGCGCTGCCCGCCGGGACCCGTGCAACCTCGCCTGCGCGCATCACCAGACTATCGAGCTCGCGCATTTCGTGATGCAGCAGCCCGACTGCGTTCTTGGTATCGTCGTCGGAACGGAAAGAATTGGAGCAGACCAGTTCGGCGAGGCCGTCTGTCTGGTGCGCCGGCGTCATCGCGCCAGATCCGCGCATCTCCGAAAGGCGCACCTTCACCCCGCGCCGGGCAAGCTGCCAGGCCGCTTCGCTTCCCGCGAGGCCGCCGCCGATAATGTGGACATCGTGGGGTGTCTGGTTCGAACGCATGGCGAGGCAGGTAATTGCGTGTTAGCTCGGCTGCAAGTGCGGAAGGGTTTTGCACAGGGCAAGGGCGAGCGATGGCGAAACGCGCATTGATCGAGCAGAGGCCATGGCTGCTGGCGAGTATCGCGGCGGCGACTGCGTTCTATTTTCTCAGCGACAATCCGGTGTTCGAAGGCACCTGGGGTCTGCTGGCCAAAGGTGCATCGGTCGGCCTGCTGGCAATATTTGTCGTGTTGCGGGTGCCGCATGATCACGAGCATCGGGCCGATAGTTTGCTGCTGGTTCTGGCGCTGGCGCTGGCCTCGGCAGGCGATGTCGCGATCGAGCTTTATTTCACGGTCGGCGGTGCCTTCTTCGCCGCCGCGCATTGTGTCGCTGTGGCGCTTTATCTGCGCAACCCGCGTGCGCGACATTCACCGAGCCAGCGGATGCTGAGTATCGCGCTGCTGATCGGCACGCCGCTGATCAGTTTCCTGCTGAGCGGCAGGGCCGAGATTGCAATCTACGCGGCCTTCCTCGGCGCGATGGCCTCGGCCGCGTGGTACAGCCGTTTCCCGCGTTACCGCGTCGGTACGGGCGCGGTGCTGTTCGTCGTGAGCGACTGGCTGATCTTCTCACGGCTCGGCAGCTACGATCTGGGCGTGCTGCCTGATTTGCTGATCTGGCCGCTCTATTATGCCGGACAGGTGATGATCGCGACCGGCGTGGTTCAATGCCTGAGAGGCGAGCAGCCGGTTCGATAATGCCTGCCTAAATCTTGGGCAGAAGAAAAACGGGCAGCCGGACCATTCGCCGACTGCCCGTTTTTTGATCAAACCCTCTTTTCAGAGGTCAGCCGAGCGGCGCTTCGGGACTGTTGGAGGTTTCCCCTTCGACAGCCTCTTCCGCGGCGTCCTCCGGTTCCCCGGTCTCGCCGATCAGCGCGGCGCCGACGATGTGTTCGTCCTTGGCCACGTCGAAGATGCGGATGCCGGAAGAGCCGCGACCGGAGATCGAGAAGCCCTTCAGGTTCTCAAACCCGCCTTCGATCAGGTGGCGGAAATCGATGCCGAGGCGGATCAGCTTGGCCTGATCGGTCACCAGCATCAGCTGCGATCCGTGCTTGACCGGGAAGCTCGCTACCACCGGACCGTTGCGTTCGGGATTGCTTTCCGGCGTGCCGATATTGGTGATACCCTGGCCGCCGCGCGACGTGGTGCGGTATTCGTAGGCCGAGGAAATCTTGCCGTAGCCATTGGCGGTGATGGTGAGAATGAACTCCTCCTTTTCCGCCATGTCCGCCATTATTTCAGCAGGCAGGGTGGGGGAGGCATCGTTGTTTTTCCACGTTGCGGCCCGAAGGTATGCCTCGCGGGTTTCCATATCGGCGGTCAGCGGATCGAGCACCGCCATGCTGACGACCTTGCCGCCTTTCTTCAGGCTCATGCCGCGCACGCCGATACCCGTGCGGCTCTTGGTTTCGCGCGCGTCGGTGGCGGCAAAGCGGATGGCCTTGCCGGTGTCGCTCGCGAGGAAGATTTCCTGTTCCTCGGTCAGCAGCTGCACGCCGATCAGCCGGTCGCCCGAACCTTCGACAAAGCCCATCGCATATTTGCCCGCGGTCGGGATATTGGCGAAGGCGTCCATCGAATTGCGCCGAACCATGCCCTGTTCGGTGGCAAACACGATGTTGAGCCCCCCCCAGGATTCCTCGTCTTCGGGCAGTGGCAGCACGTTGGTGACGCGCTCGTCATCGCCCAGCGGCAACAGGTTGACCATCGGGCGGCCCCTGGTCTGCGGCCCGCCTTCGGGCAGCTTCCACACCTTCATGCGGTAAACGCGGCCCGTGTTGGTGAAGAACAGCACCGGGTTGTGGGTGCTGGTGACGAACAGCTCGACGACGGCATCCTCGTCCTTGGTCGCCATGCCGGAGCGGCCCTTGCCTCCGCGTGCCTGCGCGCGGAAGGTGGCAAGCGAGGTGCGCTTGATATAGCCGCCGTGGGTGACGGTCACGACCATCTCCTCGCGCTCGATCAGGTCCTCGTCGTCCAGACCGTCCCATGCGGGCGCGATTTCGGATAGGCGTGGCGTGGCATAGGTCGCGCGGATTTCCTCAAGCTCGGTGCGCATCACGCCGTAGAGCTTCACACGGTCGGCGAGGATCGAAAGATATTCCTCGATCGAGACCGCCAGTTCCTTCAATTCGTCGCCAATCTCGTCGCGGCCGAGCGCGGTGAGACGGTGCAGGCGCAATTCGAGGATCGCCTTTACCTGACGTTCCGACAGGCGATAAGTGCCGCCGCTTTCGTCGGCCGAAGGTTCGATCGCTTCGACCAGCCTGATATATTGCGCGATGTCGCCGATCGGCCATTCCTTGGCGAGCAGTCGCGCGCGTGCAGCGGCGGGGTTGGCCGCACCGCGGATCATCGCCACCACTTCGTCGAGGTTGGAAACGGCCACCACCTGGCCCAGCAACAGATGCGCTCGTTCGCGTGCCTTGTTGAGTTCGAACTTGGTGCGGCGGGTGATCACTTCCTCGCGGAAGGCGATGAAGCTCTGCACGATGTCGCGCAGGGTCAGCGTTTCCGGACGTCCGCCACGGATCGCCAGCATGTTGGCCGGGAAGCTGGACTGCGCAGGTGTGTGCCGCCAGATCTGGTTGAGCACCACTTCGGGGGTGGCATCGCGCTTGAGATCGATCACCACGCGCACGCCCTCGCGCGAGCTTTCGTCGCGGATATCCGAAATACCCTCGATCCGCTTGTCCTTGGCGGACTCGGCGATCTTCTCGACGAGGTTCGATTTGCCTACCTGATAGGGGATAGAGGTGAAAACGATGCTTTGCCGATCGCCGCGTGAGGTTTCGATCTCGTGGCGGCAGCGCATCAGGATCGATCCGCGCCCCGTCGTATAGGCCTGCCGCGCACCATGCGTGCCAAGGATCAGCGGCGCGGTCGGGAAGTCCGGCCCGGGAATATACTGGATCAGTTCTTCCGAGGTGATCGCCGGATTGTCGATGAAAGCCAGACAGCCGTCGATCACTTCACCAAGGTTGTGCGGCGGCACGTTGGTCGCCATGCCGACCGCGATCCCGCCCGCGCCGTTGACCAGCAGGTTGGGGAAGCGCGCGGGCAGCACCGTCGGCTCCTGACGCGAGCCGTCGTAGTTCTCGGTGAAATCGACTGTGTCCTTGTCGAGATCGTCGAGCAGCGAATTGGCGACGCGGGCAAGCCGCGCTTCGGTGTAACGCATGGAGGCCGGCGGATCGGGGTCCATCGAGCCGAAATTGCCCTGACCATCGATCAGCGGCACGCGCATCGACCACGGCTGCGTCATCCGGGCGAGCGCGTCATAGATCGCCGCGTCGCCGTGCGGGTGGTAATTACCCATCACGTCGCCCACGATCTTGGCGCTCTTGCGATAAGGCCGGCCGGCTACGAAGCCGCCTTCTTGGCTGGCAAACAGAATGCGGCGGTGCACCGGCTTCAACCCGTCGCGCACGTCGGGCAGCGCGCGGGAGACGATCACGCTCATCGCGTAATCGAGATAGCTCGACTTCATCTCGTCGACGATGTCGATGCGGTCGAAGCCGCCCATCGGCGAAGGCGGAGGGGAATCGATGATGTCGCTGTCGTCGCTCAAGGCTCGGGCCGTTTCTGCTAGTGTTCATCAGGCCCCGCTCGGGGGCGTGGGCCATCGTGGCCGGAAGTCCCTTTCATTTAGGAGCGGACCAGCCGTTTCGCCACCTCCGGGCGCGAACACAGCAGGAACACAGCTGCTTTTTCCACACTTCGCAGGCCGCTTGCCCTGCAGCACGTGTCATTCAAAAGCCATTCAGCACGGCTCGCCTAGCGGGAATTGCAAAATGCTCGTCAGCCGTCCAAAGGCAGCGAGACGTCTCACCCGGTTCCGGGGGCCTTTCATGTCCCGTGATCGAGCGAATTCTGGAGGAAGAATTGAACAAGCTGTCTTCGACCTATCGGCGCAACACCGGCTTCTCGCGGCACTTTGCCTTGGCGCTTGCTCTGGCGAGCGGCACCGCGATGCTGGCGGCGCCCGCTTTCACCGACGCGGCCCACGCCCAGAAGCGCGACAAGAAGAAGGAAGAGCCCAAGGCGGCCTATTCCAAGGAATTCGTGGCAGCCTACCAGCCGCTCGACGAAGCCCTGAAAGCGGAAGGTGCGGATGTGAATGCTCTGCGCCCGCAGATCGACGCGCTATTGCCGCTGCTGGTTTCGCCCGACGAGCAGCTTGCCGGGGGTGGCCTCGTCTATAACGCCGGCAACAAGGCCGGTGACCGTGCCCTGCAGCTCAAGGGCATGGAGATGATGCTGAACAGCGGCAAGCTCTCGCCCGAAGATTTCGCGCGCTACAATTTCGTCGCCTACCAGCTTGCCAATGCGCTGCAGGACTATCCCAGGTCGCGCGCCTATCTGCAGCGGGCGATCGACAACAATTTCACCACCGAGACCGTGACCAAGGCCGATCTCGAAATCACGATGGCTGAAAGCTATTTCACAGCGAATGAATTTGCTGCCGGTCTCGATTACCTCAACAAGGCGATCGCCGCGCGCAAAGCGGCGGGCGAAACGGTTGATGCGCAGTGGTATCGTCGCGGCATCACTGTGGCCTACAACAACCAGATCGTGCCGCAGGTCTATGATCTGGTGATCGACTGGCTGGCCGACTATCCGGCCAAGGACAACTGGCGCGATGGCATCAACCTGACCCGTAACCTCAACAATTACGAAGGTCCCGAAATCCTCGACCTGCTGCGCCTGTCGAAGAAGGCCGGCGTGCTGACTGAGAAGCAGGATTACATCTACTACATCGAAGCGGCAGACGCCCGCCGTCTGCCCAAGGAAGTCAAGGATCTGATCGACGAGGCCTATGCCAAGGGCGCCGTCAGCAAGGACGATATCTACGTCGCAGATTCGCTGACCACCGCCAACAGCCGTATCAAGACCGACATGGCCGAACTGCCGGCGCTGGAAAAGGACGCGAATGCCGCGTCGGCGGGTCTGCGCACTGTCTTCGCTGCGGGTGATGCGTTCCTGAGCTACGGCGAATATGCCAAGGCTGCGGGCTTCTACCAGAAGAGCCTTGGCATGGCCGGGGTGGAGCGCAACACCGCGCTGACCCGCCTTGGGATCGCGCAGACCGGCATGGGTGACTATGCTGCGGCGCAGGAAACCTTCGCCAAGGTCGATGGCACCCGCGCACCCATTGCCAAGCTGTGGGCCGCCTATGCCGCGCAGCAGGCAAACGGTTCGGCTGCCACGGGCGACTGATCACACTGTCTTTCGGACAAAAAAGGGGCGGCGGACCATCGGTCTGCCGCCCTTTTTTGTTTGTGCCGCCTGCCAGCAGTTTCAGCGCAGGCGCTTGACCCAGATCTGATTGTCCGCACGGCGATCAAGCTCGAAATTGCCGAGCGACTTGAACAGTTCCGACAGGTTCTTGAAGCCGTAATTGCGGACATCGAAGCTGGAGCGGTTGCCGGCGATCTGGCCGACCTGCTGCAGACGCGCATAGCCGTTCTCGTCACGCTTCGCCTCGCGATAGGCGGCCAGGATCAGATCGTGCAGATCATCGACTACGGGCTTGGTTTCGGACTTAGTCCCGGCCGCTTCGTCGCGCGTCGTGGCGATCAGTTCGTCGATATAGAGAAACCGCGTGCACACCGACTGGAACGCCTCGGGCGTCTTCTTCTCGCCGAATCCGTAAACAAGGATGCCGTCCTGCCGCAGCCGCGTGACAAGCGGGGTGAAATCGCTGTCCGAGGTCATGATCCCGAACCCGTCGACCTTGCCCTGATAGAGCAGATCAATGGCGTCGATCGTCATCGCCATGTCGGTGGCGTTCTTGCCCTTCGAGATGTCGAACTGTTGCTGCGGACGGATGCCGTACTTGTTGGTGATCCTGTCCCATTTCGACAGGTTGTCCTTGGCGAAATTGCCATAGGCACGGCGGATGTTGACCTGGCCCAGTTCGGCCATGACGGTCAGCACGGGGTCGATCGCCTGCGGGCTGGTGTTGTCCGCATCGATCAGCAGGGCGATATTCTTGAGTACGGTATCAGACATGCCGCCGGTATGCAGCGCAGGCAGCCTGCGGACAAGCATGCTATCGAAAAGTCGCACCCGCATGCGCTTGCGGCAGCGGCTTCGCGCGCCTAAATGGCCCACATGAACGACCTTGCCAGCACCCCGCCGTCCGATAATCCCGCCGAGCGTCCTGCGCGCCAGCGCAAGCCAGACTGGATCCGGGTGCGCGCGCCGGTGAGCGAGGGCTATCACGAAACGCGCAAGCTGATGCGCGAATTGAACCTCAACACCGTGTGTGAGGAAGCTGCCTGCCCGAATATCGGCGAGTGCTGGACCAAGAAGCACGCGACGGTGATGATCCTCGGTGATGTCTGCACCCGCGCCTGCGCCTTCTGCAACGTCAAGACTGGCATGCCGCGTAGCGTCGATCCGATGGAGCCGGAAAATACCGCCATCGCTGCGGCCAAGATGGGGCTGGAACATATCGTCATCACCAGCGTCGACCGGGACGATCTGCCGGACGGCGGGGCGATGCAGTTCGTCAAGGTGATCGAGGCGCTGCGCCGTAATACGCCCGGCACCACCATCGAAATCCTGACCCCCGATTTCCGCGGCAAGATGCGCCGCGCGGTGGAAATGATCTGCGAGGCCGGGCCGGACGTCTACAACCACAACCTCGAAACCGTGCCGCGGCTTTATCCCACCATTCGCCCCGGCGCGCGCTACTATGCCTCGCTGCGGTTGCTGGAAGAGGTGAAGGCGCACAATCCGCTGATCTTCACCAAATCGGGCATCATGCTCGGGCTGGGCGAACAGCGGCTCGAAGTGCACCAGGTGATGGACGACATGCGCAGCGCCGAGGTGGATTTCATCACCATGGGCCAATATCTCCAGCCCACGCCCAAGCACGCCAAGGTCGAGGAATTCGTCACGCCCAAGGCTTTTGCCGCCTATGGCGCGATCGCGCGGGCCAAGGGCTTCCTGCAGGTCGCTTCAAGCCCGCTGACCCGTTCGAGCTATCACGCGGGTGACGATTTTGCGAAGATGCGTGCTGCGCGCGAGGAGAAGCTCGCCCGCACGCAGGAGCGTGCGAAGGCGTAATGCCAGGTATCCGCGAAACCAGGCGATTACCCTACAGCGCCGAACAGATGTTCGATCTGGTGGCCGATGTTGGCCGATATGGCGAATTCCTGCCATGGGTGATCGCCACCCGCGTGCGCTCCAATAGCGATACCGAGATGGTCGCCGATATGGTGGTCGGCTTCAAATCTCTGCGTGAAAGCTTCACCTCGCGCGTCGCGAAAGACCGGCCGCGGATGATCGATGTCCATTACGTCGACGGGCCGCTGTCCGATCTCGACAATGTCTGGACTTTCCGCGCGATCGACGATCAAACCTGCGAGATCGATTTCCTCGTCGAATTCACCTTCAAGAACCGCCTGTTCGAGAAGATTGCGGGCCAGTATTTCGACAAGGCTTTCCGCAAGATGGTGGAAGCCTTCGAAAAGCGCGCAGCCGATCTTTACGGCAGCAGCAACTCCAGCGCGCAAAGCGTCGCCTGACGCCGGATTTCGGCGCGGCCGTCCGGCCCGTCGCCGCCTTCGAAAAACTTGAGTTCGCCCTCCGGCTCGCCGGTCGCATCGCGCACCACGCGCGCGAACACCACCGTGCCGACCGGCTTCAACGGCGTCCCGCCACCGGGGCCCGCGATCCCGCTGATCGCCACCGCGACATCGGCGCCTGAGCGCTCCAGCGCGCCCTTCGCCATGGCCCACGCACAGGCAATCGACACTGCGCCAAAGGTCTCGATGATATCGCTCGCGACCCCCAGCATCTCCATCTTGGCTTCGTTGGAATAGGTCACGAATCCGCGATCGAGCACGCTGGAAGAACCGGCGATCTCGGTCAGTGCGCCGGCCACCAGCCCGCCAGTGCAGCTTTCCGCCAGCGCGACCTTGCGTCCGGCATCGGCGTTTTCCGCCACGACGCGGGCGGCCAGATCGGTGATGTCATCGGGGAGGAGATAGGCGGGCATCGCTCGTCTACTTCCTGCTCGCCTGCTGCGGTGCGGCGCAGATCGACGGGTTCTTCACATCCGCCAGCTCGAACACGAAACCCATCAGCCCGGCGACATTGTCGACCGGCAGCGGGCTGAGCAATTCCAGGCCGCGTTCGATCTTGCTGCAGCTGTCCGGCTTGATTTCCTGAGCGATCATCTGGCCGACCAGACCATCGACGAAGGGGCGCAGCGAATCTTCGGGCAGGGCAGCGATCATCGCCGTCATGTCGGTGTCCTTGCCCCCCTTCTCCGCATCGTTCTGCGCCATGAAGGTCTTGAGCAGGCGGAATGCGCCGGGCCAGGCGCTGTCCTGCCGCGCGCGGAAATTGTCGATAAAGGCCGCGCCGTCCTGCGCGATGAAACCGTCCGCCTTCAGCTGCTTGGAACAGGACCGGCTTACCGCGTCATAGGCAATCGGCATGGCATAAAGCACGGTATCGCCGATATCGGCGGCGGCAACGCAGGTCTGCTGCTGGGCCTGTGCGGTGTGCGCGGTGGCCAGTGCGACAAGTGCGAGGGCAGGGGCAACAAGCCTGGTCATGGGCAGAAATCCTCTCAAGCAAGAACAAGTGCGACGATGGCCTGCGCAGCGATCCCTTCGCCGCGGCCGGTGAAACCCAGTCTTTCCGTGGTGGTTGCCTTGATGCTGACGGCGCTTTCGTCAAGGCCGGTCAGCCGCGCCACCTCGGCGCGCATGGCAGTGCGGTGCGGGCCGATTTTGGGTGCCTCGCAGATCAGGGTAAGGTCGATATTGGCAATCGCGTAGCCTGCCTTGCGGGCGAGGCCGACGGCATGTTCGAGGAACCGCCCCGAACGCGCGCCGCGCCATTGCGGGTCGCTGGGCGGAAAGTGCGTACCGATATCGCCGTCGCCGATCGCACCCAGCACCGCATCGGTAATAGCGTGCAGCGCCACGTCGGCGTCCGAGTGTCCGGAAAGGCCCTTGTCATGCGGGATCTGTACCCCGCACAACCAAAGCTCCTCGCCCGCCTCCAGCCGGTGGACGTCAAAGCCCTGTCCGACGCGGAAAGGGGGCATGGTTGAGGTTGTCACGAAATCCTCCGCAAAGGTGATTTTCTTCAGTCGTTCGTCACCATCGACCAGCGCTACTGAACCTCCGCTTGCAACCAGCACCTGCGCATCGTCGCCTGCGTCAGTCGCGCCATGCCAGTCGCGGTGCGCGGCGAGGATTGCGGGAAAGCGGAAGGCCTGCGGGGTCTGGACCCGGCGCAAGGTTTCGCGGGTTGCCTTGCCCGCCATCGCCCCGTCCTCTCCCGCGACGGCCAGGCTGTCTACCACCGGTAGGACAGGAATCGCGCCGGGCAGGGTATCTAGCGCGGCAAGCAGGCGCGCGATGACGCCGCGCGGCAGATCGGGGCGGGCGGCATCGTGCAACAGCACCCGTTCGGGCGTATCATCCACCAGCGCCTCAAGCCCGTTGCGCACCGAATCCTGCCTGCTGATGCCGCCGGTGACGAAGCGGATGCCCGAAAGGCCCGCAAGCGCGGCCTTTGCATCGCGCCGCGCATCCGCTCCGATGACAACGACCAGCGGGTTTGCCCCGGCCGCAAGCAGGGCCTCGACCGAATGGCGCACCAGCGGACGACCGCGCCATTGCCTGAACTGCTTGGGCACATCACCACCGACGCGCAGGCCCTTGCCTGCGGCGACCACGATCGCGGAAAAAGCGGGAAGGGGGGGCTCGCTCGCCATGCGTAGCCGCGCTTAAGGTCTGGACGGGCTTTCGGCAATCCACTATGCGCCTGCCCAATAATTAGGCACACCCTCGCAAATGACCACGCTTCCCACTCCTCCGGCGCTAAAGCCGATTGCCGTCGGCCCCGTCACTGTGGCCGAACCGGTGGTGCTCGCGCCGATGACCGGGGTCACCGACATGCCTTTCCGCACGCTTGTGCGGCGCTATGGCTCGGGCCTCAACGTCACCGAGATGGTGGCGAGCGAGGCGGCGATCCGCGAAACCCGGGTGAGCACGCAGAAGACCGCGTGGGACCGGATCGAGGAACCCGTCTCGATGCAGCTGGTTGGCTGCGACCCGGCCAGCATGGCCGAGGCGGCGAGGATTCAGGAAGGCAATGGCGCCGCGATCATCGACATCAATTTCGGTTGTCCGGTGCGCAAGGTCGTCGGCCAGTTTGCAGGCTCCGCGCTGATGCGCGAGGTGCCGCTGGCGGTGCGGCTGATGGAAGCCACCGTGAAGGCGGTGAAGGTGCCGGTCACGGTAAAGATGCGCATGGGCTGGTGTCATGACAGCCTTAATGCCCCCGAACTCGCGCGTATCGCCGAGGATCTGGGCGTGCAGATGGTCACTGTCCACGGCCGCACCCGTAACCAGATGTACAAGGGGCATGCCGACTGGGCCTTCGTGCGCAAGGTGAAGGACGCGGTGAATATCCCCGTGATCGTGAACGGCGATATCTGCGGCGTCGAAGATGCTGCCAAGGCGCTTGAACAATCGGGCGCGGACGGGGTGATGATCGGGCGCGGTGCCTATGGCAAGCCGTGGCTGCTGGGGCAGGTGATGCACTGGTGGCGCACCGGAGAGGCGCTGGACGCGCCCGGAATGGCCGAACAATATGCGGTCGTGGTCGAACATTATCACCGCATGCTCGATCATTACGGGCGCGATACCGGGGTGAAGATGGCCCGTAAGCACCTGGGATGGTACACCAAGGGGCTGCATGGCTCGGCCGAATTCCGCAATCACGTCAATTTCATCGACGATGCCGATCAGGTGCTGGGCGAGATTGAGCGTTTCTACACGCCATTTCTGCTGAAGCAGGCAGCCTGAGCGGTGAACGCTTCGGGCAACGCGCAGGACGCCGCTGCAACGACTTTTTCCGGCGGCGACCCGGTGCCCGATCCCCGGGCACAGATTGCCGGTCTGATCTTCGCGATGCTGCTGATTGATGGCGACGGGCAGATTGTCGAAGTCAACCATGCCGCCGAAAGCCTACTGGGTACCAGCGCCAGCCGTCTGGTCGGAACGCCGCTGGTGGAACGCCTTGGTCCGATAAATGCGCGGGTCGAGGCGCGCCTGAGCCTCAATGACGAGGCGCTTGTTGCGCGTGATATGGCCATCGCCGTGGGTAACGGCGAACTACGCGTGAACATGACAGTCTCGCCGCTCGGCAGTTATCCGGGTTGGCGGGTCGTTACGCTTTCTGAAATCGGGCACGAGGATCCGGTGCACAAGCAGGGCGGCGATGCGATGTTGAGCGCGCCTGCGGTGCTGGCGCATGAAATCAAGAACCCGCTCGCCGCCATTCGCGGGGCCGGGCAACTGGTGGCCCGCAAGCTGCCCGATGCCGACAAGAAGCTTGCACGCATGATTACCGACGAAGTCGACCGGATCGCGCGGCTGATCGACCGAATGCAGCAACTCGGCAGCACCCGCACCGGACCGGTCGAGCCGTGCAATCCGCACGAGGCCATCCGCGCTGCCATCGCCACCATGCGCGCGGCCGGATCGGTGCACGGCGAAATCGAGATCCGCGAGGAATTCGATCCCTCGCTGCCGCCGGTTCTCGTCAATCGCGATGCTCTGGAGCAGGTGTTGATCAACCTTGTGTCGAATGCCCGCGATGCTGCGCTGGGTCAGGGGGATGATGCGGAAATCGTGGTTCAGACGCGCTTTGTCAGCGGACTTGCCTTCAGCGCCATTCGCAAAGGGCGTGCCGTGCCCTTGCCGATCGAGATCACTGTCAGCGACAATGGCCCGGGCATTGATCCGGCGTTGCGCGATCATGTGTTCGAACCATTCGTCTCGTCCAAACCTTCGGGACAGGGTCTGGGGCTACCGCTGGTGCGCAAGCTGGTAAGCGACATGAACGGGAATATCAGCCACGAACGCGATGCCCGCGCCGGACTAACCCATTTCCGCCTGCATCTGCCGCAGGCTGCACGCGAGAGCTGAGCACCATGCCCAACACCGTCCTGCTTGTCGAAGACGACATCGCGATCGCCACCGTGATCATCGCCGCGCTTGAGGACGAAGGCTTCGCCATCACCCATTGCACCGGCATCGCAGCGCGCGACCGGGCGCTGGCCGAGCGGCGCTTTGCCGTCATGCTGACCGACGTGATCCTTGAGGACGGCGACGGGCTGGCCAGTCTCGAAGCGGTAAAGGCCGGTGATCCCGCAATGCCGGTCATCGTGCTGTCGGCGCAGAACACGCTGGATACCGCAGTGCGGGCGAGCGAGAGCGATGCCTTCGAATATTTCCCCAAGCCATTCGATCTCGACGAACTGGTGCACGCGGTGCGGCAGGCGGCCGGTCAGCGCGCGGCAGCGGGTCAGGAAACGGACGACACCCCGGGGGAGGGTGAGGGGGAAAGCGAGGGTGCGCGCATGCCGCTGGTCGGGCGCAGCCCGGCGATGCAAGGCGTATACCGCATGATCACCCGAGTGCTGCGCAATGATCTGACGGTACTGATTACCGGCGAGAGCGGCACCGGCAAGGAACTGGTGGCCGAGGCGATTCACCAGCTTGGCAGCCGGCGCACCGGGCCGTTCGTCGCGGTGAACACCGCCGCGATCCCCGCAGACCTCGTCGAAAGCGAGCTTTTCGGGCACGAGAAGGGCGCGTTCACCGGTGCAATCGCGCAGGCGATCGGCAAGTTCGAACAGGCCAATGGTGGCACATTGTTCCTAGACGAGATCGGCGACATGCCGGCAGAGGCCCAGACCCGGCTGCTGCGCGCGCTGCAATCGGGGCGCATCCGGCGCGTCGGCGGACGGCAGGAAATTGCGGTGAATGTCCGCATCATCGCTGCAACCAACCGCGATCTGGCGCCGATGATTGCCGCGGGCACCTTCCGCGAGGATCTGTTCTACCGTCTTAATGTCGTACCGATCGAACTGCCGCCCTTGCGCGAGCGACGCGAGGATATCGGTGCGCTGGCGCAGCATTTCCTGGTGCTGGCCGCAGAGGACGGCCTGCCGCGGCGGTATCTTACCCCTGAAGCGATTGCCGGTCTTGAAACGCGCAATTGGCGCGGCAACGTCCGCGAACTGCGTAACGTCGTCTACCGGCTCGCGCTGATGGCCCGCGAGGAGCGGATCGACGTCGAAAGTCTGACCGATATCATCGGTGCGGATACTGCCCCGGGGATGGGCGCAGTGCGGGACGCCGAGGCTGGCTTCGGTTCCGCTCTGGCCGCTTGGCTGGCAAGCGAATCTCCGCCGCCGGGCATGCTCTATCACCGCGCGTTGGCAGCCTTCGAAAAGCCGCTGATCGAACACGCCCTTGGCCGGACCGGTGGCAACCAGCTGCGCGCAGCACAATTGCTCGGGATCAACCGCAACACGCTGCGCAAACGGATCGGCGAGCTGGGGCTGGAGCCTGATCGCTTTTCCCAAACGTCCTGACGCAATCGGGGCATAGTCGAAAGGTTTCGGCTTGCATATTTGCCACACCATTGTTGTAGAGTTGCAACGATGGATGCGCCCCTGCCTCGCGTGCTGAGCCTGTCGCAGCAGCAACCGCCGCGCTGGTGGCGCCGCTTCATCGTCGCCTCGCGCCGGGCGAATATATTCCTCTGGCTCGAGATCATTTCCGCACTGGCTCTGTTGGCGGCGGTCGGCGCGACTTGGCTGACCTATTCGCGCGCTACTGCGCCCGACGCCTTGCTGCCGACGATGCAGGTCTCTCTGCTCCTGATGGCAACGCTGGTTCCTGCGATGGCGCTGCTGGTGCTGATCGGTCGCCGGGTGGCGCTGCGCCGCGCCGCCGGGAGCACTGCGCGGCTGCATGTGCGGCTTGTGTTCTTCTTCTCGATGGTGGCCGCACTGCCGACCCTGCTGGTGGCGGGGTTTGCCGCTTTCCTTTTCCAGACCGGGGTCGATTTCTGGTTTTCCGACGATTCCCGCGGGCTGATGGAGAACGCCAACGCACTGGCGCAAAGCTATTACGAGGCCAACCAACGCGACGTGCAGCAGGAAACCGTCGCAATGGCGGGCGACATGCGGTTCATCCTCGAGCGGGTGCCTATCACCGACGAGGATTTTCCCGACCTTTATCTGTACCAGGCGCAGGCGCGCGAGATCACCGAGAGCGTCATTCTCCAACGGATGGATGACGACACCTTCCGCACTGCGGTGGCTCTTAATCTGGTCGAGGGTAACGACCCGGTGCCGTTCAGCGAAAAAGCGCTCAAGCGGCTCGACGATAATGAACTGGTCGTGGTCGAAGGGAGTGCCGAACGCATCGCCGCGATCGCACCGATCGACAGCAAGGCGGGTATCTATCTCTACAACGCCCGCACCACCGAAGAGACGATGTTCAATTCGTGGTCGAAGGCGCAGTCGATCGTCACCGCGTATGACCGGCTCACCGGCAGCGCCCGGATGCTGCAATTGCGGTTCAACATCGCGCTGGTCGCGGTCAGCCTTTTGCTGGTGGGCCTCGCGATCTGGTTCGCGTTGCGGTTTGCCGACCGGCAGGTGAAGCCGCTCACCGATCTGGTCGGCGCGGCGCGAAAGGTGGGGCAGGGCAACTTTGCGCTGCGGCTCGAAGGGCGTACCGGCGCGGACGAGATCGGTCTGCTCAACCGGGCGTTCAACCGCATGACGGCGCAGCTGGAAAAGCAGACCCAGGCACTGGTGAGCGCCAACCGCCAGATCGACGACCGTCGCGCCTTCATGGAAGCGGTGCTGGAATCCGTTACTGCCGGGGTGATTTCGGTCGATAACGACAGCCGCGTGATGCTGATGAATTCGTCGGCGCAGGCGCTGCTATCGGCGCCGGGACAGGAGGGGGAGGGCATGATCGGCCGCTCGCTCCAGGACCTCGCGCCCGAACTGTGCCGCATGATTACCGAAGGCAAGGAGCGCGCGATCGTCTCCCATGCCAAGGGCACCGAACTGCTGACGCTCGCCGTCAAGGTGGCGCCGGGCACCAGTGGTCACGTGATCACTTTCGAGGATATTACCCGCCAGCTGCTCGATCAGCGGCAGGCGGCATGGTCGGACGTTGCGCGCCGCATCGCGCACGAGATCAAGAACCCTCTCACCCCGATCCAACTGGCCACGGAACGCCTCAAGCGGCGCTACCGCACGCAGGTGGGCGACGAGGATCGCGAACTGTTCGATGAACTCACCAGCACCATCGTGCGCCAGGTGGGTGATCTTCGAAAGATGGTCGACGAATTTTCCTCCTTCGCGCGGCTACCCAAACCGGTGTTCCGCGACGAGGATGCGCTCGATCTGGTGCGTCAGGCCGTGTTTCTGCAGGAAGTCGCACATTCGGGCATCGCGTTTAGCGTATCTTCCATTGGCCTGCTCGAACGGGAGGTGCGCTGCGATCGGCACCAGTTCGGCCAGGCGATGACCAATGTGCTCAAGAACGCAGTGGAGGCGGTGGAGGCCCGTGCTGGCGAGGCACGCGGCGAATTTGCGGGCGAGATCGCCGTCACCATCAGCGACGCGGGTGAGGCGATCATGGTCACGATCGAGGATAATGGCATCGGCCTGCCCGCCGACCGCGAGCGGATCACCGAACCCTATGTCACCACACGCGAGAAAGGCACCGGGCTCGGCCTTGCCATCGTCAACAAGATTGTCGACGAACATGGCGGCGACATGAGCTTTGCCAGCACCCCCGGTGGGGGAACGCGTGTGACATTGCGCTTCGCGCGCAATCCCCAGCCGCTGGAGGGCATCCCGGCATGACGCCGTCCGCTTCCAACCCCCGAACCCCAGCCGAAGGAGCCCGCCCATGGCGCTCGAAATCCTGATCGTCGACGACGAACGCGATATCCGCGAGCTGGTCGCGGGCGTGCTTGGCGATGAAGGCTATGTCTGCCGCACCGCCGCCGATAGCACCGCGGCCTTGGCCGCGATCGACGAACGCCGCCCCAGCCTCGTGCTGCTCGACGTATGGCTCCACGGGAGCCAGATGGACGGTCTTGAACTGCTCGATGCGATCAAGGCGCGCGAGCCGGCTTTGCCGGTGATCATCTTTTCCGGACACGGCAATATCGACACCGCTGTCGCTGCCGTGGGTCGGGGGGCGATGGACTTCATCGAAAAGCCATTCGAGGCCGAGCGGTTGCTGCTGCTGGTTGAACGCGCGACCGAGACCGAAAGGTTGCGGCGCGAGAACAGCCGGTTGCGCGAAAGCAGCTGGAGCAGTGCGGAGTTCACCGGGAATTCGCCCACCATCAATGCCGTGCGTGCAACGCTAAAGCGGGTTGCCAATACCGGCAGCCGCGTGCTGATTTCGGGTCCTCCGGGGGCGGGCAAGGAAGTCGCTGCACGCCTGTTGCACGCGTGGAGCGGGCGTTCCGAAAGTGCCTTCGTGCTGGTCAATTCCGCACGGATCACGCCCGAACGCTTCGAACAGGAACTGTTCGGCGAGGAAGCCAACGGCAAGCAGGTGCGCCCGGGCCTTCTAGAACTGGCCGACGGCGGCACGCTTTACCTCGACGAAATCGCTGACATGCCGCTCTCGACTCAGGCGCGAATCCTACGGGTTCTGACTGACCAGAGCTTTGTCCGGGTCGGCGGCACAAGGCAGATCGGGGTGGACGTGCGCGTCGTATCCTCGACCACGCGCGATCTCACCGTGGAAATGGCCGAGAAGCGCTTCCGCGAGGACTTGTTCTACCGCCTCAACGTCGTGCCGGTGGCAATCCCCTCGCTCTCGCAGCGGCGCGAGGACATTCCTGCGCTGGCCGAACATTTCTTCACCCGCTATTCCAATGATCAGGGCCTTTCACCCCCCGAAATCTCGTCCGAGGCGATGGCGGCGCTACAGGCCTATGACTGGCCCGGAAATGTCCGCCAGTTGCGTAATGTGGTCGAGCGCACGATCATCATGACCCCGCGCGAGAAGCTGACCACGGTTGAGCCCGACATGCTTCCACCCGAAATCACCGGCGGCCAGATCGGCATGGCAGGCGACAATCTCTCGGCCATCATGGGGGTGCCGCTGCGCGAGGCCCGCGAAAGTTTCGAACGCGAATATCTGGCGATCCAGATCCGCCGGTTTTCGGGCAATATCTCGAAAACCGCCAGTTTTATCGGGATGGAACGATCGGCGCTGCACCGCAAGCTCAAGCTGCTCGGCATGGCCGACCGGCGCGATGACGGGGACAGCGAATAGGTCGTCGGTTCAGGCCGTAAGCGCATAGCAAATCAAGCCTTGTCGGGTGGCACGCCAATCGCCATTATATAGGCGGTGCCGGCGGCCATGTGACGCGTCCGGTCAGCCATATCTGCGGACCGCAAAACCGGCCGCCAAGAACAGGAGCCAAGACCATGTCCAGCGGGCGAACGCTCTCCCCCCGTCCGGTTGCGCGCAGTGCCGCGCCGGTCGAACAGCGCAGCGACGGCGGCGGTGCTGCCGGGCGGCAAGGCAATCTTCAGGATGCATTCCTAAACCTGCTGCGCAAGAACAAGATTCCGGTGACGATGTTCCTTGTGAAGGGCGTGAAGCTTCAGGGCATTGTCACGTGGTTTGACAATTTCTCGATCCTGCTCCGCCGCGACGGGCAATCGCAGCTTGTCTACAAGCACGCGATCTCGACGATCATGCCCGGGCAGTCGCTTGACCACATGCAATTCCAGAGCCGGGGCGGCGGCAAGAAGCAGAAACTGCTTCAGGACGTGTTCCTCAGCCGCGTTGCCGAAGCCGAGGTGCAGGTGACCATGTTCCTCGTGAACGGCGTGATGTTGCAGGGACGCATTGCTGCCTATGATCTGTTCTGCATGCTGCTGGAACGCGACGGCGCGGTGCAGTTGGCATACAAGCATGCCGTGTCCACCATCCAGCCCGCCGGGCCGGTCGATCTCAGCGTCGGTGACGATGATGACGATTATGACGACGACGGGGCCGAAGACTGAGCTTCGATAGCGAATTCGACGACGAGGTTACACGCGGCGCGCGGGCGCTGGTGCTGTGTCCGGATATCCGGGCGCTGCGTTACGATCTCGATGCGTCCGAGCGCCTGGCCGAAGCCGAAGGGCTCGCACTCGCGATCGGGGTGGTTGTTGCCCATTCCGCGATCCTTCCCGTGCGCCAGATGCAGCCGAACACCCTGTTCGGATCGGGTCAGGTCGAAAATATCGCCGTCTGGTGCGAACAATACGCGGCCGAATTGGTGATCGTGGACGGCGCGCTGACCCCGATCCAGCAGCGCAATCTCGAAGACCGGCTGAAGCGCAAGGTGATCGACCGCACCGGTCTAATTCTGGAAATTTTCGGCGAACGTGCGGCAACAGCCGAGGGGCGCCTGCAGGTCGAACTGGCGCATCTCGATTACCAGCAAAGCCGTTTGGTGCGCAGCTGGACCCACCTCGAACGCCAGCGCGGCGGCTTCGGCTTTCTCGGCGGTCCGGGCGAAACCCAGATCGAAGCCGACCGCCGGATGATCCGTCAGCGCATGGGTCGCTTGCGGCGAGAGCTTGAACAGGTGCGCAAAACCCGCGCCTTGCATCGCGAACGGCGGGGAAGGGCACCCTGGCCGGTCATCGCGCTGGTGGGCTACACCAATGCGGGCAAATCGACGCTGTTCAACCGCCTTACCGGCGCGGAAGTTATGGCGGAGGATTTGCTGTTCGCCACGCTCGATCCCACCATGCGGGCGATCCGTCTGCCGGGGGTGGAAAAGGCGATCCTTTCGGACACGGTGGGCTTCATTTCCGATCTGCCGACCCAGCTTGTGGCTGCATTTCGTGCGACGCTCGAAGAAGTCACGGGGGCCGATGTCATCTGCCACGTTCGCGACATGGCGAATCCAAGCCATGCGGCGCAGAAGAAGCAGGTGCTGGACGTGCTCGGCGATCTCGGCGTGGTCGACAAGGATACCGGCGAAAGCAGTATTCCGATTCTCGAAGTCTGGAACAAGTGCGACCTTTTGGACGCTGAATCGCTTGAGGAATTGCACGATGCGGCGGAAGGACACGATGCGGTGATCGTGTCGGCGGCGACGGGTGAGGGCGTGGCATGGCTGGAAGATCGGCTTTCCACCTTGCTCACCGGTGCCGCACGCGAAGTCAGCTTTGTGCTGCCGCTCAGCGACGGGCGACGCATGGCATGGCTGCACGCGCATGGCGACGTGGTGGCGGAGGAGGATGCCGGAGAAGGAGAGGCAGGCCCGATGCGCCGCGTCACTGTCCGCCTCAACCCCAAGGAACTGGGCCAGTTTTCCACGCTAGGCAATTGATTAAAAACGGTTACTCGGCCGATTTTACCTGCTGCCATAATTCTTCCTGCGCATCGAGAGACAGCGATGGAAACGCGCCATCGGCCAGATCTTCCATTGCGCGAAAGCGGCGTTCGAACTTGGCATTGGCGGCGCGCAAGGCATCCTCGGCGCTGATCCCGTGCGCGCGGACAAAATTGACGACGGCGAACAGCAGATCGCCCGCTTCCTCGAATTTTTCCTGATCGGAAGTTGCGACCTTAAGTTCCTCCATTTCCTCGGCAATTTTAGCTTCGGAACCGGAAGGATCGGGCCAGTCGAAGCCCGTTCGCGCGGCGCGTTTCTGAAGCTTCTGCGCGCGCATCAGGGCCGGAAGCGCCAATGCCACACCGTCGAGCGCGCTGGTCACACCCTTGGCTGCGCGTTCGTTTGCCTTGAGATTTTCCCAGCGCGCCTCGTCCATGGTTCCGCCAGCGTTGGCGAAGATATGCGGATGGCGGGTTTCCATCTTTTCGTTGATCGCGTTGGCAACGTCGGCGAAGGCGAAATATCCGGCTTCTTCGGCCATGCGGGCGTGGAAGACGACCTGGAGCAACAGATCGCCAAGTTCGTCGCGAAGGTCGGCGATGTCATTGCGGTTGATCGCGTCTGCGACTTCGTAGGCTTCTTCGATGGTGTAAGGCGCGATGCTCGCGAAGTCTTGCGCGAGATCCCATTCACAACCGGCTTTGGGATCGCGCAGGCGGGCCATGATGTCGAGCAACCGGTTGATAGGGGACGTATGGGGCGCTTTGCTCATGCCTGACCTTTGAATGGATAATATATATTATGTTAAATGGAAGATGTTGACCCGGCGGCATCCCGAACCGTCAGGTACCACTCCACCAGAACATAAAGACCACCGAAAATGGCCGCCCAGACAAGCGCCATCTTTGCAACCTGGCTCCACTTCAAACGGTGTGAAGCCAGCGCTGCACCAACGACAATCAGCCAGCCGATGCTGGCAATCACAGGCATGATCAATTCAGGGGTCATGCGACAACCACCAGACCATCGAACCCGACAGTTACGAAATCGGGCACTTCGCAACAGAGCGCCCGGTAATCCATGCTCTTGTCGAGATGGCTCAGCACGACGCGCCCCGCGCCGCACCGCTCGCCAAGTTCAATGGCCATGGCGAGATTTGCATGCGTGGGATGAGGTTCACGGCGTAGGCAATCGGACACAAGAATATCGACGCCGTCGAACAGTTCGATCATCTCATCAGAAATCGCACTGAAATCGGTCGCATAGCCGATCGATTTGCCATCTGCTTCGAAGCGGTATGCAGTGGTTTCGCCGGTTCCATGCGCCATCTGGCACCATTCGACGCCGAAACCGGCGATCATGCGCAGCCGGTCAAGCGTGTCGATGGTGCAGATTGTCGGATAGCCGTCCTGTCCTGCAAAGACGTAGCCGAACCGCTGCCGCAGCCGCCGGACGGTTTCAGTCGAAGCAAACCCCGGGATCGGCCCGGCGCGCCCGTAACGCAATACGCGCAAATCATCGATGCCATGGCAGTGATCGGCATGATCATGCGTCCAGAACACCGCATCGATGCCGTCGATCCGGTTCGCCAGTAACTGAGCGCGGCAATCCGACGAGGTATCGACCAGCAGCCTGCGGCCGTCATCGCTTTCGACCAGAATCGACACCCGCGTGCGGCGGTTGCGCGGTTCTTCCGGATCGCAGTCGCCCCAGTCGCCCGCGCCATCGGGCCCGCCCAGCCGTGGCACCCCGGTCGAGGTGCCCGAACCGAGCATCACTACTTTCACAGGGCGGCTTTCTTGAAAAGGTTGAAGAAATTCGCAGTGGTCACGGCTGTCATTCGTTCCATATCTGTTCCGCGCAAACCTGCGACAAAAGCGGCAGTGTCGGCGACATAGGCCGGTTCGCACACCCTGCCCCGATGCGGTACCGGAGCGAGGAAGGGGCTATCTGTCTCGACCAGCAGCCGGTCTTCAGGAATGATCTTCGCGACCTCCTGCAAGTCTTTGGCATTCTTGAAAGTCACAATGCCCGACAACGAGATCGTCAGCCCCAGCGCCAGCACCTTTTCGGCAAAGTTGGCCGAGGCGGTGAAACAGTGGATCAGCGCGGGATACGCCCCCTTCTCCATCTCCGCAGCGAGGATTGCGAAGGTATCCTCCTCAGCATCGCGGGTATGGATGATAAGCGGCAGCTGCGTCTCGCGCGCGACATCGATGTGCATGCGGAACAGAGACTTCTGCGCCTCCCTGTCCGACTTGTCGTAATAGTAGTCGAGCCCGGTCTCGCCGATCGCGATGACGCGCGGGTGCCGTGTCGCTTCGAGCAGCGCGGCACGGCCGAGGTCCTGATGCGCATCGGCTTCGTGTGGGTGGATACCGACGCTGGCGAAGACATCCGGCTCACGCGCGGCGGTGCCGACCACCTGATCCCATTCGCTCTGGCGGGTCGAGATATTGAGGAAAGCCCCTACTCCGGCCTCTCGCGCCCGCTCAAGCACGCCCTCGCGATCTTCGACGAGGCCCTTATATTCCAGGTGGCAATGGCTATCGACCAGCATCGCTTGCCTCAGCCCTCCTCTGCGGGCAATTCAAGCCGCGGGAACAGCGGTGTCGGCGGAGCGACAGTATAGCCGCCGGCGACGAGGCGGTTGAACCATTCCCGATCATCTAGTGCGGAAAAGGAACGTTCGCCTGCGGGGATGCCCAGCTGGTCGAGCAACGATGCCGCCTTTTCCGGTACGACGGGCTGGATCGCGATAGCGAGATCGCGCAGCGCCACGAACAGCGTTTGCAGCACCGCCTTCATCCGTTCGGGATCGGTCTTTTTCAGGCCCCAGGGTGCCTGTTCGTCGACGTATTGATTGCAGGCATAGACCGCACGCATCCATGCCTCGATCCCTACTGAGAAGTTCAACGCGTTGAATTCGCGTGGAAGTTCGGTC
Organism: Erythrobacter fulvus; assembly: GCF_028595285.1. Taxonomy (GTDB): domain Bacteria; phylum Pseudomonadota; class Alphaproteobacteria; order Sphingomonadales; family Sphingomonadaceae; genus Erythrobacter; species Erythrobacter fulvus. The sequence continues at coordinate 326,785 of NZ_JAQQXQ010000001.1, read as the reverse complement.
TCGCAGGCAAGACTGACAGTCGCCAGCAAGGCAGTATCGGCCTCGGCCTGCTCGAAAGCCTCGAGCTTCCCGTCCATGTTCTTCGCGATCATTGACAGGGTGCGCTGCGCTAGGTTGCCGAAACTGTTGGCCAGCTCGGCATTGGCACGCAAAACAATGGCTTCAGGTGAATAGCTGCCATCCTGTCCGAAGGCGACTTCGCGCATGAGGAAATAGCGCAAGGCATCCACGCCGAAACGTTCTGCCAGCTCCAGCGGATCGGTGACGTTGCCGAGCGACTTTGATTCCTTCTGCCCTCGATTGAGCAGGAAGCCGTGGCCGAAAACCTTCTGCGGCAGCGGCAGATCCGCGCTCATCAGGAAGGCGGGCCAGTATATCGTGTGGAACCGCACGATGTCCTTGCCGATCAGGTGCAGGCTGGCAGGCCAGAATTCGCGCATCTGGGCGGTATCGTCGGGATAGCCGAGCCCCGTGAGATAATTGGTCAGGGCATCGACCCAGACATACATCACGTGACCATCGCTGCCCGGCACCTTCACGCCCCAGTCGAAACTGGTGCGGCTGACCGAAAGGTCGCGCAGGCCCTGTTCGACAAAGGCGATCATTTCGTTGCGGCGGCTTGCCGGTTCGAGAAAGCCCGGCGTTTTCAGCAATTCCAGCAGCGGTTGCTGATATTTCGACAGACGGAAGAACCAGCTTTCCTCGATCGTCCATTCGACAGGAGTGCCCTGCGGCGACAGCTTTTCCCCGCCCTCGCCTTCGACCAGTTCGCTCTCGTCGTAATAGGCCTCGTCACGGACCGAGTACCAGCCTTCGTAGCGATCGAGATAGAGATCCCCCCTGGCTTCCATCGCCTGCCAGATTGCCTGGCTGGCGCGATGATGATCGGGTTCGGAGGTGCGAATGAAGCGATCATAGGAAACGTTAAGGGCATCGCACATCTGCCGGAAATATCCGGACATTTCATCGGCGAGGTCACGCGGCTTGCGGCCCTGCTCTTCGGCCTTGCGGGCCATTTTCAACCCGTGTTCGTCGGTGCCGGTCTGGAACCGCACGGATCGGCCTTGCAGGCGCTGGAAACGTGCGATGACATCCGCCGCGATCGCCTCATAGGCGTGGCCGATATGCGGCCGCCCGTTGGGATAACTGATGGCGGTGGTGATGTAGAAAGGGGTGGTGTCGGTCTCAGCCATGGGCCGGTTCGCTAGCGGGGGCGGCGGATACAAGCAAGCTGCCGATCTCGAAGGGCAGCATCCCGGGATCGAAATTGGCCGTCGGAGCCTCGGCGGCGAGGCTCACCAGCGCGGCATGGGTATCGATCAGTCGCCCGCGTCTGGCAATATCGTCGGTTTCCCGCGCAGCCCGCGCCGCAAGAGCCTGCGCGAGATCGAGCACGGCCTGCACGCGCTCGCGATCGGCGCGTGGGCCGATAAGCCGGGCGAGTTCTCCGCGAACCGTGAACCCATCATCGCCGCGTTCCAGCAACGCCTCGATCACCTTGGCCAGCGGCGCGAGATCCTGCGCGGCAAATCGCAGCGCGGCGCCGAAGGATCCTTCGGCGGCAGCGATGGCGGCGCGATCGTGGGGCATGCCGCCCTCCTCCAGCATCGCACCCAGCTGGCTGTCGGACAGCACCGGAAACCGCAAGGTGCGGCAACGCGAACGGATGGTGGGCAGCAGGCGCGCCGGACGGTGGGTCACGAGCAGGAAAAACGTGCCCACCGGCGGTTCCTCAAGGCTCTTGAGCAGCGCGTTGGCGGCGGCTTTCTCCATGTCGTCGGCCGGATCGATAATGATTGCCCGCCGGCTACCCAGCGTCGGGCGGGTAATCAGCCGTTTCTGCATCGCGCGGATCTGCTTGATGCGAATGCTGCGAGCCAGTTCGTAAGGCTTCCCATCGGCAGCAGCGCGTTCGGCCTTGTCGTCCTTGGGGCCATAGGTCAGCAGGATAATATCGGGGTGATCGCCCTGCGGCTGCGGAACGCCGAGTTCGGCCATCAGCTCGCGCGCCGCGGCCATGGCGAAATCACGCTTGCCCAGCCCGGCCTTGCCCGCGAGCAGCCAGCCATGATGCATCCGTTCACCCGCCAGCGCATCGCGCCATTGCCGCCACGCTTCGCCGTGATTGGGCCAGCGGGTCATGTGCCCACGCCCTCCAGCAGATCGCCGAGCGCCGCCATGATGCGATGGTGAACTTCATCGGGTGCGCCCATTCCGTCGATCCGGGCAAAACCGGAAGAATCGGCCTCGGCAAAGGCTCTGAAAGCGGCGGCGACCGCACGGTGATAGGCGGCAGGCCGGCCTTCGATCGCGTCCGTTTCCGCTCCGCGCGCTGCGAGGCGGCCAACCAGCGCGGCTTCGTCGCCTTCGAGCAGGATGACCCGGTCGGGCCGCAATCCGCCACTGCCGAAGGCGTGAAGCGCAAGAACCGCTTCGTCACCCAGCTCTCCGGCAGCGCCCTGATAGGCGCGGCTCGAATCGACGTACCGGTCGCAAACCACCCATTCCCCGCGTGCGAGCGCCGGGCGGATCAGGTGTGCGACATGATCGGCGCGGGCGGCGGCGAACAGCAAGGCTTCGGCTTCGGCTGTCCAGCCAGTGTCACCGGGCGGATTGAGCAGGAGTTTGCGGATCGCCTCTGCCCCCGGCGTCCCGCCTGGTTCGCGGGTGGTCACGACCGTCAGCCCGCGTGCGCGCAAGGCTTCGGCCAGCAGGCGCGCCTGGGTAGACTTGCCCGCGCCCTCCCCGCCTTCAAAGGCAATGAAGCGGCCGCGTACCGCGCTCATGCGAACAGCCCCGCGATGGCATTGACGATCCGGTCGATCGGGCCGGCGACACCGACTTCCTCGGCGGCGTAAAGCGGGATGCGTGCGGGAGCTACGCCGGGCGCGGTGACTTCCAGCGTCGCCACCTGCTGGCCGGCCATGATTGGCGCCCGAAGCGGCCCGTCGTAACGAATGTTCGCGCTGATCCTGCCCTTGCTCCCGCGCGGGAGATTGATCGCGACGGGCCCCTTGCCCACCAAAGCCACCCTGCGTGCATCGCCGTTCTGCACCTGCGCCGTGCCGATTACCGCATCAGGTGCGAACAGCCGCCGCCGGTCGAAGGCGGAAAAGCCCCATTCCATATAGGCCAGCGCCAACCTTCCGCGCAGCCGCCCGTTTTCAACGCCGGCGAGCACCAGCACCAGCCGCTGACCGTTGCGCCGCGCCGTGCCGAGGTAGGAGAAACCGGATTCGTTGGTGAAACCGGTCTTGATCCCGTCAGCCCCGTCGACCCGTCCGATCATGGGATCATGATTGACCTGCGCGATGCCTTTGTAGTCGAACCCGGCACGCCCGATGTAATAACCGAACTTGTCCGGATGGCGCGTCACCAGCGCCCGTGCGAGCTTGGCCAGATCATTGGCTGTGGTGAACGTGCGCCCTTCGTCGGGAAAGCCGTTGGGAGTGCCGAAATGGCTGCCGCTCATGCCGAGCCCGCGTGCCGCCTCGCTCATCGCTGCGGTCCATGCTGCTACCGACCCGGCCTGCCCCTCCGCCAGCACCGCCGCGCCGTCATTGGCCGAAACATTGGCAATGCCGAGCAGCAGATCGTGAACCGTTACGCGTTCGCCGCGATCGAGGAACATCGTCGAACCCTTGCGTCGCCATTCGCGCGCCACTTCGGGGCTCATCATGAAAACCTGTGCCGGATCGAGCTTTCCCTGTTCGATCAGTTCAAAAGCCAGATAGAGCGTCATCACCTTGGTGACCGATGCGGGCATGAAGCGCCGCTCGGCATTGCGCGCGTGGAGCACCTGTCCGGTGGTGATGTCTACCAGCAGCGCAACGGGTGCCTCGTCCGCGCGCGGGACAGCGGGAATGACACGCTCGGCCGGTTGCGCCTGCACAGGCAGCGTGATCGTCCCGAGCAGGACAAGAAACAGAACAAAGCGGCGAACGAGAGCAGTCATCACGCGCGCGGCTATAGCCATGCCCTCCGCGCTTGACGAGGCATGGCGCATGATCAGTTCACGATTTCGTCAGCCAGCAGCCCCACGCTCATAGCGTAGTAGTTGGAGCAGTTATATTCGAGGATCGCGCGGTAATTGCCGGTCAGCAGCCATGCAGGCGCACCGGGGCCATCGGGCTGAAAAAGTGACGTCATGACATCATCGGCCAGCCCGCCCTGTGCCACCACGCCCAGTGCGCGCCATTCGGCGACGGTTTTCCAGACCGAGTGGCGTTCATGCACGCGCGGGCACAGCGGGGCGACAAGCCGCGTCCTGTAGGCATCCACGTCGAAGCCAGAGGGCACATAGGCGCGCACGCCCCAGGGCTGACCCGGCCGCCATCCGGCATCACGGAAGTAATTGGCGATCGAGGCGAAGGTATCAGCGAGGTTGGTGAAGATATCGGCGCGTCCGTCGCCGTCTCCATCGGTGGCGAGGCGAAGATAGACGCTCGGAAGGAACTGCGGGTTGCCGAAAGCCCCCGCATAGCTTCCCACCAGCTGCGACCGCGAATAGCCCTTGTCGGCGATTTTCATCAGAGCGACGAACTCGCCAGCGAACAACTCGCGCCGACGCCCCTCCCAGGCCAGCGTGGCAAGGCTGCGGGCGAGATCGAAATCGCCCTTGATGCGGCCATAGCTGGTTTCATGTCCGAAGATCGCAATGATAATGCCCCCAGGCACACCGGTTTCGCGCTCGATCCGGGCCAGCAGATCGCGGTGCTCTGCAAACACCCGGCGTCCGCTGCCGATCCTCTCGCCGTTGACATGGGTGGCGATATAGGGGGCCAGCGGAGGATAGCCTGCTGCGGTGGCGCTGCCGGGCTGGTTTCGGTCAAGCCGGATCACCCGTTCATTGGCGGTGAGCCCGGCCGTCATGCGATCGATGGTGGCGCTGCTGACGCCTTCGGCCCGTGCCCGCGCCTTGAGCACTTCGAGATAGGCGTCGAACGGAAGATCGGGCTGCGCAGGGGCCTGTGCCGTCGCTGGGGCCAGAGCCGGTGTGGTGCCGAACAGCACGGCTGCGGCAAGGGCAAGGCAGGCGGCAGGAAGCAAACGGGGAATCATGTCCCTAGGGATGTCACACCTTGGGTGAATTCCCAACAACCGAAGTATGGTGACTCGGACAAATCACCCCGCTAGAGGGCGAAATTGTACGGACAGGTGGCCGAGTGGTTTAAGGCAGCGGTCTTGAAAACCGCCGTAGGTGCAAGCCTACCGTGGGTTCGAATCCCACCCTGTCCGCCAATACCATCTGATAATATTGATCTTTATGTTGAACTAAGGCCCGATTCCCATAAGCGTTCCCTAATCCGATTGTGCCTAGGCTCTTACTCAGATCTTTCCGCGTCTTCCTTCATCTTCGCTTCGATTCCATCGATCGCCCACGCCGCGTCGAATAGCGGCAGCATGGCAATGGCCCTTAGCTTGGCCTTTACGGCCCACTCGATGATCGCTTGTCCTTTGTCGGTGCTTTCGGGCCTAGACTTGACGAATGTTCGATCTGAGTTTCATTTCCCTGACAGGCAATCAGCATGGTAGCGAAACCAAGAGCGGGGGCATTATGGGTGACGACAATGTTTGGGATGTCGATCGCGTAGCGGCAGCAGAATTGCTGGCTCTGCTAAAGGCGGCGCCCGAAGCGGAATGGGATCTGCTTTCCGCGAAAGCGTTCTCCAAAACACGTCTTCAAAATTACGAATGGGCTGCTCGGCGAGTCCATGGCTCCGCCATCAAAGTGCTAGAAAAAGAAGCGACTGAGGTGTTTCCGCGTCGAGATATGGTTTGGACAGACGGCTATCGTCACGCAGAGCATTGTTTGATGAACAAATCGCCATCACAATTGCTGGGGTTGACGAGCCATCCGGCTAAGTCAAAGGGACAGATATTGAGGGGGTTTATTCGTTCCGCAAGGCAAGGACTGAAGTCCTCCACCCTTTTCGAGATTAGCCACGACCGCCGCTATAACTCTTAAAAAGAAACATGGCTTCTTCGGCCTACAAAATCGCACTTTTTGGGTTGTGACAGACTTTAGATAATCTCGGACTGTTACTGGTGTTCGTTTTACGTTGAAATGCATCTGCCCTCAACGCTTCCAAACAACAACCGTGCCAGATCTCTCCAGCGAGGTCGTAACTTTAAATATCGGATCGCTTCACGCGCTCGATAGCGTCGCAGTAAGAGCCTTTCGTTGCCGCATGGCACCACCAACCAAGCCAAGACCGAGAATAAACATAGCCCAAGTTGCGGGCTCGGGCACCGCAGGGGCCGAGTTGGTATTGGTAACAGTCAATCTTGATGGATTGAAGCTAATCGCATCGTACGACCCAGTCATGCTGAGCGAATCAAGCGAAAAGACACTACCCATACTATAGCTTGAACCTGCGCGCCCAAACGAATTTGAAACGACTTCTACGACGTTGCCATTAGCGAAAGTGGTGACCTCGCCCATGCGCACTTCCAAGCAACCAACATTGATTCCGTTTAACTTTAAAACACAAGTCACTTTACTTAAATCGAGGACCTGAAAATTTCCAATAGGCTCGTCATTTTCGAATGAAAAAGAGGCCTCAAAACGGACTGTATCATCAAAAACAATGGTGCTCTCGCCGGACCATTCATACAACACGGCAGCGGATGTTGGCGCGGACAACGTGGCCGCATAGAGGGCCATTGCGCTGAGCATAGCATTCTTAATCTTCATAGAGCCCCCAATTCAGCAACATTTACTCAGGTCGCTTTGAGCGAATTGGCTTAAGGATGATGCTGTCGTCAAGATCTAAGAATCGTGCGTCCCAAATTATGGCATTAACGCTTCCGCCTCCTTCGTGGGGCAACTCGCACGCAAAGTTCTCAAGCCTGAAACTGCATTCTAATCTCCCGGAGAATCCGGGCCGCTTCCACAGCCTTCAAGATCGCGCGCCGTGCTTCCACGCATTGCGATTGCCCCTAGGCGCGCCGGGATTTGTGCCACCGTGCATCCGGCACCGCTTCCGGCCCTTCACCGCCGGGGATTGGCACTCCGTTCCCTTGCGGGTCCGCGCCAAGCATCGCGGGGCTTTCGCCAGCCGGTCCGGTTGCAAGGGATTGTTCGTTTGATTTTCCATTTTCCCTGCCCCCGGCGTGCTGGTTGATTTGATCGGCGACAATCGCTTGCCCGCCTTCGTTCACGTGAACGTGCTTCACAGTCTGCTCGCGCGGCTGGTGCAGCTTGCCCAGCGCCTCCAGTGTCGCTCGGCAATTGGCCTGAGCCTTGAGCGCCAGCCGCATATAGCGTTCGCTGGCATCGAGATATTGGCCCATATTTACGGCGGATCGGCGCGCCAGTTCTGTGAACATCGTATCGAGCGCCACTGCTTGCGCGGCCAGAATGTTGCTCGCAAAGGCCTTGTCGCCTTGTCTCGCCTTTTCCATGGCATCGCCGATAACGCCGGTGCTGGCGGTAATGTCCATCGGGTGATTGTCGCTGAACAGGCTGGCAGCATAGCTGTTGCCGACTGTTGCGTGCCTTGGCCCCGGCCCCAGCGCCAGCCGCGCTAAAGTCGCCTCCCGCTTCTCGCCGTCCATGGGCGCGGCCTCCAGAACGTTCTGTTTCGCCTTCGCCGCTCCGGTAGTGCCTTTTGCCTTCGTCATGTCTGAGCCTTTCTAGCGGGACGCGGCGGCCCCCAAGGCCGCGCCCGCGTTACGTTAGTAAGGGGGGAGGTCGCCGCACCTTTGCCGCACGGTCGCCGCACAGATCGCCGAGGGTAAAAGCGAAAGGGTCGCCGCGTTCGCCGCATGGGGTCGCCGCAAGGGGGTCGCCGCACTCTTCGGTGTCGCCGCATTGCATACCTACTTGCGATAGCGGTCGGCCCAAACTGCAACGGCGATGCATGCCGCAACCGGTCCGAGCCAGTCCGCAATCTGATCGCTGCTTTCCCAAAGACGCAGATCGAATACTGCGTGCCACGGCATATTTGCCCGCAGCCCACCACCAAACGTCTCAATCCAACGATACTCAGCTTGTGCCACCTCCCGACCGATGAAATACCCAGACGGTAAAGCGGCAGCTGCCCACCAGTTTTTGGTCAGCCATCCGACAAGTGCCAGAATCACAAGTGCGACTAATGTATGCTCGATAAGGCTCATCTTAATTGCTCCTGCACAGCAAGTTCTCTTCCATTGAATCTGCTTCATCATCCGCCGCCCTCCACCAGCCGGATACCACGCCGGGTCTTTCGATCATCGCCGCGCCACAAATCCGCGTCACATTCGATGATATTGAGGCCCAGCAGCCGCTCCATTGCCGCTTCAAATTCGGGCTTCTTCATGGCCTTGGCCGCAGGCATTCCGGCGAATATCTTGGGAGCATAATTGCTTCCCGGCTTGTGTGAGACGTTCCGCCCTTGCTGAGTGCAAAGCGCAAGGCATCTAAGGAACGCATCATTCCCCGCTTGCGCCTTGGCGGTTTCGGCCAGCTGGCGCGCCGCGTCCGGCGGTAGATCATCCTCCAGCACGAAGGCCCAATTCACCCAAGCAAAGCGCAGTTGCTCGCCCTTGCGGGAATAATTGGCCTTGCCGACCGTGACCGTCCGCATATCCGATTGCAGATCATGCTCGATCACGAATTGCGACCGGACCGCGTTTAGCCATGCCGTGGAGCCTGAGTAGCTGTCCCCAGCCTTGTTCGGATGGCCCAGCAGGATGATGGCCGCCCCACTCTCGCCTGCCAGCCGATTGAGCGCATTGACGAAGCGCGTCACCGCGCCCCGGTCGTTCTCGTTCCCGGTGAACAGGTGCGCCACGTTGTCGAGCGCCACCAGCTTGGCCCCGGTGCGCCAGATCATGGCAGCGAGGCGATGATAGGCGTGGGACAGGGTAAACTCCCCGTCCGGCCCCTCAGTCCCTAGCGCGTTATCGAGCGCGCCCCTCAGGCTCGCCACGTGCAGCCTGCCCGCTAGGCTGGCGACCGGCACGCCCAGCGCCTCGCAGATATGCGCTTGCCGCCAGTGCAATTGCCCGTCGTCATCCTCGCAGGTGAGATAGATCGCCGGGGCTTGCCCCATGTCGAGACGAAGTGTCGGCACCCCAGCCGCCAGCGCGGTTGCCAGCTGTTGCGCCAGCAGCGACTTGCCCGCGCTCCCCGGCCCGGTGAACAGTGTCACCTCTCCGGCTGGTGCCAGCAGGGGAATGACGAAAGCCTTGGGCGCGGGTTTGACGTTCGCCAGCGCCGCCCAATCGAGCGTTTCGATAGCCGCCGCCGCTATGGCCTCACTCGCCTCGCCGGGGTCAATTTGCGCGAAGTCCATGCGCGCGCGTATTGTTCCGTCCATGACTAGGCCTCCCCTCTCAGGGTTGCCGCGATGATCGCCGCCGCCTCATTGCGCCTGAGGTCCGCAAAATCGGCCCCAGAATTACCTCGGGACGTTTCAGGTCTCGGAATAGCCAAAAGCCCGCCAATCGACTCAGCGGCCTTCCTAGCGAGTCTCAGGCCCATATTCTCGGCAAGGTGACAGTCATTGTCCGCCGCGATGATGATTTGCCGCGCCGGGAACAGCCCGCGCATGGCCCGCGCGACCGGCTCCAGGTTGCGGGCGGACATGGCGGCGGCGACCGCATGGCCGGTTGCCTCGTGGATCGCCGCCACGGTTGCAAAGCCCTCGCCAATCACCAGCGGACCGGGCGAAGGTCTGCCATCGGCGAGGTGCATCGCATGGGGCCAGAACAGCCCCTCAATGCGCCCGCCAGACAGGAACCGCTTGCCGCCATCGGGTGCAATGCGCTGGAGGTTCCATAGCCTAAAAGCGGGATCGAACATCGGCACCAGCAGCGCCGTGCCAGATTGCCGAATACCGAACGGGGCAAGGCTTTTGGCGGTGAGGTATCCATGGGCCGGTTCCGCGCTTATCGCCGCTTTCCAAAGCGCCTGAGCCTGCTTCGCCGCCGCATCCTGCTTCGCCCGCGTCTCGGCCTTGCGCCGCGCCTCGGCTTCGTTCGCCTTGGCCATGATCGCGCGCCGCTCGGCTGGTGCCAACGCGCGAGGATCGCTCCCCGCGCGCCAGATCGATCGAATGCCCAGCCGGTAATGGCGAAAGACTCCGGCTGGCACTCCGTCCAAGTGGAGCACAGCCCAGCCGTTGCGCCGCCCCGGCCTATCACCCTCGGCACGGAACCGGACAGGTTGCCCCGCCGCCAGCTTGTGCGCGATAGGCTCCAGCGGGCGAATGCCAGCCGCTTGCATGGCTTCGATGAAGGTGGAGACAAGATCACTCATAGCGCTGCCCTCCCTTCATCCGTCAGCCTCAGGACAGCCGCGCTCTTGCCGTTCGGGTTGCGCCGCCGCTCGCCGGTCGCTTCGACAAGGCCCATGGCCCTGAGTTCGGAGAAACGCGGCTGGAGGCTTTCGCGCGGCACTCCGGCGACCGGGACCGCTTCAAGCACGGTCGCAGCGCCCAGCTGGCCCAGCGTCCGCAAGGCGAGGCGGCGAAGGCGCGTCACGCTCGGTTGGATCGCAGCTGCCGCCTCTTGGCTGGTGCCATCCGGCCCCTTCGCGCCGGGTGCGTCGGGATAGGGATTAGCCATGGCCATACCCTCCGAATGCGAGGCTTGCCACCATAACAGCGAGGTCCGGGCGAATGCCGTGCTCGGCGATAAGGTGTTGAGCGCGATAAGCAGAAAGGCTAAGGGACTCTTGCAAACAGGCACCAACTTGATTGCAGGAGACCTCGGCACGACCCTGCCGGGGTTTCTTTTTTTCGGGCATGGCTCAGCCCTCCCCATGGATAAGCGCATGGAGCGATTCCGCCGGGATCACGGTCCGCCCGCCTACGCGGACAGCGCGCAACTCATTCGCGGCAATCTTGGCGTAGAGCGTCGTTTTGCTGAGGCTGGTAGCTGCCACCGCCTCGCGGATCGAATAGGCGAGTTTCGGGGGGTCGTTTGTATTCAGGTGCATTAGCACCTCCCATGTTGCGCGAACGGGATTGTTCGGGCTTATGGGGCAGACTATTTATCGCCTTTACGGATAGCAGGTAGGCGATTTAAATCGCACCAGTTTCGGGTGGAGAAAAACTGATCGGTTTTTGGGGGGAGAAAATCCGGTCGCTTTTTCTCCCTAGTCCTTGGCATCAAGCTGCTTAGAATATCGTTCCAGCAATCCGAGGTGTTGACTGCCCTCAGGCTTAGAGACAGGCATCTCTGCCAGCATTTGCACTTTCATCATCGGAAAATCTTCGTCTGGCGGCGCACCATACTTGGCTGTGTAATCGTCAATTTGCTTTTTCGCCCGCGCATACATCGAGGCCCAAACCGGATGACGTTCGGCCCGCGTGAGTTCCGCTAAAGCCCTCAGGTGCGCGGTATACGGATAGTCAGTCGTGCTTATCCGCTCGGCTTCGATCAGTGCGAAAATCTTCCGCTTTGCCTTCAACCGCTTCGTGATTCGCTTCATTACCGCAGGGTGACTTTGCCCGGGGTGTTTGTCGGCATAGTCCTTGGCGATAGAATAGTCGGTCCACCGTTCGTAGGGATCGCCGCCATCAAGCCATTCGCGCGCGTCGCGCTCTATATATGGCCAAAGCAGCGGCCAATCTTTCTCGGGTTTTCGACCTCGCTTTGGCTTGGTCTGCACCTTCACCGATTCTTTCACCGCCTCGGCTCCCCACCGCGCGATAATCCGTCGAACGTCGTCATCGACCGTGGGGCCGACCAGATCATATTTATCTACAAGTCCAGCTAATGCATTTTGAGCCATCCCGCGTCCCTTCGCGGTTCCCAAGGATGAAGCGGGGAAGCACGTGGGATGCGCGCTTGTCGGCTGGCCTGCCTATCCCCGGCGGCTAAACTACTATAAGTGCGAGGAAGTTGGAAACCGAAGGCGGTTTTGTATCCGCCGTTGTAGTGGGGCAGAAAATTATGCGCGGATCGACCCATGCGCTTTTCGTTGCCATCGCCTGTTGCCTTGCTGCGCCCAGCCAAGCGCAAATCATCTATGGCAATCCAAGAGTGGTCGATGGCGATACCTTGGACTTCGGCGGCGAGCGCGTCCGTCTGTTCGGTATCGATGCGCCCGAGCGTGCTCAGACTTGCACTCGTGACGGTCAAGCATGGGCATGTGGCGAGGATGCAAAGGCCCTGCTGCAAGCCTTGGTTGCCGACAATCGCGTTTCTTGCCGCCAGCGCGATACCGACAAGTATGGCAGGTCAGTGGCGACCTGTTCCGTCGCAAGGCTGGACCTCTCGGATGCAATCGCACGAGCGGGCTATGCTGTAGCGCTTGATCAGTTCGGCTCGGATTACGTGCCAGCAGCGGAAGCGGCTAAGTCTGGCCGGCTGGGTATCTGGTCGGGAGAGTTTCAGGCTCCGGCAGATTTTCGCGCGAACGATCCGGGTTATCGTGCCGAGGTAGCGTCGCTGGAACGGCAACTTCAGCGAGAGCGGGCGCAAACCTCCGTGCCTTATCGCCCTGCCAACCCGGCCAGATCGGGAACATATTTCCGCAACTGTAAGGAAGCACGGGCGGCGGGTGCTGCGCCACTTCGTAGGGGACAGCCCGGTTACAGACCGGAGATGGATGGAGATGGCGACGGGATCGCTTGTGAGCCCCTGCCACGAAGATAATCGCGATGGAGCCAATGGCGCGCTTTTAGCTCAATCCTTGCCCATGCATCAGTTCGCTCTCATCCATCATCGTGTCTGCTTCAGTGGCGGCAGTTGAACCTTTGGAGCATCAGCAACAGGTGTCGATGATTGGTCGTACTTGCTTGCCTATCATTCGCTGATAATCTGTCACGGCTTTGTGAAACAACGCTTTAGCCTTGGATTTGGCAGCATGGGGAAAATCATGCCTTATAAACCGGAGAGTGATGGCTGGATGAAGGGCTTGGTCGGCTTTGGCTTAACGATCCTTATCGTCGCTATCGCGGGTGCCGTTGCGCGCGTAGGCACTCGCGAGGCCATAAACTATGCCCAGTCGTCCCCATCGTCCATCGAGGCAGATCTGGAAAATACTTTTGCTGATAATCCATCAATAGCCTCTATGTTCTACGTACTAAAGGAGAAATATCCTTCTGATTATGAGGCACTTATATCTGGGTTTAGTGAGAAGGTTAGAGGCGGGGCAAGTGGGGCTGAAATAAATGTATATGCGCATAGTTTTATGCGATCGTTCGCCAAATCCTCAAAGAAGGATTTTTCCGCTGCCCCTCAGCAAAATTTGATTGAGGTCCTCGAAAAGCATGTTCCGCTTTTAGATGCTCTTTCTAAGGATTCTTCTTCGATTTGTGCTGAGTTTGTAACGACAGGACTTGGTCCCGGACGACAGCTTTCAACGCCCACTTTGGAAGCGATGGCTGAGGTTGTGTCGTTGCAAATAAAAGCCGCAGCGGCTGGTCGTGACAGTCCAGCTCCTCGTCAGCCCCCCAGCGATTCTGATTGGGAGCAGGTTGGTAGTGCCATGCTAGAATATGGCACCTTGGAGGAGGAATTGAATAGCTTAGCGAACCAAACCTATTCAACGCTTCCCGTTGATCGCCAATGTGAGGTCGGGAAGGCCCTTTACCGCGCAATGGCATCATTGCCCCCGGAGGGCGCTGCCCGAATGGCGGCCTACGTGCTGATCCAGGATTAGGTTTTTGCTGATCTTTTGGGCCTCAGTATCTAGAGATTAATCACCGGAAACCAAATATATGGCTTATTTCTTTGGACAAATCATTGGGGGGGTGTTTGGGATTTTCCTCCTTTACGCCCTGCTCGAATGGGCAATTTTTAAACGCGTTTTCGACGATCCAATAAAGGGAAAGGTGGGAAGCGTTGCAGCAGCCTACATGACGGGGTCTACGCTGGCGGGATTCGGCGGCGCTGACGGAGGCCCCTATTACTGGGGCGCGTTCAGCGACTATGCTGCGCCAGCAATTATCGTAGGGGCATATGCGTTTTGGCAAGGCAAACGCCTTCGTGAAGCAATTACGAAAGGCGAGGCTCAAACGGTTTTCGAGTAAGCTTGCCCGTAATTAATGGCTGTCGCTAAGCGGCAGATTGAACGTTGATGGGAGTGATCTTCCCGCCAGCAGGAGCGCCGCTCGCGCAATAGGTCGCCCAATCAGCCATCAGCCGCCGCCGCTTCTCGAACAGATCGCCGCGCCGATAGGCCCGCTCCACCGCGTTGCCGATAGTATGCGCCAGCGCCATTTCAGCGACCTCGTGAGAATAGCCGGTGCATTCCGCGGCCCAGTCGCGGAACGCGGACCGGAAACCGTGAACCGTAACGTCCTGCTTCATGCGGCGAAGCAGCATCGCCATGGCCATGCTGGACAGCTTGGCGCGCCCAGCGCCGGGAAACAGGTGCTTGCCGCCCAGTTGCTTCGTTTGCTCCAGTATCTCAACCGCGCGCGGGGATAAGGGAACGCGGTGCTCCTTGCCCGCCTTCATGCGCTCGGCTGGCACCGTCCAAACAGCCTTGGCCAGATCTACCTCGCTCCACTCGGCGGCGATAACCTCGCCAGTCCGCGCGGCGGTAAGAATGACAAACTCCAGCGCCAGCGCCGCAACCGCCTCCCGCGCTTGCAACTGCTCCACGAAGGCGGGGATCGCGTCATACGGCATGGCCTTGTGATGGCCGCGTGACAGCTTCGTGCGGGCGGGGAGGATTTGCGCCAAGTGTCCCCGCCAGCGGGCGGGGTTTTCGCCTTGGCGGTATCCGCGCGCCTTGGCGCTATCGAGCACGGTTTCAATTCGGCCCCTCAACCGGCTGGCGGTTTCGGGAACCTCGCGCCAGATCGGCTCCAGCACCTTGAGCACATGTGGGGTATCGACCTCGGCAACCGGCAGATCGCCAATCACCGGATAGGCATAGGTCTTGAGCGTGTTCTCCCATTGCTGGCGGTGCTTGGCATTGCGCCAGCTTTCCTTGTTCGCCGCGATATGGGTTTCGGCCATGGCCCTGAACGTAATTCCAGCGACCTTCGCCGCCTGTTCCGCCGCCTTTGCCTCGGCCTCGGCGCGTTGCCGTTCCTCCAGCGGATCAATGCCCGCCTTGACCTTGAGACGAAGCGCGGTCGCCAGATCGCGGGCTTCGGCAAGCGATATACCGCCGGGGCCAGCCGGACCTAGGCCAATGTCCCGCGACTTGCCCTTGAGCATGAAGCGATAAACCCAGGAGCGCGCCCCGCCCTCTTTCACCAGCAAATAAAGCCCGCCTCCATCGGCATGGCGACCCGGCTTCGCGTGCTTAACCGATTGCGCGGTGAGAGCGTTGTGCAGTTTGCGCGGCATAGATTTTGCCTCTGTTCCCAAAACCGCTCCCCAATTGGATCGGTGTTTTTATGGGAACAGTATCGGCGAGCATCGGAAAGATTGCAAGGCAAAGCTGCAGGAAACCTAGGGATAGCAAGGGTTTTGATTGTCCGCTCCGGCCCTCATTTGCCGGTAGTATGGAGGACACCCTGTCCGCCAAAGCTTCGCGCTTCAGGCCTGCGCTTTGACCAGCCAGGCCTTGCAGCCCATCATCACGCCCTCGCCTGCGACATGCCGCTGCGTGAAGAGTTCGATGAGATCAGTCCGCGCTGCATCGCGAATTGCCGTTCCAGCTTCATCGAGTACGCGGCCAACTGCCATCGACGACAGCACGAAGTCGACCGCTTCTTGCGGCGCTGCGCCCGGTCCGCCGACGGACTGGCGCCCCTCATAGGGCGTAACTTCCATGCCCGAGAAACCCGCGCCGGTCAGCACCACTTCAAGATAGGTCAGGTCCTCGAAGGAGAACGGCCCGGGCGCGCGCGGCGCGGCGGGCGGAATTTCGATGTGCTGGCGCACCACGCCCATGACTTCCATCATCCACAGGTTGTCGCGCGGGTTGGCCCAGACCGCAAGATCGATCCGTGCGCTGGGTTTCAGCATGGCCTTGAGGTTATTGAAGGCGGGAACCGGTTCGGCAAAGAACATCGAGCCGAAGCGCGAGAACAGCCGGTCAAAAGGCGGTTCATTAAGCGTCGCTGTTGCCGCATCGGCGCAGACAAAACGCGCTGGACTGTCCAGATCGGCGGCGCGTTCCTGCGCCTTGGAGACCAGCATCGGGGCGACATCAAGGCCCAGCGCCGCACCGGTCGGTCCCACGGTCTCGGCAATCGCCAGCGTGGTCGCCCCACCTCCGCAGCCGAGATCGAGCACGCGCTCGCCGGGGCGGTAATCGGCCTGCGCAAGCAAAGCCGCACCGATGGGGGCGATCATGCCTTCAAACCGGTCGAGGCTGGCAAGCCAGCGCGCGCCCATCTCGCCCGCCCAGTCTTCGCCCTTCAACGCCTCGGTGCCGGTCTGTGTCATGTGATTGTCCTTCTAGAAGTGGATCGCCCGCCCGTAAGCATCGAGCACGCTTTCGTGCATCATCTCGCTCAGCGTCGGGTGCGGGAACACCGTCTGCATCAGCTCGGCTTCAGTGGTCTCGAGCGTCTTGCCGACAGTGTAGCCCTGAATCAGCTCGGTCACTTCCGCGCCGACCATGTGTGCGCCCAGCAATTCGCCCGTCTTCGCGTCGAACACGGTCTTGATAAAGCCTTCCGCCTCGCCCAGCGCAATCGCCTTGCCGTTGCCAATGAAGGGGAAGTTGCCGACGCGGATTTCGTAACCGGCTTCCTTGGCTTTGGCTTCGGTCATGCCGACCGAGGCGACCTGCGGGTGGCAATAGGTGCAGCCGGGGATTGCCGAGCGGTTGAGCGGGTGCGGATGCGCATCCTTGTTGCCCAGTTCCTGAGCGATCGCCTCGGCAGCGGTGACGCCTTCATGGCTCGCCTTGTGCGCCAGCCACGGCCCCGGCGTGCAATCGCCGATCGCCCACAGGCCCTTTGACTTGGTGCGACCATAGGGATCGATCTGGATGAAACCGCGGTCCATCTCGGCAAGGCCTTCCAGCCCGATATTCTCGGTATTGGGGACGATGCCGATAGCGACGATCACATGGGTGAATTCGCTGGTCGCGGCATTGCCGGCCTTATCCTTGATGGTCGCGGTGATGCCTTTGTCCGAAACCTTGATCGCTTCGACACCCGCGCCGGTCATGATGTTGATGCCCTGCTTGCGCAGCGACTTCTCAAGGAAGGTCGAAACGTCCGCATCCTCGACCGGGACGATCCGGTCGAGCATTTCAACCACTGTAACTTCGCTGCCCAGATCATTGTAGAAGCTGGCAAATTCAATCCCGATTGCACCCGATCCGATCACCAGCAGCTTTGCCGGAAGTTCGGCAGGGGTCATGGCGTGGCGATAGGTCCACACGCGCTTGCCGTCTGCCGGAGCGAAAGGCAGGTCGCGCGCACGCGCACCGGTGGCGACAATGATGTGCTTGGCCGAAAGGGCTTCCTCGCCCTTGTCGGATTTCACCGTAAGGCTGGTCGCGCCGGTCAGCCGCCCCTCGCCCATGTGCACGGTGATCTTGTTCTTCTTCATCAAGTGCGTGACGCCTTGGTTGAGCTGCTTTGCCACCCCGCGGCTGCGCTTCACGATCGCGGCCAGATCGGCCTCGATCCCCTTGGCAACAAGGCCGTAATCGCCCGCGTGCTGCATGTAGTGATAGATCTCGGCAGAGCGCAGCATCGCCTTGGTCGGGATGCAGCCCCAGTTGAGGCAGATACCGCCAAGGTTCTCGCGCTCGACAATGGCGGTTTTCAGGCCCAGCTGCGCGCAGCGGATGGCCGCGACATAGCCGCCGGGGCCGGAACCGAGCACGATCACGTCATATTCAGTAGCCATTTTCAATTTTCCTTGGGGAGGAGAAGTGTGGGATCGACGCCGACAGCGCGCGGGCGCCCGTCATCACCGATCAGGACGAATTTGAAAGTGCCCTTGGCGACCAGCGTGGTCGCCTCGCCGTTGCGCTCCCGCGCGATGGCCTCGGCGGCGATGGTGAGCGAGGTGGTGCCGGTGGCGAGGACGTCGCAGTAAACCGAAAGCTCGTCCCCCACCGCCATCGCGCCCGGAAAGGCAAAGTCGGTCGCCGAGACCACCACCGCCTTGCCCTGCCCCACGCGGCTCGCGAGCGAGCCTGCGCCGAGCGCCATCTGCGCCATCAGCCACCCGCCGAACACCCCGCCATAGGGGTTGGTGTCGGCGGGCATGGCGGTTGCCCTGATTGTCAACTCGCCGGAAGGCATCGGTTTACACCACCAGCCCCATCGGGTTTTCGACGAGCTGCTGGAACGCCTGCATCAGCTGTGCGCCGTCCGCACCGTCGATGGCGCGGTGGTCGAAGCTGCCGGTCACGCTCATCACCGTGGCGACACCTAGCGCGCCGTCGATCACATAGGGGCGCTGCTCGCCCGCGCCGACCGCAAGGATCATCGCCTGCGGCGGGTTGATCACGGCGTCGAACTGCTTGGTGCCGAACATGCCTAGGTTCGACAGCGAGGCCGTGCCGCCCTGATATTCCTGCGGCATCAGCTTGCCGTCGCGCGCCTTGTTCGCCAGCTCCTTCATTTCGGTGCTGATCTGCGCCAGCCCCTTGCGGCCCGCATCACGGATCACCGGAGTGATAAGGCCCGAAGGCGCGGCGACCGCGACCGAAATATCCTCGCGCGAGAACTGGAAGAGCGCATCGCCCTGGAAGCTGACATTGCACTTGGGCACGCGCTGCAATGCACGGGCCAGCGCCTTGATCAGCAGATCATTGACCGACAGCTTGACCCCATCGGCCTCGAGGCTCTTGTTCAGCTCGCCGCGCAGCTTGAGCAGCGGATCGAGCCGCACGTCTACGGTGAGGTAGATGTGCGGAATGGTCTGCTTGGCCTCGGTCAAACGGCGCGCGATGACCTTGCGGACATTGTTAAGCTTTTGCGCTTCGTAAGGCGCATCGAGATCGCCGCCAAGCGTCGGGACGGCGACCGGCGCGCTTGGCGCGGATGCTGCCGGAGCCGGTGCGGGTGTCGCAGCACGGGCCGGAGCCGATGCGGCCGCTGCACCCGGAGTGAAGTTCTCGACATCGTCCTTGACGATCCGACCGTTGGGGCCGGTTCCCTTCACCTGAGCAAGGTCAATCCCCTTGTCCGCCGCAATCCGTTTCGCGAGCGGCGAGGCGATGATCCGGTCGCCCGATGAAGCGGGGGCAGGTGCCGGTGCAGCCGC
The DNA here is from genome assembly GCF_028595285.1 of Erythrobacter fulvus. GTDB lineage: Bacteria > Pseudomonadota > Alphaproteobacteria > Sphingomonadales > Sphingomonadaceae > Erythrobacter > Erythrobacter fulvus. Next base: position 307,705 of record NZ_JAQQXQ010000001.1, on the reverse strand, counting down.
AGGTGCGGGCGCAGGTGTCGGAGCCGGACTGGCGGAACCGCCGCCCGATCCGATCGCTGCCTCGACGTCTTCCTTGGTTATCTTGCCCTTGGGGCCGGTGCCGGTGAGGCTCGCAAGGTCGATGCCGTTCTGCTCAGCCAAATTGCGCGCGGTCGGCGTGGCGGCGGGGCCTTCCGCAGCGGCGGCAGGTGCAGGCGCAGGGGTTGCAGCAGGAGCAGGAGCAGGAGTTGCATCCTCGCCCTCGACCGTAAGCCGCGCGATCACCGCGCCAACCTTCACGCCTTCGCTACCCTCGGGCACGACAATTTCGGTCAGCACGCCTTCATCGACGGCCTCGAACTCCATCGTCGCCTTGTCGGTTTCGATCTCGGCCATGATGTCGCCCGAGGAAATCGTATCCCCCACCTTCACCAGCCAACGCGCAAGCGTGCCCTCTTCCATGGTGGGCGACAAAGCCGGCATCTTGATTTCCAAGGCCATGATCCGCTGAAACTCCCGTAGTCGATCTTCGGCTTTCGTCTCTGGCCAATTCGGACGCGGCGGGCAAGGGTCAGAAGTGGGGGTCTTGCCAAACCATACGAATGCATTGATAGCTTGCGCCTCACGGGGCACGAAAATGCGCACATTCCTGGTCATCATCGACGAAAGCGAAGAGGCGCTGGCCGCCTTGCGCTACGCCGCGCGCCGGGCTGTGGCAGTGGGCGGTGCGGTGCACCTGCTGGCACTGGTGCCGCAGCAGAATTTCAGTGCCTTCGGTGCGGTGCAGGCCACGATCGAGGCCGAGGCGCGCGACCGCGCCGAAATGCTGGCCCATGGTGTCGCCGGCAATCTGCTGGCGGAAAGCGGCATCATGCCGACCATTTCGGTCAAGATCGGTCAGGGACAGAAGATCGTCAGCGAATTTCTTGCCGAACATGCCGAAGTCGCCGCGCTGGTGCTCGGCGCGGCCAAGGGAACTGCGCCCGGCCCGCTGGTTACCCACTTTTCGGCCGCGGCCGGCTCCCTGCCCTGCCCGCTCTACATCATTCCTGCCGATTACGACGAGACCAAGAGCGATCACCACGCCTGAGGCGCTATTTCCTGCGCCCCTGATGCCGGATGTTGCCCGGACGCCCGCGCTTGCCGACAACGAACTTGCCGGCTTTCTTTGGCGGCCCGCCGGTGCTGCGGCGTTGGCCATCGGGCCTATTGCCGCGCGGTTCGATCACCCCGGCATCGCTATCGGGCAGCACGAACTTCAGCGCACCGGTTAGCGGGTTGGCTTCGGCCAGTTTCAATTTCAGCCGGTCGCCAGAGGCAAATGTCGTGCCGCTATCGCTGCCGACCAGCGCCTGCGCCGCTTCGTCGTGACGGAAATATTCGCGGCCGAGCGTCGAGATCGGGACGAGACCATCCCCGCCCAGCCCGACGATGGTGGCAAAGAAACCGAAGGCCTGCACGCCGGTGATGCGGGTGTCGAACACCTCGCCCACCCGCGCGGATAGCCACGCCGCGACGTAGCGATCGATGGTGTCGCGCTCGGCCTCCATCGCGCGCCGCTCGGTCTGGCTGATCGCGTCAGAGACCTGTTGCAGCGAGGCGCGGTCACGGTCGGACAGGCCCGAAGTCGGCGGAATGGAGCCCGGCGGGGCGGGCTGTTCCAGCTTGTAGGCATCCACCAGCGCGCGGTGCACCAGCAGATCGGAATAGCGCCGTATCGGCGAGGTGAAGTGCGCATAGCTGCCCAGCGACAGCCCGAAATGTCCGGCATTGGCGGGGCCGTAATAGGCCTGCGTCTGGCTGCGCAGCACCGCCTCCATCACCAGCGCCTTTTCCGCCTCGTCGCTGATGTCCTTGAGCATCCGGTTGAACAGGCCCGGGGTCACCACCTGACCCAGCGCCAGCTTCTTGCCCATGGTGGCAAGGTAATCGCGCAGCGCGATCAGCTTCTCGCGGCTCGGCGGTTCGTGAATGCGGTAGACGACGGGCGCGGTCCTGGCCTCCAGCGCCTTGGCGGCGGCGACGTTGGCGGCGATCATGAAATCCTCGACCACGCGGTGCGCATCGAGCCGTTCGCGGATCGCGATTTCGGCGATCTGGCCCTTCTCGTTCAGCACCACGCGCCGTTCGGGCAGTTCGAGTTCGAGCGGATCACGCGCGTGACGCGCATCTGCCAGTGCTTTCCAGGCGGCCCACAGGTTGGTGAGGAATTCTGGCGGATTGCCTTCGTCCACTGCCTTCTGCGCGTCCTCATAGGCGATGTTGTGCGCAATCCGCACCAGCGCGCGGGTAAAGCGGAACTTGTTGACCTTGCCTTCCGCGTCGATGTGCAAGTGGCAGGCCATCGCCGCGCGGTCTTCGCCTTCCTTGAGCGAACAGACATCGGCGGACAGCACCTCGGGCAGCATCGGCACCACGCGGTCGGGGAAATAGACCGAATTGCCGCGCTTCCTCGCCTCGCGGTCGAGCGCCGAGCCGGGACGGACGTAGAAAGACACGTCGGCAATCGCGACGACGGCATTGAACCCGCCCTGTCCGTCCGGCTCGGCCCAGATTGCGTCGTCATGATCGCGCGCGTCGGCGGGGTCGATTGCGACGATGGGCAGATGCCGCAGATCCTCGCGCGCCTTTTCCGACAGCTTGAGCTTCGCCGCGCGCGGCGCTTCCTCCAGCACTTCTTCGGGGAAGATGTGGGGAATGCCGTGCTTGGCGATAGCAATCAGACTGAAGCTTTTGGGCGCGAGCGGATCGCCGACCACTTCGACCACCTTCACGCCGGCACGTTCGGAACGCCCCACCCGCTCGGCAATCACCAGCTGGCCTTCCTCGGCCTCGCCGCGATCGGCAATCGGGGTGGACTGGCGCACGCGCTTGTCCACCGGCGCGAGCCACGCCTTGCCGGCCTTGTCGATCTCGACCACGCCCATCAGCCCCTCGGTGCGCGAGGGCAGCTTTTTCATTACATGCGCGATCCAGCCCCGTTCGGTTTCTTCCGTGCGGGCGAGCACGCGGTCGCCGCGCTTCAGTGCGGGCGGACGCTTGGCGCCGCGCATCTTCGGTTCACGGATGATGAGGCGCGGCGGCTTGCCGGGGGCTTCGGGGTCCCAGTTGTCGGGCTCGGCAATCAGTTCGCCTTCGTCCACGTCGACGATCTTGAGGGTCGTGACCTTGGGTACCCCGCCCATGCGGTGGAAAGCGCTTTTCGATCCGTCGATCAGGCCTTCCTCGGCCATGTCCTTGAGCAGGGCCTTGAGCTTGATCTTTTCCTGCCCTTTGAGGCCAAAAGCCTTGGCGATCTCGCGCTTGCCGGCGGGAATGTCGGAGGACTGGATGAAGTCGAGCACCTGCTCGGGCGTGGGCATGCCCTGTGGGCGCTTGGGGGGTTTGGCCATGGCCGCCCCTTACCCGTTCGCGGAGGACTTGTCGAAGGCTTGGATTATTCCTTGGTGACGGGCTCGAACGCGCCTCCCGGAACCGCGCTGGAAACAGGGGAGCAGTAATCGCCTGCACAGGCCGAAACGCCGAACATCCAATCGTCGCCGCGCAGCTTGAGCACGTGGCTCATTGCTTCACCATCGGCGGCAGCGGCATCATTGCGGGATACCAGCGTGACATCGCCCCCCCAGCCTGGATTGTCGGTGCGGCGCGCGGCAATCGCATAAACCTCTGCTCCCGGAATCGCGCTCCACTTGATCTCGGTATCTACCCGCACCGCTGCATCCACCGTTACCTTGGGCGGCATCGGGGCGCGAGCCAGTGCGTCGAGCGCGCGAACGTTCAGCTTCGTCACCCCTGCGAGGTAACCGAAATCCATCTCGTCGATGGTATCGCCGTAGAACACCCCGTCTTCGGTACGCAGGTCCTGATGCTGGTGGTCGTAATCTTCCACGCCCACCGAAAAGCGGATCGCTGGATAGCCTTTCTGGAGGAACGGCACCTGATCCCCGCCCCGCCCCATGCGGTCGGTGCGCCAGATCTGGCGAACCTGCATTTCGTCGGGGTGCTGTTCCGACAGACCAGCGACCCAGCGGGACAGGTTGCGCGACGGCGTGTCGTTCTCGCCGCCGAAGCGGGTTGCAGCCGCGCGCAGACGTTCGGTCAGATCGGCGCGAGGGCCTTCGGAAAAGACACGCACGACCTTGGGTTCGCAATAGCCGTCCTTGCCGCAGGAATTGCCGACGATGTCGTTGTTGAGCACCGCCTTGACGGTAAAGCCCTGCGCCTCGGCCCAGTCGGCAAGGATGCGTCCGCCGAACAGGCCCTGTTCCTCGCCGGATAGCAGCGCGTAGATGATCGTGCTCGGATATTTCGTAGCGCTGAGCGCCCTTGCGGCTTCGAGCACCAGCGCAGAGCCCGAACCGTCATCATTCGCGCCGGGGGCATCACTGGTAAAGTCGAGCGGATCGGACACGCGGCTGTCGATATGCCCCTGCACGATCACGACTTCGTTCGGGCGCTCGGTGCCGCGCTGGATGGCGACCGCATTGCGCACCAGCGTCGGCGTGGGGATGCGGCGCCCGTCGGGCTGGATTACCTCGCCCACCGGCAGCACTTCAAGGCAATCGCCGCAGCCTGCACCGATGCGTTTGAATTCGGCTAGCGCCCAATTCACCGCCGCGCCGATGCCGCGCTCCGGATCGTCCTGCGCCGACAGGGTGTGGCGTGTGCCGAAGCCGACCAGCGTTTCGACGTCGGCTTGCAGGCGTTCCTGCGAAACGTTGTCTGCAGGGTGGTTCTGGGCAGCGAGCGGGGCAGCAACGATGGCGGCGAGGAGGGTGAGGCGCTTGATCATGCGCTTTCCCTGCCGCGACTGCCCCGAGGATGCAAGTCTAGTAGGCGCGCGCGATCAGGATACGCTCGGCCGCCGGTTCGCCGGTGAAGATGCAGGTGCCGGTCGCCGGTTCGCCCTCGCGGGGCACGTTGCGGATTGTCAGCTTCACCGCCTTGAGCTTTTCCACCACGGCTTCCAGCGCCGCGCCGGTGGGCTTGGCCCATTCGACCTCTACCCAGCCGGGATACTTCCCGCTCTTTTCGAAGTGATCGACCACGGCCTGCCACTGGGTGACACCGCGCGTGATGTTGGCATCGCGGCGGACGCGAGCTTCTTCGAACAGGCTGCGCTGGATTTCCTCCAGCAGCGCGCCCGCCTGCGCAGCAAAGTCTTCACGGGTCACAAACTGCATCGCGGGCTTGCCGTTTTCAGCGTTCCACAGCGCATCGCGGCGCAGCATCGCGACCTTGCCCTCGGCCATGTCGCGCGGCCCGACCTCGAGGATGACAGGCGCGCCCTTGCGCACCCAGTCCCAACGCTTGGCCGCAGCCTTGCCCGGGATCTTGTCGAGCAGAACGCGCAGACGCTCGCCCAGCGCGGTTTGCGTGGCGAGCATGGCGCGCAGTTCTTCGCAATAGGCGAGCAGTTCGGCATCCTCGGGCGCTTCGCGCAGCATCGGGATGATGATGATCTGCTGCGGCGCGATGGCAGGCGGCACGCGCAGTCCATCGTCGTCGCCATGGGTCATGATGACCCCGCCGATAAGGCGCGTCGAAACGCCCCAGCTGGTGGTGTGGCAATATTGCTGGCTGCCCTCACGGTCCTGATACTGGATGCCCGCAGCGTGAGCGAAATTGGTGCCGAGATAGTGGCTGGTGCCGGCCTGCAGCGCCTTGCCGTCCTGCATCATCGCCTCGATCGACCAGGTCTCCACCGCGCCGGGGAATCGCTCATTTTCGGGCTTCTCGCCCGCAATTACGGGGAGCGCGAGATCTTCCTCGGCGCAGGCACGGTACATTTCCAGCGCGCGGTGGGTTTCTTCAAGCGCCTGTTCGCGGTTCTCGTGCGCGGTGTGGCCTTCCTGCCAGAGGAATTCGCTGGTGCGCAGGAACATCCGCGTGCGCATTTCCCACCGCACCACATTGGCCCACTGGTTGGTCAGTAGCGGCAGATCGCGCCAGCTCTGCACCCAGCGCGCCATGGCATCGCCGATGATGGTTTCCGATGTCGGGCGCACCACAAGCGGCTCTTCCAGCTTGGCCGCGGGATCGGGCATCAACCCGCCCTTCCCGTCCGAAATCAGACGGTGATGCGTGACGACCGCCATTTCCTTGGCAAAGCCTTCGACATGCTCGGCCTCTCGGGTAAAGTTCGCGAGCGGGATGAACAGCGGGAAATAGCAGTTCTGCACGCCGGCCGCCTTGATCCGGTCGTCCATCAGGCGCTGGATGCGCTCCCAGATGCCATAGCCCCATGGCTTGATCACCATGCAGCCGCGCACCCCTGATTCCTCGGCGAGGTCGGCGGCGGCGATGACTTCCTGGTACCACTTGGCGAAGTCGTCCTGGCGCTTCACCGAAAGGGCATGGCGGATCTGTGACACGAAGGCTGTTCCTGAAAGATTGGCACATGGGCCGCGGTCCAACGCCGCGTGCGCGCCGCGCTTTGCGCTATTTGCCCAATTCGTCCAGCTTCTTTTGCATTGTCGCCATCTGTTCTCGCAGAGCGGCGATCTCGTCCTTCGCTTCCGCGGCAGGTTCAGCGGGCTTGCTCTTACCCTTTGTGACGCCCGGTAGGAACACATCAGCCGCAGCGCGCATCATCGCCATATTGGTTTCGTGGATCGCGGCAAACGGGCTGGCGCTCATGCCTTTTTCAAAGGCTTCGCGGATCTTCGATTGGTTATCCCGGAAATTGGCCATGCTGGCTTCGAGGTAGGACGGCATCATCGCCTGCATCGAATTGCCATACATCCCGATCAGCTGGCGCAGAAAGCTGACGGGGAGCATCTGCCCGCCGTTCGCTTCTTCATCCATGATGATCTGGGTCAGGATCGAATGGGTGATGTCGTCGCCGGTCTTGGCATCGAGCACCTTGAAATCGATATTCTCGCGCACCATCCGGGCGAGATCTTCCAGTGTGATATAGCTCGACGAGGCGGTGTTGTAGAGCCGCCGGTTGGCGTATTTCTTGATGATGACCGCATCGCCCGCTTCGCCCGATGCTGCCTTGGACCGTCCGACCATTATTTTATCCCGCTAATAGTTCCCGTACCATCTTAGCACCTGCACAAGCTGCAGTGCAATATCGCGCCATTGCGATGCTATCCGGGGCGCAGGCGCTGTCCAATGGTGGTCAGCAATTCGTAAGGCGAAAGAATATTTTGCTGCGCACAATCGGTGATATCCCAGGGAACGCCAAGCCAGTCACCCGCTACCAGATCGGGCGCTGCGGAAAGATCGACTACCACCATGTCCATCGAAACCTTGCCCAATATCGGAAGGCGACAGTCCTTGTGGAACAGTGCGTTCCCCGGCCCGCGAAGGCGCAGGAACCCGTCGGCATAGCCGATCGAGACTGTGGCCACCCGCATCGCCTCGGGGGCTGTAAAGGTCGAATTGTAACCCACGCCGTCGCCCGCCGCGAGCGTCCGGCATTGAAGGATCGCCGCCTCGATCCCCACAACCGGACGAATGATGCCAGCCAATTCCGCGCGCGGCACACCTCCGTAAAGCGCAATACCGGGCCGTGTGAGGTCGAAAGCGTAATCCTTGCCGAGAGCGATCCCGGCACTATTGGCAAGGCTTCGGCGCCTGTGCGGGATGACGGCGGCGACGGTAGTGAAGGCATCGCGCTGGCGCGGGTTCATCGCGCTGTCCTCGTCTGCACTGGCCAGGTGGCTCATCAGCATATCAATATCGAGCGCCGCGATAATCGGTTCGTTCGCTTCGGAAGGCGCGATGCCCAAACGGTTGATGCCGGTATCGACCATCAGGTGGCAGCGCCCGCCCCCGCTCGCCAGCCACAAGGCAGCCTGTTCGCGCGAATTGATAACGGGCAGCGCACCGGTGCTGTGCGCATAGGCACAATCCGCAGGGCTCAACGGGCCGTGCAGCACCGCGATCTGCGAAGGCGGCACATGGCGCGCCACTGCGGCAACCTCGCTCCAGTGCGCCACGAAAAATGCCTCGCACCCGGCATCGCGCAGCAGGGGCACGCAGGTATCCACCCCGAGACCGTAGCAGTCTGCCTTGACTGCCGCGCCCGCGCTCGCCGCGCCCGACAGCGCATCCAACGCACGCCAGTTTGCGGCCAGCGCTTCGCGATCGACCGTCAGCCGCATGGTCGGCGGCGGCGCAGCTTCATTCATCGGCGAAGTCTTTCGGCGGGCCGTCGGGGATACCCCACCATGCGACCAGCAGGCCGAAGGCGACTATTACCCACGTGTACCACAGGCCCGAATAGATATTCCCGGTGCTGGCCACGATCACGCCTGCGATCAGCGGCAGGAACCCGCCAAGATAGCCCGCGCCGATATGATAGGGGATCGACATCGAGGAATAGCGGATCTTGGGCGGGAACATTTCCGACAGCAGCGCTGCAACCGAACCATAAGTAAGCGCCGAGAGCACCCCCAGCGCCAGTAGGATGCCGACGATGCCGATGATATTGGCCGTCGACGGCTGCTGCTTGGTGAAATCGAAGCCGTAATGCGAAAGGGCCGCGCGGATGCCAGCGGTGCGCGCAGCGGGGGTTTCGAACCATGCCGGATCGATGGCAATGGCGTTGTCGCCCGCCGACAGGCGCAGGCTATCGCCCTCAGTCAGGGTATAGGGCACCCCCGAGGCGGTTAGCGTTTCTAGAACCTTGCCGCAATCGGTCTGATCGCGCGCGAACAATTCGGCGAACGGATCGGTTTCGCATTGCGGGCCGCTGACCACAATCGGTGTGCGCTCGGCAGCGGCCGCAAGCCCCGGATTGGCAAGGCTGCCCATCGCCCAGAACAGCGGAAACAGCAGCGCCAGCGTCAGCGCCGCACCGATTATGATGGGTTTCTTGCGTCCGACCCTGTCCGACCATTTGCCGACGATGACATAGAAGCTCATCACGATCAGGCCCGACACCAGCAGCACCAGTTCCACCGTCAGATCAGTCACGTGCATCGGCCCGCGCAGGAAACTCATCGCGGAGAAGAAACTGGTGTACCAGATCGTCGTCAAAATGCCGGTAATGCCGAACAGAGCGACAAACAGCCGCTTGGGGTTGCCGGGATAGGTCATGCTTTCGACAAAGGGATTGCCGCTCGTTTCGCCGGCGGCCTTCATTGCCTGGAAGACCGGGCTTTCGGACAGCTTCAGCCGCATCCACAGCGATATGGCGAGCAGAGCGATCGACAGCAGGAACGGAACGCGCCAGCCCCACGCCGCAAAGGCATCCGCCGGAATCAGGGCACGACAGGCCAATACGACGATGATCGACAGCACGAAACCGCCCGCGACACTCGCCTGAATGAAGCTCGTGTAATAGCCGCGTTTCTCCGGCGGCGCGTGCTCGGCGACATAGATCGCCGCACCCCCGTACTCGCCGCCCAGCGCCAGCCCCTGGATCACCCGCAGCAGGATAACGATGATCGGCGCAGCCATGCCGATGGTATCCACCGTCGGGATCAGCCCCACGCCTGCCGTCGCAATGCCCATCAGTGTGACGGTGACAAGGAAGGTATATTTGCGCCCCAGCCTGTCGCCCAGAAAGCCGAACAAAACCGCGCCCAGCGGACGGAAGGCGAAGCCAACGGCGAAGGTCGACCATACCAGCAGCAGACCCAGCGTCTCGTTGTCGGTGGCGTAGAAGGCATCCTTGAGGATGTAGGCGAGCGTACCGTAGATAAAGAAATCGTACCATTCGAAGATGGTGCCCGCGCTCGACGCGCCGATCACCAGACGGATTTCCTTCTCGCTCGGCTCGCGATCCGCGAGTGCCTGCGCCTCTGCCATTTATCTCAATCCCCTTGGTGCTGCAGCGTTGCGGCTGCCGCCTCTCTTGCCGCTGTCTCTAACCCGCCGCCGCGCAGCTTGAAAGCGCCTTGCTGGCGGCCTTCCACGGCAACAGCAAGGCACCGTGGCGCGCCGGGTGCTGTTTTGCCGGAGCAAGAAGTGACAGATCGGGCCAGTCGGGCAAGTCGCCCTCCCCTGCCAGCCATTGTGCCAATGCCTCACAAGTGGACGCGATCTGCGCTGCCCCGCGACCGCGCGCCGCGCGGGCCAGCAGCGCGGCAGATGCCTGTCCAATCGCGCAGGCGCGCACCTGCATGCCGACCCGGTCGATCATACCGTCGGGTGCCAGCGCAAGCCCGATTACCAATTCGCTCCCGCATGTGCGCGAGCGGGCCTCCCCGCGCAAATCGAGACTGTCTTCAAGCGGATATCCCGCCAGCTCGGTCGCCAGCGCCAGTACCGCGGGAGAATAGAGTTTCGGCGGAAGCGCTTCCACCGCTTCCGTCACTTGGCAATCCGTGACACAGCACGGTCGCGCGCTTCGGATTCGCGTCGCAACTGATCGCGCCGCACGGCAATCATCGGCACTAGGTCGCGCGAAAAGGCATCTGCCGCGGAATAGGTCCGCGCCGTGGTGATCCACGTCGGCCGCCCTTTGTATCCCCAGCCTTCATCGAAACCGAGCACCAGCAACGAAAAAGCGAAGACCGCAATCAGCGCCCCCTTGACCGCGCCGAAACCGAAGCCGAGCACGCGGTCGATCGGGCCGAGGATCGCACCGTCCGATGCTTCGCTGATATTGCCCGCAATCAGCTTCATCGCTGCGTAGGGGATCAGCAGCAACAGCACGAAGGCAAATACCGGTGTAATGCGTGCGGAGTTCAGCATGTCGCTGAGCGCCGGGGTCAGCTGCGGGTGCAGGAAATGAACCGCCAGCGCGGCAAAGATCCATGATGCAAGCGACAGGACTTCTTGCACAAGCCCGCGCAGGAAGCCGCCGATTGCTGCAACAGCGACGATGACGAGAATGACAATATCGAGACCAGCCATGACCGGTAGCGTCTATGCGCCCCTCATCACCTGGTCAACGAGGTTCGAAAGTGCAGCAAGCCCGCGATAGTTGTCGCCCCGTTCCCCGGCCGCTCCGCCGACCGGTCCATAGGAGCGCGAAAAGCCCAGCTTCGCCGCCTCACGCAGCCGCAGGGGCGCGTGCGCGACCGGGCGAATTTCGCCGGCCAGACTCACCTCGCCGAACCATGCCGCCTTGTCGGGCAATGGCTTGTCCGCCAGTGCCGAAACCAGTGCGGCGGCAACGGCCAGATCGGCCGCCGGATCGGTCAGGCGGTAGCCGCCGGCAATATTGAGATAGACTTCGGCAGAGCTGAAATTCAGCCCGCAGCGCGATTCGAGCACGGCCAGCAGCATCGCCATACGTCCGCTGTCCCAGCCCACCACAGCGCGGCGCGGGGTCGCGCCCGATTGCAGGCGGACGATAAGCGCCTGTATCTCCACAAGGACGGGCCGTGTGCCCTCCAGCGCCGGAAAAACCGCGCTGCCCGCAAGCGGCGTTTCGCGACCGGACAGGAACAGCAGCGAAGGATTGGCGACCTCTTCCAGCCCTTCGGAAGCCATGGCGAAGACCCCGATCTCATCCACGGCGCCAAACCGGTTCTTCAGGGCGCGAAGGATACGGTACTGGTGGCTGCGCTCTCCTTCGAAGCTCATCACCACGTCAACCATGTGTTCAAGCACCCGCGGCCCGGCAATCGTCCCGTCCTTGGTGACATGGCCGACGAGCACTACCGCGCAGCCGGTTTCCTTGGCATAGCGGATAAGTTCAAGCGCGCAGCCACGCACCTGCGATACGGTGCCCGGAGCACCCTCGATCATGTCGGAATGCATGGTCTGGATCGAATCGATCACCAGCAAGGCGGGCGGATCAGCCTGCCCCAGCGTCGTCAGGATATCGCGCACCGACGTTTCGGAGGCGAGCCGGATCGGCGCATCGGCCACTCCCATGCGCGCAGCGCGCAGCCGCACTTGTCCTGCAGCTTCCTCACCGCTGACATAAACCACGTCATTCCCGCCGCGCGCGATCGTCGCCGCCGTCTGGAGCAGCAGCGTGGACTTGCCGATCCCCGGATCGCCGCCCATCAGCACCGCCGAACCCGGCACCAGCCCGCCGCCAAGCGCACGGTCGAACTCGGCAAGCCCGGTCGACTTGCGCTCCGGCAGCTGCGTGGGCGCATTCAAGGGCTCGAACGCCAGCGCCCGCCCGCCGCGCGAAAGATCGTGCTTTTGCGAGAACACCGTTGCCGGCGCATCCTCCACCAGCGTGTTCCATTCCGCGCAATCGGTGCATTGTCCCTGCCAGCGCGATGATACCGCACCGCAAGCTTGACACACGTACCGGCGTTTAGATTTTGCCATAGAACGCCCGCATAAACGGAACAGAATTAGAACGCAATTGCATTGCCGCGGCTTTGCGGTACACAAAACGCCATGCGCCAGAAGGAACTGCGCCTTGCCCTTGTCTGCTATGGCGGCGTCAGCCTAGCGGTGTACATGCACGGCATCACCAAGGAAATCTGGCACCTTGCCCGTGCGAGCCGGGGCTTTCACCATCCCCATGCTGTCCACCTTGATGGGGTGGCACAGGCCTATCGCGCATTTCTGGAAGAGATCGAGCGCAAGGACGGCTTCCGGCTGCGCATCATGCCCGACATCCTGACCGGCGCCAGCGCCGGCGGAATCAACGCGGTGTTCCTTGCGCAGGCGATCCATTCGGGCCACAGTCTCGAACCGCTTACCGACCTGTGGCTCGAAAATGCCGATGTCAGCGAGCTTACCGATCCCGATGCCGAGCCGATGTGGCGCTATGCCAAGTTCTGGGCGCAGCCGATCGCCGAATGGTTCCTTAGCCGTCCCGGCAATGCGGTGAGCGCCACGGTCTCGCCCGAGACCCGTGCTGAGGTGCGTCACAAGGTTTCCCGCTTTGTCCGCGGGCGCTGGTTCAGCCCGCCGTTTTCCGGTTCGCGATTTTCGGCGATGCTTTTCGAAGCGCTGAAGAAGATGGAGGCCGAAGGTGACGAAATCAGCCTGCTGCCTCCCGGTTATCCGATTGATCTGATCGTGACGGCAACCGATTTTCGCGGCCATCCCCAGACGCTGCGGCTCAACTCTCCGCCACAGGTCGAAGAGTTGGAACACCGCCTTCCGATCTGCTTTCACGCCAGGGTCGGCACCGATCCGGCGCAGCCGCTCGCCGATCCGATTGAGTTGGTGCTGGCGGCGCGCGCGACAGCAAGCTTTCCCGGCGCCTTTCCCCCGCTGGGCGTCGCCGAGATCGATCAGCTGGCCGCCAGCGAAGGCCATGACTGGGCCTCGCGCGATCATTTCCTTCGGCGGATCATGCCCGTGCACATGCGCGAAGGCACGATTGACGAGGCCGCGCTGATTGATGGTGCGGTGCTGGTCAATGCTCCGTTCGGCGCGGCGCTGGCGGCTCTGCGAGGTCGCCCTGCCCAGCGCGAGGTTGACCGGCGCTTCGTCTATATCGACCCGCGGCCCGACAGCCGCGGGATCGGGGCGAACATGCCGGCACGCGAGATCGGGTTTTTCGGCGCGATCTTCGGTTCGCTTTCGACGATTCCGCGCGAACAGCCGATCCGCGACGATCTGGAACGGATCGCCCAGCAATCGCGCGATGCGGAGCGTCTGAAGCAAATCATCATGGACCTGCAGGGGGACATTGATCGCGCGGTCGAAAAACTGTTCGGCTACACCTTCCTGCTCGATCGTCCGACTTCGAAGCGGTTAGCGGGATGGCGGGCGAAAGCGCAGCAGGCCGCTGCCGAGCGGGCGGGCTATGCCTTCGGTGCCTATGCTCTCGCCAAGTTCGATACGATCCTCGATCAGCTGGCGCGGTTGACGCTCAAGGCCGAAGGCGAGGGCCGGACCGATCCGGCGCCCGTTGCCGCCGCCTTGCGGGCCGAACTTGTCGCGCGCGGGCTGGACAAGCTCACCGACGCTGGCGGCGGCGCGAGTGCGGCGGCAATCGCCTTCTTCCGCGCCCATGATACCGGGTTCCGCATCCGCCGGCTGCAAATGCTTGCCCGCAAGCTGTCGCGCGACTGGGAACTGGATCCCGAAATTCCCGACGACGCGCTCGATCGCGCGCGCGACCGGCTCTATGCGATCATGGCGCTCTATTACCGAGCCGACGATGACGTTCTGCGCAACCCACACTTTGCCGATCTGGCAGCGCAGGTGAGCCGCAAGCCTGGAACCGTGCTCGATTTCCTCGCCACCGAACGGCTGCTTCCGACCACCGATCTCGCCGCCGAGGAATTGCTGATCGACGCGCTGGAGGACATGCCCAAGAACCTCAAGCGGCGGATGCTGCTGACCTATCTCGGCTTTCCTTTCTACGATGTCGCCACCCTGCCCCTGACCCGGCGCGAAGGGCTGGACGAATACAACCCGGCGCGGATCGACCGCATTTCCCCCGATGACGCGCGCAGCATCCGAGAGGGCGGAACAATAGCCACCTTGCGCGGCATCGAGTTCTACAATTTCGGCGCCTTCTTCAGCCGCGATTACCGCGAGAACGATTACCTGTGGGGCCGGCTGCACGGCGCCGAACGGATGCTCGACCTTGTCGCTTCGACCGTGGGCACGCCGGTGCCCGAACCCCGTCTGCGCGCGGCAAAACGGGCAGTGTTCCTTGCCATTCTGGAGGAAGAGGAACTCACCGGACGCTGCCAGCGCGGGTTGATCGACCAGATCCGGATGGAGGTGCGCGAACGGATGGGTTGAGCCCCAACCCCGTTCGTGTCGAGCCCAGTTGAGACACGCGGCACGCTTTCAAGGCCGGTGCGTTTGTGGCGGAAGAAATCAGTGCCGCATGCATACGGTCTCGCGCAATCCTCGGGCCGCGAAAAGTAGAGGATGCCGGAATAGGCTTCCGGTCGATATGCACACCGCTTTTGCCGCGATCGCCCTTGCAGGTCAGGCGGCAATGGCCGTGCTGCATCCCGGGCGCTGCACCGAGCCTGATGCCGAGATGCCGCGACACCGACTGTCGACCGCGGTCGTATCCAGCGGCGCGGCGGAATTGAGGCCGGGAAAATTGCCATGCTGGCGGGCCGGATCATAGTCCAGCGCCAGTGCCGCACGGCGCCCGGCCCAGCGGTCCTTTAGGAAATCGTCGATAATAATGAGCGAAGGCAGCACAGCATTTAGCCGCCGAACACATCCTTGAGCTTGTCAAAGAACCCGCGGCTTTCAGGACATTCGTCGCCCGTTTCCGTGGCGCGGAATTCCTCTAGGATTTCCTTCTGACGACGCGTGAGTTTGGTCGGCGTTTCGACCGCAATCTCCACCACCAGATCGCCGCGCCCGCGCCCTTGCAGCACCGGCATGCCCGCCCCGCGGATGCGCAACTGCTTGCCCGACTGGATGCCGGCCGGGATGTCGAGCTTGTTGGTCGATCCGTCCAGATCGGGGATATCCACGCTGCCTCCCAGCGCCGCAGTGGTGAAGCTTACCGGCAGGCGGGTCATCAGCGTGGTGCCTTCACGCTCGAACACGGCGTGCTGTTTGACATGGAGGAAAATATAGAGATCGCCCGGAGGCGCGCCGCGCTGGCCCGCCTCGCCTTTGCCGGCAAGCCGGATGCGGGTGCCGGTATCGACACCGGCCGGAATTTCGACCTGAAGCGCCTGCGGACGATCGACCCGCCCCTCCCCGCGACAGGCCTTGCACGGATCCTCGATCACGCTGCCGCGTCCGCTGCATGTCGGGCACGGACGCTCGACCACGAACAGGCCCTGCTTGGCGCGCACCGAGCCCATGCCGTGGCACAGGTTGCACTGCCGTTCGCTAGTACCGGGCGTGGCGCCGGAGCCGTCGCAGGTGTCGCACACCTGGCTGACTTCGATCTCGATCTCGGTGGTCTTGCCGTCGAAGGCTTCCTCGAGGCTGATTTGCATATCATAGCGCAGATCCGCACCGCGCCGGTTCTGCTGGCGTGCCGCGCCGCCGCCCCCGAAGGCGCTGCCGAATATCGTTTCAAAGATGTCGCCGATATCGGCAAAGTCGCCGCGGCCACCACCGCCGAACGGCCCGCCGCCAAAGCCGCCACCGCCGCCATTCATGCCTTGAGTGAAGGCCTGATGGCCATAACGATCATAGGCTGCGCGCTTCTGCGGGTCCTTGAGGCAGTCGTAAGCCTCGTTGATCGCCTTGAACTTGGCTTCGCACTCGGTGTCGCCCGGATTGCGATCCGGGTGATATTTCATTGCGAGCTTGCGATATGCGCTCTTGAGCATCGCGCCGTCGGCATCGCGCGCGACTTCGAGCGTCTGGTAGTAATCAATCTGGGCGCTGGACATGAGTCTGACCTATTCCCCGTGACCCGTCGCCGCCGACGGTCCGGAAAGGGGTACCGGACACATCGGCGACGTACGTGATGGCATCGGGGCCTTAGCCCTTCTTGTCTTCGTCGACCTCGGAGAACTCGGCATCGACGACGTCTTCGTCGGCTGCCTGTTCGGCCTCAGGTTCGGCTGCGGCATCACCGCCCGCCGCCTGCTGCTGTTCGTAGATCTGCTGGCCCATCTTCATCGCCGCTTCGGTAAGCGCCTGCGCCTTGGCGTTGATGTCATCGGCATCGCCGCCTTCAAGCGCGGTCTTGGTCGCAGCAATCGCTTCCTCGACAGCAGTCTTGGTCGCGGCGTCGATCTTGTCGCCATGCTCGGACAGCTGCTTTTCGGTCGCGTGCACGAGGCTGTCGGCCTGGTTGCGCGCTTCCGCGGCCGCCCGGCGCTTCTTGTCCTCTTCGGCGAACTTTTCGGCGTCCTTCACCATCTGGTCGATGTCGTTGTCCGACAATCCGCCCGAAGCCTGGATCTTGATGGTCTGTTCCTTGCCCGTGCCCTTGTCCTTGGCCGACACCGAAACGATGCCGTTGGCGTCGATATCGAAGGTCACTTCGATCTGCGGCACGCCGCGCGGTGCGGGCGGGATTCCGATCAGGTCAAAATTGCCGAGCAGCTTGTTGTCCGCCGCCATCTCGCGCTCGCCCTGATAGACCTTGATCGTCACCGCGTTCTGGTTGTCCTCGGCCGTCGAATAGGTCTGGGTCTTCTTGGTCGGGATGGTGGTGTTGCGATCGATCATACGGGTGAACACGCCGCCCAGCGTCTCGATACCGAGCGACAGCGGGGTTACGTCGAGCAGCAGCACGTCCTTGACGTCGCCCTGCAGCACTCCCGCCTGAATGGCTGCGCCCATCGCGACGACTTCATCGGGGTTCACGCCGGTGTGCGGCTTGGCACCGAAGAACTGCTCCACGACCTCGCGCACCTTCGGCATGCGGGTCATCCCGCCGACGAGGATAACCTCGTCGACCTGATCCTTGCTGATGCCGGCGTCCGCCAGCGCCTTCTTGCACGGATCAAGCGTGCGCTGGATCAGCCCGTCGACCATCTTTTCAAGGTCGGCACGAGTGATGGTTTCCACCAAGTGCAGCGGAGTGGTGCTACCACCTTCCATGCGCGCGGTGATGAAGGGCAGGTTGATTTCGGTCGTGGCCGCACTCGACAGTTCGATCTTGGCCTTTTCCGCAGCTTCCTTGAGGCGCTGCAGCGCAAGCTTGTCGGTCTTGAGGTCCATCCCTTCCTTCTTCTTGAAGGAATCGGCCAGGAACTCGACGATCGCGTTGTCGAAATCCTCACCGCCTAGGAAGGTGTCGCCGTTGGTCGACTTCACTTCGAACACGCCGTCCCCGATTTCGAGGATCGAGACATCGAAGGTGCCGCCGCCAAGGTCATAGACGGCGATGGTCTTGCCGTCGTCCTTGTCCATGCCATAGGCGAGCGCCGCGGCAGTCGGTTCGTTGATGATGCGCAGCACTTCGAGACCGGCGATCTGGCCTGCGTCCTTGGTCGCCTGACGCTGTGCGTCGTTGAAATAGGCGGGCACGGTGATCACGGCCTGCGTCACGGTTTCGCCGAGATAGCTTTCGGCGGTTTCCTTCATCTTCTGGAGGATGAAGGCCGAAACCTGCGAGGGGCTGTAATCCTCACCGCCCGCATTCACCCAGGCATCGCCGTTCTTGCCCTTGGTGATCTTGTAGGGGACAAGCTCCATGTCTTTCTTGGTCAGCGGGTCTTCGAACCGGCGACCGATCAGACGCTTGATCGCGAACAGGGTGTTGTCGGGATTGGTCACTGCCTGACGCTTGGCCGGCTGGCCGATCAGGCGTTCGCCATCCTTGGTGAAGGCGACAATCGACGGCGTGGTGCGCGCGCCTTCCGCGTTCTCGATCACCTTGGGCTTGCCGCCGTCCATGACAGCGACGCAGGAGTTGGTGGTGCCGAGGTCGATACCGATTACTTTACCCATGTTTACCCCATCCATCTGGAAGATTGTTGGACACCGCCTTTTGCGTCTCCCCCGTGTGAGGCAAGGCGCTTCGGCAGCTCGTTTGTGAGCGCGATATAGGTGCGGTTTTGCTTGGCACAAGACTTGTGAGCGCCTAGTTTTCGCCCATTCCAAGAGGGAGCGAAAATACGTGAAAAACAACAAGGGATCACTTCGGGTTCTGCGCAAGGGTGCGCTGGCGGCGGGGATTGCAGCCGCGATGCTGGGTCTTTCGGCATGCGGCGGAGAGGCTGATGCTCCCGCGGCCGAGGCTGTCGCTGGACAGGTTCCGGGCATGACCATCAGCAACGCGCGCCTCGTACTCGCACCGGTCGCGGGCAATCCGGCCGCAGTCTATTTCGACCTCGACTATCAGGGCGATCAGGGCCTCACCATCCGCAAGGCCGATGTCGAAGGCGCGGGCATGACGATGATGCACGATTACGGCGAATACGACTTCAAGGTGCAGATGATGGAAGCCCTGCCGATCGCGCTGACCAAAGGCTCCAAGGTTTCCTTCGAGCCGGGCGGATTGCACATTATGGCGATGGAGCCGTCTGCCGACCTTGCCCCGGGCGACAAGGTCAAGGTGACGCTTACCATGTCGGGCGGCGCGACACAGGAATTCGAAGCCGAAGTCCGCGCCGCGGGTGAAGAACGCTGAAAGACCGGCTGACCGGAGATGAACTGGCGGCGGCGCGGGTCGACGTGCCGCCGACGGTCTGTCCGGTCGGCGGGATCAGACAGCTGACGGCGGGCGAGACTGCTCTCGCGCACAGCATGTTCTGCGATGCAATCGACTATGCCCGCGTCACTATCCGGCGGCGGCGGTTCTTTCCCCTGCATCCGCGCCGCGTGACCATGGCCCCGATGGGCCACCTGCACTTTCACCCGCAAGCCCAGCATTATTGCGACGATTTCGCCGTCGCACCGCTGCACCATCAGGCGCATTTCATTCACGAGATGACGCATGTCTGGCAGGCCCAGACGCGCGGCCGCTGGTATCTGATTCTGCGCCGCCACCCGTGGTGCCGCTACGACTATGCGATCAAGCCGGGCTGGATACTGGAGCAATACGGAATCGAACAGCAGGCCGAGATCGTGCGGCATGCCTTTTTGCTGCGGCAAGAGGTGAAGGTGGCTGGATCGCCTCCGCTCGAAGCCTATGAGACGATCCTGCCCTTTAGCAGCGCTTAATCCGGCTTCTTCGCCACCGCCACCATCGCGGCGCGCAGCAGGCGGTCCTTGATCATCCATCCGGCCTGAAGTTCTTGCACGATCGTGCCGGGTTCGGCGTCGGCTGTCGGCACTTCGAGCATCGCCTGATGCTGGTTCGGGTCAAGCGGCAGGCCCATGGCCGCAATACGGGTAATGCCGTGGCTGGCAAAGACCTTCTCCAGCTCGCGCTGGGTCGCCTCTAGGCCGACCACCAGGCCTTTCATGCTGTCGTCAGCGCGCAAGGGTTCGGGGATCGCCTGCACAGCGCGCGCAAGATTATCCGCCACCGAAAGAATATCACGGGCAAAACCGGTCGCGGCATAGGCGCGCGCCTCGTCCTTCTCGCGTTCCAGACGGCGACGCACGTTCTGCGTTTCGGCCTGAGCATAGAGGATATCCTGCTTCGCCGCTTCGAGATCGCGCCGCAGCGCGGCCAGCGCCTCGCCCAAGCTGTCTTCGCCCGCGTCTTCCCCGTCATCCAGGAACTCTTCGGGCACACCCTTCAATTCGGCTTCGGCCGCATCATCCCGCGGCTTGTCGTTATCAGTCATGTTGTGTGGCTTTCCATTCAAGCGATCAGCTTGCCCAGCGAACGGGCGGTCAGATCCACCATGGGGACAACCCGCGCGTAATTCAACCGCGTCGGACCGATGACCCCTAGCACGCCGACCACCCTTCCCTCGCGATCGCGATAGGGCGAGGCGATAACGGACGAGCCCGAAAGGGCAAAAAGGCGGTTCTCGGAACCGATGAAAATGCGCGTCGCCTCGGCCTCGCGCGCCGAATCGAGCAGCTCGGCGACGGACTGCTTGTTCTCCAGATCTTCCAGCAGCATCCGCACCCGCTCGATATCGCCCAGCGTACTTTCGTCGAGCAGGTTCGCCGCCCCGCGCACGATCAGCACCGGGCGGCGGGCCGCGTCCTCGCTCCATACGGCCAGCCCGCGTTCGACGAGATCGCGGCTGGCATCGTCGAGCTGCGATTTGCCGGTGGAAATCTCCACCCGCATCGCCTGCGCGGCTTCGCCCAGAGTGCGGCCGGCAAGACGCGCGGTTATGTAGTTCGACGCGCGGTCAAGCGCACCGGGATTAAGCGCGCCGCCAAGATCGAGAATGCGGTTCTCCACCCCGCCATCCTCGCCCACCAGCACAGCCAGCGCCCGGCCCTGCCCCAGATCGACAAGGCTGAACTGGGCAAGGCGCTGTTCGCGCTGCGGCACCAGCACCATGCCCGCCGCGCCCGACAGATCGGAAAGGATGGCGGAAGCCTGCTTCAACGCAGCCTCGACCGGACCGGCCTCGGCCAGACGCGCTTCGATCGCGGCCTGTTCCTCGCGCGTCGGCTCGGCCACGCGCATCATCCCGTCGACGAAGATTCGGAGTCCCGCATCGGTCGGCATTCGCCCCGCGCTGGTATGCGGCGCGGCCAGCAGCCCCGCCGCCTCCAGATCGGCCAATACCGACCGGATCGAGGCGGGCGAGAGGTTCAGTGTGCCGTCCGCTGCCAGCGTCTTGGAACCGACCGGCTGCCCGCTCTCGATAAATTCTTCGACCACGCGGCGGAAGATCTCTCGCGCGCGGGTCGTCAATTCGGTGACGGGAAGCGATGTCATGCTTCATTAGCTAGGAAAACTTTACGCCAAACTCAATTTCCCATGATGCAAGCTTGTCGAATGCGCCCGCTTTCCTCTAGCGCGGCGGGCAAGCAGAAAAGGAACACCCCATGCGCCCTTCAGGACGCGCGCCCGACGAAATGCGCGCCATCACCATCGAAACCGGTTTCACCAAGCACGCGGAAGGATCGTGCCTGATCGGCTTCGGTGACACCAAGGTGCTGTGCACTGCCAGCGTCGAACGCAATGTGCCGCCGTGGCTGCGCGGCAAGGGCGAAGGCTGGGTGACTGGCGAATATTCGATGCTGCCGCGCGCCACCCACACGCGCGGCGCGCGCGAGGCGGCGAAGGGCAAGCAATCGGGCCGCACTCAGGAAATCCAGCGACTTATCGGTCGATCCTTACGCGCCGTGGTCGATCTCCAGAAGCTCGGCGAACGGCAGATCACGCTCGATTGCGACGTGATCCAAGCCGATGGCGGAACCCGCACCGCCGCCATTTCCGGCGCGTGGATCGCGCTGCGTATGGCCGTCAACGGGCTGATGGCTTCGGGCGACGTCAAGCATGATCCGATTGCCGCACAGGTCGCGGGTATCTCCTGCGGCATCTACAAGGGCACGCCTGTCCTGGATCTCGACTATGACGAGGATTCGAACGCCGAGGCCGACGGCAATTTCGTGCTGCTTTCGGGGGGCAAGATTGCCGAGGTTCAGGCCACCGCCGAAGGTGCGACCTATGACGAGGAAGGCCTGCTGCGCCTGCTGCGCCTCGCCCGCATCGGCGCCGACCGCATCTTCGCCGCTCAGCTGGACGCGGTGAAATGACACGCCGTCTGGGTTCCGGCACGCTGGTGATCGCCACGCACAATGCGGGCAAGCTGAAGGAGATCGGTGCGCTGCTTGAACCCCACGGGGTAAAGTGCATCTCCGCCGGATCGCTTGGCCTGCCGGAACCGGCCGAGACCGGCACCACCTTTGCCCAGAACGCCCTGATCAAGGCGCGCGCGGCGGCGGAGGCTTCGGGGCTGGCGGCGCTGGCCGACGACAGCGGTCTTTCGGTGGCTGCGCTCGACGGGCGTCCGGGCGTCTACACCGCTGACTGGGCCGAGCGGCAATGGTTCGAAGGCGCGCCGGGCCGCGACTGGTACATGGCGATGGGCAAGGTCGAAGGGATGCTGGCCGAGAAGGGCACGGAGGTAGATCGCACAGCGGCCTTCCATTGCGTGCTGGCGCTGGCGTGGCCCGACGGAGAATACGCGATCTACGAAGGCCGCTGCGACGGCGCGCTGACATGGCCACCGCGGGGAACGCTGGGCTTCGGTTATGATCCTGTGTTCGTGCCCGCGGGACGCACCCAGACCTTTGCCGAGATCGCGCCGGAGGAAAAGCACGCCATCAGTCACCGGGCCGATGCCTTTGCGAAGCTGGTCGCGGAGCAGTTCGGAGGCTAGACTACCCCTGTCATGGCCCGCGCGCTTTACATCCACTGGCCCTTCTGCGCGAAGAAATGCCCCTATTGCGACTTCAACTCGCATGTGCGGGCAAGCGTCGATGTCGAAGGTTGGCAGGCAGCACTGATCGCCGACATGCGCGCCGAGGCGGAGGTCGCGGGCGGCGAGAGGCTGACCTCGATCTTCTTCGGCGGCGGCACGCCTTCGCTCATGCCGTCTGCGCTGGTGGCCGCCCTGCTGACCGAGGCCGAAACCTTGTGGGGTTTTGCCCCCGGCATCGAAATCACGCTGGAAGCCAATCCTTCCTCGGTCGAGGCGGCGAACTTTGCCGCGCTGGCGGGCGCGGGGATCAACCGCGTGTCGCTCGGCGTGCAGTCGCTCGATGATGCCGAACTGCGCTTTCTCGGACGGCTGCACGGCGCGAACGAGGCGCTGGCAGCGCTGGAGACAGCGCAGGCACATTTCGCGCGGGTCAGTTTCGATATGATCTATGCCCTGCCCGGTCACACGCCGGAGCTGTGGCACAGGCAGCTTGAACGGGCGCTGGCCTTCGGCACGGGGCACATGTCGCTTTATCAGCTCACCATCGAACCCGGCACGCGGTTTGCCAGTGATGTGCGCCGCGGGCGTCTGATGCCGCTGGATGATGACGAAGCTGCCGAACTGTTCGACATCACGCAGGACACCACCGCCGCCGCGGGCCTTCCCGCCTACGAAACCAGCAACCATGCCCGCGCGGGTGAGGAAAGCCGCCACAACCTCGCCTATTGGCGCTATCTCGATTACTGCGGGATCGGCCCCGGCGCGCATGGACGGCGTGGCGGCAAGGCGACGGTGCGGCACAAGAAGCCCGAAAACTTCCTGAAAGCGGTAAGCGGTCAAGGCAACGGCATTGCCGAGGTGCGCGCCCTTTCCCGCTCCGAGCAAGCGGCCGAGGCCTTGTTGATGGGACTGAGGCTGACAGAGGGCGTCGATCTTGCCGCTATGGCATCACGCTTTGCCCTGCCGTCTGCCGGGCTGGTGGACGAAAGCGCGCTTGATCGCCTTACCGCGCTCGGGCTGCTCTGGCGCGACGGAAGCCGGATCGGCGTTGCCCCGCCCGGCCGCGGCCTGCTCGATGCATTGCTGGCCGAAGTCGTCGCCGATACGCTGGTTGAGGCATGAGCGCGGCCGATCTGATCGCGGCATGGCGCGCCTATCTTGCCGATAATCGCCGCCGCTCTCCGCACACGGTGCGCGCCTATGTCGCTGCGGCGCAAAGGCTGGTCGCAGCCAATGCGCTGGAGGACTGGAACGCGGTTGCCCGCACCGAGGCCCACCATTTGCGCGCGCATCTTGCCGCACGGCGCGCCGAGGGGCTGGGCAACGCCAGCACCGCGCGCGAATTGTCGGCGCTCAAGGCGTTCATTGCCTTCGCGCGCGAACAGGCAGGCGACCCTGACCCGGCCGCGCCGCGCCTGCGCGGCCCTCGGTTGAAGAAGGGCCTGCCCCGCCCTGTCACCCCTGACGAGGCGGTGAACGTCACCGAATTGGTGGACGGGCTTGCCGCAGAGGACTGGATCGGCGCGCGCGACCGGGCGGTACTGCTGTTGATGTATGGTTCAGGCCTGCGCATTGCCGAGGCGCTGTCGCTGACCGGCCGCGACGCGGTGCTGGGCGAGGTGCTGCAGGTGACCGGAAAAGGCGGCAAGCAGCGGATTGTGCCGGTGCTGCCGATCACCCGCGCTGCGGTGGCCGATTATGCGCGCCAATGTCCGTGGCCGCTCGGGCCAGGGGAGCCGCTGTTTCGCGGCGCCAAGGGAGGGCCGCTGTCGCCGGGCATGGTGCAGAAGGCGATGGCGAAGGCGCGCCGCGCGCTCGGCCTGCCCGACACCGCCACGCCGCACGCGCTACGCCATTCCTTCGCCACGCATCTGCTGAGTGCGGGGGCCGATTTGCGGTCATTGCAGGAATTGCTCGGCCATGCCTCATTGGGATCGACCCAGATCTACACCCGCGTCGATGCGGCGAGCCTGCTGGAAAATTACCGCAACGCCCATCCGCGCGCCGGGCGGAGCGGCGACTAGTCGTCCTTCTTCTCGAAGGCGGCAACCGGTTCCCACGTCACCACGCGATAAACATAAACCGCCACGCCCAGCAGCACGAAAGCAACAATGCCGTAGCCTGCGAGCGTTTCGTAACGATCAATCAGCCCGGCAATCGCCTTGCCACCGAAGATCAGGATGCCGTTCCAGATCGCAGAGCCCAGCGCTGTGAACAGAACGAAGCGCCATAGCTTCATCTTCGCAAGCCCCGCCGGGAGCGAGACGATGGTGCGCAGCAAGGGCGAAAAGCGCAGCAGGAACACGATCCAGTCGCCATATTTGCGGAACGTGTCGCGCGCCTTCAGAAACTCGTCCCATTCGAAGGTCAGCCAGCGTCCCCAGCGGTCGATCACCTTCTTGAGGGTTTCCTCGCTCCAGCGCACGCCAAGCCAGTACCAGAACAGGTTGCCCACAACGGTGCCCGCGGTGGCGACGATCCAGAGCGTGACGAAAGTCATCTGCCCGCGCGCAACCAGCACGCCGGCTGCGCCCATAATTACCTCGGACGGGATCGGCGGAAACACGTTTTCCGCCATCATCAGCAGGAAAATGCCGGGATATCCGCCCTTGTCGAGCAGTTCGAGCAGAAATTCGGTCATCGGGCCTTCCGTCAGTCTTGCGCAGGCGCGGCGCGGCGTTCTGTCAGGCGCCGCTCGATCGCATCCCAGATCATGCCCGCCGTATCAGTGTTGTTGAACCGGTCAATCGCAACGATACCCGTGGGCGATGTTACGTTGATCTCGGTCAGCCACTTACCGCCGATCACGTCGATGCCAACGAAGGTAAGGCCGAGCCGTTTCAAATCCGGGCCGAGTGCATCGCAGATTTCCTGTTCGCGCGCCGTCAGCTCGGTCGCCTGCGCCGAACCGCCCATCGCAAGGTTGGAACGGAACTCGCCCTCGCCCGGCAGCCGGTTGATCGCACCCGCCACTTCCCCGTCGACCAGCACGATGCGTTTGTCGCCCTTGGCTACTTCGGGAAGGAAGGGCTGTACCATGTGCGGTTCGGGCCAGGTCTGGTTGAATACCTCGAACAGCGCCGTCAGGTTCTCACCGTTTTCCGGCACGCGGAAGATCGCCTTGCCGCCATTGCCGTGGATCGGCTTGACCACGATCGCGCCGTGTTTGGCCATGAAGCGCCGCACCTCTTCCACCGACCGCGTCACAAGCGTCGGCGGCATGAAGCGGCGATAGTTCAGCACCATCACCTTTTCCGGCGCATTGCGGACATTGGCCGGATCATTGACCACCAGCGTTTCCGCCGCGATCCGTTCGAGCATGTGTGTGGCGGTGATATAGCCCATGTGGAACGGTGGATCCTGCCGCATCAGCACGACATCGACATCGCGCCCCAGATCGATCCGCACCTGTTCGCCGCGGGCAAAGTGATCGCCCTCCACCCGCTGCACCGTCACCGGCCAGGCGTGGGCGAACAGCCGGTCATCCTCGTCCAGCGTCAGGCTTTCGACATGGTATTCGTAGATCGTGTAGCCGCGCTCCTGCGCCGCCAGCATCAGCGCGAAGGAGGAATCCCCGGCAATATTGATCTTGTCGATGGGGTCCATCTGGACCGCGATTTTCAGAGACACTGGCAACTCCGCAACTCAGGGCATCCACGCGTTTTCGATGTGGGTCGGCTTCACGCCCGGCGCAAGCAGGATCACGTCGATGCGGATATCCTCGCCCTGCGTCGCATATTCGTGCGCGACACATTCAACGGCGGCGGCCACCCGCGCGAGCCGCCTTTCGTCGATTGCATCGCCCAGCGCAATGCTGCGCGCGCGCCATTTGACCTCGACAAAGGCAACCAGACCGGGCCGATGGGCGATCAGATCGATCTCTCCCGCCTTTGTCTTGACCCTCTCGGCCACGATCCGCCAGCCCTGTTGCGTCAGCCACATGGCCGCCTGCGCCTCGCCCTCGCGTCCGCGCCTGTCGGCCGCGCGCCGCTGATCGGTGGTGCGCTGCACGGTCATTCGCCCTTGATCTCCATCGCCCGGGCATAAAGCGCCTGCCGGTCCAATCCCGTCGCCTTGGCAACCTGACCTGCGGCCTTGCTCGGGCTCATCTCGCCCAGCACCGTACGAAGCAGGGCGTCGGCATCGACTGCTGGTGCCTCGCTCTCGGCCGGCGGGCCGACCAGCAGCACGATCTCGCCCTTGGGCGGGTGCGTGGCGTAATGATCGGCCAGACTGGCTGCCGTTCCCGTGCGGCATTCCTCGTGCAGCTTGGTAAGCTCGCGCGCCACGGCCACCTCGCGTTCGGGCCACAGCGTCGCCAGCGCCCGCAAGCTGCGTTCAAGCCGCGGAGCAGTTTCGTAGAACACCAGCGTCGCGGCGATATCGGCAAGGCCCGCCAGCATATCCTCGCGCGCCTTGTCCTTCACCGGCAGGAATCCTGCGAACAGGAAACGGTCACTCGGCAGGCCAGCCATCGCCAGCGCGGAAATCGCCGCGCAGGCGCCGGGAATGCTTGTCACCGTCACCCCTGCGGCCCGCGCCTCGCGCACCAGACGATAGCCGGGATCGGATATCAGCGGCGTTCCCGCGTCGCTCACCAGCGCAACGGGAGAATGTCTCGCTTCGTCGATCACCCGTGCGCGCACTTGCGGCGCGGCGTGATCGTCAAGCCGCTGGAGCCGCGCCTTGATACCAAGATGTTTCAACAGCTTGCCCGTCACCCGCGTGTCCTCGCAGGCGATGACGCTGCAGCCCGAAAGCACCCCGATCGCCCGCAGCGTGATGTCGGCAAGATTGCCAATCGGAGTCGCAACGATATAGAGGCCGGGTTCGGGTGTTCCGGACGGGATGGATAAAAGCTCGCTCGTCATTACAGGGCAGAGCATTGAAGCACCAGCGAGGGGTCGGCAAGGATGAAGCTTACGGTATCGCCGAAATGGGCAGGTTGGCTGTCGGGCATGGCGGCGGTGTTTACCCGTCGCAATCTGGCGCTGGCAGGGGCGGCGATGCTGGCCGCCGGGTGTCAGGTGATCCCCAAGACCGATGTTTCCACCGCCCCGCCCCCGCCCGCCCCGACGCCGGAGCCTTCGGCGACTGCGTTGCCGACCGATTCCGGGCGCCACCGTATCGCGCTGCTTGTTCCGGTCAGCGGGGAAACCGGCCCTGTCGGACAGGCGATTGCCAATGCCACCACCATGGCGCTGCTCGATACCGGTGCCGATAACCTGCGCATCACCACCTACGACACTGCGACAGGCGTCTCGGCGGCGGCGCGTCAGGCGATCGCCGATGGCAACCGCCTGATCCTCGGCCCGCTGATGGGCGACAGCATTCCCGCAGTGCAATCCGCCGCGCGCGGGGCCGGTGTGCCGATCATCTCGTTCTCAAACGACACCAGCGTTGCGGCAGCGGACGTGTTCGTGATGGGCCACAATCCCGAACAGTCGATCCGCCGCAGCGTCGAATATGCCCGACTGCAGGGCGCAAACCGCTTTGTCGCGCTGCTGCCCGAAGGGGATTATGGCCAGCGTTCGGCCTCGGCACTGGAAAACGCGCTGCGCGATTTCGGCGGCGCGCTGGTCGGCCGCCAAAGCTACGCACGCGGAAATACCTCGATCGTCAGTGCGGCCCAGCGCCTGCGCGCGGCGGGCGGATACGACACTGTGCTGATCGCCGACAGCGCGCGGTTGGGGCTGGAGGCTGCCGACGAATTGCAGCGCGGGGCCGATCCGCGCGCGCGCATCCTTGGCACCGAATTGTGGAGCGGCGAGACCGTGCTGACCCGCGCCGCATCAATGGAAGGCGCGATCTTTGCGGCCGTGTCCGACAGGCGCTTCAAACGCTTTTCGGACAGCTACGAAACCCGTTTCGGGGCCAAGCCCTATCGCGTCGCGACGCTCGGTTATGATGCCGTGCTGCTGACTTTGCGCGTGGCCCGCGACTGGAAGGTGGGCACCCCCTTCCCCAAAAGCGAACTCTATGATCGCGGCGGGTTCCTTGGGGTTGACGGGCCGTTCCGCTTTGCCCGCAGCGGCATCGCCGAACGCGCGTTGGAAGTGCGCGAGGTGCGCAGCGGCGAAGTGGTGGAAGTCGACCCCGCGCCAACCGGCTTCGGTCGTTGAGCAAAACCTCAGCGCACAGCTTGTGAGCAGGCGGCGCGGACGCTTATAGCAGAGGCATGTCCGACAACGCCCCTGCCTCTGGCCCAGACGATCTCTTCGCCAACACCCCGACTTCGAGCGGCGATTACAACGCTTCCGCCATCGAAGTGCTCGAAGGGCTGGAGCCGGTGCGACGCCGCCCCGGCATGTATATCGGCGGCACCGATGATCGCGCGCTGCACCACCTCGCCGCCGAGGTGCTCGACAATGCCATGGACGAGGCGGTCGCTGGCCATGCCACCCGGATCGAAGTGCGTCTGGAAGAGGGCAACCGCCTGTCCATCGCCGATAACGGGCGCGGCATTCCGGTTGACGAGCACCCGAAGTTTCCCGGCAAGTCGACGCTTGAGGTGATCCTGTCCACGCTGCATTCGGGCGGCAAGTTCTCGGGCAAAGCCTATGCCACCAGCGGCGGCCTGCACGGCGTGGGCGTCAGCGTCGTCAATGCGCTGTCCTCGCACACCCGCGTAGAGGTCGCGCGCGACCGGCAGCTTTACGCGCAAGAATTCTCGCGCGGGATCACACAAGGGGCGATCCAGAACCTTGGCGCGGCGCCTAACCGGCGCGGCACCACCGTCAGCTTCACCCCCGACACCGAGATTTTCGGCGACCGTCAGTTCAAGCCCGCCCGCCTGTTCAAACTGGCGCGCTCCAAGGCCTATCTGTTCGCGGGCGTCGAGATTCGCTGGAAATGCGCGGCCAGCCTCTCCAGCGAGGATGTGCCGGCTGAGGCCGTGTTTAAGTTTCCCGGCGGGCTTGCCGATCACCTCGCCGAACAGGTCGGCGCGCGCGAATGCGTTACCGCGCAGCCCTTCACCGGGCGGCAGGATTTCCCCGATGAACAGGGCCGCGTCGAATGGGCTATTGCCTGGCCGCTCTATTCCGACGGGGCGACGAGCTGGTATTGCAACACCGTCCCCACTCCTGACGGCGGCACCCACGAACAAGGCCTTCGCATGGCGCTCACAAGGGGTCTTAGGGCCTTTGGCGAACTGGTGGGCGCGAAGAAGGCCAAGGACATCACCGCCGATGACGTGATGACGGGCGCGGAAGTGATGCTTTCCGTCTTCATCCGCGATCCGCAATTCCAGTCGCAGACCAAGGACCGCCTGACCTCGCCCGAAGCTGCAAGGCTGGTCGAAAACGCGGTGCGCGACCATTTCGACCACTTCCTCACCGACAATATGGATCGCGGCAAGGCGTTGCTGGGCGAGGTGATGGAGCGCATGGACGAGCGCCTCAAGCGCAAGCAGGAGCGCGAGATCAAGCGCAAGACCGCGACGAATGCCAAGAAGGTGCGCCTGCCCGGCAAGCTCACCGATTGTTCGGGCGAAGGTAGCCGCGAGACCGAGCTGTTCATCGTCGAAGGCGACAGCGCGGGCGGCAGTGCCAAGCAGGCGCGCGATCGCAAGAGCCAGGCGATCCTGCCGATCCGCGGCAAGATCCTTAACGTCGCTTCGGCCACCAACGACAAAATCCGCGCCAACAGCGAAATCGCCGACCTCGCGCTGGCGCTGGGCTGCGGCACCCGCAAGGATTGTGACGCGGAAAACCTGCGTTACGACCGCGTCATCATCATGACAGACGCGGACGTCGACGGCGCCCATATCGCGACGCTGCTGATGACCTTCTTCTTTCAGGAAATGCCCGACCTTGTCAGGAAGGGTCACCTGTTCCTTGCCCAGCCCCCGCTTTATCGTCTGACGGCGGGCAAGGAAAGCCGCTATGCCCGCGACGATGCGCACCGCGCCGAACTGGAAGCGACCGTGTTCAAGGGCAAGAAGGTTGAGGTTGCGCGCTTCAAGGGGCTTGGCGAGATGAACCCCCAGCAACTGCGCGAAACCACCATGGCGCCCGAAACCCGCAGCCTGATCCGCATCACCCTGCCGACCGAATATGAACAGCGCGCGGGCGTGGCGCGGCTCGTAGACGAGCTGATGGGCCGCAACCCCGAACACCGTTTCAACTTCATTCAGAACCGCGCAGGCGAGGTGGACCGCGACCTGATCGACGCCTGAGGCGGATCCCGTCGCGAGCGAGAAAAATCGCGCCCCCTCGTAAGAAATCCGCTGCGGCGCGGACTAAGGGGGGCATGACCGAGCAAACCGAACAGCTTTACCGGCAGGCGGGCGAACAATTCGCCCCCGCACTTGCGCGTCTCGCCCGCTCGGTCGAGCGCGATGCCGACAAGGCGCGCGATCTCGAACAGGAAATGCACTGTGCGCTGTGGAGCAGCCTTGCCCGTTTCGACGGACGCTGTGCGCTCAAGACCTGGGTTTACCGCGTCGCGCATAATGTCGCCGCCGATCACGTTGCGCGCAGTATGCGCGGGCCGCAGCGGGTGCCGTTGGAGGATATCGACTGCCTGCCCTCGCCTGCCAATGTCGAAGCCGACACCGCCGAGGCGCTGGTGCTGGCGCAGGTTGCCGAACTGATCCGCCGCCTGCCGCCTGTGGACACGCAGGTGATCGTGCTGTGGCTCGAAGGCGAAAGCGCCGCTGCCATCGCTGAAATTACTGGGCTTTCAACGGGTGCGGTCAATGTCCGGGTGCACCGGATCAAGACCCTGCTCGCCAGCCACTTTACCGAAACCGACCAAGCGGAGACTGCCGTATGAGCAATTCCCCCTTCTCCCTGTGGGCCGCCGCCGCAAGCGATGCGACCTTCACCGATCCTGCCGCCTGCGCCGCGCATGCCGGTGAATTCGAACGCCGGATTGCCCGCCGCAATCGGATCGAACGGATCGCCGGTTGGATCCAGCTGCCCGTCTGGGGAGGCATGGCTGCGTTTTACCTCCGGGTGGGCGAGGTGCCGCTTGCTCTCAGCGCCATAATGATCGGCGTCGGCGTGCTGGTTGTCCTGCGCAACCTGACACGGCGGGCGGACAATCTTGATCGCCATCCGGAAGAGCCGTGCCGCGATCATCTCGTCCGTCAGTATCGCCGCCAATACGAAGCGCTGCTCTCCGTACCGCTATGGTATATCGGGCCGGTCATGCCAGGTTTGATCGCCTTCCTTGCGGCCGTGACCAGCGGCATCGCAGAGGTCAAAGGCTGGGACGCTGCGCTTGCCGAGCTGACCCGCCGCGGCCTTTTTATCGGATTGGTCTTTTGCGCCGTCGTGCTGCTCAACTGGTACGGAGCACGACGCCTGAAGCGCGATCTCGAACGGCTTGAGAGACTGGCCTGACGATCCGTTCCGGCCTAATTGAAACAAAGACATAGGAGTCCAATCATGATCCGCCCCTGCGTGATGGCGCTTGCCTGCGCCACTTTGACAGCCCTCGCCCTGCCAGTGATGGCACAGGAGCCGACCGGAGCCGCGGCCACTGCGGAACAGACCGCGCTGGAGCAGCGTAGCGCGCAGGTGGTTGCGGTAATGAATGGCGAGCTTGAACCCGACGAGGTGTTCACCCCGGATTTCATCGCCGCGCTTCCTCCAGCGCAAATCAAGGCGTTCAGCACCAGCCTGACCGCGCAGTTCGGCGCGGCGGTGGACGTGGCGCTGCTGACCCCGCGCGACGGCACCCGCGCAGCGCTGCATATCCGGTTCGAGCGCGGGCTGGCCAAAGGCGGGATCGCAATTGATCCAGCCGCAGAAAACCGTGTCAGCGAATTGCGTATCACTCAGGTGGATTCGATCGCACCAGAAGGCGATACACCGGACAAGATCGCTGCCGATCTCGCCGCCCTGCCCGGCACGGTCAACGCGCGGTTTGCTCCGCTGGATGGCGGAGCGCCGGTTATCAGCATCGGGGCCGATACCCCTCTCGCGCTCGGATCCACTTTCAAGCTCTATATCCTCGCCGCGCTGGCCGAGGATGTGAAGGCGGGCAAGCGCAAGTGGAGCGATGTGGTGCCGCTTTCGGTAAAGAGCTTTCCCAGCGGCCGGTTGCAGGACTGGCCGCAAGGCGCACCGCTGACGCTGCACACGCTGGCCGCGCTGATGATCTCGATCAGCGACAATACCGCCACCGACCAGCTGATCGACTTGCTCGGGCGGGAGCGTATTCTGCGGTTGATGCGCGACAGCGGCCACGCCGCCACCGGCGCTAACGAGCCCTTCCTGACCACGCGCGAGTTGTTTCTGCTCAAGGGCGGCGATGCGGCGCGGCTCGCTGCCTATCAAGCAGGTGACAGCGCTGCCCGCGCCGCGATCCTTGCCGATATCGAGGCGAACCCGGTCACGCTGGAGGAACTGAACGCCGCCTTTGCCGGAGGGCCAAAGGCGCTCGACGTCGAATGGCTGGCCTCGCCTGCCGATCTTGCCGGGCTTTTGTCCCGCATGCGGCGCACCGGTGACGACAAGGCGTTCGGCATCATGGCGATCAACCCCTCGGCCACGCCCGCAATCAAGGCCAACTGGGACTATATCGGCTTCAAGGGGGGCAGCGAGCCGGGCGTGCTCAACCTCACCTGGCTGCTGCGCGACAAGGCTGGCGCCTGGCACGTCCTGACGCTGGGCTGGAACAATCCCGCCGCCAGTCTAGATCAGGGCGCGCTGGAAGGGATTGCCCAGCGCATCCTGCTGCTGCCTCGCTGATTTGTGAGGCCGCCAGCCCTTGCGCCGTCGCGAGCGGACCCTTATCGGTGCGTACGAAAATCAGTCTCACAGGAAAACCCATGACCGAACAGCAGCAGCGTTTCGAAGGCACCCAATCCTATATTGCCACCGAGGATCTGAAGGTCGCGGTGAATGCCGCCGTCACCCTGCGCCGTCCGCTGCTGGTCAAGGGTGAACCCGGCACCGGCAAGACCGTGCTGGCCCACGAAATCTCCAAGGCGCTCAATGCCCCGCTGATCGAGTGGAACATCAAGTCCACCACCAAGGCGCATCAGGGCCTTTATGAATACGACGCGGTCGCGCGTCTGCGCGATGGCCAGCTGGGCGACGAGCGCGTCCATGACATCCGCAACTACATCAAGAAGGGCAAGCTGTGGGAGGCCTTCACCGCGCCACAGCTTCCCGTCCTGCTGATCGACGAGATCGACAAGGCCGATATCGAGTTTCCCAACGATCTGTTGCAGGAGCTCGATCGCATGAGCTTCGACGTCTACGAAACGCAGGAGCGGATCGAGGCCAAGGAACGCCCGATCGTCGTCATCACCTCGAACAATGAAAAGGAGCTGCCCGACGCCTTCCTGCGCCGCTGCTTCTTCCACTACATCAAGTTCCCCGATCGCGAGACCATGCAGGAAATCATCGACGTCCATTTCCCCGGCATCCAGAAGACGCTGGTGAAGAAGGCGATGGATATCTTCTACGACCTGCGCGAAGTGCCGGGCCTTAAGAAAAAGCCTTCGACCAGCGAGCTGCTGGACTGGCTGAAGCTGCTGCTCAATGAAGACATGCCGCTCGAGGTGTTGCAGGACAAGAACCCGGCCAGCGCGATTCCGCCGCTGCACGGGGCGCTGCTGAAGAATGAACAGGATATCATGCTGTTCGAACGCCTCGCCTTCATGGCGCGCCGCAATCCGAGCTGACATTGGGACGCGTGAAGCTCGGCGATCACCGCCTGACATTGCTGTTCTTCGTCCTCACGCTCGGTATGCTGGGCGTGATGCGAGGGTACTTCCCACCCGACCTCGCAATCCCGCTTGCGGGGAGCGAGATCCGGCCGGTCCTGCTGCTGGAGTTCGCGTCCACGCCGTCGCATCTGGTCAATATCTTTGGCGAGGCGGGCGATCCTCAACGCGCAGCACGCATTACGGGAATGACGGTCGGGAACCGGCTCGATTACCTCCTCATGCCGTCATACGGCTTGCTGACGCTGAGCTTCTTTTTCGGAATTGCACGCGAAACCGGTGGGCGATTCTGGCGGCTATTCGGCTGGATGGGGATCGCGGCTGCAGTTTCTGACGGGATCGAAAACGCGATCATGTTTGCGATGGTCGATAGCTTTGTTGCGGGAACCGATGTCACTGGGGCCATGTTGGCCCTGCCCTACCCGGTGTGGATCAAGTTCGGGCTGCTCTCGGCCACCTGCGGCGGGGCTGCCTGGGCGTTCTTCACCATGCGGCGCTTCTGGCTGGCGATGATCTGCCTTCCCGCTCCGCTGCTGTTTGTTCCCGGCCTGCTCGATCCCTTTGGTCTTGCGCCCATCACCACGAGCACAATCGCACTCGGGTGGATCGCGATGGCCCTGCACGCTGCCACCAGACTCAAGGCGACCCAACCGAGTCCAGACCCCGGTTAGACTCCCCTTAGACCCCCTCTAGACCCCTGCTAGACCCTCCTTAGGCCGGTGTTCCACGCGGAACACACCCCATCGGCGTGTCCTCAGTCGAAGCTGTAAGCCAGCTCGAAATCGCCCCAGCGCCGTCCGCCGATCACCAGCGGGACATAGACGTTACGAACCACCACATAGCTGTCGCCGTCGCCTTCCTGACGATAGACCGCCATCATGTAGGGGGCACGGCTTTCCTTTGCCTTGCGGTCGATCGCTTCGAGCATGATGCGCCCGTTGCGGCAGAACTGCGTGTCGTGGTTGATGTCCCCCGTCGGCGTGCGCGAACGTTCTGTCAGGTGGGTCGGCAGGAAGCCGTTCATGTCGGTGCAAGCCGCAGCTAAAACCCGCGAGTCACCTGCCTTCGCCCGATCGAGGAACGGACGCCATTCGGCATGGGCCCAGTCGGTCAACCGGGTGCGGAACAGCTGCGGGTTGGTGCCGGGAACGGGGACGTAATCGGTATCGAACAGCGCAGTCATCGTCAGCGCGCCGGAGGCCAGAGCCGCCTCGGTATGTGCGGCCACTTCCTGCATCATCTGCTGCGCCTGTTCGACCATCGCACTGTCTTCGGGGCTGAGCCCGGCCTGCACGATCCGATCGAACATCTCGCTGGCGGTAAATTCCAGCTCCTCCATCTTGCGATACGCGCCGTGGAGCCGGTCCTCGTTGCTGCGCGCGGCAGCATCGAAGCTGGTCAGCACGCGCTGCACCTTGTCGACATGGCCGGAGATCGTGCCGGTCGAACGGGCGATGACGTCGTTCTGCTTATCCACCTCTTCGACAAGCCCCCCGACGCTGGCAATGGTGCTTTCGATCCGTGCGACCGATGCCTTGGCCTCGCCGCTTGCCTTGGCGCCCGCCTCGATGCGACCGATCACCATCTCCGCTTCGCCTCCCAGCGCATCGATGGTCTGGGCGATTTCCTCGGTCGCTTTGCGGGTATCGCTGGCAAGGCTCTTCACCTCGCTCGCCACCACCGCGAAGGTGCGGCCCGCGTCGCCTGCGCGCATCGCCTCGATCGTGGCGTTCAGCGCGAGGATATTGGTCGTCTCGGCGATATTGTCGATGTCCTGCGCACTGCGGCGCACCTGCTCCATCGCGGCAGAAAAGCTGGTGACGTGCTGGCCCAGTGTTTCGACCAGTTCGATCAGCGAGGCGATCTGCCCGAGCGAGGACTGGATCAGCGCCGTGCCTTCATTCAGCCGGTCGATCGCGCGTTCGGAGAGGATTCGCGCCTCGTCGCTCGCTTCGGCAACTTTGGTCTGGTCAGCCTCAAGCGCGCGAACTGTCTCCGCCAGCGCTTCGTGTTCGGAACGCAGCGTCTTGGATGAAGCGATCACGGCTTCGACCACGCCCGCCACGTCGGTGCAGCCCACCGTCACCGCACCGCAACTCTCGGGAATCATTCCCAGAGCATAGGCATTGGCGGTGTCGATCGCGATCTGTTTCATGGTGGTGTGCGGCCCCTGATTTGTCGCAAGCGCTGTAGCCCCGCGATGGTAAGCGAAGCGTTAAGCGAAAGCCCTTTTACCCCTCAAGAATGGGGACTGGTCAGGGGCGAAGGAGCGGGGTAAGCGTCGGCCCATGTTCTTCAATTTCGTCGACGAGCTGCGGGCCGCGGGTATCGGGGCCAGTTTCAAAGAGCACCTCACCTTGCTGGAGGCGCTCGACAAGGACGTGATCGAGCAGACGCCCGAGGCGTTCTACTATCTCTCCCGCGCCACCTTCGTGAAGGATGAAGGCCTGCTCGACCGGTTCGACCAGGTGTTCCACAAGGTGTTCAAGGGGATCATGACCGATTACGGCCAGAACCCCGTCGACATTCCCGAAGACTGGCTAAAGGCCGTTGCCGAGAAATTCCTGACCCCGGAGGAAATGGAGAAGATCAAGTCGCTGGGCGACTGGGACGAGATCATGGAGACGCTGAAAAAGCGGCTCGAGGAACAGGAAAAGCGCCACCAGGGCGGCAACAAGTGGATCGGCACCGGGGGCACCAGCCCCTTCGGCAATTCGGGCTACAACCCCGAAGGCGTGCGCATCGGCGGCGAGAGCAAGCACCGCCGTGCGATCAAGGTGTGGGAAAAGCGCGAGTTCAAGAACCTCGACAACACCAAGGAATTGGGCACCCGCAACATCAAGATGGCGCTACGCCGTCTGCGCCGTTTCGCGCGCGAAGGCGCGGCGGACGAGCTCGACATTCCCGGCACGATTGAAGGCACCGCCAAGCAGGGCTGGCTCGACATCAGGATGCGCCCCGAACGGCGCAATGCCGTCAAACTGCTGCTGTTCCTCGATGTCGGCGGATCGATGGACCCCTTCATCAAGCTGGTCGAAGAGCTGTTCAGCGCCGCCACCGCGGAGTTCAAGAACCTAGAATTCTTCTACTTCCACAACTGCCTCTACGAAGGTGTGTGGAAGGACAACAAGCGCCGCTGGCAGGAACGCACCACGACCTGGGATGTGCTCCACAAATACGGGCACGACTACAAGATCGTGTTCGTGGGCGACGCCGCAATGAGCCCCTACGAGATCACCCATCCTGGCGGCTCGGTCGAGCACATGAACGAGGAAGCGGGCGCAGTCTGGCTCCAGCGCGTGACCAACACCTATCCCGCGACGGTGTGGCTTAATCCGGTGCCGGAAAAGCAGTGGAACTATTCGCAGTCGACCAAGATGATCAAGCAGCTGGTGGGTGACCGGATGTATCCGCTGACACTCGAAGGGCTGGACGACGCGATGCGGGAGCTGAGCCGCAAGCACGGGGCGTGAGCGAAGTCTTTTGAATCGAAGGACTTTATGCTAATCTCTCGCAAGGAGATGACCATGCAGCTCGTGACTTTTCCGCTTGCCGCACTCGCACTGCTGGGCGCAACCGGAGCGCCGACATCCCTGCAACAGGCGGCAGAGTCTCGCGCTACCATGCGTGAAATTCAAACACTCACCCCTTCGCCCGAACAGTGCCGCGACCGCATCACTCAGGTGCGCGAGTCAACGGGAAAGCCGCCGCTGCTTGATCGCGCGCCCGCCTCGCCCGAGCGTCCGCACCGCATCTACGCCGTCGACAAGCGGATAGATGGCTGCGCGGTAATGGTGATGCATGGTGACGTCAGCGACATCCGCCCGCTTCCGGCACGGCCCGAAGGTCCGGTGCTCCAGATGCCGGCAAGGGGCTCCGGTCAGTAAATCAGGTGCCCGCGCACCTCTGCCACCCACGCCGCCTCGTCATGTGACGTCATGGCGTCGAGATCGTCCGGCATCGCTGCCCGATCATCTACCCATTCGCGCAAGGATGGGCCGCCGTTGATGACGTCGATCGCGAGGCGCGTCAGTTCGTATTCGTAAGGGAAGTCGCGCCACAGCGGATAGTCGGGATAGAGCCGCCGGATCGCCTTGAACGCCAGCGCCTGCAAGCGCCACGGGCGGAAGGCATGATGATCGTAGAACCCGCCTTCTGCGTGCATCATCAAGGCATTGCAAAGCTTTCCTGCGTGCTTGTGGAAAGTCGGTTCGAACCAGCATTCGCGGATTGCACAGCCTGCCAGCCAATCCGGCGCGAGCTTCGTCATCTCGGCCAGCACCGCCTTGGCGTCGATATCGGGCGCGCCGAACAATACCTCCAGCGGACGGGTCGTACCACGCCCTTCCGACAGCGTCGTGCCTTCCAGCATCACCGTGCCGGCATAGCAGCGCGCCATATTGACGTTGGCGGCATTGGGCGACGGATTGATCCATAGGCGCGACGTGGGCCAGCCCCAGCTGCCTTCTTCTTCGGGCTGCCAGCCTTCCATCGCCACTACTCTGTAAGCCACATCAATGCCGAAATGGGCGATGAACCAGTGTCCCATCTCGCCCATTGTCAGCCCGTGCCGCATCGGCATCGGCGCGGCCCCGACGAAGCTTTCCTGCCCCGGCACCAGCAAAGTGCCCTCCACTGGACGCCCTGCGGGATTGGGGCGATCGAGCACCCAGACTTCCTTGCCCGCCTTCGCCGCTTCTTCCAGCAGATAGAGCAGCGTGGTGACGAAGGTGTAGATCCGGCAGCCGAGGTCCTGAAGATCGAACAGGAACACGTCGGCGCTGGTCATCATCTGCCCGGTCGGACGGCGCACCTCGCCATAAAGCGAATAGATCGGGATGCGGTAATGCGGATCGAATTCATCCGCGGTTTCAACCATGTTGTCCTGCTTGTCACCCTTCAGCCCGTGCTGCGGACCGAATGCGCTGGATATGTTCACGCCCGCCGCGATCAGCGCGTCGAGGCTATGGGTCAGATCGGCGGTGACGCTGGCCGGGTGGGCCACCAGCGCGACGCGGCGGCCCTTCAATTGCGCAAGCAGAGCGGGATCGGCCAGCAGCCGGTCAATTCCTGTCTTCATGGCGAGTGGGGTGCAGCAGGCTCGCGGCAAAGGCAATGGCATTTGCGCGGCGGCTCCCTATATGGCTGTACATGGACTGGACCAGCGCCCTTATCGCCGCCGCATGGGCTATCATCCTCGGCGGCGCAGGCGGGGCCTTGACCGACATTGGCCAATGGTATCGCGATTTGCGCAAGCCGCCGTGGCAACCGCCCGACTGGCTGTTCGGCCCGGCATGGACCACCATTCTCGGGCTGGCGGGATGGAGTTTCTATATCGGCCTGACCAGCGCGCCAACGCCCGAAGCGAAGCTGGCGGTCTATGCGCTGTTTGGCGCCAATTTCGTGCTGCATTTCTGCTGGTCGCCGCTGTTCTTCAAATTGAAGCGTCCCGACTGGGCGCTGGCGGAAAACGTGCTGCTATGGTGTTCGGTCACCGCCTTGTTGACGGTCCTGCCGCGCCTTGCGGGTGACAGCTTTGCGGGCTGGCTGAACGTGCCCTATTTTGTCTGGGTCAGCTTCGCCTTCGTGCTCAACGCCAAAATCGTGCAGCTTAACCGCCCGTTCGGGAAGGCTTAGCGTTCGACGATCAGCGTGCGGCAGGCTTCGGAATGGAATTCCGGCTTGCCCGGCGGGAAACCCAGCGCCCAGAATTGCAGGCTGCCGTCGGGATGCTCGACAATCGCGTTGAGCGCCACCTGTGCCGGGTCCGGAAGTTCGGCGGCGATGCTCGCCTTTAGCACCAGCCCGCTATCGTCATGCGAACAGGCGATGGCGATGGCGTCCACCGGCGCATCGCGCATGCCTTCGCGGAAGGAATCGAAATCATACGCCGCCCAGCGGCCTGAAGGCGACAAATTGAACTCGCGGTAATATGTTCCCCCCAGCGGCTGCCAGAAGATTTCGAAACAGGTCGTCTTCCACAGATTGTCCATCCGTTCCGGCGCGGCCGGTTGCGGCACGACAATCGCCGGAACCTTGCCATCGAGCCGGAATTCGGCCTCGCAGCCCGACGGCGTGCCGGTGATCGAAGCGGTTACGGCGCGGATTGGGCCGAGTTCGCAGGTCTGGTGAAGCATCAGCGGTTGCATGCCCACTTCATGCCGTTCGCGCGCACGGCGGGCAAGTCTCTTCCCGTCGCCCTTCCCCCCTGTTAAGCGCGCGCCTTATGAGCACCTACGAATCCGCCCTCCTGCGCCTGCTCGACGAGCGTGGCTATATCCACCAGACGACCGACGCGGCGGGCCTTGATGCCCTCGCTGCGAAGCAGATCGTGCCGGGATATATCGGATTCGATGCCACCGCGCCGTCGCTCCATATCGGCAGCCTAGTACAGATCATGATGCTGCGCCGCTTGCAGCAGGCCGGCCACAAGCCGATCGTTGTTATGGGCGGCGGCACCACCAAGATCGGCGACCCGTCGGGCAAGGACGAAAGCCGCAAGCTGCTCACGCCCGACGTGATCGACGACAACATCGCGTCGATCTTCACCGTGTTCGAAAGGCTGCTGACTTTCGGCGACGGGCCGACCGATGCTTTGATGGTCAATAACGACGAGTGGCTTTCGGGCCTCGGCTACATCGATCTGCTGCGCGATGTCGGCCCGCACTTCACGATCAACCGGATGCTGACATTTGATTCGGTCAAACTGCGATTGGAGCGCGAACAGCCGCTCACCTTCCTCGAATTCAACTACATGATCCTGCAGGCCTACGACTTTGTCGAACTGGCGCGGCGTTATGACTGCCGCTTGCAGATGGGCGGCAGCGACCAATGGGGCAATATCGTCAACGGCATGGAGCTGGGGCGCAGGCTGGAGGGCCGCGAGCTATTCGGCCTCACCACCCCGCTGCTGACCACGGCCGATGGTGCGAAGATGGGCAAGACAGCGGCGGGTGCCGTCTGGCTTAATGAAGACCAGCTGCCCGCTTATGATTTCTGGCAGTACTGGCGCAATGTCGACGATCGCGACGTGGGCCGTTTTCTGCGGCTGTTCACCGATCTGCCGCACGACGAGATCGCGCGGCTCGAAGCGCTAGAGGGTGCGGAAATCAACAACGCCAAGATCGTGCTCGCCAATGAAGTGACGAAGCTTGTGCGCGGGGGCGACGCTGCAACGCGCGCAGAGGCGACCGCGCGCGAGACCTTCGCCGGAAGCGGCGCAGGCGAGGATCTGCCCACCCTTTCCACCGGCCCGGAAGGCATGCGCATCGCCGCACTGCTCACGGAAATCGGCCTCACCGCGTCCAATGGCGAGGCCAAGCGCAAGCTGGCCGAAGGCGCGGTGAAACTGGAAGGCGAGACAATCACCGATCCCGGCCATCTGGTTCTTCCTGCCGATGGCGAGACCTTGCGCCTCAGCCTCGGCAAGAAACGTCACGCCTTGGTGAAGCGCTGATCGCCCTTTACCAATTTGAAGCCTTTCTTCGGCATTCTGCTTAGCGGACCCGATATAACAACGGAGGATCGCGGGGCGTGACTGGCGGAGCAAGTCTTAGCGTAACCGATATGCGGCGTGCAGCGCGGCATCCGGTCGATTATCCGGTGATTGTCGAGCATTTCGAGCACGGCGATCTTAAGCTGCATGTCAGCAACCTATCCGCCCATGGCTTCATGGTCGATGACGCGCACCACCTTGCGCGCGGTGACCGGATCATCATCCGTCTGCCGGTGGTGGGCCGGATCGAAGCCTATGTCATCTGGACACGCGACAACCGCGCCGGTTTCCAGTTCGAACGGATCATCCGGCTCGACGATTTCATCGCGATCATCGACGAACTTCAGCCCAATCCGCGCCTGCGCCGTTCGCGCTGAGGCGCGGCACAAGTCTGGCTGACAGCCGCACAAGTTTCACCTGCTTGGCAGGAGCCTTGCCGCCTGCCATGGCGCGGCGGTGATGCAACCTGACACGCCTCTGAAGATCGCCGATTACCGGCGCTACTGGCTCGCGCGATTCCTTGCCGTGTTCGCCACCATGTCGATGGTGGTGCTGCTGGGCTACCAGCTCTACGAGGTCGCGCGTGCCGACTACGGGATGAGCGTGGCCGAGGCGTCGTTCTACCTCGGCCTGCTTGGCCTCGCGCAGTTCATTCCGCTATTCGTGCTCACCCCGGTTGCCGGGCTTGCCGCCGACCGTTTTGACCGCCGCCATGTCGCGGCCTTCGCGAACGGCATCGACGCTCTTGTGGCGGTGCTGCTGGCGGCGATGACATGGGCCGATGCGCTCAACATCCCCA
The DNA here is from genome assembly GCF_028595285.1 of Erythrobacter fulvus. Classification (GTDB taxonomy): domain Bacteria; phylum Pseudomonadota; class Alphaproteobacteria; order Sphingomonadales; family Sphingomonadaceae; genus Erythrobacter; species Erythrobacter fulvus. Next base: position 265,232 of record NZ_JAQQXQ010000001.1, on the reverse strand, counting down.
TTCTGTTCGCGCTCGCGGCCGCACACGGAACGGCGCGGGTGTTCGTCAATCCAGCGATGAGCGCGATTGCACCCAATGTCGTACCCCCCGCGATGTTGCCGCGCGCCATCGCGCTCTCCTCGATCGCTTGGCAGACTGCGAGTGTGGCCGGCCCGGCTGTCGGCGGACTGATCTTCGCGAGGGCCGAATGGCTGCCGCACGCCATTTCAGCAGGGATGCTGGGCGCGGCGATGGTGCTGATTCTTACCGTGCGACCGATACGGGCCAAGCACGAAGGCCCGCCGCTGAAGCCGCTTCGCCAGATCATCGAGGGCATGGTCTATGTCTGGCGCGAACGTTTCCTTCTGGGGTGCATCACGCTTGATCTGTTTGCCGTGCTGCTGGCCGGCGCAACCGCGCTGCTGCCGGTGTTCGCGCGCGACATCCTGTTCGTCGGGCCGGAAGGCCTTGGCCTGATGCGTGCCGCTCCGGCGCTGGGTGCGGCCGGTGTAGCGCTGTGGCTGTCGTTCCGGCCGCTTGCCCGCGAGGTCGGGATCAAGATGCTGGTGGCGGTCGCCGCCTTCGGGGCGTTGACGATCGCCTTTGCCTTTTCCCGCAACTTCTTCCTTTCGCTGGCAATCCTATCGGCGATGGGTGCGGTCGACATGGTTTCGGTGTTCATCCGCTCGTCGCTCGTCCAGCTATTTACCCCTGATGATCGACGCGGGCGTGTATCGGCCATTTCGGGCCTCGCCATTTCCGCATCCAATGAACTGGGCGAAATGCAGTCGGGACTTGCCGCGGCAGTGCTCGGCGCGACCGGTGCGGTTGTATTCGGCGGGGCGGGTGCGATAGTCGTGACATTGATCTGGGCGTGGTATTTCCCCGAATTGCGCCGCGCCCGCAGCTTCGAGCCGCAGGAACTCAAGAGAGAGGTAACGACATGAAGGCCGACAACATCCTCGCCACCATCGGCGGCACTCCGCACATCCGCCTGTCGCGACTGTTTCCGAACCACGAGGTGTGGGTAAAGTCGGAACGCGCCAATCCGGGCGGATCGATCAAGGACCGGATCGCGCTCGCCATGGTAGAGGATGCGGAAAGCCGCGGTGCGTTGAAGCCCGGCGGCACTATCGTCGAGCCCACCAGCGGCAACACCGGCATCGGTCTTGCGATGGTCGCGGCGGTCAAGGGCTACAAGCTGGTTCTGGTGATGCCCGAAAGCATGTCGGTTGAGCGTCGCCGCCTGATGCTGGCCTATGGCGCGAGCTTCGATCTTACCCCGCGTGAAAAGGGCATGAAGGGCGCGATCGAACGTGCGCAGCAACTGGTCGACGAAACGCCCGGCGCATGGATGCCGAGCCAGTTCGACAATGCCGCCAATCCTGCCATTCACGCCCGCACCACCGCGCAGGAGATCCTTGCGGACTTCGCCGATAGCCCGATCGACGTCATGATCACCGGGGTCGGCACCGGCGGCCACCTGACCGGCTGCGCGGAAGAACTGAAGAAGCACTGGGCCGGGATGAAGGCCTACGGAGTCGAGCCGGCGCTTTCGCCGGTGATCAACGGCGGTCAGCCCGGCCCTCACCCTATCCAGGGTATCGGCGCAGGCTTCATCCCCGGTAACCTGCATACGGCGGCAATCGACGGCGCGATCGCCGTTGATGCCGAGGACGCAAAGGAAATGGCCCGCCGCGCGGCTTGTGAGGAAGGGATGCTGGTGGGCATTTCGTCGGGCGCGACACTCGCGGCGATCGCGAAAAAGCTGCCCGAACTTGCGGAAGGCACCCGGATCCTCGGTTTCAATTACGACACCGGCGAACGCTATCTCTCGGTTCCCGACTTCCTGCCGACCGAATGAGCCTGGAACAGCTGTCCTATCGCGACGGAGCGACTGCGCTGACCGGATGGCTGGCGCGGCCCTCCGGCCCCGTACGGGCAGCGGTCGCGGTGTTCCCGACCTTCATGAACACCACGCCCGGGGTCGAGGCCAAGACCGCGGCGCTGGCCGAGGCGGGGTGTCTTGCGCTGGTGGCGGATTTCTATGGCCCGGACGCGCCGCATAACGCCGAAAGCGCTTTTGCCGCGATGGAGCGCCTGCGCGCCGATCCGCTGGCGATGCGCAGGCGCCTGCGGGCCGTACTGGCCGTTCTGGCCGACATTGCCCCCGGCGTGCCGCAAATCGCCATCGGGTTCTGCCTTGGCGGCATGGCGGTGCTGGAGCTTGCCCGCGACGGGGCCGAACTTGCACTGGTGGCAAGCTTTCACGGGCTGCTGGCCACGCCAATGCCGGCCAATGCGCCGATTATCCCGCGTATGCTCGTGTGCCATGGCGATGCCGACTCGTTGGTGCCGCGACGCGACGTCATCGCCTTCTGGGAGGAGATGGACCGCGTGGGCGCGGACTGGCAGTTCATGTCCTTTGCAGGGGTAGAACATGGCTTCACCAACCCGCTGACTCCTGCACAGATGCCCAATCCGGCCTTTCACCCGGTCGCGGATCGGCAGTCATGGGCGGCGCTAATGGGACTGATCGACGAAGTGGCGCCAGCGGCTGCCTGAGCGCTTGCCGCCTGCGGGACATGAATTCGTGCCGCCGGCATAAACCGTTTTCTTAACCGACCGGCCCTATTCCCTTCTCAGGAACACTTATCTCCTGCTCGGCTGTTCGGAATTGCGACGACCATGAAATTCATCAAGCTTGAATCGCGCGGCGGCAATTACCTGGTCGTCGCCGAAAACGTGGCATGGCTGCGCACTGCCGAAAACGGCCAGACCACTGTCGGCATCGTCGGCGGTCAGCCTTTGCTGGTGGTCGGGTCGATCGAGGAAGTGGCGGACAAAATCCTGACGGCATCTGCCGGCCAGGAACAACCGGAAGCCGTACCGCAGCCCGCGCCGCCGCCCCCGCAGGCAGCAGCGCAACCGGCACCGGATGAAGCACCGCCGCCAGAACCCGTCGAGGCGGCGCAGAAACCCGCCGCCGAGCCAGCCCCGCTGGCCGCCGCCAATAAGCCCGCGGCGGAGCGTCCGCAAATCGCCATCCGGCCGGGAACGACGCTGTCGGAACGCCTGGCTGCCGCTGCCACCACACCCAAGGTCAAGCCCGGAACGCAGCGTCACATGGGAGCGCTGGAATAGTCTCTAGCGCGGGCGCACCTTCGTCTGGGCAAGGATCACGGCAAGTCCGACCGACAGACCAGCCACGAACCGTTCGCGCCCGATATTGAGATATTCCTCGGTGCTGTGCGTGCGCCCGCCACCCGCCCCGCTACCGATGGTGAGCGCCGGGATGCCGAGGCTCATCGGAATGTTCGAATCGGTTGAGGAATCGTCGAGCCGGGCCTTGAACCCTGCTGCCTGCGAAGCGGTATAGGCGGTCTGCACCAACGGGTGATCGGCAGGGGTCATGCCCGCCGGACGGTCACCGATAAGCTCCGCAACCAGTGTGATCGTTCCATCCTTGGTATCGCGGGCGGCGTTTTCGCCGGCGACAGCCGTCTCGGCTGCGGCCAGCACGGCTTGCTCCAGCTTTGCCAGATCTGCCGGATGGCTCGAGCGCATGTCGATCTGCAGCTCGATCTTATCGGGAATGGCGTTCACTGAAGTACCGCCGCTCACCATGCTGGCGGCATAGGTCGTCTTGGGATCGGACGGCACCTCAATGGCATAAATCCCGCGAACCGTTTCGGCCATGGCCGCCATCGGATTGACGATCCCGAACGCGCCGTAGCTATGCCCGCCGGGCCCGTTGAACGTTACGCGGTAGCGGCGCGATCCGACCGCCGCATGGACGATCCGCCCTGCATTGGTGTTGTCGATTGAGAGGAAGGCACCGATCCTGCCCTTGTAGGCCCCTTGCGTGAACAGGTGACGCACCCCGCGCAGATCGCCCGCGCCTTCCTCGCCCACCGTGGCAACGAACAGGATCGGTTGGCGGGTGGCGAGCGCCTTATTTTCGAGATGACGCACCCATGCCAGCATCGAGGCAAGGCCGAGGCTGTCGTCCCCGATACCGGGCGCAAACAGCCGGTCCCCGTCGCGCGTCACCTTGATCGGCGTGCCTTCGGGAAACACGGTATCGAGGTGCGCCGAAACGACGAATACCGGGCCCTCTTCCGTTCCGGGACGCAGCGCGAGGACATTGCCCTCCGCATCAATTGTTACATTGTCCAAGCCCGCATCGCGCAGCATCTGCGCAACCAGCGCGGCACGCGCCGACTCCTTGAACGGCGGCGCAGGGGTTTCGGTGATGCGCACCAGATCGGCGATCACCTGATCATACTGCCCGTCGAGATCGGCGCGAAGCGAGGTCTGGAACGCCGCCGCCTCGCTTGACTGTGTCTGCGCAAAAGCAGGCGCAGCCATTGCCCCGGCGACCATCGCCCATGCCGTCGCAACCGCCAGAATAGTCTTGCCCATACGCGCCGCGTTCCTTCCGTATCCTCGCCCCGCCCGTGTGTGGCCGATCATCCGCCCGCTTACCAGCCTTGTCCGCTGCGCTGTCCCCACCGCATGATCCGGCGCGAAAGCCGTTGCCAAACCCCGAGGCGCTGATAGCTTCGCGGCGCAAACGGTAACTGTGGAGTTTGATGATGGCACGACGGATTGCAGGCTTGGGTATGGTGGCGGCGCTCGCACTGGCGATTGCGCCAGTCTCAGCGGAAACGCCCGAACGCGAGAAAATCGCAGCAACGGTGGAAGCGCAGCATGACGCCACGATCAAGGCTTTGCAGGACTGGATCGCCCTGCCCACCATCGCGGCGGAAAAGCGCAACACCCCCGAAGGCGCGGAATACATGATGCAGCTGGCGCGCGAGGCCGGGTTCCAGCAGGCAAAGATCATTCCGACCGACGGCGTGCCCGCGGTATTCGCGACGCTTGACGCCGGGGCGCCAACCACGCTCGGCATCTATTTCATGTATGACGTCAAGCAGTTCGACCCGGCAGAATGGGACTCGCCCCCGCTTGAAGGCCGGCTCGTCGAGCGGCCGGGCGAAGGGCTGGCGATCTACGGACGCGGGGCGGTGAACCAGAAAGGCCCGGAAATGGCCTTCCTTGCCGCGATCAAGGCGATTCAGGCGAGCGGGCGCAAGCTGCCGGTGAACCTCGTGCTGGTGGCCGAAGGGGAGGAGGAAGTCGCCTCGACCCACTTCGATCAGGTCGTGGCTGTTCCGGAAGTGCAGGCGGCGCTCGCCAAGACCATCGGCGTGTTCATCCCGTCAGCCGCGCAAAGCAAGGATGGCGGCGCCAACATCACGCTCGGTGCGAAAGGCGCGGTCGAATTCCAGCTGGTAGTGGGCGGCGAGACGTCGGACAAATATCCCAAGACCGACATCCACTCGTCCAACCACGCGCGGATCGAGAACCCCGCCTGGCGGTTGGTCAAGGCACTCGACACGCTGGTGGCCGATGACGGGCACACGCCCGTAATCGATGGCTGGTTCGAAAATGTCCGCCCGCTGACCGATCGACAAAAGCAGCTGATCGCCGAAAGCGCGAAGCTGAATCCCGAAGATCAGGAAAAGGCGGCGCTGGGCGTCGGGCGCTGGATCGACGACGAGGACTACATCACCAGCCTCGAACGTTTCTATTCGCAGCCGACCGTCAACATCCAGGGCCTGATTGCGGGATATACGGGCCCCGGCGGCAAGACGGTGTTGCCCGGCCGGGCCGAGGCGAAGCTGGAATTTCGTCTGGTTCCTGCGATGACCAAGGCCGAGGCGGTGTCGAAGCTCAAGGCGCACCTTGCCAAGCGCGGCTTCGACGATGTGCAGGTGACCGTCTCGGGCGGCTACGGCCCGAACGAGACCGAAGAGGACAGCGTGCTGATCCGCGCGCAGAAGCGGTTGTTCGACGAAAGCGGCATCCCCTATTCGATCCGCCCGCGCAACGCCGGCAGCTGGCCGGGGGTGATCTTCAACGGTCCGCCGCTCAACCTGCCCGCCTCGCAATTCGGCCTGAGCCGTGGCGGCGGCGCGCATGCGCCCAACGAATGGTTCCTGATCGAAAGCGCCGATCCCAAGGTCAACGGGCTCGACGAGGCTACCATGGCCTATGTCGATTATCTATATGTCGTGGCGGAGGAAGCCGGGAAGTAGGCACAACCGCCCTTCCCGCTTATCTGCAAAAAGAAACGGCCGCCCTGCGATAACAGGGCGGCCGTTCTGTTTCGGGTTGCCTCGAAGATGATCAGGCGGCGGTGGCGAAAGCCTCGGCCGGCAGTTTCATCATGTACTCGCTGCCGGCTTCCAGCTTGCGCCGCAGCGCGCCGGCATCGGGCAGGAAGCGTTCGGCGTAGTAATTGGCCGAGACGAGCTTGGCCTCGTAGAAGGCCTTGTCCTCGGGCTCGCCTGCCAGCTTGGCGGCGGCGACCTTGGCCATCTTCAGCCAGAAGAAACCGAGCGTCACGATGCCCATGATGTGCATGTAGTGATGCGCGCCCGCGCCGAGGTGGTTCGGGTTGGCCATGGCGTTCTGCATGAACCACATGGTCGCCGCCTTCTGCTCGCCCAATGCCTTTTCGAGGCGTTCGGCCATCGGCTTGAGTGTTTCGTCCTGCTTGGCCGAGGCGATTTCCTCGTCGATCATTGCGAAGAAGGCTTGGATCGCCTTGCCGCCACCTGCGGCGAGCTTGCGGCCGCACAGGTCCATCGCCTGCACGCCGTTGGCGCCTTCGTAGATCATGGCGATACGGCTATCGCGCACGAACTGCTCCATGCCCCATTCCTTGACGTAGCCGTGCCCGCCATAGACCTGCTGCATGTTGTTGGCGATGTCATAGCCCTTGTCGGTGCCGTAGCCCTTGATCACCGGGGTCATCAGCCCGATCAGCAGATCGGCCATCTCGCGTTCCTCAGCAGTCTGGGCCTTGTGCGTCAGATCGACCTGAAGCGCCCCCCACAGGCACAGCGCCCGCATGGCTTCGGTGAAGACCTTGGCATCCATCAGCATCCGGCGCACGTCGGGGTGGACGAAGATCGGATCGGCCTTGGCGGCGGGATCGGCCGGGCCCGTCAGCGCGCGGCCCTGACGACGGTCGAGCGCGTAGGTGACTGCGTTTTGATAGGCGACTTCGGCCTGGGCATAGCCCTGGATCCCGACCCCGAGACGCGCGGCGTTCATCATGATGAACATCGCGGCCAAGCCCTTGTTCTCCTCGCCCACCATGTAGCCGGTCGCGCCGTCATAGTTGAGGAGGCATGTGGCGTTGCCGTGGATGCCCATCTTCTTTTCAATCGACCCGCAGGAGACGCCGTTGCGTTGCGCCGGCTCGCCATTCTCGTCGAGGATGAACTTGGGCACGATGAACAGCGAGATACCCTTCGTGCTGTCCGGCGCGCCCGGGGTCTTGGCCAGCACAAGGTGAATGATGTTGCTGGTAAGGTCATGCTCGCCGGCCGAGATGAAGATCTTGGTGCCGGTGATCGCATAGGTGCCATCGCCGTTCGGCACGGCCTTGGTGCGGATCATGCCCAGATCTGTGCCGCAATGCGGCTCAGTCAGGTTCATGGTGCCCGACCATTCGCCAGAGATCATCTTGGGGACATACATCGCCTTCTGTTCGTCCGATCCCTTGGCGAGGATGGCCGAGATCGCACCGGCGGTAAGGCCGGGATACATGGCAAAGGCCTGATTGGCGGTGCCGGTATATTCTTCCAGCACAAAGCCGAGAACGTGCGGCAGACCCTGACCGCCGAATTCCTCGGGCTGGGCCAGGGTGCCCCAACCGCTTTCGACATAGGCCTGATAGGCTTCCTTGAAGCCCGGAGGCGTCGTCACAGAGCCATCTTCATGACGGGTGCAGCCATGTTCGTCACCGGCCTGATTGATCGGCGCGAGCACTTCGGCGCAGAACTTGCCGGCCTCGTTGATGACGGTGTCGATCATGTCGGGGGTGGCGTTCTCGAAACCCGGCAGGTTGCCGTAGCTGGCAAGGTCGAGCACTTCATTGACGATGAAGCGCGTATCGCGGGTGGGCGCGGTATAGGTCGGCATCTCGTGATCCCTTCGGTATGCGGTCTTGAACGTTTGGTGTTGAAGCCAAGCCCAGGGGCTCAGCGAAGATCGAGTTTTTCGATTTCGGCAACGAAATCGGTCAGTTCCTTGATCGATGAATCGATATCGTCACGCTGCGCCTTCAACTTGGCGATATGCGTGCGGCATTTCTCGATGGTGACACGGCGCTGTTCGACCCGCCCATCATCGAGATCGTAAAGGTCGATCATCTCGCGAATTTCGGTGAGGCTGAAGCCCACATTCTTGGCGCGCATGATCCATGCAAGGCGCGCACGGTCACGCTTGGAATAGACCCGCGTCAGCCCGACGCGCGCCGGACTGATCAGGCCTTCATCCTCATAAAAGCGCAAGGCACGAGCAGTGCAGCCGAATTCCGAAGTAAGATCGGAAATCGTGAATTGCTCGCGCTCATGAATGTCGGGACGATCAAGGTGCGCCCCGTTGCGACGCGGCTCGGCCTCGGCGGCGGTCCCGGTTTGGTTCGGTGCAGGAGCAGTAGCCATGCCATGCCCCTACCTTACCTTTACGTGAGCGTCAAGTCTTGACCTTTACGAGAACGGCACTCTCCCCGTCGCCATCTACCCGCCGGTAGAAACAGCTCCGGGCACCGGTATGGCAAGTCGGCCCTTCCGCCCGCGCCCGAATCACAAGCGCATCCTGATCGCAATCGACCAGCACTTCCTCGACATTGAGAAAATGGCCCGAAGTCTCGCCCTTCAGCCACAAAGCCTTGCGCGATCGCGACCAGAAATGAACCCGCCCGCTAGCCAGCGTCTTTTCGAGAGCCTCATGGTTCATGTGCGCCACGACCAGAACCTGTGCCGATACGGCATCGACCACAACGGCGGTCAGCAAACCGGCGGCGTCGAATTTCGGGGCGAAACGCGCGCCTTGCTCGCGTTCGCTGGCGCTCAGCTCCTGGTCGGCCATCCAAGTCTCCGGCGGAATTGCGGCTCGGCGCCGGTGGACCGACACCGAAAGTTGAAGAAAACGCCGCGCTCATGCGCGGAATGTTGCAAGTTCACAACAGCGGCTTGCAAAAAATGTCCGTAGCCATGGTTAGGCCTTCCGCATCGGGGGCCGGGATGGAACAAGGCCGCATGGACTTCGCAAGAGGTTCTCCACCGAACAATGGCATCGCCCGATGCCGGGTTCAGGGGGTGACCGGACCGCAGACTGGCAGCGGGGTGCCAGTGCGACCGGTTGAACGATGAGGGACTGGATCCCGATGGCCCACTAGGGGGTGGCCATCTTGGCCCGCAAGGGTGGATCCGAACCGTTTCGTCACGCGGCGTCCGGGGCTCAAAAGGCCCCGGGCGTTTCGTTTATATGCCGTCACCCGCCTCCCCTACCCGCGCAAAACAGGCGACCGCGATACTGCGCGCACCTGCTTGAGCTAGAGCCTCGGCGCATGCGCGGGTAGTTGCGCCGCTGGTGAGCACATCGTCCACCACCAGCACATCACGACCTTCGATGCGCGTGCGTCGGCGCGGGTTGATCCTGATGGCTCCCGCCAAAGCGCGCTCCCGCGCCTCGCGCCCAAGCCCGCCAAGACTGACGGTTCGACGATGCCGCTCCAATCCGTCGACCAGAAGCGTGCCCTTGCCCAGCCTTGCCAGTTCTTCGGCAAGCAGAGCAGCCTGATTGAACCCTCGCCGCCACAAGCGCCAGCGATGCAGCGGCACCGGAACCAGCAAGGGCGCAGGCCTGTGCGGATCCTCATCCGGCAGGCGCGCCGCGATCAGCCGCGCCAAAAGCCGTGCATGCGCGATCCTTCCACCATGCTTGTAATCCAGCACGAGCCGGCGCGAGGCATCATTATAATAGGTCACGGCATGGACGCGGATCACTGTGCCGCCCGGCAAGGCTTCGGGATCGTCCGACGCACCGCCGGGTATATCGAGCAATCCCCAGCAATCGCCGCAAAGTCCGGCCTGTTCGGCGATAGCGACCCCGCACAAGGGGCAGCGCGGCGGATAGACGAGATCTACCAGCGGCTTCATGCTCCGGGACAGGTGTGCGACCACTGCCATCGCTGCAAGGTGTCGCACGGCTTGCGCTACGCTGGCAAGCGCGGCAGGGCACGCGGAATGACACCTGCGCCTATCCCGACGATTTTCAGTACGACACGCCGCGCCCGACGCCTGGACCGCGCCCGGCATCGCCGCGAGCGCGCCGATGCCGCAAGCTTCATCGCCGACGACATGATCGAGGAAACGCTGGAGCGCCTCGCATTCTTGCGCCACGAACCGGCGCGCGCACTGGTTCTGGGCGACTGGACCGATGGGCTGGCCGTTCATCTCCGTACGTCCGGTGCCGCGGTGGACGAACCGGGCGAATTCGATCTGGAGGCACCCCTCCCATCGGGCGGCTATGATTTCATCGCCATCATCGGCTTGCTCGATGCGATCAATGACTTGCCCGGCGCGCTGATCCATCTGCGCAATGCTCTGGCTCCGGGCGGCCTCGTGATGGCCCATTTCATTGGTGGCCAGAGCCTTCCGGCCCTGCGCGCCGCGATGATCGATGCCGAGCCCGATCGTCCGGCAGCGCGAATGCACCCGCTGGTCGATCCGCGCGCCGCACCGGGCCTGCTCCAGCGTGCTGGGTGGAAAGACCCGGTGGTGGACACCCATGCGCTCACCGTCCGCTATTCCTCGCTGGACCGGCTCGTGGCCGACCTGCGCGATCAGGGGCTGGGAAACGCTCTTGCCAAACCGGCGTCTCCGCTCGGCAAACCCGCCCTCGCCCGTGCCCGCGCCGGTTTTGCCGCGCGCACCGATAGCGATGGCAAGACGCCGGAGACCTTCGAGATCATCACCCTCACCGGGCGACGCTCGCTGGCCGGAACCTAGCCCTTCTTGAGAGCCGCTTGCGCCGCCGACAGTCGCGCAATCGGCACGCGGTAGGGCGAGGCGCTGACGTAATCGAGCCCCACGCTCTCGCAGAAGGCGATGCTCGCCGGATCGCCGCCATGCTCGCCGCAGATGCCGAGCTTGATGTCCGGCCGCGTCGCCCGGCCGCGCTCCGCCGCCAGTTCGACCAGCTGGCCGACGCCGTCGATATCGAGGCTGACGAAGGGATCGCGCGGGAAGATGCCCTTGTCGACATAGACGCTGAGGAACCGCGCCGCATCGTCGCGACTCACGCCGAGCGTGGTCTGCGTCAAGTCATTGGTCCCGAAGCTGAAGAACGCGCCTTCCTCGGCAATCTCGCCTGCCATCAGCGCCGCGCGCGGCAGTTCGATCATGGTGCCGACGAGGTAATCGACCCGCGTGCCGGTTTCCGCGAACACCGCCTCGGCCGTCTTGTCGACCAGCGCCCGCAGCAAGGCCAGCTCGCGCTTGGTGGCGACCAGCGGGATCATGATTTCGGGCAGCGGGGCCTCGCCACTCGACTGCTTCACCGCACACACGGCCTCGAAGATCGCGCGCGCCTGCATCTCGTAAATCTCGGGGAAGGTGATCCCCAAACGGCAGCCGCGGTGGCCCAGCATCGGGTTGAATTCATGCAGTTCGCCCGCACGCCGCTTGAGGTGATCGACGCCTAGGCCGGTTGCATCGGCGAGCTCGGCAAATTCCTCGTCTGCGTGCGGCAGGAATTCGTGCAGCGGCGGATCGAGCAGACGGATCGTGCACGGCAGGCCCGCCATCACCTCGAAGATCGCGGTGAAATCGGCGCGCTGTTCGGGCAGCAGCTTTTCCAGCGCACGGCGGCGGCCTGCCTCGTCCTCGGCCAAAATCATCTGCCGGACAAGCGAGATGCGCGAAGCTTCGAAGAACATGTGCTCGGTACGGCACAGCCCGATGCCTTCCGCCCCGAACTGGCGCGCCATGCGGCAGTCGTCGGGCGTTTCGGCATTGGTGCGCACCTTCATCCGGCGCAGCTTGTCGGCCCACACCATCAGCGTGCCGAAATCGCCTGCCAGCTCCGGCTCCACGGTCGGGACAATGCCGAGCATCACCTGCCCCGTCGCCCCGTCGAGCGTGATGGCATCGCCTTCTTTCAGCTCGGTCGATCCGATCCGCAGCGTGCGGCTGGCACGGTCGATCGAGACAGCGCCCGCGCCCGAAACGCAAGGACGGCCCATGCCGCGGGCCACAACCGCTGCGTGCGACGTCATGCCGCCACGCGCGGTCAGGATGCCCTGCGCCGCGTGCATCCCGTGAATGTCTTCCGGCGAAGTTTCGACCCGCACCAGAATGACCTTCTCGCCGCGACCCGCCCATTGTTCGGCAGTGTCGGCATCGAGCACAATCTTCCCCGCCGCCGCACCGGGCGAGGCAGGAAGGCCGGTAGTCAGCACGTTACGCTCGGCCTTGGGATCGAGAGTCGGGTGGAGCAGCTGGTCCAGCGCCATAGGATCGACCCGTCGCACCGCCTCGCGCTCGTCGATCAGGCCCTCGCCCACCATGTCGACCGCCATCTTGAGCGCGGCCTTGGCGGTGCGCTTGCCGGAGCGCGTCTGGAGCATCCACAGCTTGCCGCGTTCCACCGTGAATTCGATGTCCTGCATGTCCTTGTAGTGGAGTTCCAGCAGGTCGAACACGCGGGCGAGTTCGGCATAGGCGTCAGGCAGCGCCTCTTCCATCGACAGCGGCTTGGCGCCTGCCGCCTCACGCGCCGCCTTGGTGAGATATTGCGGCGTGCGGATGCCCGCCACCACGTCCTCGCCCTGCGCGTTGATCAGATATTCGCCGTAATAGGCGCGGGTGCCGGTCGCCGGATCGCGGGTAAAGGCGACACCGGTGGCGCTGGTTTCGCCCATATTGCCGAACACCATCGCCTGCACGTTGACAGCGGTGCCCCAGTCGCCCGGAATATCGTTCAGCCGGCGATAGACCTTGGCGCGGTCCGAATCCCAGCTGTCGAACACGGCTCGGATTGCGCCCCACAGCTGTTCATGCACGTCCTGCGGGAACGGACGGCCCAGCTCGCCTTCGACAATGCTTTTGTATTCGCTGACGAGCGCCTGCCAGTCGGCCGCGTTCATCTCGGTATCGTTGTAGAAGCCCTTGTCTTCCTTGGCGATCTCGAGCGCTTCTTCGAACAACCCGTGATCGATGCCCAGCACAACGTCCGAATACATCTGGATGAAGCGGCGATAGCTGTCCCAGGCAAAGCGCGCATCGCCCGAGGAGGCCGACAAGCCCTCGACGGTCGCATCATTGAGACCGAGGTTGAGGACGGTGTCCATCATCCCCGGCATCGAAACGCGGGCACCCGATCGCACCGAAACCAGCAGCGGATCAGCCGCATCGCCGAATGTCTTGCCCACGGTCGCCTCGACATGGGCGAGTGCATCAGCAACGGCGGCCTTCAAGCCGTCCGAGAAATCCGCACCGTCGCGCAGATAGGCGACGCATTCCTCGGTGGTGATGGTGAAGCCCGGGGGCACCGGCAGGCCGATGCTGGCCATTTCGGCAAGGTTCGCGCCCTTGCCGCCGGTAATGGTCTTGTCCTTCTGGCGCGGGTCGGAATGGTCGGCTTTGCCTCCGAATACATAGACCGTTTTCATAATCATGAAATTTCCCGCAAATGATCAAAAATTACAAAGTATACAAAGGCGACACCGTGTCACCTTTGCGGACTACCCTTAACCCCTAATATTGCTCGCCTTTCGCGAAGGTGACGAACACAGGGGCGAGCGCCGGAATCATCCTTCGATCCGGCTGAAATCCGCGACCCGGTGGACCGCATCCCGGAAACGCGCAAGCAGGGCGAGGCGCGCCTTGCGCTTTTCAGACTCATCGGCGTTGACAGTCACCTCTTCAAAGAACCTGTCGATCGGGGCGCGCAAGGTGGCGAGCGCCGCCATCGCATCGGCGAACTGCTCTGCCTCCACCGCCTGCGCAGCGCGCGGAGCAGCAGTATCGAGCGCGTCGATCAGCGCCTTTTCGGCGGGTTCGAGGGTGTAGGAAAGGTGTGTGCCCGACGGGTGAGCCTGTTCGGCAACAATCTCCGCCATGCCGGGCGCATCGACCAACGCGAGCGGATCTTCCTCTCCCGTATGTTCCGGTTCGCCACCACCCTGCCAGCCTTCCTTCTTGAGGATGTTGGCCGCACGCTTGTAGCCCGCGAGCAGGTTGGTGCCGTCCTCGGTCGTAACAAAGGCCTGGAGCGCATGAACACGGGCGAGCAGGCGGACGATGTCCCGCTCGCTGCCCACGTCGTCATCACCGCCAAATGAGGCTACCGCGTCAATCACATCATGGCGAACGCCGGCATCACGCTGCTGAACCTTAAGCCGGTCAATAACGAACGACGCGAAGTGCCCTCCAGCAGTCGCCGTTTCTAACGATAGGTCTCCCTCAACCGCCTGATCAAAAGCAGCGAGAAAATCGTAACGAAGCCCATTTTGTACGGTCAAGCTAACAAGGCCAAGCACGGCTCGGCGGAGAGCGAAGGGGTCCTTTGATCCGGTCGGTCGCTCATCAATCCGGAAGAATTGGGCCAGCGTATCCAGCTTGTCCGCCAACGAAACCGCCACCGTCACCGGCGCGGTCGGCACTTCATCGCCCTGCCCGACCGGCTTGTAGTGATCGCGGATCGCCTCCGCGACCTCGACCGGCAGACCTTCCTTGGTGGCATAATATCCGCCCATCAGGCCCTGCAATTCGGGGAATTCGCCGACCATCTCGGTGACGAGATCGGCCTTGCACAATTCCGCCGCCTGCCGCGCTAGTGCGGGATCGCAATTCGGCACGATGCCTTCGCTCGCCAACCATTCCGCCAGCTTTGCCACGCGTTCGACCTTGTCGGCCACCGTCCCGAGCTTCTCGTGGAAGGTGATGCGCGACAGCTTCTTCGCGTGTTCCGCAAGCGGCGTCTTCTGGTCCTGCTCCCAGAAGAAGCGCGCGTCGGAGAGCCGCGCAGCGAGCACCTTGCGGTTGCCGTCGACCACCACTGCCGGGTCCGCCGCCTCGATATTGGCGGTGCACACGAAGGCGTTGGCGAGTTTCCCGCCCGCATCCTCGCACACGAAATATTTCTGGTTCACCCGCGCGGTCAGCTGGATCACTTCGGGCGGCACGTCGAGGAAGGCCTCGTCGAAGCGGCCGAGCAGCGGCACGGGCCATTCGGTCAGCCCCGCGTTCTCGATCACCAGACCTTCGTCGGCGACCAGCGTCAAGCCAGCCTCCGCCGCAACCCTCGCCGCGCCTTCGCGGATGATGTTCTGGCGCTCCTCGTGATCGACGATCACTTTATGGCCGAGTAGCTTGAGCTCGTAGATGTCAGCATCGCTGATGGTGATCGTGCCGGAGGAATGGAAGCGGTGGCCGATCGTCTCGCGGCCCACTGGAACGCCGGGCACATCGCATTCGAGCACATCGCCGTCTAGAATTGCGACAATGCCAGACAACGGGCGGACCCAACGCAAGCTATCGGTGCTAATCGACGCCTCGCCCCAACGCATCGACTTGGGCCAACTGAATTCGCGTACAAGCGTTTCCACAGCTTCTTGGAGAACGCGAGAGATGGGGCGTCCAGCAGCCAAACGCTCCAAAAAGTAGACACCGTTCCGCTCGACCAGTTCTTCTCGATCGGCGAGGTAGCGCCCCAAAAATCCATTTATTGCTTGATCAGGTGCACCAACTCGAGGCCCCTTTACCTCGATTGATGTTGCCTCGGTTTCCAACGGAAGACCCCGAGCGATCAATGCCAGACGACGAGGAGTTGACCAGACTCTCAAATCCTCAACGCTTATCCCGTCAGCCTCCAATTGCTTCCGGAACAGCTTTTCCAGTTCAGCGCGCGCGCCCGCCTGCATCCGGGCAGGGATTTCCTCGCAGCGCAATTCGAGCAGGAAGTCAGCCATCAGACGAGCCTCCACCCGGGGTACTTGGCTTCCCATTCGGGGCTCATCTTCTCGGCATAGGCCTCGCAGGACGAACGCGCCAAGTCACGCACCCGGCCCATGTAGCTGGCGCGTTCCTGCACCGAGATGACGCCGCGCGCCTGAAGCAGATTGAACACGTGGCTCGCCTCGATCGCCTGTTCATAGGCGGCAATCGGCACGCCTGCGGAAAGCGCGTTGCGGCACTCCGCCTCGGCCTTGGCGAAGAGATCAAACAGCGCGTCGGTTTCGGCGACTTCGAAGTTCCACTTCGACATCTGGCGTTCGTTTTCGAGGAAAACGTCGCCGTAACTGACGCCGTGCTGGTTGAAGGCCAGATCGTAGACGTTGTCGACGCCCTGAATGTACATCGCCAGACGTTCGAGACCGTAGGTCAGCTCGCCCGCGACCGGTTTGCAGTCGAACCCGCCCATCTGCTGGAAGTAAGTGAACTGGGTGACTTCCATCCCGTCGCACCAGACCTCCCAGCCCAGCCCCCATGCGCCGAGCGTCGGCGACTCCCAGTCGTCCTCGACAAAGCGGATATCGTGCGCCAGCGGATCGATGCCGATTGCCTTGAGGCTGGCGAGGTAGAGCTCCTGAATATCCGCTGGCGAAGGCTTCAGGATGACCTGATACTGGTAATAGTGCTGCAGCCGGTTGGGGTTTTCGCCATAGCGCCCGTCGGTCGGGCGGCGGCAGGGCTGCACAAAGGCAGCGTTCCACGGTTCCGGACCCAAAGCGCGCAGCGTCGTGGCGGTGTGAAACGTGCCTGCACCCATGCGCATGTCATAGGGCTGCAGGATCACGCAGCCATTGGCGCTCCAGAAATCGTGGAGCGTCAGGATCATGTCCTGAAAACTGCGGGTCGGATCGCGCCCGTCAGGAGCCGATTCGCGCGCCGGTGATTTGGCCTCTGATTCCATGCCGGGGGCCATGACCCAAGCCCCCCACCGGGTCAATGCCGCGCCGCAGCATCGGTGCTTTTTGCACATCCGAAACGCCCCTGAAACCCGCAGAAATCGGGGCTTTTCGTAAGGTCTGCATGACCAAATGTCAGGTCATGTTGACATGGTTAGCGAATCTCGACATAAAGTAAGGGCAACCTGACATTCCGGAAGGTTGTCGTGACAAACTCTTCCTCCCCAGGAGACCCCCTATGTCCTCTCGTCCTCCCCTTGCCGCCGCAGCCGTCGCACTGGTTGCTGTCACCCCCGCGATGGCCAACCCCGTCAACGCGACCGACTTCGAAACCGTTATCGCGCATGACGATCTCGACCTTACGACCCGTGAAGGTGTCGCCCGGCTCGACGAGCGGGTGCGCACCAAGGCGCGCCAGATGTGCCGCAACGGCGGCCGGGACAGCGCGTCGCTGCGGCTCGAGCGTGAATGCCAGGCCGGCGCGCTGGCCGCAGCCGCCCCGGCAATCCGCGTGGCGGTAGCCAATGCCCGGATCGATCGGGTCCGCCTCGCAGAGAATACCCCCGCATCGCCCGCCGCCACTCCCGGCGTGTGATACCCCTGGCGGAGGGGCAGGCCCCGCGCCCCTCCGCCAATCCTTCTTCAAGCCTGAAATGAGAGCGCCAGACTGATGCAGATGTCCGAAAGATCCCGCAAGGCATTGCGATACAGGGCCTATTTCTGGCTGATGGACGCCAGTCTGGTTGCTGTTGCGTATGCGGCTATCGAACCGATCATCAGCTATTTCTTCGATTACGACATCAGCACCGTACTGCCGGAACCTGTACGGGCCGTCTTTCTGGCCTTTGTTACGTTCTTCATTCTGGTTGTTCCGGTAATCCTGATTTGCGCGAAGTTCATGCGCGATGAATATTGCGAACAGCTGTGGAAACGCAGCTTTGTTGTGATGGCGTATCTGACGGCTTTGGCCCCGTTGATCTATATGGTGGTCTATTGGTCGCTGTTTTACGCACTCGGTCAGCCAAAGCCTTTGCCGCCCATCCTCGCCTGGCCTTTCAGGGAAGTAACCATGGGGCCGGCAATCTACATCGCCTGGATCGGTTACATGATGGTGTTCGTGGCGCTCTTCCAGTTCCTGCGCTGGAGGGATGCACGATGAACAAGGCGAACATCTTCATGGGCGGCAGCTGGATCGGATTGTCGGGCCTGTTGCTGGTTGGCGCGGCGCAGGCGGTCGACGCGTGGGGCCTGATCGGCATGCCCGGCACCGCGCTTCTGATGATCGGCAGCTTTGCCATGCTGGCAACCCGTAAGGCCGACGAATACACGCTCGGCCTGTGGAACGCCGGGGCCAGCGTCGCCTTCGGCACCATGCTGATCTCCTTCATCGGCCTCTCCTTTGTCGAAGGCTTTATCGACGGACTCACCAACAGAAGTTCAGAACGCTCAATTCCCGCCGATACCGTTCTCGTGCTGCAAATCGCATCCTTCTACATCGGCCTGTTCATCAAGCGCCTGCTGGGAGACATGTGATGCCCTATCGACCGCGCGGTTTCAGCACTGGCATTTTTACTGCCGACGAGCAGGATCGCTCCTTCGCCTATGTGGCTCTGTGGGCCGGACTGCCGGCGTGCATCGTTCTTCTCGCTTCGCTGCACTTCGGGAAAATCGCCGTCCTTACGCCTGTATGTTCGGGCATGGTTGTCGGCAGCCTGATCGGTCTCGTCCTCAGCTGGTCGAACGATGAATTCGTGCGCACGCAAATTGCCTTTGCGGCCAATTGGGCCTTGACCTTTGCGGGGATCATCCTGTTGTTCGAAGTCGTACCTTCATTGAACGACCGGGCGCCCGACCAGCGCTGGACGCTGGCGATCATGGCCACCATCTTTCATGCCGCATTGGCCTGGCGACGGTGGCGGGACAGGTAATAGCATGAAGAACCGCCTCAAAGTGCTGCGCGCCGAGCGCGACTGGTCGCAGGCCGAACTGGCTGGACGGCTCGACGTCTCTCGCCAGGCGGTCAACGCCATCGAGACCGGCAAGCACGACCCCTCGCTCCCCCTCGCCTTCCGCATTGCCCGCCTGTTCGACATGAAAATCGAAGAAATCTTCGACGATGGAGAAGCCGCATGATCCTCCAGAAAAATGCACAGATCGGCCCCGGTGAAGCGCGCCTGCGCAAGCGCCGCCGCAACCAGATCGTGTTCCTTGCCATCGCCGGGATGATCGGCGGTCTGATCGGCTTTGCCACAGGCGCTTTCGATCAGGGCGACGGCAATCTGTTCGCGGGCGATTGGGAACGGCTCAAGCTTCCGCCCGCGCTGGCGCTGGGTCTGGTGGTGCTGTTGCTGATCGGTTTCGTTGCCATGCCTATCTATGGCTTCGGGAAAATCGACGATTACAAGCGCGAACACAATTTCATCGGTTTCACCGGCGGGTGTCTTGCTGTGCTGGCAGGCTTTCCCGTCTGGGCAGCGCTTTACGCCGGAGGTTTCGCGCCGCCGCCGCATGCGTTCGGCATCTTCGCCCTCGCCTATGTCGCGATGCTTGCATCCTTTCTGTTTGCCCGCTGGCGGCTGTGAATTTCTGTTGGCTAGCACACTTGTCCACTTGTCCTTTGTCCCTCAAACCCCTGAATCCCCGAAAGGAAAAATGATGAAACTTGCCAATCTGCTTGCACTCACCGCCGCCCCGCTCGCGCTGTTTGCCGCTGCCCCCGCGCTGGCCGACAACCACGCCGCGACCGACGCCGCCGCGCCCGCCGCCACCGGCAACGGCCCCGCGTTGTGGAAGGTCGCCGACGAGGACACC
This sequence comes from Erythrobacter fulvus, assembly GCF_028595285.1. Classification (GTDB taxonomy): domain Bacteria; phylum Pseudomonadota; class Alphaproteobacteria; order Sphingomonadales; family Sphingomonadaceae; genus Erythrobacter; species Erythrobacter fulvus. The sequence goes on along the minus strand of NZ_JAQQXQ010000001.1, from coordinate 245,662 downwards.
ACAATCTATCTGTTCGGCACGGTCCATGTCCTGCCGCAGGGCGTCGAATGGTATGATGCGACCATCGCCGGCGCGCTAGAAGGTGCCGACATGATCGTGACCGAGATCAAGATGGACCCTGCTGCCGAGACCGAGCTCCAGCAGCTCAGCATGTCGATGGGATTACTGCCTTCCGGCACCACGCTGCGTTCGCTGCTGACGCCGGAACAGATCACCGCCTACGAAGCAGCACTGGCAAAGATCGGCGCGCCGCCGGCTGCCTTCGATCCGCTCAAGCCCTGGCTGGCCGGCCTTACGCTGTCGCTGCTGCCGCTGATGCAGCAGGGATATGATCCCAACAGCGGGGTCGAGAAGGTGCTGCTGTCGAAGGTGGGAGACAAGCCGCAGGGCGCGCTGGAGACCGCCGAATACCAGCTCGGCATCTTCGACGGCATGCCGACCGAAGGGCAGGTGTCGTTCCTGATGGAAGCGGTTGACGGCATGGACGAGGTCAAGCCGATGCTCGATCGGATGGTAGCCGAATGGGCCGAAGGCGATGCCGACGAACTTGCCGTCATCATGAACGAGGGCATGAGCGATCCGGCGGTGGCCGAAGCCCTGCTCTACCAGCGCAATGCCAACTGGGCCGAATGGATCGACACCCGGCTCGACGAACCCGGCACGGTGTTCATCGCGGTCGGCGCGGGCCACCTGGCGGGCGCGAAGAGCGTGCAGGATTACCTCGCCGAAAAGGGCATCACCGTTTCGCGGGTAAAGTGAGCGGAGCCGGATAGCGATGATCGCTTTGTCGGGGACCGGATCAATCCGCAGAATGTGGCGCGCCGTCGCGGCGGCGCTGGTCCCCGCCCTTGCCCTTTACCTCGCCGGGTGCAGCGATGCCCCCGGCGAGGACACGGAGGGGCCGCCGCCCAATCCGCTGCTATACGAAATCGCCGGTGCCGACGGCACGGTGGAGGGCTGGATGTTGGGCACCATCCATGCCCTGCCCCCCGGCACAAGGTGGCAAACCCCGCCGATCGACCGGGCCACCGAGATGGCCGACATACTGGTAGTCGAAATTGCCGCGCTGGACGATCGTCCGGCGCTTTCACGCATCTATGCCGAACTGGCGACGACGCCGGGTCTTCCGCCGCTCGACAAACGCCTGCCCGCCGCGCTGCGCCCGCAGCTGGCCGATCTGCTGGCGCGGGGTGATATGGATGCCAATGCGTTCACCGAAACGGAAAGCTGGGCTGCGGCCCTGATGCTCGCGCAAGTCGATGCCGTGGGCGATCCCGAATACGGGGTGGATCGCGCCTTGATCCGTGCCTTTCCGGCAAACAGGGTGCGCGAGCTGGAAGGCGCGCGCGGACAGCTGGAAATCTTCGATGCCCTGCCCGAAGCCGAACAGCGCGATCTGATTGCCGCAGTCGTGACCGAGGGTTCCGAAGCCCGCGCGCGTGCGGACGAGCTGCGCCGTGCGTGGCTGTCGGGCGACGAAGCGGCGCTGACAGAGGCCGCAACCCGCGGCATCATGGCCGATCCCGAACTGCGTGAGACGCTGCTGGTTGCCCGCAATCGTCGCTGGGATGGGCGGATCGCGGCACTGCTCGAACAGCCGGAACGCCCGCTGATCGCGGTCGGCACCGCACACCTTCTCGGCCCGGACGGGTTGGTGGCGATGCTGGAAGCGCGGGGCTATCGCGTCACCCGGCTTCCCTAAAGCGGTTGCCAATCGCGGCGTCACGCACTAAGGGCCCGCGCTTCGGCGCTCTGGTCATCCCTGGAGGCGGCGCGCCGGATAACCTGATTTCAACACGCATTCGAAAGGCACTATTATGAGCGACGCTCTGAACCTGCCGGCTGAAGCGCGCGAACGGGCTGGCAAGGGAGCCTCCCGAGCACTTCGCCGCGATGGTCGGACGCCTGCCGTGATTTACGGCGGCAAGGAAGAACCCACCATGATCCACGTCGAGCAGAAGGAACTGGTCAAGCAGCTGATGACCGGCCACTTCATGAACTCGATCGTCAACATCGAGATCGGTGGCAAGACCATCAAGACGCTCCCCAAGGACGTTGCCTTTCACCCGGTGACCGACCGCCCGACCCACGTCGACTTCCTTCGCCTGTCGGCGGATTCCAAGGTCGACGTCGCCGTGCCGGTGGTGTTCATCAACGAAGAAAAGTCGCCCGGCCTCAAGAAGGGCGGCGTGCTCAACATCGTTCGCCACGAGCTCGAGCTGGTCTGCCCGGCTGACTCGATCCCCGGCGAGATTGAAATCGACGTCACCGGCAAGGATGTCGGCGATGCGATCCACATCAGCGAAGTGGCTCTTCCCGCAGGCGTGGAAAGCGCGATCACCGATCGCGACTTCACCATCGCCACGCTGGTTGCCCCGTCGGCTCTGAAAAAGAGCGAAGGCGCTGCGGCTGCCGAGGTGACCGAAGAGACGGAGACCGAGGAAGACTGATCTTCCCTGCCGCCAGCGGCATGAAATACCGGACGCCGGGCTTCTCAGGGGAAGTCCGGCGTCTTTCGTTTGAACGGCAACACGGCTAGGGGCGGTGACATGCAGATCTGGGTCGGCCTAGGAAATCCCGGACCGCGCTATGCGCTCCACCGGCACAATGTCGGCTTCATGGCCGTGGACGTCATCGCCGATATGCACGGCTTTGGGCCCGAGCAGAAGAAGTTCCAGGGCTGGGCGCGCGAAGGGCGGATCGGCACGCAGAAAGTCCTGCTGCTGAAGCCCGCGACATTCATGAACGAAAGCGGCCGCTCGGTCGGCGAGGCGCTGCGCTTCTACAAGCTCGGCACCGATGCGCTGACCGTGTTCCACGACGAGCTCGATCTTGCGCCCTTCAAGGTGAAGGTAAAGCTGGGCGGCGGCCATGCCGGACACAACGGCCTGCGCTCAATCGACCAGCATTGCGGGCCTGACTTCCGCCGGGTGCGGCTCGGCATCGGGCATCCCGGGCACAAGGACCGCGTGACCGGCCACGTGCTCGGCAATTTCGCCAAGGCCGAGGAAGATGATCTTGCTGCGATGCTCGGCGCGGTCGGCGCGGAAGCCGAATGGCTGGCAAAGGGCGATGACGTCCGCTTCATGAACGATGTGGCGCTGAGAGTGCAGGACATGACTCCGTGACCGGTCTTAAAGTCGCCATCACCGATTCCCGACTGCTGGCGATCCGCGCGGATTGATCCGTCATGCAGCGCGTGCTCGTCATCGGCCCTTGCGGATCGGGCAAGAGCACTCTCGCCCGCGAACTCGCGCCGCGCATGGGCCTGCCGCTCGTCCACATGGACCAGCTTGGCTGGCAGGCGGGCTGGATCGAGACAGAGAAAGCCGAACTCCACGCGCGGCTTGCCGATGCCGTGTCGCAGGACGAATGGCTGATCGAGGGCAATTACGGCAGCACCCTCGCCCCCCGGCTCGAACGTGCGGATATGGTCATCTATCTCGATTTCCCGATCCGCCTGTGTCTGTGGCGGCTCGTGAAGCGGATAATCACCAATCGCGGCCAGTCGCGCCCCGACATGCCCGAAGGCTGCCCGGAACGGTTCGACCCGGCGTTCTTCTGGTACGTGATGAACTGGAACACCGGCCCGCGCGTGCGCACCGAGGCGATGCTGGCGGGTTACAAAGGCACGCTCATCCGCCTCGCCAACCCGCGCGAACTTGCAGAATGGCGCAAAGCCAATAACCTTGGCTGATCTGTTTCAGGCCAAGGAAACCGCCATGTCCCGTCTCGACCGCCGAACCCTGCTCGCTTCGGCCGCCGCCACCGCCGCAATCGCCGCTACCACCCGGGCAGCGGCTGCCGATCCGGTCTACAACCCGCAAGCCGATTTCACCGGCAAAAGCGTGCTGATCACCGGCTGCTCGTCGGGCTTCGGGCGGCTGTCGGCGGAACTGCTGGCAAGGCAAGGGGCGCGGGTATTCGCCACGATGCGCAACCTCCCCCGCCCCGAGGCTGACGAGCTTGTCGCATTGGCAAGTGCCGACAAGCTTGATCTGCATGTCATCGGCATCGACGTGACCGACCTTAAGCAGGTCAATGCCGGCGTGAAGGAGGCCGAGCGGATCAATGGCGGGCCGATCGACGTGCTTGTCAACAATGCGGGCATCGGCATCACCTCTCCCATCGAGGTGCAGGACATGGAGGCCACGCGCCTTATCTTCGATACCAACGTGTTCGGCCCGCACCGCATGGCACGCGCGGTGCTGCCGGGCATGCGCAGCAAGGGCGGCGGGCAGATCATCCAGATCTCCAGCCAGCTGGGCCGCGTCATCACGCCCTATTCGGGGCATTATTCCGCCACCAAATTCGCACTGGAGGCAATGAGCGAACAGCTCGCCTACGAATTGGTGCCGCACCAGATCGACGTGACCATCATCGAACCGGGCGGCTATCCGACCAAGGTGTGGGTCAACCGCAACATCTATTCCGCCGCGCTGAAGGAACGTTCCATGGCGGTGCATTCGGAAGGCTATCCCGATCAGGTTGCGCGGATGGGCACGGAGGACGGATCGGGCCGCCGCAACGATCCGATGGACGTGGCCCGCGCGATTGCGGGGTTGATGACCCAGCCCCCGGGAACCCGCCCGCTGCGCCTGCCGGTCTCGCCCGGTAACAAGCCGCAGATCCCGATCAATCAGGTGACCGCACAGGTGCAGACCGCGTGGCTCGGCAATTCGGCCTATGGCCCGCTGATCCGCGGCGTTCACGAACGGTGAGGCTCTAGCCAGCGCCCCGCGCGCCCGCTAAGGGCCAGCGCTTTCCAGCTAGGCAAGAGAATTCATCATGGGTTTCCGTTGCGGGATCGTCGGCCTGCCGAATGTCGGCAAGTCCACTCTGTTCAATGCGCTCACCGAGACGCAGGCGGCGCAGGCGGCCAATTATCCCTTCTGCACGATCGAGCCCAATGTCGGGCAGGTCGCGGTGCCGGACCAGCGGCTGCAGAAGATCGCCGCCATCGCGGGCAGCGCCAAGATCATCGAAACCCAGCTGGGCTTCGTCGACATCGCCGGCCTTGTGAAGGGCGCGAGCAAGGGCGAAGGCCTCGGCAACCAGTTCCTCGGCAATATCCGCGAGGTGGACGCGATCGTCCATGTGCTGCGCTGTTTCGAGGATGACGATATCCAGCACGTCGCCAACAAGGTCGATCCGATTGCCGACGCCGAAGTGGTCGAGACCGAGCTGATGCTGGCGGACCTCGAAAGCCTCGAAAAGCGGGTGCCTGCTGCGGCCAAGCGCGGCGCGGCGGGCGACAAGGAAGCCAAGGCCATGGCGAGCGTGCTGGGACAGGCGCTCGAACTGCTGCGCGACGGCAAGCCCGCTCGCCTGACCGAGCCCAAGGACGACGAGGAAGAGCGGCTGTTCCGCCAAGCGCAGCTCCTCACCGCCAAGCCAGTGCTTTACGTCTGCAACGTGGCCGAAGAAGACGCGGCGACCGGCAATGATCTGTCGGCTAAGGTGTTCGAAAAGGCCGCGGCCGAAGGGGCCGAAGCCGTGGTGGTGTCAGCCGCGATCGAAGCCGAATTGGTCGCGATGCCGGTGGAAGACCGGGGTGAATTCCTCGAAGCGCTCGGCCTTGAGGAAAGCGGCCTGTCGCGGGTGATCCGCGCCGGATACAAGCTGCTGGGCCTGAAAACCTTCTTCACCGCCGGCCCCAAGGAAGCCCGCGCATGGACCTTCCCCGATGGTGCCAAGGCCCCGCAGGCGGCAGGCGAGATCCATAGCGACTTCGAACGCGGCTTCATCCGCGCAGAAACGATTGCCTATGACGACTACGTCACGCTGGGCGGCGAAAGCGGCGCGAAGGAAGCGGGCAAGCTGCGGCAGGAAGGCAAGGAATACGTGGTGCAGGACGGGGATGTGCTGCTGTTCAAGTTCAACGTTTGACGGGGCGACGGCGACGGCACCGGGCGCGATTAAAGGCGATCAATCGTCGTCGTTTTTCCTGTTTGCGAGAATGGCGATCAGCGTCGCGATAATGGCCAACAAGGGCAACACTACCGCTATCGTCTTCGGTTCCATGAGCAATCCTTCGCAAAGTCCCGTAAGGGTTAGAGACAGACCGGTTATACATGGAGGACTAGCGTCTGCGGTCGGGATCGATTGTTGAGTTCGCGCCTCAATGCCGCCCGAACAGCTTCTCGACGTCTTCCATGCTGAGCTTCACCCATGTCGGCCGCCCGTGGTTACACTGTCCTGACCTCGGCGTCGCTTCCATCTCCCTCAACAGGGCGTTCATCTCGGCCACACTGAGAACCCGCCCGGCCCGCACCGATCCGTGGCAGGCCATGGTCGCCAACACCAGTTCGAGCCGCTCGGCCAGCAGCAGCGCGCCGCTATCCTCCTGCTTGCCGTGCTTGGCGATGTCGTCGGCAAGGTCCGTCAGCAGCTTGGCGGTGTCGGCCTTGGCGATGGCGGATGGCACCGCCCGCACCAGCATCGCACTTGGCCCGAAGCGTTCGATCACGAGGCCGTAGCGGGCCAGCCCCTCGACGGCATCTTCCAAGCGGTCACAATCGACTTCGTCCAGTTCGACCACATCGGGCACCAGCAGGGCTTGCGAACGGCGCATGCCCTCGTCCGCACCGGCCGCGCGCAGGCGTTCAAGCACAAGGCGTTCGTGCGCGGCGTGCTGATCCACCAGCACCAGCCCGTCGGCGGCTTCCGCGACGATATAGGTGTTGGCGACCTGCCCGCGCGCAATGCCGAGCGGATACTGGCGCGCTTCCTCCGGAACAGGCGCGGCTTCCTCGGCACGGCCGTGCGGTTGGGCCAGCGGCGCGTTCCATTGCGGGCGCGCTTCGCCAAGGCGGGCCTGGGGTGCAGTCCAGTCACGCCCGGAGAAAATGCTTTCCAGCGTCGGCGATGCGGGCGCAGGAGCAGGTGCGACGGGCTCACTCACCCACCGCGCCATCGCACCGCGATCAGGCCCCTGCGCGCTCCGGCGGTCACCTGTCGCCAGCGCCTGTCGCAGCCCGCTGACGATAAACCCGCGCACCCCCGCAGAATCGCGGAAGCGCACCTCGGTTTTCGCCGGATGGACGTTCACATCGACATCCTGCGGCGGCAGGTCGAGGAACAGCGCCAGCACCGCGTGGCGATCACGCGCGAGCATGTCGGAATAGGCCCCGCGCACCGCACCGACCAGCAGCCGGTCCTTCACCGGACGGCCATTGACAAACAGATACTGGTGATCGGCCACGCCGCGGTTCCACGTGGGCAGCCCCGCCACACCCGTCAGCCGCATCACCCCGTGCGGCGTGTCGCGCTCGATTTCGATGGGGACCGAATTGTCCTTCAATTCATGCGCGATGATCCGCGCCACGCGGGTCGCCAGTTCCTCACCCGCTTGCAGCGAGAGAACCGTACGCTTGGCCCCGTCGCCCAGTGTTTCAAGCGTGAAGGCAATGTCGGGCCGCGCCATCGCCAGACGGCGCACCACATCAAGGCAGGCGGCATATTCGCTGCGCGCCGTGCGCAGGAATTTCCGGCGCGCGGGCACTTTGGCGAACAGTTCCTCCACCCGCACCCGCGTGCCCGGCGGCAGCGCGGCAGGCTCGTCCGCCAGCAGCGCGCCGTGATCGACCACGCGGCGCCAACCTTCGGCCGCGCCCTGTTCGCGGCTTTCGATGGTCAGCCGCGCGACGCTGGCGATGGAGGGCAGCGCTTCACCGCGAAAGCCCAGCGTCGTTACCAGTTCGATCGCGCCATCGGGGCCGATCAGCGAGTCAGGCAGTTTCGACGTCGCATGACGTTCCAGCGCCAGCGCGATTGGCTCCGGCCCCATCCCGCAGCCGTCATCGACAACCTCGATCCGCGCCAAGCCCCCTTCGGCCAGCACGACACCGATTCGCCGCGCGCCGGCATCGATCGCGTTTTCCACCAGCTCTTTCAGCGCCGCCGCAGGGCGTTCGACCACCTCTCCCGCGGCAATGCGGTTCACAAGAGCGGACGGGAGGCGGCGGATTTCGGGCATTTGTCGCACGCTAGCCGTCAGCGGTCGCAAATTCGAGGGTGAAGACCCAGAAATCACCAGCAGCGACGACAAATATTTTGGCGTTTTGGGCGCGGATTCGCTAGGCGACTTGCGTCATGTCATAACCGGGTCGAAATCCCCTGCGGCCACCCCCATATACGGTCTGCAGACCGCGTCCCGCCACCACTGGAACACCAAACGAAATGAGCTTCCTGTCCAATCTCTTCAAGTTCGGCTCGCAGAACATGGCGATCGACCTCGGGACCGCCAACACCCTCGTCTATGTCCAGGATCAGGGCATCGTGTTGAACGAACCCTCGGTGGTCGCGATCGAGACCATCAACGGGATCAAGCGGGTCAAGGCAGTGGGCGACGATGCCAAGATGATGATGGGCAAGACCCCGGACAGCATCGAGGCGATCCGCCCGCTTCGCGACGGCGTTATCGCCGACATCGAAATCGCGGAAGAGATGATCAAGCACTTTATCCGCAAGGTGCACGGCAAGCGCAATCTGTTCCGCTATCCCGAAATCGTGATCTGCGTTCCTTCGGGTTCGACCTCGGTGGAAAAGCGCGCGATCCGTGATGCTGCCTCCAACGCGGGCGCATCGGAAGTGCACCTGATCCTCGAACCCATGGCCGCAGCGATCGGTGCCGACATGCCGGTGACCGAACCGGTCGGTTCGATGGTGGTCGATATCGGCGGCGGCACCACCGAAGTCGCGGTGCTTTCGCTGCGCGGCCTTGCCTACACCACCTCGGTGCGCACCGGCGGCGACAAGATGGACGAAGCCATCGTCAGCTATGTCCGTCGTCACCACAACCTGCTGATCGGTGATGCCACGGCAGAACGGATCAAGAAGGATTACGGCATCGCCATGATCCCCGAAGACGGCGTTGGCGAGATCATTACCCTGAAGGGCCGCGATCTCGTGAACGGCGTGCCCAAGGAAATCACCATCAATCAGGCGCACGTCGCCGAAGCCTTGAGCGAACCCATCGGCGCGATCGTCGAAGGCGTGCGTATCGCGCTGGAAAACACCGCGCCCGAACTCGCCGCCGACATCGTTGACCAAGGTATAGTGCTCACCGGCGGCGGTGCCTTGATCCGGCGGCTCGACGAGCACCTGCGCGAGGAAACCGGCCTTCCGGTCTCGGTCGCCGAGGATCCGCTCACCTGCGTCGCCATCGGCACCGGCCGGGCGATGGAAGATCCGGTCTATCGCGGCGTGCTGATGACGGCCTGAGCCGCATCGGCCTGACGCCGGGGGATCCGGCAGAAGGGGACGAAAAGCCATGGCGCCGCCTTCATCGCGACGGTCGGGCTTCTCGAAGAAGGCACAATTCTCGGTCTTCACCGGCTACCTGCTGGCCGGTGCCGGGGCGTTGCTGGGCTTCGGACTGCTGCTGCTGTCCTTGTGGCAGCCTGCGGCTTTCGCACCCTTGCGCGGCGCGGCCGGCGACGTCATCGCGCCGGCGGGTGAAGTCACTGCGGCAACGCGCACAGGTGGTCAGGGCTTTTTCGCAGGCATCGGCGGCTATTTCAGGGCAGGAAGCCAGAACGCGGCGCTGCGCGAGGAAATCGAACTCGCCCGCATCCGGCTGGCCGAGGTTGAAGCTGTCAGGGCCGAGAACCGCCGCTTGCGCGCGCTGCTCGATCTGCGGGCGGACGAAGCCAAGCCGGTGGCAACCGCGCGGCTGGTCGGCTCCACGGCCGCAAGCGGGCGGCGGCTCGCCTTTCTCGGTGTCGGGCGCAGCGACGGGGTGACGCCGGGCATGCCGGTAGTATCGGAACGCGGCGTCGTCGGGCGGGTGCTGGAAACCGGGCGCAATTCGGCCCGCGTGCTGCTGCTGACCGATAGCGAAAGCGTGCTGCCGGTGCGCCGTGCCAAGGGCGATGTTGTCGCCTTTGCCGAGGGGCGCGGCGATGGTTTGCTGCGGGTGCGGCTGGTCAATCTCGGCATCAATCCGCTCAAGGTCGGCGATCTGATGGTGACCAGCGGTGCGGGCGGGTATTACCGTCCGGGCGTGGCCGTGGCGATCATCAGCAAGATCACCCCCGACGGCGGCATCGCGCGGCTGGTGGCCGAACCTTCCGCCACCAATTTCGTCGCGGTCGAGCCGATCCACCAGCCCGATGCCGTCGCTGCGCTGCGCGCGCCGCGCGCGCCGCTCGAACCGGAAGGCGAGCCCGCGCAAGCCGGCAACGAGGCCTCTCCTGCGGCAAGCGCGGAGGACCGCCGGTAATGGAGCGGCTCAATCCGCGGGCGCGTTCCGACCCCTATGGCAGCCGCATCAACCGCACCCAGTCGCCGCTGCGCGCCGGGAGCGTCCCCTATCTGTCGATCATGCTGGGATCGCTGCTGCCGGTGCTGCTGATTGCCGACGTCATGCCGGTTGTTCCCCCGCTCGGTTACCTGACGCTGGTCGCGTGGCGGCTGATGCGTCCGGGCCTGCTGCCGCTGTGGGCCGGCGTTCCGCTCGGGGCGTTCGACGATCTGTTCAGCGGGCAGCCCTTCGGCAGCGGCGTGATGCTGTGGTCGCTGACGATGATCGCCTTCGAACTGATGGAGGCACGCTTCCCGTGGCGCGGGTTCTGGCAGGACTGGTTCACCGCCGGTCTTGCCTCGCTGCTTTACTGGCTGGCGACACTACTGCTGTCGGGCGCGCGGGTGACGCCGGAACTGCTGGTGGTGGCGCTGCCGCAGGCCTTGCTGTCGGTGCTGCTCTACCCGATACTGGCGCGCATGGTTGCCAGTCTTGACCGATTCCGGCTCGCCCGGGCCCGGAGGATCGGGTGAAATCCTTTCTGCCCGGCGGCAAGCGCCGGCCACGCCCCCGGAAGATCGTGAATGCCTCGATCCTGCGCAGCTCCTTCGAGCGGCGGACGATCCTGATCGGGACGGTTCAGGGCGGCATCGGCCTGCTGCTGGCCGCGCGCATGGGCTATCTGGCGATTGCGGAAAACGAGAAATACCGGCTCGAATCCGAAAGCAACCGCGTCAACCTGTCGCTGATCCCGCCCCGCCGTGGTTGGATCCTCGATCGCGACGGCGCGCCGCTGGCCTCCAATCGCGCCGATTTCCGCGTCGACATCATTCCCGATCGTCTCGCCGATCCCGAAGGCACGATCGACAAGCTGGGCGAGCTGTTGTCGCTGGAACCGACCCGCATTGCCGACATCAAGGACAAGATTTCGGAATCGCGCGGGTTTCAGCCGGTCGAGGTCGCCAGCGGGCTCGATTACGAACAATTCGCTGCCATCAGCGTGCGCCTGCCCGATCTGCAAGGGGTGGTGCCGCAACGCGGCTTCTCGCGCTATTATCCCACCGCCTCCAGCGTCGGCCACCTGATCGGCTATGTCGGCCCCGCATCGGCCGAGGAGTTCGAGAAAGACCCAAACCCGCTGCTGATCACCCCCGGCTACAAGATCGGCAAGGACGGGCTGGAAAAGCAGTTCGAGAAAGAACTGCGCGGCATCCCGGGCGCACGGCGGGTCGAAGTCACCGCGTCCGGACGGATCGTGCGCGATCTGGAAACCCGCGAGGATATTCAGGGCGATCCCGTGCGCCTGACCATCGACGGGCCGCTTCAGGATTACGCCGCCCGCCGCATCGGTCTGGAAAGCGGATCGGTGGTGGTGATGGACTGCCGCAGCGGCGACCTGCTGTGCATGGCCTCGATGCCGAGCTTTGATCCCAATTCCTTTTCCGACGGGATCGGCAGCGTCGAATATGCGATGCTGCGCGACGACGAGCGCGTGCCGCTGCGCAACAAGGTGCTGAAAGGCCTCTATCCCCCCGGCTCCACGGTAAAGCCGATGGTTTCGATGGCGCTGATGCAACAGGGCATCGACCCCAATGAAACGGTCTATTGCGGCGGTGGCTTGCGCGTCGGCAACCGCGTTTTCGGCTGCTGGAACCGGCGCGGGCATGGCGCGGTGGATATGGCCAAGGGCATCTACCAGAGCTGCGACGTCTATTTCTATGCCATGGCCCAGCGCGTCGGGATGGACCCGATCGCGGCGATGGCGCGGCGTTGCGGAATGGGGCAGGAATTCCCCCTGCCCGTCACCAGCCAGTTCTACGGCACGGTGCCCGATCCCGAATGGAAAATGAAGAAGTGGGGCCGCGAATGGCAGACCTTCGACACGGTCAACGCCACCATCGGTCAGGGCTACATGCTCTCCAGTCCCCTGCAACTAGCCGTGATGGCCTCGCGCCTTGCCACCGGCCGTCACGTGATGCCGCGCCTGACGCTCGACACGAGCCCCAGGGGCTTCGACAATATCGACTTTCCGGCCGAGCAGGTCGAATATGTCCGTCAGGCGATGAGCGACGTCGTCAACGGCCCCGGCACGGCTGGGCGCGCGCGGCTACCGATCGACGGCGTGCAGCTGGCTGGCAAGACCGGCACGGCGCAGGTCGTCTCGCTTTCCATATCGAACGGCAAGTCCGGCCCGTGGAAATATCGGGACCACGGGCTGTTCATCTTCTTCGCCCCCTATGACAACCCGCGCTATGCCGGCGCGGTGGTGATCGAGCATGGCGGCGGCTCAGGCGCGGCCTATCCGATCGCGCGCGACGTGATGACCTTCCTGTTCGATCCGGCCAAGGGAATGGAGGCGCTCAGCGCACTGGAGGCACAATGGGGCGGCACCGCGCAGCAGCGGCTCGACGCGCGTTATGCCGCCTATGCCGCCGAGCGCGGCGCGGCTGTCAGCCGTCCGCCCCGTCGTGACGAGGAAATCTTCGACCGGGTCGAGGCCGAGGCCCGGGTCGCTGCGGCGCAGTCACAGGCGATTGCCGACGACGTGATCGCGCCGCGGCCCGAGGCCAATCCTTCAGGCACGCCGCCGCCGTCCGCACCGGTGGAACCGGCTGTTCCGGACGAGCCATCCGTGGGCGTACCCGGCGAAGCCGCGCCCGTCGCCTCCCCGTCACCCCTGACCGATGGAGGCACAGCGCAATGAACACCGCAGCCACCAACGGGATTGTGCCCGAACCGATCGCCCGCCAGCCATGGGAAATGCTGATCCCGCTGTTCGCGCTCGTCGGTTTTGGCGCGGCAGTTCTTTATTCGGCAGGCGGCGGCGCAATGACGCCCTTCGCGGCCTCGCACCTTCTGCGCTTCACGATCTTCATGGTGATGGCGATCGTGATCGCCATGCTTCCGCGCGATCTGGTCAAGCTGCTGACCTATCCCGCCTATATCGTCGTCGTGCTGATGCTGTTCGGGGTCGAACTGGTCGGGTTTGTCGGCGGCGGCAGCCAGCGTTGGCTCAACCTCGGCTTCATGGTGCTGCAACCATCCGAGCTGATGAAGCCAACTGCGGTGATAACGCTGGCGCTGTTCTATTCGACTCTGCCGGTCGGCATGACCAATACCTGGCGCGCGCTGCTGATCCCGGGCGGGCTGGTCGCCTTGCCGATGGCGCTGGTGCTGACCCAGCCCGATCTCGGCACCGCGCTGGCGATCGGCTTCGGCGGCGCGATGGTGATGCTGCTCGCGGGACTGCCGATGCGCTGGTTCGTCGGCGGGGCCGCGGCGGGCATGGTGATCGCCCCGCTGGCCTTCTTCTACGGACTGAAGGAATACCAGCAGCGCCGGGTGATGACGATGTTCGATCCCGAAGCCGATCCGCTGGGCGCGGGCTATCACATCACCCAGTCCAAGATCGCGATCGGTTCGGGCGGGATTTTCGGCAAGGGCTTCAACGAAGGCTCGCAAAGCCACCTCAACTACCTGCCCGAACCGCACACCGATTTCGTGTTTGCCACCATGGCCGAAGAATGGGGCTTTATCGGCGGGCTGTTCGTGCTCGCCGCCTTCGCGATCATTCTGCGGTGGGGCTGGAAGGTGGCGCAGCAATCGGAAGACCGGTTTGCCAGCCTGCTTGCGGGCGGAATGGTGGTAACGATCTTCTTCTACGCCGCGGTCAATCTGATGATGGTGATGGGCATGGCCCCGGTGGTCGGTATCCCCTTGCCGTGGATGAGCCACGGCGGGTCTTCGATGCTGACCAACATGATCTGCATCGGGGTGCTGATGATGGTCAATCGCTGGAACCAGAACGCCCCGCGCCGCGGACTGGCGAGCTGACGTCGAATTTTCGTGTGATTAGCCCCTTGCCATCGGGGCGGGACGCGCTAAATGCAGCGCCTCACGCGAATCGAGGGACGTCTCAGACGCCTCGCCTCGCGGATCCGGCATGGTCGGAAATGGACGCATAGCTCAGTTGGTAGAGCAGCTGACTCTTAATCAGCGGGTCCTAGGTTCGAGCCCTAGTGCGTCCACCATCCCCTTTCATCTGATGTCCGAACTGACCAGCAGGACGCTGCGCTGCGTGTTGCCCCTCTGTTTCGCCATGGGCAGCCCGCTTGCAATCACATCCTGATGTGATAGTGCGGGCACATGAACACATCGCTTATCACACGCATCCGCGAACTTGTCACATCGGGCGGAATGACTCGCGCCGGCCTTGCCCGGGCAGCAGGCCTCCACGCCAATACCCTGCGCGATTGTGCAGAAGACGGCTGGAACCCGACGGCGGAAACCCTCGCCAAGCTTGAAGCCTTTCTCGAAGCGAATGACGAGCGCCCCGTGCTCGCCAGCATCGAGGAAATCATCGACGAAGCGCGCAACGGCCGGATGTATATCCTCGTCGACGACGAAGACCGCGAGAACGAGGGCGATCTCATCATCCCCGCGCAGATGGCGACCCCGCAGGCGATTAACTTCATGGCGACTCACGGGCGCGGATTGATCTGCCTCGCACTGGCCAAAGCGCGGGTCGACCAGCTCGGGCTCGAACCGATGAGCCGGAACAACAAGGAATCGATGCAAACCGCCTTCACAATCTCGATCGAGGCGAAGGAAGGCGTCACCACCGGCATCTCGGCGGCCGACCGGGCGCGCACCATCTCGGTCGCGATCGATGCCACCAAAGGCCCGGACGATATCGTCACCCCCGGCCACGTGTTCCCGCTAATGGCGCGCGACGGTGGGACGCTCGTGCGGGCCGGACACACCGAAGCTGCAGTCGACATCTCGCGCCTTGCCGGCCTCAACCCCTCGGGCGTGATCTGTGAGATCATGAATGACGATGGCTCGATGGCCCGGCTCGACGATCTGGTGAAGTTCGCGCGCAAGCACGATCTCAAGATCGGGACCATCCGCGATCTCATCGCCTACCGCATGCGCAATGATCACCTGGTCGAGCGGCTGTCCGAACGCAGTTTCGAAAGCGATTACGGCGGCCAGTGGCGCATGATCACTTATCGCAACCGGGTCGAGGGCAACGAGGCCTATGTCCTGCAGAAAGGCCATGTCATTCCGGGCGAGCCTACCCTCGCCCGTGTCCACCCGATTTCGGTGTTTGACGACGTTCTGGGCCAGCCCGGACCGCGCAAGCGCACGCTCCAGCGCGCGATGCAGGCGGTGGGCGAACATGGCTCGGGCGTCATCGTGATCCTGACCGGCCGGGTCGGCACCGGCGAATGGCGCCCGGACGAGGAACTGCGAAATATCGGCATCGGATCGCAAATCCTCGTCGATCTCGGCATTACGGACATGGTGCTGCTGTCGAACAGCCGCCCCGATCTGGTCGCGCTTGAAGGCTACGGCCTGACCATCACCGACTTCCACCCCATTCCGGAGTAACCACAATGGCCCGCATCCTGATCGTCGAAGCGCGCTTCTACGCCCATCTCAACGACATGCTGATCGCCGGTGCCCGCGCCGCGCTTGAAGCGGACGGCCACGAAGTCGAAGTGCTGACCGTGCCAGGCGCGCTCGAAATTCCCGGCGCGATCGCGCTGGCGGCGGAAAGCGAGCAGTATGACGGCTTCGTCGCCATCGGCGTGGTTATCCGCGGCGAAACCTATCACTTCGAAATCGTCGCAGGCGAAAGTGCCCGGGCGATCATGGCCTTGACGATGGATGGCATCGCGATCGGCAACGGCATCCTCACCGTGGAAAACGAGACTCAGGCGCTGGTGCGTGCCGATCCGGCGCAAAAGGACAAGGGCGGCGAGGCGGCCAAAGCTGCACTTGCACTGCTGGCGCTGCAGGAGCGGTTCGGGCGCTGAGGCAAGGAGGGGCAAGGTGTTCCATAATGGGCCCTACCCCTGATTAGGTATTTTCCCTCTGTAGATTTCCGTAAGCCTTTAACGCGATATCCGATCAGCTTCTGCTGTTGCTCGCCGTCGCACGGGTTAGCAGCTTCGTGCAGCCAGCTTCGGGAATGAGCATTGGAAAAACGAACTACACCGGCACCGGACCTTTCCGGTCTGCCGAACATAATTGCCACACTCGAACAACAGCTCGCCGAACTTGACCGAATGTGCCTGCATGTAGGCGCTGCGCATGTCGACGCGGCGATCCAGCAACTGCGGCTGGAACTGGCCCGCCAACAGCGTGCCCGGACCGGGGCCGGATAATTTCCCTCGGCAAAAGAGCGGCCTGCGTATTTACCCTTAAAGCCAAACCCGGACTGCCACGCTAATTTTCCTCCGTGGTTCAACGTAGTTTTCCGGCTCCCGAAACAGCGCGACGGAGGTTGGCGCATGGATGACTCCGCGTCGCCTGCTTTGCCTTGTCCGGACGAAATGGCTGCGGCGGCATCTGGCGCGATGCTGCAACCGCTGGCCGATGAACTGGTTGCGATCGCGGCACGGCTGCGCGATGTGGCCTCGGCCTCCCCGCCCACACCTTCTCGCTCGCAACGCCGCTATCTTGCGCTTGCACGGCTGGCCTATTCCCTACGGCGCAAGCGTGCGGCAATCTTCGGCAATCCCGAACTTTTCGGAGAGCCGGGGTGGGACATTCTGCTCGATCTTTACGTCGCCCATGCCGAAGGCAAGCCGGTATCGGTGTCGAGCGCGTGCATCGGATCGGCGGCGCCTGCCACCACCGGACTGCGCTGGCTCGGCATTCTGGCTGACGAGGGGCTGATTGTGCGAGAGAACGATGCGGAGGATAACCGCCGCGTGCTGGTGCGGCTGACCCGCACCGGCATCACGGCGATGGAACGCTTCTTCGATGAAATGGGCGGCGGTCTCTAGCCGCGCCCGCCGAAGCAGCCCTTGCCGGCATAGAAGGCGCTGTCGCCCAGTTCTTCCTCGATGCGGATCAGCTGATTATACTTGGCAAGCCGGTCCGACCGCGCGAGCGAACCGGTCTTGATCTGCCCGCAATTGGTCGCGACCGCGAGATCGGCGATGGTCGCGTCCTCGGTCTCGCCCGAACGGTGGCTCATCACGCAGGTGTAGCGCGCGCGGTGCGCCATATCGACCGCAGCCAGTGTTTCGGTGAGGGTGCCGATTTGGTTGACCTTGACCAGAAGCGAATTGGCAAGGCCGCGTGCGATCCCGTCGGACAGGCGCGCCGGATTGGTGACGAACAGATCATCACCAACCAGCTGCACCTTGTCGCCAATCTTGGCGGTCAGCGCTGCCCAGCCCGCGAAGTCGTCCTCGCTCATGCCGTCCTCGATCGACCGGATCGGGTAGTCGTCGCACAGCTTCGCAAGGTAATCGGCCATCTCGTCGCCGGACAGGCTTAGGCCCTCGCCCGAAATCTCGTAGCGGCCATTCTTGAAAAACTCGGTCGCCGCGCAATCGAGCGCCAGCACGATATCCTCGCCCGGCGTGAACCCGGCCTTGGCGATGCTTTCCATGATGAAATCGAGCGCCGCACGGGTGCTGGCGAGGTCGGGCGCGAAGCCGCCTTCATCGCCGACACTGGTGGCAAGACCCTTTTGCGCAAGGCCCTTCTTCAGGGTGTGGAACACTTCTGCACCCCAGCGCACCGCCTCTGCCAGGCTGTCCGCGCCGACCGGCATGATCATGAATTCCTGGATGTCGATCGGGTTGTCGGCATGTTCGCCGCCATTGATGATGTTCATCATCGGCACCGGCAGGACATGGGCCGACACCCCGCCGAGATAGGAATAAAGCGGCAAACCGCGCGCATTCGCCGCCGCCTTGGCAACCGCCAGCGAGGTTCCGAGGATCGCATTGGCACCAAGACGCGCCTTGTTAGGCGTGTCGTCGAGCGCGATCATGGCCAGATCGATGTCGCGCTGGTCTTCGGCATCGAAATTGTCGATCAACAGATCGCGGATTTCGTTGTTGACCGCGTCGACTGCCTTCAACACGCCCTTGCCGAGATAGCGCGCCGGATCGCCGTCGCGCAGTTCCACCGCCTCGTGCGCGCCGGTCGATGCGCCCGAAGGCACCGCCGCGCGGCCGAAGCTGCCGTCTTCCAGCAGGACATCGACCTCGACGGTCGGGTTTCCGCGGCTGTCGAGAATCTCGCGGCCGTGCAGGTCGATGATGGCGGTCATGTTTGGCTCCGGCAGGAATGTGTTGTAGGATGATAAGACACTTTGCACGGCATGATTCTGGCTCACGCCCTTCGTGCTGCGTCCCTATGCGCGGGAAGTCTCCTGCGCAAGCGCGCGGCGCGGGTGTTACCGGACATTAGGAAAGACGAGGAAGACCGCCATGGCAGACACCACCTCCACCAAGAAAACCCCCGCGAAATCGGCCAAGGGCGCAACCAGCAAGAGCGCCGGCCCGGCCAAGGCAGCCGCACGCAAAACCGGTGCGACTGCGCGCGGGAAGGACGCGCCGCCCGCAACCCCCGCCAGCCACACCACCGAAGCCAAGAGCCGTTTCAACGCCGCGCTTGAAGAAGCCAAGGCCGGCGCCGCCGCGCTGCGCGCCGAAGCCGAAACCCGCGTCGGCACCTATGGCGAACAGGCCAAGGCCAAGGGCACCGATCTGGTGAGCGAAGCCAAGACCTATGGCGACAAGGCGCTTGGTCGCGCGGGCGAACTCGCGGTCGAAGGCAAGAAGGCCACCAGCGACGCGATCGCCTCGCTCGGCAAGGTCGTAGGCGAGACTGCCCCGCAGATCGACGAACGCTTCGGCGAGCAATATGGCGATTATGCCCGCAAGGCATCACGCAGCCTGCAGGAAACCTCGGCCAAGCTCGATTCCAAGAGCGTCGAGGAACTTGGCGATGACGCCCGCGAAATGGTGCGCAAAAGCCCCGGCCTCGCGGTCGGCATTGCCGCAATCGCAGGCTTTTTCCTTGCCCGCATGCTGGGCGGGCGGCGCGACTGAGCGAATAGGGGAAGCCTGAAGCTTGCAGGATCCGCCAATGCAGGAACCCGAACCCGCTGACGCGTCGGCAGCCGCGGACGCCGCCGGCGGCGATGCCGAGGATGTCTTCGTCGCCGCAGGCGATGCGCTGACCGCACTGCGCGAGGAAATCGCGGTGCTGGCCGATGATGCGCGCACCTATGCCGAGGCGGAGGTTGCCTTCCAGAAGACCCGCGCCGCGATTGCCGGGAAGACGGCGGGTCACGCGGTGGTGCTGCTGGTGCTGGCGCTGGTATTGCTCCACATCGCATTGATCGCATTGGCGGTAGGCGCGGTGATCGCGCTTGCGCCGCTGGTCAGCATCTGGGGCGCAATCGCGATCGTGGTCGGCGTGATGCTGTGCGGTGTCGTCTTGCTGGTGCTGCGTGCAAGGCGCGATGGCGAACTGCTCGCCGCGTTGTTCGAAAGCGACGGGAGCAAAGGCGCATGACGGCCCTGCCCCCCCGCTTCATCGAAGACCGGGCCTTGCGCGATGCCGCGCGTGTGGTGCTGGAGGAGGACATTGCCCGCCTGCGCGCCAGTCTCGGCGAACAGGGCGTGGCAAGCCGTGTATCCTCCAGCGTGAGCACCACTGTCACATCGCGTATCCGCGACGGCGCTGCCGATGTGCTCGAACAGGCCAAGCAGCGCGCCAGCGACAATCCCGGCGTGCTGGCTGTGCTGATCGGCGCGATCCTGCTGTGGGTGATGCGCGGCCCGATTCTCGATCTGGTCGAAGGCTTGATGGAGGGTGAAGGGACCGGCGCTGACGACCATGCCGGGGATGATGCAGCCCTCGCCGATCAGAATATCGAAGCGGATCTTTTCCCCGATACAATCAAGGACAATGCAGCATGAATGATCTGGCAACCGGACAGCGCGATGCGCTGCGCGCGAAGATCGAGGCGGCCGAGCGTCGCAATGCCGAAAGGTCGCTGGCCGATCAGGCGCGCGAGGCTGCCGCGGCGGCTACGGAATATACCCGCGCCCACCCGCTGACCGTGATCGGCGGCGCGCTGGCGCTAGGCCTGCTGGCGGGCCTTGCGACGCGGCCGGGCCGGCGTGTGGCCGCACAGGCCATCGGCGGAGTCGGGACGGCTGTATCCGGCGCGGCGAGCAGCGCGGCAGCGGGCGCAAAAGGCATGGCCACTCGCGGCGGATCGCGTATCGGTGCGCTGCTTGGCGATGCCGCGATTGCCTATGGCATGAAGCTGGTGGAAGACCTGCTCGAAGGCAACCGACCGGGATCGGACCGGGACGAAGACGCCGAATCCGGGATCGTCGGCAAACGCAAATCCTGACGCGGACTTGCCCTCGCCGCCCGAGCCGCTAAGGGAGCGCGCATCCTTCCTCCCCAAGGGTTCATAACATGGCAGAAACCACCCCTACCCAGCGGCTCCACCTCGTGATGGGCGGCCGCGTCAAAGATCCGCGCGGGATCGAATTCCAGGATCCCGAAAGCATCCACGTCGTCGGCGTGTTCAGCTCATACGAAGCAGCGGTCGATGCGTGGCGCGCACAGGCGCAGCGCACCGTCGACGATGCCGAAATGAAGTACGTCGTGGTCCACATTCATAAGCTGCTGACCCCCGAAGAATAGCGCCGGCGGGACGTCATGGATCATGCCGTCCGCCTGTTCCGCGATACCGACGCCGAAGCGCTCGCCGAACTGACGGGCGCGGCGATCCGCGCCATCGGTGCGCGGGCCTATAGTCCCAAACAGGTCGCCGCATGGGCAGCCCGCCATCCCGGGCCGGAACGCTTTATCGCCAGCGCGGCAAAGGGCGACACGATCATCCTTGCGGTCGATGCAGGCGACACCCCGGTTGCCTATGCCCTGTTCGAAGCGGCCGGGCATCTCGACATGCTTTATTGCCACCCCGATCACGCCGGTCGGGGGCTGGCGATGAGATTGCTGGCTGAGGCAGAGAAGCGGGCGATCGTTATGGGAATCGAACGGCTGTTCACCGAAGCAAGCGAGCTGGCG
The DNA here is from genome assembly GCF_028595285.1 of Erythrobacter fulvus. GTDB lineage: Bacteria > Pseudomonadota > Alphaproteobacteria > Sphingomonadales > Sphingomonadaceae > Erythrobacter > Erythrobacter fulvus. The sequence continues at coordinate 224,547 of NZ_JAQQXQ010000001.1, read as the reverse complement.
CGGCCTGTGTTTGAACGCACCGGTTATGTGATGCTGCATCGCCGCGACTTCAGCATTACGCATGAAGGCCGTGACGTGCCGATCCATAATTATGCGATGGAGCGAAAGCTCGGGTGACAGGCGCCACAGCGCGATGTTTCACATGAAACATCGCCGAAAACTGCCGAGATCGCTCGAAAAACGCCCCAAAAACGCCGAAACTCGCCGAGATCCGGGGAAAAAAGGGCTGTCAGGCTAGGATCAACGCAGCGCGGCGAAGGCACCCGCTGCTGCCACGGCAAGCATGGTCAGCACCACGCGGGTGCGGCGGTTGGAGCGATGCCGCTTCCATTGCGCCTCGTCGAGCCACCAGCGCCCCTTGCCGTCGGTGCGCAGCACATCCGCACCTTTGAGGCGTTCAAACGCACGCTGGCGGCTGGCGCGCGTCGGCGCGTAGGCCATGGCATCGGCCATGCCGGTCGCGCCCCGCGCCAGAAAGTCCTCGGCCACCCGCCGCTCTGCGATCGGTCTGACGCGCGGCGTGGCCATTATACGATCGTGCTCAGATGAATTCGATCTTGTCGACGAGGTAGAACTTCTCGCCCGACGGCACCGTCACCTCGATCTCGTCACCCACCTGCTTGCCGATCAGCGCGCGGGCGAGCGGCGAGTTGTAGGAGATGCGGCCCTTGTTGGCGTCCGCCTCGGTCTGGCCGACGATCTGGTAACGGATCGGCTTGTCGGCCTCGTCAAGCAGCGTCACGGTCGCGCCGAAGATGATCTTGTCGCCCGACAGCGTGGTGGGATCGATGATCTGCGCACGGCTGACCATGTTCTCGATCTCGCCGATCATCGCTTCGACCTGACCCTGCCGTTCCTTGGCGGCGTGATATTCGGCGTTTTCCGAAAGGTCGCCGTGCGCACGAGCCTCCTCGATTGCCTCGACGATCTTGGGGCGCTCCTCGCGCAGGGCCTTGAGGTCGGCGGTCAACCGCTCGTAACCTTCGGCCAGCATCGGGACCTTTTCCATGGTTGCCATTGCCTTTGTCTCTTCCTGTGTGCTCGTGGCCCTCTCCGACAGACAAAAAACCCATATCGACCGGCGCGCTTTTCACAAAAACGCGACCGCGACGAACTTCGAATGTCGGGGAGAGCGAGGTCAGTTAGATGCCATAATAGTCTTGCAATGACCGGACTTCAAGCTGCTCGGGTCCGACTGCGGCAATCGCGGCCGCCGCGGCGAGCGATGCGGCGGCGGTGGTGTAGTACGGAACCTTGCCCGCCAGGGCGGCCTGACGGATCGATTTGCTGTCCATCAGCGACTGCCAGCCTTCGGTGGTGTTAAAGATCAGCGCGATTTCGCCGTCGATGATCCGGTCAACAATATGCGGCTGGCCTTCGGCCACCTTGTTCACCCGCTCGACCGCCAGCCCCTGCTCGGCAAGGTAGGTTTGGGTGCCGCCGGTGGCGATCACGGCAAAGCCATGTTCGATCAGGCGCCTGATCGCGGGCACGATCGCTGCCTTGTCGGTATCCTTGACCGAAACGAACAGCGTGCCGGTGCGCGGCAGGTTCATCCCTGCCCCCATCTGCGATTTGAGGAAGGCCGCCTCGAAGCTGCGATCGATCCCCATAACCTCGCCGGTGGACTTCATTTCCGGGCTCAGCACCGGATCGGCGCCGGGGAAGCGCGCAAACGGGAACACCGCTTCCTTCACCGACATATAGGGCATATCGCGCTTGAACGGTTCGAAGCTGGACAGCGGCTCGCCCGCCATAACCCGCGCCGCGATCTTGGCAACTGGCTGGCCGGTGGCCTTGGCGACGAAGGGCACGGTGCGGCTGGCGCGCGGGTTCACCTCGATCAGATAGACCACGCCGTCTTTCACCGCGAACTGCACGTTCATCAGCCCTTTCACGCCCAGCGCAAAGGCCAGCGCTTCGGCCTGACGCTCCATTTCGGCGATAATGTCGGGGCCAAGCGAATAGGGCGGCAGGGTGCAGGCGCTGTCGCCCGAATGGACGCCGGCCTCCTCGATATGCTGCATCACGCCGGCAATGCGCACTTCGTTGCCGTCGCACACGGCATCGACATCGCATTCGATCGCATCGCGCAGATACTGGTCGATCAGCACCGGACTATCGCCCGACACATTCACTGCAGTGGCGATGTAATCATCAAGCTGCGCTTCGGAATCGACGATCTCCATCGCCCGCCCGCCGAGCACGTAGGACGGGCGCAGCAGCACCGGATAGCCGATGCGCGCGGCCACTGCGGCGGCTTCGTCACGGCTGCGGGCAATGCCGTTTTCGGGCTGCTGGAGCTTCAGCTTGCTCACCAGCTTGGCGAAGCGTTCGCGGTCTTCCGCAAGGTCGATCGCATCGGGCGAGGTGCCGAGGATGGGAATCCCCGCATCTTCCAGCGCCTGCGCCAGTTTCAGCGGGGTTTGCCCGCCGAACTGGACGATCACGCCCACCAGCTCGCCCGACTGCTGTTCGACGCGCAGGATTTCCAGCACGTCCTCGGCAGTCAGCGGTTCGAAATAGAGGCGGTCTGAGGTGTCGTAATCAGTCGAGACGGTTTCCGGGTTGCAGTTGACCATGATCGTCTCGAACGCCGGCCCGTGCCATTCCTCGCCGAGCGCGAAGCAGGCGTGGACGCAGCAGTAATCGAACTCGATCCCCTGCCCGATGCGGTTCGGTCCGCCACCGAGAATGACGATTTTCTTGCGGTCCGACGGATTGGCCTCGCATTCGGCCTCGCCGAAGCTGGGGGCTTCGTAGGTCGAATACATGTAGGGCGTGATCGCCTCGAATTCGGCGGCGCAGCTGTCGATCCGTTTGAACACGGGCAGCACGCCGAGCCTGTGGCGCAGCGCGCGCACTTCGTCCTCGCTGGTGGCGCCTGCCATGGCGACCAGTGCATCGTGGAGCAGCCCCGAACGCTTGGCCTGGGTTTCGCCCAGCCCGCCCGCAACGCCCACCGAACGCACGGCCAGCGTGGCAAGGCGCCGATCTGAAAAACCCATGGCTTTCAGGCGCCGCAGGCCGGGTGCGTCAATCGGCAGGCCGTTCTTCTGCACCTCGCGCTCGGCAGCGATGATCTCTTCGATCTGGCGCAGGAACCATGGATCGTAGAAGGTGACGGCGGCGATTTCCTCCATCGACAGCCCTTCGCGGAAGGCCTGTCCGACCTTGAGCAGCCGGTCGGGCGTGCGGCGCGAGAGCGCAGCGGTGATGACGTCCTTGCCCGCACCTTCCAGCTCGGGCACGCGGTTGAAGCCGTCGAGGCCCGTTTCGAGCCCGCGCAGCGCCTTCTGCACGCTTTCCTGGAAGTTGCGCCCGATTGCCATGACTTCGCCGACGCTCTTCATCGCGGTCGAAAGGTCATTGGCCGCGCCCTTGAACTTTTCGAAGGCAAAACGCGGGATCTTGGTGACGACGTAATCGATGGTGGGCTCAAAGCTCGCCGGCGTCGCGCCGGTGATTTCGTTGGTGAGCTCGTCGAGTGTGTAGCCGACCGCCAGCTTTGCCGCGACGCGGGCGATGGGGAAGCCCGTCGCCTTGGATGCCAGCGCCGAGGAGCGCGACACGCGCGGGTTCATCTCGATGACGATCAGGCGGCCGTCCTTGGGATTGACCGCGAACTGGACGTTGGAACCGCCCGTTTCCACGCCGATCTCGCGCAGCACCGCGATGCTGGCGGAGCGCATGATCTGGTATTCCTTGTCGGTCAGCGTCAGCGCCGGGGCGACGGTGATTGAGTCGCCGGTGTGGACGCCCATCGGATCGACGTTCTCGATCGAGCAGATGATGATCGCATTGTCCTTGCGATCGCGCACCACCTCCATCTCGAACTCCTTCCACCCGAGGAGCGATTCCTCGATCAGGACTTCGGTGGTGGGCGAGGCATCGAGGCCTTCGCGCACGATGCGCTCGAACTCGGCCTTGTTATAGGCGATGCCCCCGCCGGTGCCGCCGAGGGTGAAGCTGGGGCGGATGATGGAAGGCAGGCCCGTGCGTTCGAGCACGGCGAAGGCCTGATCGACGGTGTTGGCAACGCCCGAACGCGCGGATTCGAGCCCGATCTTGTCCATCGCATCGCGGAACCGCTGGCGGTTTTCGGCCTTGTCGATTGCGTCGGCCTTGGCCCCGATCATCTCGACGCCGTATTCGGCGAGCACGCCCATCTCGTCGAGCTTCAGCGCGCAGTTGAGTGCCGTCTGCCCGCCCATCGTCGGCAGCAGCGCATCGGGCCGTTCCTTGGCGATGATCTTGGCGACGATCTCGGGCGTGATCGGCTCGATATAGGTCGCGTCCGCAAACTCCGGATCGGTCATGATCGTCGCGGGGTTCGAGTTGACTAGGATGACGCGGTAGCCCTCCTCCTTCAACGCCTTGATCGCCTGCGTGCCGGAGTAATCGAACTCGCAGGCCTGCCCGATGATGATCGGGCCGGCGCCAATGACGAGGATCGAGGAAATGTCGGTTCTTTTGGGCATTATTTCTTCTTTTTTTCAGAAGGCTTAAGCGCCGCTGTGGTGTTGTTGTTTGCGTCCGGTTGCGATTTTATCTGCTCCCACGTTTCGCCGCCTAGCAATCGTGTTTGCATCCAGAGAATATTCGCCACATCGCGCATGGCTTGCTGCGAATCCTGAAGCAGCGCATCGCGGTAAAAAAATCCGACAGTTCCAAACGCACCTGTCTGTATGTCCGTTTCGCGAAGCTTTAGTCCGACGGCTCTACTCATCTCATACAGAAGCCGCGTTTGCTTTACCGATGTCGTTGATATGATTGTCCGTTTCTCATCTTCAGACTTACCGTCAATACTGGCGTTCGCAGCTTCGAGGTATTCTTTGTGGGCTTGTAGAACCTTCGAACAGTCATTGAACTCTATGGGAACCAACTTTATCGCAACTTGGTAATTTGGGTCGCTCGTCAGATCGCGGGTCGAAAGCAGCAATCGAAGAGTTATCAGCTTGGCGTCACGACGCTTGCGGCGCTCTTCAATCCAAAGTGTTATTCCAACCGCAACGATTGGGCCAATGATGATTGCCGCGATGGTGATCCAATCTGATGTAGTCACCCCAGCCCCCCGACGAACTTTTCGAACAGGTAGAAACTATCCTGCGGCCCCGGGCTTGCCTCGGGGTGATACTGCACCGCGAAGGCGTTCTTGCCCTTGATCGCAATCCCGCAATTCGTCCCGTCGAACAGGCTCACATGGGTCTGCTCGACATTTTCGGGCAGCGTTGCCGCGTCCACTGCAAAGCCGTGGTTCATCGAGGTGATCTCGACCAATCCCGAAGTCTCGCCCCAGCCCTCGCCCACGCGCTGGACTGGGTGGTTCGCGCCGCGGTGGCCCTGATGCATCTTAATCGTCTTGGCACCCGCAGCCAGCGCGAGGAGCTGGTGGCCCAGGCAGATGCCGAACAGCGGAACATCGGCATCGAGCAGCGCACGGATCACCGGCACCGCATATTCCCCCGTCGCCGCCGGATCGCCCGGGCCGTTGGACAGGAACACGCCATCGGGCTTCAACGCCATGATTTCGTCAAAGCTCGTCTTGGCCGGCACCACCGTCACCCGGGCACCTGCCGTCACGAGGTTGCGGAAGATATTGTCCTTCGCGCCGTAATCGATCGCGACCACGTGCGGCTTCGCGTCAAACGCCGCGCGGCCATAGCCCTTGCCGAGCGTCCACGCCCCGCCGCCCCACTGCTCGCCACCTTCGCGGGTGACGCGGATCGCAAGATCCATGCCCTCCAGCCCCGGCCATTCGCGCGCGCGTTTCAGCAGGGCGTCGATATCGAACTTGCCGTCCGGCGCATGGGCGATCACCGCGTTGGGCGCGCCGCTCATGCGGATGCGGCGGGTCAGCGCGCGGGTATCGATGCCCGACAGGCCGATCTTGCCATTGCGCGCCAGCCATTCGCCGAACTTCTCGATGCTGCGGAAATTGCTCGGCTCGGTCACGTCTTCGCGCACGATGCAGCCGACCGCGCCTTCCACCTTGCTTTCCACGTCTTCGGCATTGGCGCCGACATTGCCGATATGCGGGAAGGTGAAGGTGACGATCTGCGCCGCGTAGCTGGGATCGGTCATCACTTCCTGATAGCCGGTCATCGCAGTGTTGAAGCACACCTCGCCCACCGCGCTGCCGGTCGCCCCGAAGCCGCGACCCCAGATCACCGTGCCATCGGCCAGAACAAGGACTCCCGTGGCCCCTGAAGGTTGCGCGCGGGAAGATGCGGGGTCGGCCATGGGGCGCTCCGTTGTGGGGTGGTGCCAGCGATGTTGCTAAGTTTCGTCCGCTAGGCCCCTCGCCCCCCTGCGTCAACCTAGGCTTGGCGCGTTATTTGCGTTAGAGGCGCGCCCAATTCTCCAATCCACAGGAAACACGTAATGATCCGTGATGATATCAAGGCCGCCACCATCGCCGCGATGAAGGCCGGCGAAAAGGACCGCACCGCCGCGCTCCGCCAGATCAGCGCCAAGATCAAGGACCGCGACATCGAGGAGCGCACCAGCGGCAAGGCGATTCCCGATGACGAACTGGTCGTCAGCGTTCTGCAGAAAATGGCCAAGCAGCGCCGCGAATCGATCGAGATGTACGAAGGCGGCGGGCGGCAGGAACTGGCCGACAAGGAAAAGGCCGAACTCAGCGTTATCGAGGAATTTCTCCCCCGCATGATGGACGAGGCCGAAACCAAGGCCGCGATCGAGGCGATCAAGGCCGAAACCGGCGCGTCCAGCATGAAGGATATGGGCACCGTCATGGCCGAGCTGAAAGCCCGCTACGGCGCAGTGCTCGACGGCAAGCTGGCAAGCGGCCTGGTGAAGGCGGCGCTTTCGTAATCGCGCACAACCGCCAAGGTCGCGCTTGAACGCAGCCGCGTTCGGGCGCACCTATTCCCCATGGCCATCACCCCGCAATGGAAAGACGAGCTGCGTGCGCGGATCACGCTGTCTTCGCTTGTCATGCGGTCGGTCAAGCTGACGCGGGCGGGGCGTGAATGGAAGGGGTGCTGCCCGTTCCATGACGAGAAGACGCCGAGCTTCTACGTCAACGACCAGAAGCAGTTCTATCACTGCTTCGGCTGCGGCGCGCATGGCGATGCGATCAGCTGGATGGTCGATCATGCGGGCCTGCAATTCATGGACGCGATCAAGGAGCTGGCCGCCGAGGCCGGGATGGAAGTCCCCGCGCCCGACCCGCAGATGGCCAAGCGTGCCGAACAGCGCGCCAGCCTGATTGACGTGACCGAAGCAGCGCAGCGGTTCTTTGTTGAAAGCCTCGGCGCGCCCGGTGGCGGGGCGGCGCGGGAATATCTGCAAAGGCGCGGGTTCTCACCAGCAATAATGCGCGAATTCGGCTTCGGCTGGGCACCGGATGATCGGCAGGCGCTGCCCAAGGCGCTCTCCGGGTTCGGCGAGGACATGCTTGAGGGCGCGGGCATGCGCGCCGCCAATGAACAGGGTGAGCGCTACGACCGGTTCCGCGGGCGCGTGATGCTGCCGATTCAGGACGCGCGCGGACGGGTGATCGCGTTCGGGGGGCGCATCCTCGACAAGCGCGATGGCGTCGCCAAGTACCTGAACTCCCCCGATACCGAGCTGTTCGACAAGGGCCGCACGCTCTACAATCTCCACCGCGCCGCCCCTGCCTCACGCCAGAGCGGGCGGGTGGTGGTCGTCGAAGGCTATATGGACGTGATCGCGCTGGCCAATGCGGGGATCGCGGATGCCGTGGCTCCGCTCGGCACGGCGCTCACCGAAATGCAGCTCGAACTGCTGTGGCGCATGGTCGAAGTGCCAGTGCTGTGTTTTGACGGCGATGCCGCCGGACAACGCGCGGCGATGCGGGCGATTACGCGGGCGCTGCCGCTGCTCGCGCCGATGCGCTCGCTTGCCATCGTGCGGTTGCCCGCGGGGCTCGATCCCGACGATCTTATCAAGGCGCAGGGCCGCCAGGCGATGGAGCAGTTGCTCGCCAGCCCGAGCAACCTCATCGACACGCTGTGGGAATTCGAACGCGATGCCCAGCCCCTGACCACGCCTGAAGCCAAGGCAGGGCTGAAAGCGCGGCTGATGGCGCATGTCGAAACTATCGCCGATCCGGAGATCAAGTCGCTTTACCGCCGCGAGCTTGGCGACCGCTTCTCCGCCTTCGCCTATCCACCGCGTGCGCCCCGCCCCGCCTATTCCCCCCAGCAGCAGCGCGGCTCGCGAACCGGCTGGCGCGGGGGCGCAATGCCGCCGCCGGGACTGTCGGAAGAAGCGCGTGCGCGGCTTTCGGGCATCATGGCGGGCGGCCAGCGACAGGGCCTGCTGGCAGCGGTGATCGCCGGGTTCACCCGCTTTCCGCAGGAGATCACCCGCCATGCCGAGGCCCTTTCCAGCCTCGCGCGGCATGACCGCGAAGCCGCACGGCTGATCGAATCGCTCTTCGAACTTGCAGAAACGCTTGATTCGCGCCCGCCTGTCGCCATATGCGAATCGCTAGGCCTTCCTGCCCCGCCGGCAGACATCCGTTACGCCTTCCTTGATGAAGGCACATCCACCGGCGCTGCGTGCGAGGAACTGGCCGAAGCTGTGTCGCTGCTGGTTGAAAGGCCGGCGCTTGAGGCTGCGCTTGCGGCCACGATAGCCCGTTTCGACAGCGATCCCGAAGGATCGTTTGCCGAACAGACCAGGCTGCGTGCACAGCTCATGACAGTTGACGAACGCCTGAAGGCATTCGGGCGCAGAAAGGCTGCACCGGCGGCCACGGATGACGACTCCGCTCCGGCGGAGGATATGGGATAAACTGGCGACCGCCTGCTTGTGCGCAGGAACCGGCTGCCCGGCAACGGATTGAACGAGACATATGGCCGAGAAGGAAGACGCCCCGCTGATCGATCTCAACGAGGCTTCGATCAAGAAGCTGATCAGCAAGGCCAAGAAGCGCGGCTATGTCACCTATGACGAGCTGAACGAAGCGCTGCCCTCGGGCGAGATGAGCCCCGACCAGATCGAGGACATCCAGACCGCGCTTTCCGAAATGGGCGTGCAGATCGTCGAAAGCGACGAGGAAGCCGAAGCCGACGGCGAAGAGGAAGGCGACGGTGTCGAGGCGCTGGTGCCGGACGACGATGACGACGATGACGACGACGGCGAGAAGAAAGGCCCTGCCAAGGACGCCCGCGCCGCCAACAAGAAACTCGCCACCGGTGAGCGTACCGACGATCCGGTGCGCATGTACCTGCGCGAAATGGGCGCGGTGGAACTGCTCAGCCGCGAAGGCGAAATCGCCATCGCCAAGCGGATCGAGGCCGGGCGCGACATGATGATCATGGGCCTGTGTGAAAGCCCGATCACCTTCCACGCCATCATCCAGTGGTCCGAAGCACTCAACAACGGCGACATGCAGCTGCGCGAGATCCTCGATCTCGATGCGATGCTGTCGAAGGAGCCGCCCGCCGACAAGATGGCCGACGACGCCGAGGATGACGACGACGACGGCGAGATTTCCGAAGCCACCGCCGGCCCGACCATCCGCGAGGACGACGAGGTCGAGGACGAGCCCGAGGCCGACGAGGATGACGAGGACGGCGAAGGCCGCCCGAAGCGCGAAGAGGAAGAGGAGGAGGACAACACCCTCTCCCTCGCCCAGATGGAAGCTGCGCTGAAGCCCGAGGCGCTCGAACGCTTCGCGCGCATCACCAAGCTGTTCAAGAGCTTCGAGAAGCTGCAGGCCGAACGGGTCGACACGCTGGCGGCGGGCAATGATTTCCCGGCGGCGAAGGAAAAGAAATACGAACAGCTGCGCGAAGAGCTGACCGCCGAGGTCGAGTCCGTGCAGTTCCACGCGACCAAGATCGAATTCCTGGTCGACAATCTCTATGCCTTCAACCGCCGCCTGACGACGCTGGGCGGGCAGATGCTCCGTCTCGCGGAACGCCACAAGATCAAGCGCATCGACTTCCTCGGGTCCTATGTCGGCAACGAGATGGACGATGCCTGGATCAAGGAGCGGGCCAAGAAGGACAAGAAATGGGCCGCCTTCGCCGAGCGCGAGGAGGCTCCGATCGAGCGTATCCGCAGCGAAATCGCCGATATCGCCGCCCAGACCGGCATGAGCCTCACCGAGTTCCGCCGCATCGTCAACATGGTGCAGAAGGGCGAGCGCGAGGCACGTATCGCCAAGAAGGAAATGGTTGAGGCGAACCTGCGTCTGGTGATTTCCATAGCCAAGAAATACACCAACCGCGGCTTGCAATTCCTTGATCTTATTCAGGAAGGCAATATCGGCTTGATGAAGGCGGTCGACAAGTTCGAATATCGCCGCGGTTACAAGTTCAGCACCTATGCGACATGGTGGATCCGGCAGGCGATCACCCGCTCGATCGCCGATCAGGCGCGCACCATCCGTATTCCGGTGCACATGATCGAAACGATCAACAAGCTGGTGCGTACGAGCCGCCAGTTCCTGCACGAGGAAGGCCGCGAGCCGACCCCGGAAGAAATGGCGCAGCGCCTTTCCATGCCGCTGGAAAAGGTGCGCAAGGTGATGAAGATCGCCAAGGAGCCGATCAGCCTCGAAACCCCCATCGGGGACGAGGAAGACTCGCACCTCGGCGATTTCATCGAGGACAAGAACGCGATCATCCCGGTGGATGCTGCGATCCAGGCGAACCTCAAGGAGACCGTCACCCGCGTGCTGGCCTCGCTCACTCCGCGTGAGGAACGCGTGCTGCGCATGCGCTTCGGCATCGGCATGAACACCGATCACACGCTGGAAGAAGTCGGCCAGCAATTCTCGGTGACCCGCGAGCGTATCCGCCAGATCGAAGCCAAGGCGCTGAGGAAGCTCAAGCACCCGAGCCGGTCAAGGAAGATGCGGTCGTTCCTCGATCAGTAAGCGCCGGAGGGGGGTACGATGGCGAAGTCAGATACCGCGACCATCGCCATCGTCAGCCAGAAGGGCGGCTCGGGGAAAACCACGCTGGCCGTCAACATCGCCACACGTGCGGCGCAGGCGGGGCATCAGTCCTGCGTCGTTGACACCGATCCGCAAGCAAGCGCGGCGGCGTGGAGCGACTGGCGCGGGGATTTCCTTCCCGTGGTGGTCACCAGCCCGCCCGCGCGCCTCATTCGCACCATCGACAGTGCGCGAAAGCAGGGCATGGATTTCGTGGTGATCGACACCCCGCCCCACGCCGATGCCGCCGCGCGCGAGGCGATCAAGGCGGCGGACATCGTTCTGATCCCCACCCGGCTGCGCGCCTTCGATCTCGCCGCGCTCGAACCGATTGTCGATCTGGTCGCCATGGCGAAGACCCCCGCTTTCGTGGTCTTCAACGCCGTGCCCGCCGGCGCGAAGGTGCTGACCGCCTATGCGGAGCAGTTCGCCAAGGGCCTGGGGCTTTCCATCTGCCCGATCATGCTGGGCGAACGCGCGGACTTCCACCGCTCCTCCGCCAAGGGCGAAACAGCTGCCGAGGCCGATCCGCAAGGCAAGGCGGCCAAAGAAGTCGATAAATTGTGGAAGTGGCTGCGCAAAAAGCTCGTCTGACGGACTGAGCCGCGCTTATCGTAGAAAAGGCGCGCTTACGGGGTGGAGAGAATCGCCGTGCGCCCTTATGTAGAGCGCCATGCGCATCGCCATTGCATCCGATCACGCCGCGACCGAGCTGAAGGCAGACCTTGCCGAATGGCTCATCGACGAAGGCCACGAAGTCGCCGATCTCGGCCCTGAACCCGGGCAGAGCGTCGATTACCCTGATTACGGCTACCGCCTGGCCGAGATCATCGCGGAAGGGACAGTCGAATTCGGCATCGCCCTGTGCGGAAGCGGCATCGGCATTTCAATTGCCGTCAACCGTCACCCCGAAGTGCGCTGTGCGCTGGTGTCAGAACCGCTCTCCGCCGCGCTTGCCCGCGAACATAATGATGCCAACTGCATCGCGATGGGCGCGCGTCTTGTCGGGATCGAAATGGCCAAGTCCTGCGTTGCCACTTTCCTTGACACCGAATTCGCTGACGCCGGCGATCCGGCCGGGCGTCACCAGCGCCGGGTGGGCAAGCTTGGCCAGCCCCCGTTCTTCCCCGATCATATCGAGACCCATCAATGAGCACCGCCCCCGCCGATTTCTCCGCCCGTCACGCCGCCCAGTCGATGGAGGGGTTCTGGCGCGATGATCTGGCCACCGCCGATCCGGAGATCGCCGCCGCCGTCGCCAAGGAACTCGCCCGCCAGCGTGACAAGATCGAACTGATCGCGTCCGAAAACATCGCGAGCCGCGCGGTGCTTGAAGCGACTGGCTCGGTGTTCACCAACAAGTATGCCGAAGGCTACCCGGGTAAGCGTTACTACGGCGGCTGCGACTATGCCGACGTGGTCGAAACGCTGGCGATCGAGCGTGCCAAGCAGCTGTTCGGCTGCAATTTCGCCAATGTGCAGCCCAATTCGGGCTCGCAGATGAACCAGGCGGTGTTCCTTGCCCTGCTCAACCCAGGCGACACCTTCATGGGTCTGGATCTGAACTCGGGCGGCCACCTCACCCACGGCTCGCCCGTCAACATGAGCGGCAAGTGGTTCAATGTCGTCTCCTATGGCGTTTCGCGCGATAGCGAGCTGATCGACATGGACGAGGTCGCCGCCAAGGCGCGGGAAAGCAAGCCGAAGATCATCATCTGCGGCGGCACCGCCTATTCGCGCACCTGGGATTTCCCCGCCTTCCGCGCCATCGCCGACGAAGTGGGCGCGGTGTTGCTGTGCGATATGAGCCACATCTCCGGCCTTGTCGCTGGCGGCGCCCATCCCTCGCCCTTCCCGCATTGCGACATCGTCACCTCGACCACCCACAAGAGCCTGCGCGGTCCGCGTTCGGGCATCATCCTGTGGAACGACGAGAAATATACCAAGCCGCTCAACATGGCGGTGTTCCCCGGCCTTCAGGGCGGCCCGCTGATGCATGTCGTCGCGGCCAAGGCAGTCGCCTTCCGCGAGGCGCTGCAACCCGAATTCAAGACCTACGCCCACCGCATCGTCGAGAACGCCCGCGCACTTGCGGCGAGCCTTGAGGAAAACGGGCTGCGGATCGTTTCAGGCGGCACCGACAACCACTCGATGCTGGTCGATCTGACGGCCAAGGACGTGACCGGCAAGGACGCCGAAAAGGGCCTCGATCGCGCCTTCCTGACCTGCAACAAGAACGGCATACCCTACGACACCCGCTCGCCCTTCGTTACCAGCGGCATCCGCCTTGGCACGCCCGCCGGCACCACCCGCGGCTTCGGCCCGGAGGAGTTCCGCATCGTCGGCAAGCTGATCGCCGAAGTGGTTGATGGGCTTGCGAAAAATGGCCCTGAAGGCGATGCGCAGGTGGAAGAAAGCGTGCGCGGCCGCGTGTCCGAACTCTGCGCCGCCTTCCCCGTCTATCCCGGCATGTAAGGATACCGCCATGAGCGATCAGGAACCGCGCCAGACCCCCGAATGGGTCGAAGATGCCAAGGCCGAGATTACGGGCATGGCCAAGGAGGGGGTCAATCACCCCTCTACCGCACCCGTCCTGACCGGTGCGGCGATCGGTGCGGTGGCCGGAGCCCTGTTGCCGGTGATCTCTTGGCCGGTCGGCCTCGCGGTAGGCGCCGGATTCGCGCTCTATCAGAGAATAAAGAAATAACCCCCTGAATGCGCTGCCCCTTTTGCGCCCATGACGACACTCAGGTAAAGGACAGCCGCCCGACCGAGGACAACGCCTCGATCCGGCGCCGTCGCCAATGTTCGTCCTGCGGGGCCCGCTTCACCACCTTCGAACGCGTGCAGCTGCGCGAAGTCGTGGTGGTAAAGTCGGGTGACCGCCGCGAACCCTTCGAACGATCGAAGCTCGAACAATCCATCGCCCTCGCCTGCCGCAAGCGCGATATCGAGCAGGAACGGCTCGACCAGCTGATTTCGGGCATCCAGCGTCAGGTCGAAACCTCGGGCGAGGCAGAAGTGCCCTCTGCCCGCATCGGTGAACTGGTGATGGAAGGCCTGCGCCAGATCGATTCTGTCGCCTATATCCGGTTCGCCAGCGTCTACCGCGATTTTTCCGAGGCGCGCGACTTCGAAGAATTTGCGAGCACCGTTCAGCAAGCCGCGAAAGAATAGGCAGGAAGATGACCGATCTGAACAAGCCGGTGATCGTTCTTGTGCGCCCGCAGCTGGGCGAGAATATCGGCAAGGCGGCGCGCGCGATGCTCAATTTCGGGCTGACCGAGATGCGCCTCGTCAGCCCGCGCGACGGTTGGCCCAACCCGTCGGCCGGCCCCGCCGCTTCGGGCGCGGACATCGTGCTCGAACAGGCAAAGGTCTATGCCACCACGGCAGAAGCCGTCGCCGATTGCGCCCATGTCCATGCGACCACTGTGAGGAAGCGCGGCGTCACCAAGCCGGTGATCGGCGCTGACGAGGCCGGGCGTCAGGTCCATACCCTGCCCGGTCGCCATGCGATCATTTTTGGCCCCGAACGTTCAGGTCTGGAGACCGAGGATGTGGCGCTGGCCCGTAATATCCTGACCGTTCCGATCAATCCCGAATTCGGCTCGCTCAATCTTGCGCAGGCGGTGATCCTGGTCGCCTATGAATGGTCGCGGATCGGGCGCGAGCTCGCGGGTGCGGCGGAGGTGCTGGTGCAACCGACTGCCGAGGACGTGCTGCCGCCCGCCCCGCAGGACGAGCTCGACGGGCTGGTCGCGCATTTCGAAAAACTGCTCGAACCGCGCGGCTATTTCCGGCCCGAGGCTCGTGCTGAATCCACCCGCCGCACGCTGCGCGGGTTGCTGACCAAGCCGGGCTGGAACCATCTGGAGGTTCGCACCTTGCGCGGCATTCTCAGCACGCTGGAGCGCAATCCGCGCGACTGACGCTGCTTGCGCCTTTTGCATTGGACAGGCCGGCAATCGCAAGTTAGGCCTCGGGCTCCTCTTCACCTCCCGAACCCTGTGAGATTGCTTATGAAATCGCTGTCGTTCCGCGCCGGTGCGGTGTTTGCCGTGCTTGCTGCGCCGCTGTTTGCTTCCGCTGCTCTCGCCGCACAAAGCGCCGAGCCGCAGAACGATGGCGAAACCGCCGAGGAAAAGCAGGCTCCCGCTGAAAAGGCCGATGTCCAAGACGACAACGCCGAGCCTTCGCGCATCTGCCGCTATGTCCGGCTCGACATGTCGAGCCGCCGCAAGACCAAGGTCTGCCGCACCACCGAGCAATGGCGCGAGCTCAATAACCCGCGCTGATTGCCCGTGCCCAATGGCGGGTTGCGCTTGACCGTGCGCGCAATCCTGCTATGCGCGCGCCTTCGCGAATGGGCCCCGCACCCCGGTGAAGCGGTGGCCGCATCAGGACGCATGTCCCGATGGTGCGATGCCGGGTTGAATGGTCGGCACTGGGCCGATCCAGCATATTTGAAGGATACGACATATGTCGAAGCGCAAGAGCGCCAAGTACAAGCTTGACCGCCGGATGGGCGAAAACATCTGGGGTCGTCCCAATTCCCCGGTGAACAAGCGTTCCTACGGCCCCGGCCAGCACGGCCAGCGCCGCAAGGGCAAGATGAGCGACTTCGGCCTTCAGCTGCGCGCCAAGCAGAAGCTCAAGGGCTACTACGGCGACGTCACCGAAAAGCAGTTCAAGCGCACCTATGCCGAAGCCGCCCGTATGAAGGGCGATACCAGCCAGAACCTGATCGGCCTGCTCGAGCGTCGTCTGGACATGGTGGTCTACCGCGCCAAGTTCGCACCGACCATCTTCGCCGCGCGCCAGATCGTCAGCCACGGCCACATCTACGTCAACGGTGTGAAGTGCAACATCGCCTCGCGCCGGATCGACGTGGGCGACGTCATCAGCCTCGGCAGCAAGGCTAAGGAAATGGCGCTCGTGATCGAAGCGCAGACCCTGCCCGAGCGTGACATTCCCGATTACGTCGCGCCCGACGGCAACGACAAGGTGAGCTTCACCCGCGTGCCCAAGCTCGACGAAGTTCCCTACCCGGTGACGATGGAACCGAACCTGGTGGTCGAATTCTACTCGCGCTGATCGGTTTCAGATCAGGCGAAACGAAACGGGGCGGCTCCTTCGGGGCCGCCCTTTTCTTTTGGTGCAATCCCGCCCATTGATTCTGGACGCTTGAACGAGGGATCGCACCATCATGAACGTTTTGCTGCTGGACGGACACCCCGACAAAGGCCGGCTTACGACCCATCTGCTCGATACCTATGCGGCTGCCCTGCCCGCCGGCACGACGGTCACACGCGTGGCGGTGCGCGATCTGCAATTCACGCCGGTGCTGCGCCACGGTTACAAGCAGCGCACCGAGTGGGAGCCGGATCTCCAGCGCCTCGCCCGGCAGCTCGACGAATGCGATCACCTCGTGGTGGCCTTCCCGATGTGGTGGGGATCAGAACCGGCGGAGCTGAAAGGCCTGATCGACCGGCTGTTCCTGCCGAAATTCACCTTTGCCTATCACGATGACGATCCGTGGTGGGACAGGCTGATGTTGGGCCGATCGGCCGACATGATCGCGACGATGGACACGCCGCCCTTCATCCTCAGATGGTATTACGGCAATCCGCTGATCCGGCGCTGGAAAGGCCAGATTCTGGGCTTCTGCGGCTTTGCACCGGTGCGCATGCTCGCGCTTGGTCCGGTGGGCGAGACTACGCCGCCGCGCACGCTCGACAAGTGGGAAGCCAGAATCGCGAAAATGGCACGCTCGATCCGGCAAAAGGCACCGGCAAAGAAGACCGCGCGGCTCGCCGACTTCCTTGCCCGCCGCGTCAGTCCCTGATCCGGTCCCACTCGGTAAATTCGTAGGCGATCGAGCCTTCGACGAGCCGTTCCCAGATATCGGCGATAACGTCGCCCGGGATGCCATGCGCTTCGGCCTCGCCCACGGCGGCGGTGATGACGCTGGCCTTGCGACCCTCGTCACGCACCGCATCGCGGCTCTGCTTGATCCGTGCGGCTGCGCGCATGTAGCCGAACCGCGTCGCCAGCAGCGCCACCAGTTCGCGATCGAGTGCATCAACCCCGGCGCGCACCTCGGCCATGGTGGTGCAATCCTCGGGGCTCAGGGGTTTGTCTGTCATGGGGCTGCCCCTAGGCGGAGCGGGGCGGACTTGTCGAGAGCCTAAGCGCCGTCATCCGCCGCGTCCCAATGCCTCGTCGAGAAACCGCCCGATGGTGGCCAGCATGTCAATGCGGGCCTTGCTGTCGCCAAGGCCGTGCTGGAGATCCTCGTATTCGTGATAGATCACCGGCTTGCCGGCATCCTGCAGCGCCTTTTCCATCGCGCGGGCATGGCGCACGTCGACATTGAGATCACGCGTACCGTGGAACAGGGCGACGGGGGCCGCGAACTTCTCCGCATGGCGGCGGGGACTGCCATCGTCGATATGCGGGCCTTCGCCGATATAGTCGCGCACGATCCGATAGTTGGTATATTGGCGCGCATCGCCGGCCAGATAGCCAAGGTCTGTGACCGGCGCGATTGCCACCACCGCCTTGAACAGCGCCGGGTCAAGCACCTGCGATTGCAACGCCGCATAGCCGCCATAGGACCAACCGGCGATGGCCAGCTGATCTGGGCGGGCGATGCCCTCGCTTATCAGCCAGCGCCCCGCATCGTTGACGTCGCCGATCGCAACGTCCCAGGCCTTGAACCCGTTGCGGCCATACCAATCCGCGCCATAGCCCGAGGAACCGCGGTAATTGGGCTGGAGCACGGCATAGCCGCGCGCGGTGAAAAACTGCACCAGCCAGTCGAAGCCCCACTCATCCCGCGCCGCCGGGCCGCCGTGAGGCAGCACGATGGCAGGCAGGCTCTTGCCGTCGGATCCCGGCGGGAGCGTGAGATAGGCGGGAATCTGCGTCCCGTCGGCGGCAGGATAGGTAATCGGCTGCATCCGCCCCATCGCACGGTCGGTAAGCCCGGCACGCACCGGCAGGATCGGTTCCAGCGTGCGCTTGGCCTTGTCGAACAGGTAGACCATGCCCGGTTGGGTATCGCTCGATGCGATCAGCAGAAGACGCTGTTCGTCACTGCTGGCCCCGACAATGTTGATGATCGGCTGATCGGGCAGCGCCTTGCCGAGATTTTCGGCAAGCGTGGCCAGTTCGGGGCTGAAATAGGCAACCTCGCGCTTTTCGGTGGCATAGCTCGCGCCCACCACGCGTCGCTGGCGACCGATGCGGATGAGCGTATCGACATCGACGTCGTCGCGCGCCATCAGCAGCCTGCCCGCGCCGGTGCCGTCGAGCGCGAATTCGGCGATCGCGTCATAGCCGCCATTGACGATGAAGCCGATCGCGACATTGCGCGCACTATCGACCGACAGCGGCGAGAACCACGGCACGGGCTCTCCCCCGATCGTCAGATTGTCGAGCGCGTCCCAGCCATTGCTGTCCTGCCGCCGGTAGAAATAATCATATTCGCCGGTCAGGCGGCCATTGCCGTCATAACGTGCGCGCACCTTGATGCGCACCTGTCCCTGTTCGTCGGCGACGTAGCGCTGGGCCGCGGGATCGGCACGCTCGCGCGGGCGGCGCTTGCCGGTGGTCACATCGACCAGATCGACGCCGAGCCCGGATTCACGGTTGGCGAGCCGGGTGCCGGTGGAATATTAATGCACCGACTGGCGCGACATGAGGATCTGCCCCTGCTCCCCGCCAACGTCGAGCGCCAGCACGTCCCCGCCCTGCTGCACGAAGCCGAGCGCCATGCCGGACTGGCGCTTGCTCAACTCCTGCACATTGTCGCCGGTATCGTCGATCGCGAAAAGCCGTTCGAACGGAAGCAGCACGCCGTCGCCGCTTTTGGCCATGCCCGAGGCCTGACACACAAGACGGGTGTCGCTGGCCCATTCGCAGAAATCGAGATCGGCGATCTTTTCGGAATTGACGACGATGCGGCGCACCTGCGCATCGCCGGCAAGATCGATCACGCTAAGCACTTCGGTATGTTCCGGCCCGGCCGAGACAAACGCGACCTTTTCTCCGGAAGGCGAAAGCGAGATGTCGAGCACTGTCTCGCGCGCCCCGAACATCGCGGCGAGGGCTTCGATCCCCTCGTCCTCGGCCCATGCCGGCGATGCCGCGCACAATCCGGCCAGAGCCGGCGCAAGCATCAGCCGCGCCCGCCCGGCGGAACCCCCAAACCGTCCAATCATTAATGCGCCCCTTGGTTCTGCGATGGGTCGAAGCCTAACGCGCAAGCGGCGCGATTCAAGCCTTCGCGTGCAGATAATCCCGGCGGAAGTCGCTGGCAAAAGACGCAAATCTGCCCGCCGCAATCGCATCGCGCATTCCCTGCATCAGCGCCTGATAAAAGCTCAGGTTGTGCTCGGTCACCAGCATCGCGCCGAGCATCTCGCCCGATTTGACGAGGTGATGGATATAGGCACGCGAATAGGTGGTGCAGACCGGACAGGCGCAGCGATCATCCAGCGGCCCGGTGTCCTCGGCAAAGCGCGCGTTCCTGAGGTTAAGCGGCCCGTTCCATGTAAAGGCCTGCCCGTTGCGGCCCGAACGGGTCGGCAGCACGCAATCGAACATGTCGATCCCGCGCTCAACCGCGCCGACCAGATCATCGGGCTTGCCCACCCCCATCAGATAGCGCGGCCGATCTTCGGGGAGCATGTCGGGCGCGAAATCGAGCGTGGCGAACATCGCCTCCTGCCCCTCGCCCACGGCAAGCCCGCCAACGGCATAGCCATCGAAACCGATATCAATCAGCTTTTCGGCACTGATCCGGCGCAGGTCTTCGTGCAGCGCGCCCTGCTGGATACCGAACAAGGCGGCGCGCGCGGCATGTTCCTCGCCACTGTCGAAGCCCTCGCGGCTGCGCTTGGCCCAGCGCATCGAGAGTTCCATGCTGCTGGCGATCTCGTCCTTCGGACGGTCGGCGCGGGGGCATTCGTCAAAAGCCATGACGATGTCGCTGCCGAGCAGGCGCTGAATTTCCATGCTGCGTTCGGGGGTCAGCATGTGCTTCGACCCATCGAGATGGCTGCGGAATTCGACGCCTTTTTCCGTCAGCTTCCGCAATTCGGACAGGCTCATCACCTGATAGCCGCCCGAATCGGTGAGGATCGGCCGCGGCCAGTTCATGAACTTGTGCAGTCCGCCAAGCCGCGCCACCCGCTCCGCTCCCGGACGCAGCATCAGGTGATAGGTGTTGCCCAGGATGATGTCCGCACCCGTCGCGCGCACGGCCTCGGGCTTCATCGCCTTCACCGTGGCCGCCGTGCCCACGGGCATGAAGGCGGGCGTGCGGATTTCGCCGCGCTGCATGGCAATCGTGCCGGTGCGCGCCTTGCCGTCGGTAGCGTGGAGCGTGAAGGAGAAACGGGGCGATGTCATAATGGCAGCGCCTAGCCGCAGCGTGTCGCGCTGTCACGCGGGCAAGAAAAAGGGCCGGAACCGCGCGGGGTGCGGCTCCGGCCCTGTTATTGGTCGCCTAGGCCTCAGAAGGCGTAAAGCACGCCCACGGTCGCACGGGTCGAGTCGAAGGCGATGGTGTCGATCCCGGCGCGGAAGCGGACTGGGCTTTCGCCCAGACCGAACTCGACGCCCGCACCGACAAGGTAATCGCCATCGGTGGTGTCGAACCCGGCCGGCGGGGTGACGCCGAACAGGTTGCGGATGTCGAAGTCGACTTCCTGATAACCGCCGCGAACATAGATCTTGCCGGTTTCGCCAACGCGCACACCGGCGCGCGCGGCAATACCGTATTCGTTATCGATCGGGCCGTCGCCGATGTGGAAATTGCCTTCGGCACCGACGAAGAACGTCTTGCCCACCGGCACATCGACCCCGGCAACCACGCCGTAGATCCCGCCGTCGTCATCGGGCAGACCGATGCCGAGATCGTGGATCCCCGCCGATGCGCCGACATAGGCTTCGACCTTGGGATCCTCGTTGGACTGCGCCTGGGCAGCTGCCGGAAGTGCGATCGCGCCCATCGCCGTGAGCGTGGTGAATGCGATTTTCCTCATGCGTTTGTTTCCTTGTTTGTTGCCTGCCGCAGGGGGTGCGGCGGTAGGCAAGCCACTAGGATTCCCTCACTTTCAGGCGCATGAACAGGCGGACAAGTTGCCGTTAAGGTCAGACGGACGGTGGTTGCGGTTCGACCAAAGTCGCTCGCAGACCCGGCCGCAATTACTCGCGCAGCCGCCATCCGGTGCGGAAGATCACGGCGATGATCGTGACGCACAGCGCCAGAAATCCGAGCGTCAGGCCAAGCGAGACGGCGATCGGCACGTCGGCGGTGCCGTAGAACGTCCAGCGCAACCCGCTGACAAGAAAGGCGATGGGGTTGGCAAAGGCGACGGCGTCCCACGGCGCGGGCAGATCGCGGATCGAATAGAAGGTGCCGCCGAGGAAAGTCAGCGGGGTGAGGATCAGCAGCGGGATGATCCCCAGCTTCTCGAACGAATCCGCCCAGATGCCGAGGATGAAGCCGAACAGCGCGAAACTCGCCGCAACCAGCATGATGTAGAATGCAGCCAGCACCGGATGGGTGATCTGGTAATCGACGAAGAAAGTCGCCGTGCCCAGGATGATCGCAGCCAGAATCAGGCCCTTCGTCGCCGCCGCGCCGACAAAGCCGACCAGCGTTTCCGCCACGCCCACGGGCGCGGACAGCAATTCGTAGATCGTGCCGGTAAAGCGCGGCATGTAGATGCCGAAACTGGCATTGCTGGTGGTCTCGCCCAGCAGGGTGAGCATCAGCAGCCCCGGAATGATGAAGGCGCCATAGGGCACCCCGCCAACCGGCTCCATCCGCGCGCCGATGACCGATCCGAACACCACGAAATAGAGCGAGGTCGTCAGCACCGGCGACAGGATCGACTGGAACGCGGTGCGGAAGGCACGGGCCATTTCGCGGCGGTAGATGGCATAGGCGCTGCGCAGATTGAAATGCATCACGCGGGCACCTCCTGCTCGCCCAGCAAGCCAACGAAGATATCCTCCAGCGAGCTATCGTGGATGTCGATGCTGTTATAGGCGATCCCGGCACGGGTCAGCGCCTGAGTAAGCTGCGCGACTTCGGCCGCGCCCCCGCCCGCACCCGTGCCGCCGCGATAGATCAGGCGGGTGCTGCCCTCGCCTAGTTCGACCGGGAACGCAGCCACTTCCGGCGGCAGCTGGCCGAGCGGCACAGCAAGATCGATCACCGCCTCGGTGGTACCCAGTCGCTCCATCATCGCGTGCTTTTCATCCACCATAAGGATGCGCCCGCCCTGAATGATGCCGACCCGGTCAGCCATTTCCTCGGCTTCCTCGATGTAATGGGTGGTAAGGATAATGGTGACGCCGCGTTCCTTCAGCCGGGCGATCTGTTCCCACATGCCCTTGCGCAATTCCACGTCGACGCCCGCAGTCGGCTCGTCGAGGAAAAGCAATTCGGGATCGTGCGCCAGCGCCTTGGCGATCAGCACACGGCGTTTCATCCCGCCCGACAGCGCACGAATCTGCGCGTCCTTCTTGTCCCAAAGCGACAGGCTGCGCAGGATTTCCTCAATCCGCGCGGCGTCATGCGGCTTGCCGAAGAGACCTTGCGAATAGGCGACCGCCCGCCACACCGTCTCGAACATGTCGGTGGACAATTCCTGCGGCACCAGCCCGATCCGCGCCCGCGCGCTGCGCCAGTCGCGTGCCAGATCGTGCCCGAAGGCGGTGATCGTGCCCCCGGAAGGCCGCACCAGCCCGCACACGGCCCCGATCAGCGTAGTCTTGCCCGCCCCGTTCGGCCCCAACAAAGCGAAAATTTCGCCCGGCCGGATATCCAGATCGACATTGTCGAGCGCCCGCGTGCCGCCACGATAGGTCTTGGTCAGGCCGCGGATGGAGAGGATCGGTTCGTTCATCGCCACCGATTAGGGAAGCAGCAGCGAGGAGTCACCATAGGAATAGAAGCGGTATTCATTGGCGATGGCGTGCCGGTAAGCCGCCAGCATGCGCTCGCGCCCCATCAGCGCAGAAACCAGCATCATCAGAGTCGATTTGGGCAAGTGGAAATTGGTCATCAGCCCGTCCACCGCCTTAAGGCGATAACCGGGGGTGATGAAGATCGACGTATCGCCCGCGAAGGGGCGGATGATGCCGTTTTCGTCCACCGCGCTTTCCAGCAGGCGCAGCGAAGTGGTGCCGACCGCAATGATCCGGCCCCCGGCAGCGCGGGCGGCATTGAGCTGATCGGCGGTGTCCTGCGATATGCGCCCGAATTCGGCGTGCATCTGGTGATCGTCGGTGTCGTCGGCCTTCACAGGAAGGAAGGTCCCCGCCCCCACGTGCAGCGTCAGCATCGCGCGCCCGATTCCGGCAGCGTCGATCGCATCGACTAGTCTTTGCGTGAAGTGGAGCGACGCAGTAGGCGCGGCAACCGCGCCTTCCTCGCGCGCGAACATGGTCTGGTAATCTTCCAAATCCTGCTGATCCACGCCGCGCTTACTGGCAATATAGGGCGGCAGCGGCATGGTGCCTGCACGATCAAGCAGCACTTCGACCGGCTCTTCGCCTTCGAAGAACAGGGTGATCGATCCGTCGGCATGGCGCGCCTCGGCAATCGCGGTGACACCGCCGCCGAACATCAGCTGATCGCCTTCCTTCACCCGCTTGGCGTTGCGGATGAAAGCCTGCCAGCGGCGCAAGTCGAGCCGCTTGTGCAGGGTAGCGCCGATCTTCGCCTCCCCGTCGGCGCGGCGGCCTTCGAGTTGGGCGGGTATCACCCGGGTATCGTTGAACACCAGCACATCGCCGCGATTGAGTAGGGTCGGCAGATCGCGCACGCCCCTGTCTTCAAACGGCGCGTCGGCCCCGCGCACCACCAGCATCCGCGCCGCATCACGCGGACGCACCGGCCTTAACGCAATGCGATCTTGCGGCAGCTCGAAATCGAAGAGGTCTACTTTCATGGCGCGCGCCCCTAACCCGAAGGCGCGGCGTGCGAAAGTCCCCTTAGCCGATGGGGCCGCTCAACATGTCGACGGTGATCGGCGTATCATCCGCCGGTGCAGGCGGCGGCGGGGGCGGAAGGTTGTCGATGGCAAGCGAGGCTTGCACGATACGAGTCGGTTCCGCGGGCGGTTCGCCCCGGTTGATCGCATCAACCGCGTCCATGTTTTCGATCACGCGGCCGAAATTGGTGTAACGCTTGTCGAGGCTGAAACGCGGGTAGAAGACGATGAAGAACTGGCTGTTGGCGCTGTCTTCCTCGGTCGCGCGGGCCATCGACACCGTGCCGCGTACGTGCGGCATCGGATTGAATTCGGCCTTGAGGTCGGGAAGCTCGCTGCCGCCCTGCCCGGTGCCGGTCGGATCGCCGCCCTGGGCCATGAAGCCGTCAATCACACGGTGGAAGATCACGCCGTTATAGAACCCACGGCGGGTAAGTTCCTTGATCCGCGCGATATGTTCGGGCGCCCAGTCCTCCATCAGCCGGATCTTGACCCGCTGGCCGTTCGACAGATCGAGCACCCAGACATTCTCAGGGTCGACCGTCGGATCATAATTGATCGGGGCATAGGTGCGCGGCGCGCTGGCGATTTCCTCCGCGTCGTCGTCGTCCTTGGCATTATCGCCAAAGGCAACCGGCGGCGTGTCGTCCTTCCGCTTCTGGGCAAGCGCGGGGTGCGCAGCAGTCAGCAGGAACAGGGCACCAATGGCAGAGGTGAGCGTGGCTTTGATCATCATTTCATCCGTGTGAGACGCCGCCTGTAGCCATGCCGGGCTGACACTTCAATGAATGAAGCGGAACCTGTCGACAGCGCGCCGTTCAATAATCGCCCTTGGTTCCGGTTTCGCGCACGCGCGCCTCAACCTCGGCACGCACCGGCGGACTGACGAATTTCGATATGTCGCCCCCGTAAATCGCGATTTCCTTGACCAGCTTGGACGCGATCGGCTGGAGCGATACGTCGGCCATGAGGAAGACAGTTTCCACACTGGGATCAAGCTGCTGGTTCATGCCCGCCATCTGGTATTCGTACTCGAAATCGGCGACGGCGCGCAGGCCGCGGATGATGACGCTGGCGCCCTGTTTCTGGGCAAACTTCACCAGCAACGCGTTGAAGCCCACCACCTCGACATTGGTCAGCCCCATCCCGGCGACTTCGCGTTTGACCATGCGGAAGCGTTCATCGACGCCGAACATCGGGTTCTTGGAAGGATTGGTCGTCACGCCGATGATCAGCTTGTCCACCAGCTTCGCCCCGCGCCGGATGATATCGGCATGGCCCAGCGTGATGGGATCGAATGTGCCGGGATAGATCCCGATACGGCTGCTCATACGTCCTGTCCTCTGTCCGGAAAATCAGCGATCGCGTTCAACGATGAAGCGGGCGAGCGCGCGCAAAATATCGGCCTCGGCACCATAGCTCGAAAGGTGGCCCACCGCCTGATCGACCAGCGCGCGGGCCTGATCGCGGGCCCTGTCGATGCCCAGCAAGGTGACAAAAGTCTGCTTGCCCTGTTCGTCGTCCTTGCGCAGCGCCTTGCCGGCCTTGTCCTCGTCGCCGACAGCGTCGAGCAGATCATCCGCGATCTGGAAGGCAAGGCCGATATCGCGGGCATAGGCGCGCAAGTGCGCCCGGCCCTGCGGCGCAACCTTACCGAGGATCGCCCCCATCTCGACACTCGCCGCCAGCAGCGCGCCGGTTTTCAGCTGTTGCAGCCGCGTGATGGTGTGCAGATCATAGGTCACGCCTTCCTCGTCGGCGACCATATCCATCATCTGCCCGCCGGCCATGCCATGCATGCCCGATGCTTTGCCCAGCGTCAGGATCAGTTCGGAGCGGGTGAAGGGATCGGTGCTGGTGGCCTCATCGGCCAGAATCTCGAAGGCCAGCGCATGAAGCGCATCACCGGCGAGCACGGCGGTCGCCTCGTCATAGACCTTGTGCAATGTCGGCTTGCCATGGCGCAGATCATCATCGTCCATGCAGGGCAGATCATCATGGATCAGCGAATAGACGTGGATCGTCTCGATCGCGGCGCCCGCCCGCAGCGCGGCATCGCGCGACACGCCGAACAGCGACGCGGTGCTGACCACCAGCAACGGGCGCACCCGCTTCCCCCCGCCGATCGCGGCGTAACGCATCGCTTCGACCAGACGCGCGCTGGTGTCATCCGGCACCGGCAACAGCGCGTCGAACAGCGAATCGATATCGGCCTGAACCTGCTTCAGGCCGTCGCCGAGGATATTGGTGTCCACCCCTGCAAGCATCGGCTCAGCCATCCGCATCAAGCGGGCGGGTACCGGCGGGCCGGCCGTCCGCGCCGGTGACGATCTTCTCGATCCGGGCCTGCGCCGCATCAAGCCGCTGCTGGCAGGCTGCGCGCAGCGCCTCGCCGCGTTCGTACAGCGAAATCGACTGGTCGAGCGGCACGTCGCCGCGTTCCAGCTGCTGCACGATCTGTTCGAGCGCGACAAGCGCCTGCTCGAAGCTCATCTGCGAAATATCCGGCGCTTGCGCCGTACCGGTGTTGCCCTCGTCCATGGTCGCGAGCATTGACGCGCCCGCCCTGTCCGGTCAAGGCTGGCACGCAAAGGTGGCGGGCAAAGCGGGATAAAGAACGACATGACGAAATGGATCATCGCCTACGCCGCCGCCGCGCTTGCTTTCGGCGCGATGGACGCCGTTTGGCTGCGCTGGGCCTCGGGCAATCTCTATCGTCCGGTAATCGGCGAGATCATGGCCAAGGATTTCAACATGGCCGCCGCCGGGGTGTTCTACCTCATCTACCTCGCCGGGATGACATGGTTCGCGATCAAGCCCGGTATCGAAAGCGGCACGGTGCAGGCGGCCCTGCTGAACGGCATCCTGCTGGGTGCGCTGTGCTATGCGACCTTCGACCTCACCAGCCAGGCGGTGTTCAAGGTGTGGGCGACCCATGTCAGCGTGCTCGACATTCTCTGGGGTGCCTTTGCTACCGGCACGGCGAGCGCCATCGCCACCTGGGCCGCGCTGCGCTTCGCTCCGGCTGCCGGCTGATCGGCACCGCATGTTCATCGGTCATTTCGCCCCGGCCTTCGTCGCCGCAGCCGTCAGTCCGCGCAGCCCGCGCCTCGGCACGCTGTTCGTCGCTGCACAACTGGTCGACTGGGGATTTTTCACGCTGGCGCTGATCGGCGTGGAGAAACTGCGGGTCGATCCGGCGGCGAGTGTGATGGTGCCGCTCGATCTTTATCACATGCCCTATACCCACAGTCTGATCGGGGCCGGGATCTGGGCGCTCGCCTTCCTGATTGTGGTTGCGCTGGCTCAGCGTAACCTGTTCGCCGGATTGCTGGCCGGGCTGGTTGTGCTGTCGCACTGGGGGCTCGACTGGCTGGTACACGTGCCCGATCTGACGC
This sequence comes from Erythrobacter fulvus, assembly GCF_028595285.1. GTDB lineage: Bacteria > Pseudomonadota > Alphaproteobacteria > Sphingomonadales > Sphingomonadaceae > Erythrobacter > Erythrobacter fulvus. Next base: position 197,188 of record NZ_JAQQXQ010000001.1, on the reverse strand, counting down.
TCGACGGGGAGCCGCCGAAATTCGGGCTCGGGTTGTGGAACTATCCGTTGGTGGCCATCCCGCTTGAACTCGCGGTTACAGGCGGCGCTTTCGCCTTCTACGTGCGCCGCACGCGCGGCCCTATCGGCCCACCGCTGGTGCTGCTGGCGGTGATGCTGGTGCTGCAGGCGATCAACTGGTTCGCGCCCCATCCGCAGGAAGCGGGCGCGTTCCTTTATCTTCAGGCTTTGCTCGCCTTCGCGATTCTCACCGCGCTGGCGGTCTGGGTGGGGGAGAATCGCTGGTTCCAGAAACGCTGCGGCTTGGCCTTCGGCGAAGTCTAATCTAGGGGGCGGGCCAAGGAGTCCCGACATGTCCGCCATCACCCCCGAAATCGTCGAACAGCACGGCCTTTCTCCCGAGGAATACGAGCGCGTCCTGCACGCGCTGGGCCGCGAGCCGAACCTTGTCGAGCTCGGCATCTTTTCCGTGATGTGGTCGGAGCATTGCTCCTACAAATCCTCGCGCCTGCATCTGAAAAAGCTGCCGACCGAGGCGCCGTGGGTGATCTGCGGCCCGGGCGAGAACGCGGGCGTGATCGATATCGGCGACGGGCAGGCGGCGATCTTCAAGATGGAAAGCCACAACCACCCCAGCTACATCGAGCCCTATCAGGGCGCGGCGACGGGCGTGGGCGGCATCCTGCGCGACGTTTTCACTATGGGCGCGCGGCCGATGGCCAATGCCAATGCGCTACGTTTCGGGCGGCCCGAACACCCCAAGATGAAGCATCTGGTGCAGGGCGTGGTCGCAGGCATCGGCGGCTACGGCAATTGCGTCGGCGTGCCGACCGTGGCGGGGGAGACCAACTTCCACCCTGCCTATGACGGCAATATCCTCGTCAACGCGATGACCGTCGGCGTCGCCGATCAGGACAAGATCTTCTATTCCGCCGCCACCGGCCTTGGCAATCCGATCGTCTATGTCGGCAGCAAGACCGGGCGCGACGGGATCCATGGTGCGACCATGGCGAGCGCAGATTTCGGCGAGGATGCCGAGGCCAAGCGCCCCACGGTGCAGGTCGGCGATCCCTTCACCGAAAAGCTGCTGATCGAGGCCTGCCTTGAACTGATGGCAACCGATGCCATCGTCGCGATTCAGGATATGGGCGCGGCGGGTCTCACGTCCTCCAGCGTCGAAATGGCCTCCAAGGGCGGCGCGGGCATCCGGCTCGACATGAACAAGGTGCCCTGCCGCGAAGAGAGCATGACGCCTTACGAAATGATGCTGTCGGAGAGCCAGGAGCGCATGCTCATGGTGCTGAAGCCGGGCAAGGAAGCCATGGCAGAGGCGATCTTCCGCAAGTGGGAGCTCGATTTCGCGGTGATCGGCGAAGTGACCGATACGGGGCACATGGTGCTGGAATTCAATGGCGAGGTGGTGTGCGACATCCCCCTCGCTCCGCTTGCGGACGAAGCGCCGCTGTATGACCGGCCTTACCTCTCCAAGGAGGAATATGCGGCGTGGGCAGGCGTGACGCCGCTCGGGGACGTACCCTCGACCGATGATGTGGCAGCGGACCTGCTGACCCTGATGGCCTCTCCCGATCTCGCCTCGCGCGGCTGGATTGCCGAGCAATACGATTCGCAGGTCGGTGCCGACACGCTCCAGACCGGCGGCGATGCCGGTGTGGTGCGGGTGCATGGCACTGACAAGGCGCTGGCGATCACCACCGATTGCACGCCGCGCTATGTCTTTGCCGACCCCTATGAAGGCGGCAAGCAGGCGATTGCCGAAGCTTACCGCAACCTGTGCGCCGTCGGCGCGCGGCCGCTGGCAGTGACCAACTGTTTGAACTTCGCCAACCCGCAGCGCCCGGAGATCATGGCGCAAATCGTCCATGCGCTGGACGGCATGGGTGATGCCTGCCGCGCGCTCGATTTCCCGATCGTGAGCGGCAATGTCAGCCTCTATAACGAAAGCAAGGCGACCGGCGGCGGCTCGGCAATCCTGCCTACCCCGGCGATCGGCGGCGTCGGTATCATCACCGATCTTTCCAAGATGATGACGATGCACTTCAAGCAGGCGGGCGATGCGATCTACCTCGTCGGGCCGGAATTCTGGGCCAAGCCCGATCCCACCCGCTCGCACCTCGGCCAGTCGCTGTGGCTGCGCGTGGTCAAGGGCATCGAAGGCGGCCGCACCCCGCCGACCGACCTTGTGGTGGAACGCACCGCGGGCGAAATCATCCACGAACTGATCGCCGACGGGCTGGTGAACGCGGTCCACGACCTCAGCGATGGCGGCCTGGCGGTCGCTCTGGCGGAGATGGCGCTGGCCGGAGGCATCGGGGCCGAAGTCGATCCGGCGGGCAACCCCGATTACACGCCCGCTCAATGGTGGTTCGGCGAGGATCAGGGACGCTATCTCGTCACCGTTCCCGATGTCGAAGCCCTCAATGCCGCGCTCGCCAAGGGCACCCGCGACGAGGAAACGGCCCAGATCGGTTTCCAGCGGGTCGGCACGGTGGGCGGCGATTCTGTGCTGGGGGTTCCGCTGGCGGAACTTCGCGCAGCCAACCAGCGCTTCTTCGCGGAATGGATGGAAGGCTAAGGGCGCTCTAGGCCGGGGCCTTATGCCGCCTGGGCGCTCCCCAGCGTCAGTTCCTCGCTCAAAATCCCCTCGCCCGCGAGGATGGAAAGGCACTGGCGGTAGACTTCAGGCTTGCCGATATGCAGCCGTGCCCGCGCGGCATCGATATCCTCGCGCATCAGCGCGGCGATATCCTGATGCGCGATCTTGGCCGCGGCCCTGCCCAGCCTGCGCCCTTCGCGGATCGCGGCGAACAGCGGAGCCTTGGTGCCGCTCGCCTTGGCGATCTGGCGCGCACCCGCATAGGCGATGAACAGAATGCCCTTGTTGTGGTTCTGCTCGTAGCTGAAGCCGAGCAGGCTCGCCTCGCCCAGCGCGTCGCGGCCATAGCCGGTTAGCACGTGAAACAGATCATGCGTGTCGCGCAGGCGATCGAAATACCACTGCGTCAGATCGCGCGGCAGGCTTTCGGGCGGCGCCCACTTATGGCTTTCCGCCACCAGCCCTGCCGCCGACAGCCCCTCGCGCTTCATGAAGGCGATGTAATGCGCCGCCACGCTGTCCGGCCCGCAATCGGCCCAGCGGGCGTGATCGTCGAGCATCGCCGGAATATCGACGCTGTCGGCAATGAAACGCTGGCCTTCGGGGGAACGGATGAAGTCCCACGCCTGCCGGTGCGTGCGCTTGCCTTTGGTCGCCTCGATGATGTGGAACACCTGTTCGGTGTCCTCCTTGTCCGCCACCAGCTTGCGAAAATGATGCAGCACTTTCAGCGGACGGAAGCCCGAAACCTTGCGTTCGGGGGCGAGCAATGGGAGTTCTGCCAGCGGGGTATCGGGAAGCGCCATCGTGTAACGTCCTTTGCGCGAGTCGCGAACCAGACTCACCTTTCGTCACTTACATCAGTGTCAGTTAAAAGTCGATTTGTCCGTTGTTCGAGGTCAAGAAACTGCCGATGCCCGCACCTGAAACCCTTCCCTACACGATCAAGCAGGTGCCCGATGACGAAGCCATCGCCCGCGCCGAAAGCCTCGCCACAAGGTTGAAGCAGCGTCGCACCTGCCGGTGGTTCTCCGACGCGCCGGTGCCGCGCGAGATCATCGAAGCAGCGATAGCAGCGGCCGGTAGCGCGCCTTCGGGGGCCAATCACCAGCCATGGCATTTCGCGGTCGTCGCATCACACGAACACAAGCGCGCGATCCGCGAAGCCGCAGAGGCCGAGGAACGGCGTTTTTACGGTGCGGACGGCGATGATCCCAAGGCGAGCGAGGAATGGCTTGCCGCGCTGAAGGACCTCGGCACCGACGCGGACAAACCGTTTCTCGAAACCGCGCCTTACCTCATCGTGGTGTTTGCCCAGCGCAAGGGCGGGATCGCCGAAGACGGGGCGACGCAGAATTATTACGTCAACGAAAGCGTCGGGATCGCCTGCGGGATGCTTCTGGCGACGCTGCACGAGGCGGGGCTGGCGACGCTGACGCACACACCGTCACCAATGGGTTTCCTGCGCGAGATCTGCGGGCGGCCCGAATGGGAAAAGCCGGTGATGATCGTGGTCGCAGGCCGTCCTGCGCCCGACGCCACGGTGCCTGCCCACGCGCTGATTAAAAAGCCGCTGACACAGATCGCCAGCTGGCTTTGACCGGTCAGGCCGCGGCGAGTTCGCCCGGCGTGCTTTCGCTGGCGAGCAGATTGTAGGGATTGATCCCTTCCGCCTGCCAGATGCGGTGGCATTCGCGATACTTGCTCGGTTCGGGGATACGCATATCGGCGCGCACCTGCTCTAGCGGGCGGGCGAGCAATTCGCGGATCGGCTGTTCGATCAGGCGCGGGGCGCCCTTGCCGGTGCGGTGGGCCTGACGCACGGCGCCGAACACGGGTGCCTTGCTGCCCTTGGCCATCTTGGCGATGTTGGCCGCACCGGCATAGCCGATCAGCAGGTGGCCGTGGCTTGGGCTCTGGCCGTGGGTGAACAGCAGCACGCATTGTTCCCCCAGCGCATCGCGGCCATAACCGGTCAGCACGTGGAACAGATCATGCGTATCGCGCGAGCGTTCCATGAACCACTGCACCAGATCGGGGTATTTCGGACGCCCGAGGCTCTCCGCCTCGGCTACCAGACCCGCTGCAGTCAGCCCTTCGTTTTCCATGAAGTCGCAATAAGCATGTGCCAGGCTGCCCTTCGGCGTGCGCCGCAGCGCCGCGTGATCGTCGAGGATTTCGGGCAGGCTCGGCTCGGTTCGGCGCAGATGCTCGCCGCGTTCGGACAGGGCCAGTTCGGCAGCGCGCGGGAGAAAATCCTTGGACGGCAGGGATTCGAAAATCTTGAACACCAGCGAGGTGTCTTCCTTGTCCTGGATCAGCAGGCGGAAGTTCTTCCATGCGCGCAGCGGCCGATACTGCGGCTCGGGCCGCGCGGGATCGCGCAGCACGGTGCCGTCGGCAGCGAACATCTGGCTATAGTCACGGGCGGTGGCGGTCATCGATCCTGATCCTTGTCTCGCACTCGCTGATGCCATGCAATGCTTACATCAGTGTAAATAAGCGATTCGCGTCCCGTTTCAAAACCCTTTTTGCGACGAAGCGTTCCGGCCCCGCGCCAAAGCCGCGCAAACCGGCGCTATCCCCCGCGCCAATCCTTGCGCGGGATGCCGAGCAGACACAGCACCGCCGTCAGATCGCCGCGATCGACCCGGCCATTGGCCGCCGCCCGCGCCTTGGGCTTGGCGCGATAGGCAAAGCCGTAAGTTGCCGCTTCAATCATCGGAATGTCGTTGGCACCATCGCCGGTGGCGAGCGTGACGGCGCCCTGCCCGGCCTCCTCGCGCAACACCGCCGCCTTAACCCCGCTATCGGTGATCGGCCCCAGCAGGTTGCCGGTCAATTGTCCGTTCGCCACCTCGAGCCGGTTGCCCACTACCCGTTCGAACCCAAGCATCTGCGCGACCGGATCGGCAAAATGGTGAAAGCCGCCGGTTACCAGCACCGATCGCGTGCCGAGCGCGGAAAGCGTCGCCACCAGCGTGCGCGCGCCCGGCGTGGGCGTGATCCGTTCGTTGAGGCAGACTTCGACCACCGCTTCGTCCAGCCCCCTGAGCAGCGCCACCCGCTCGCACAGCGCCTCCACGAAATCGAGCTCACCCTGCATCGCGCGCTCGGTAATCGCGGCGATCTGCGGCTTGATCCCGGCATAATCGGCCAGCTCGTCGATGCATTCCTGCCCGATCATGGTCGAATCCATGTCGGACACGAACACCTTCGGCACCACGATCTCTCCATCGCTCACCAGCATGTCCGCAGGGGCGAACGTCCGGTCGATCGCTTCGAGCACGACGGACGGGTCGGCCTCGGCAAAGCGCAGTTCCATCACGTCGCCTTCGGCCAGCATCGCTGCCGAGGCGATCGCGGTGCCAGTCGCCTTCAAAGCATCGGCCAGCGCATCGAGACGTGTTTCCCTGTCGGCTGTGTCTGCTATCAGCCGGGCAATGAGCATCATGATTTCTCCAAACCTACCGCTGGCGCTCATCGCAGGGCCGACCGCCAGCGGCAAGAGCGCGGTTGCACTGGCTCTCGCCCACCGGCTGGCAGAGGCGGGACGCAAGGCCGTTATCGTCAATGCCGACAGCGCGCAGGTCTATGCCGATCTGCGCGTGCTGTCCGCGCGCCCTTCCGAAGAAGAAATGGCCGGCGTCGAACACCGGCTGTTCGGCGCGTGGGACGGTGCGGAAGCCTGCTCGGCGGCGGCGTGGGCAGCGCGCGCGAGGGAAGAGATCGCCGACATTCACGCGGGCGGCGCGGTTCCGATCCTCGTCGGCGGCACGGGGCTTTATCTGAAAGTGCTGCTTGAAGGCATTGCGCCGATCCCGCAGATCGACCCTGCGGTGCGCGCTACCGTCCGCGCACTGGACGAGGATGCGGCCTACAAGCTGCTTCAGGTTGAAGACCCGTTGCGCGCAGCCGAGCTTGATCCGGGCGACCGTCAGCGGATTGCTCGCGCGCTGGAGGTCAAACGCTCGACCGGGGTGACGCTGGCCGACTGGCAGATGGCCAAGGCCGGCGGCATTGCAGAAGAAGTGACGCTGCACCCGCTGCTGCTGCTGCCCGACCGGACATGGCTGTACGAACGCTGTGACCGGCGGTTCGAGGCAATGCTGGAAGACGGCGCCGTCGAAGAGGTGGAGGCCCTGCTCGCGCGGGAGCTTGATCCCGATCTGCCGGTGATGCGTGCTATCGGCGTGCCGGAAATTGCAGCCTTCCTTGCCGGAGAGACAAGCCGCGAGGCGATGATTGCCGCCGCCCAGCAGGCCACCCGCAATTATGCCAAGCGCCAGTTCACCTGGTTCCGGCGGCAACCGCCTGCGGAATGGGCGCGGATTGGCCCTGAATGTGAATCCGAAAGTATCGACATAGGCACGTATTTTGCATCATTGTTGCGCGATTAGGGGTTGACCTATCAGATTATAACCGATAGCGGCATTGTCACTCGGCCCGATGCGATCCCCCCTGCATCGGGCCGGTTTTTTGTTATTTACGCCCCGTTTCCCGGCAGGCACTGTTCTGCCCCGGTCGCAAGCTTATGGAGTTTCCCGTGTCCCGCCAACAGGCCTCTGCCCAGTCCCAAAGCGCCCTCAGCAGCGGCGCGGCGATCCTCGTGCAGTGTCTGATCGAACAGGGCGTGGAATACGTGTTCGGCTATCCTGGCGGTGCGGTGCTGCCGATCTATGACGAATTGTTCGGCGACGAACGCATTCGGCACATCCTTGTCCGCCACGAAGCCGGCGCGGCCCACGCAGCCGAAGGCTATGCCCGCGCGACGGGCAAACCGGGCGTTGTGCTCGTCACCTCCGGCCCGGGCGCAACCAACGCGATCACCGGCATTGCCGACGCGTGGATGGATTCGATACCGCTGGTTGTGATCACCGGTCAGGTGCCGACCGCGCTGATCGGCACCGACGCGTTTCAGGAAGCCGACACCATCGGCATCACCCGCCACTGCACGAAGCATAATTATCTGGTGAAGGACCCGGCCGATCTCGCCGCGACCATTGCCGAGGCGTTCCGCATCGCCACCACTGGCCGCCCCGGCCCGGTGGTGATTGACATTCCCAAGGATGTGCAGATCGCCGTGCCCAGCGAACGCCGTGCCTTCGTGCGTCCGGGATCGCACCGTTACGCCCCGCAAATGGTCGCGCCGGCCGAACAGATCGTCGAAGCGATCGAGATGATTGCGAATGCCGAATGTCCGATCCTCTACACCGGCGGCGGGATTATCAATTCCGGGCCGGAGGCCAGCACCTTGCTGCGCCGCTTCCAGGATCTGACCGGCGCGCCCGTCACCTCGACGCTGATGGGCCTCGGCGCGTTCCCCTCCACCCATCCCGACTGGCTCGGCATGCTGGGGATGCACGGCACCTTCGAAGCCAACATGGCGATGAACAAGTGCGATGTGATGGTCTGCATCGGCGCGCGCTTCGATGACCGGGTCACCGGCAGGCTCGATGCCTTCTCGCCGGATTCGAAGAAGATCCACATCGATATCGACCGGTCATCGATCAACAAGACGGTTGCGGTGGACCTTGGCATCCTTGGCGACTGCGCCACCGTGCTCGGCCAGCTGGTGGAGGCGTGGGGCAGCCGCAAGGCGCGCGATCTGGGCGAATGGAAGGCCCGCATCGCCGGCTGGCGTGCGCGCGAATGCCTCGCCTACCCCGCACGCTCGGCCAAGCATCCGAACATGATAATGCCGCAAAAGGCGATCGAGCGGCTCCACGCGCTCACCCATGCGCAAAAGCCGATCATCTCGACCGAGGTCGGCCAGCACCAGATGTGGGCAGCGCAGTATTTCGGGTTCGATGATCCCAACAAATGGCTCACCTCGGGCGGGCTCGGCACGATGGGCTACGGCCTGCCTGCCGCAATCGGCGCGCAATTGGGGCACCCCGATGCGCTGGTGATCGACATTGCGGGCGAAGCCTCGATCCAGATGAATATCCAGGAACTCGGCACCGCCTCGCAATACCGCCTGCCGGTCAAGGTGTTCATCCTCAACAACGAATATATGGGCATGGTCCGCCAGTGGCAGGAACTGACCTACGAAAGCCGCTATTCGAATTCCTATTCGGACAGCCTGCCCGATTTCGTGCGCCTCGCCGAAGCCTATGGCTGGAAGGGCATCCGAATCCACGACGAAAGCGAACTGGACGAAGGCATCGCCGCGATGCTCGCGCATGATGGCCCGGTGATGGTCGATTGCCTCGTCGCGCAGGATGCCAACTGCCTGCCGATGATCCCGTCAGGTGCAGCGCACACCGACATGATCCTCTACGGCGACAAGGTCGACGGGACGATGGACGACGAAGCCAAGGCGCTGGTCTAGGATACACGCAATGCCCCTGAAAATTGCCGAAGCAGCTTCCGAGCGTCACGTGCTCGCCGTCACGGTCGACAACGAACCGGGGATCCTCGCCAAGATCACCGGGCTGTTCACCGCGCGTGGTTACAACATCGACAGCCTCACCGTGGCCGACATTACCGAAGATCACGCGGTCAGCCGTATCACCATCGTCACCAACGGGCCGCCCCAGGTGATCGACCAGATCGAGGCGCAGCTCGAGCGGCTGGTGCCGGTGCACAAGGTCACCGACCTCACCACGGCCGGACCCCACGTCGAGCGCGAACTCGCACTCATCAAGGTCACCGGCACGGGTGAAAAGCGGGTCGAGGCGCTCCGCCTTGCCGACATTTTCCGCGCCCGCCCCGTCGATACGACCACCGAAAGCTTCATATTCGAAATCACCGGCCCGCCCGACAAGGTCGACAGTTTCATCGCCCTTATGCGCGAACTGGGGCTGGTCGAAGTCGGCCGCACCGGCATCGTCGGCATGATGCGCGGGGCCGAAGGGGCCTGAACCTTTTTTCGCGAATACAATCCACAAGAGAGAATAGTGATGAAAGTCTATTACGACGCCGATGCCGATCTGAACCTGATCAAGCCCAGAAAGGTCGCGATCCTCGGCTATGGCTCGCAGGGCCATGCCCATGCCCAGAACCTGCGCGATAGCGGCGTGGCCGAAGTCGCCATCGCCCTGCGCGAAGGTTCGGCCACCGCGAAGAAGGCCGAAGCCGCCGGGTTCAAGGTGCTTTCCAACACCGAAGCTGCTAAGTGGGCCGACATCCTGATGATACTCGCCCCCGACGAACATCAGGCCGGCATCTGGGAAAATGATCTCAAGGGTCACATGAAGCCCGGCAGCGCGCTTGCCTTCGCACACGGGCTCAATATCCATTTCGGCCTGATCGAACCGCCCGCCGATATCGACGTCATCATGATCGCGCCCAAGGGCCCGGGCCACACCGTGCGCAGCGAATATGTCCGCGGCGGCGGGGTGCCCTGCCTGATCGCGATCCATCAGGACGCCAGCGGCGCGGCGCATGACGTCGCCCTCGCCTATGCCAGCGCCGTCGGCGGCGGGCGTTCGGGCATTATCGAAACCAACTTCAAGGAAGAGTGCGAAACCGATCTGTTCGGCGAGCAGGCCGTGTTGTGCGGCGGGATCACCCACCTGATCCAGGCCGGGTTCGAAACGCTGGTCGAGGCCGGTTACGCGCCCGAAATGGCCTATTTCGAGTGTCTCCACGAAACCAAGCTGATCGTCGATCTGCTGTATGAAGGCGGGATCGCCAACATGCGCTATTCGATCTCGAACACCGCCGAATATGGCGACATCACCACCGGGCCGCGCATCATCACCGCGGAGACCAAGGCAGAAATGAAGCGCGTGCTGGCCGACATCCAATCGGGCCGTTTCGTGAAGAACTTCGTGCTCGACAACCGCGCCGGGCAGCCCGAACTCAAGGCCGCCCGTAAGGCTGCCGAGGCACACCCGATCGAAAAGACCGGCGCCCAGCTGCGCGCCATGATGCCGTGGATCAGCGCCAATAAGCTGGTCGACAAGGCCAAGAACTGACGCTGCAACGCGTGGGGCGCGGCGCTTCGGACTTGTCCGGCGCCGCGCCTTGCGCGACAGCATGTCCATGCGCCTCTCCGATTGCCACAATATCGACGATTTCCGGCGGCTGGCGAAGGCTCGCCTGCCTTTTCCCGTGTTCGACTATATCGACGGCGCGGCGGATGACGAGCTGACCAAGGCGCGAAACACTGCCAGTTTCGACACCGTCGATCTGGTGCCGGACGTGCTCGCCGGGGTCGAAACCATCGACACCTCCTGCACCATCCTCGGTCGTACATCGGCGCTGCCGCTGATGCTCTCACCCACCGCCGTCCAGCGCGCGTTCCATTGGCAGGGTGAAACCGCAGTGGCCAAGGCGGCGGAGAAGTTCGGCCTGTGGTTCGGCATCTCCAGCCTTGCGACGCGCAGCATCGAGGAAATCGCCGCGCTGACCAGCGGGCCAAAGCTGTTCCAGCTCTACGTCCATAAGGACCAGGGTCTGAACACCCACATGATCGAACGCTGCCAGGCGGCGAAATTCGATGCGCTGGCGCTGACGGTCGACACCATCGTTTCGGGCAAGCGCGAGCGCTGCCTGCGATCGGGCTTCACCACTCCGCCGCGCTTTACCCCCGCAAGTATCTGGAGCTACGCCACGCGCCCGCGCTGGACGCTCGACTATCTCTTTCGCGAGAAGTTCCGCCTTCCCAATCTCGACACCCATGTCACCGAGGGGACGAACAAGGCGGTGAGCATCGCGGAATATTTCAACACCATGCTCGACACCGCGATGGACTGGGACACGGCGGCCGCGATCCGCCAGCAATGGGGCTGCACCTTCGTCCTGAAAGGCGTGATGAGCGTTGCCGATGCCCGCCGCGCGGTGGAGATGGGCGCGGATGCGATCATGATTTCCAACCACGGCGGACGGCAACTCGACGGCAGCCGCGCGCCGTTCGACCAGCTGCCCGAGATCGTCGATGCCGTGGGCGGCCAGATCGAAATCATCTGCGACGGCGGCGTGCGGCGCGGCACGCATGTGCTGAAGGCGCTGGCGAGCGGCGCGACTGCGGCGTCGGGGGGGCGGCTCTATCTCTATGCGCTCGCGGCGTCGGGACAGGAAGGCGTGGAGCGCGCGCTCGGCATTCTGAAGGACGAGATCGAACGCGGAATGCGTCTGATGGGCGTGACCGCAGTGGACCAGCTTACCGCCGACCGGATGCGGCGCAAATAGCCCCCGCCCTCAAGCAGCAAAGCGGTAGGGCAAACAAGAATGTCATAATCGGGTAATGAAAGAGGCGTTTCAGGCCGCAGACCTTACCCACGGACCGAAACCATGAACAAACTCGCGCAGTTCCTCCTCGCCGTCCCCATCGCGCTTGCGCTGACCGCCTGCGGCGGCGAGGCCGATCCTTCAGCCAATGATGCAGAAAGTTTCGCTGCGCGGATTAACCAGAACGGCACCGCCACGCCCGCGCCGCAGGGTGCCGTCGCCCCTCAGGTGGCCGCCCCCCAGCCCGGCGCCGCCCCCGGCGTCTTTGCGCCCGGCACGCTGACCGATCCGGCATCGTCGACCTGCGGCGCCAACCTCATGGGCCCGTTCATCGGCAAGCCGGCAGACGAGGCGACCCGCGCGCAAATCGTCGAAGCGCTGGGCCGCAGCGACAACCTGCGCTTCGTTGCACACGGCACCCCCGGCTACGTCAATCCCGACCCCACCAATCCGCGCCTCAGCCTGATGCTCGACGCGGGCAACATCATCCGCGACGCACGATGCGGGTAATGCCCGGCGCATTCCCTGCTTGCGCCGCGCGCAATAATCGGCAAAGACTCATCGCATGACGCGGATCGGACTTGCGCTGCTTCGACTTATGCGCCCTTGGGCGTAGGCAGTCGCACGCGCAGGGCGCGAGCGGCCCACTCCCAAGGGTAACCCGCCGCAGCTTCCCACCCTCTACCGCGACGAGCTTCTTTCCATGCCCATGCTCCGTGACCCTTCCGTCAAGTATCGCCCGTTCGGCCAGATCAACCTGCCCGACCGCCAGTGGCCTTCGCGCCTGATCGAAAAAGCGCCGCGCTGGCTCTCCACCGATCTGCGCGACGGCAACCAGTCGATCATCGATCCGATGGATGCCGTGAAGAAGCGCCGCTTTTTCGATCTGCTGGTGGAAGTCGGCGTGAAGGAGATCGAAGTCGGCTTCCCCAGCGCGGGCGCGACCGAGTTCGATTTCATCTCCGGCCTCGTGCGTTCGGGCGATATTCCCGATGACGTCACCGTGCAGGTGCTCACACAGAGCCGCGAAGATCTGATCCGCACCAGCTTCGACAGCCTCGACGGCGCGCACGCAGCCATCGTGCACCTCTACAATGCGGTCAGCCCGGCATGGCGCGACATCGTGTTCCGCATGAGCAAGGACGAGGTGAAAGCCATTGCCGTTGCAGGCGCAAAGGTGATGCGCGACGAGGCGGCCAGGCGCCCCGGTACCGACTGGCATTTCCAGTATTCGCCGGAGACCTTCTCTACCGCGGAACTCGATTTCAGCATCGCCGTGTGCGAGGCGGTGATGGACGTTCTCCAGCCTACGCCAGAACACCCGATCATCCTCAATCTGCCGGCCACGGTCGAGGCGGCAACGCCCAATATCTACGCCGACCAGATCGAGTATTTCTGCCGCAACCTGCCGAACCGCGAAAGCGCGGTTATCAGCCTGCACACCCACAATGATCGCGGTACGGGCGTGGCGGCGGCGGAACTCGGCCTGATGGCCGGAGCCGACCGTGTCGAGGGCTGCCTGTTCGGCAATGGCGAGCGCACCGGCAATTGCTGCCTCGTGACGATGGCGCTGAATCTCTACACGCAAGGGGTCGATCCGCGCCTCGATTTCTCGGACATCGACCGCGTGATCGAGACAGTCGAATATTGCAACGACATCCCCGTCCATCAGCGCCACCCCTATGGCGGCGAACTGGTCTACACGGCATTCTCCGGCAGCCATCAGGACGCGATCAAGAAGGGCTTCGAAGCGCGCGACACCCAGAACGACGAAGCGTGGCGTGTGCCCTATCTGCCGATCGATCCGGCCGATCTCGGGCGCAGTTACGAAGCGGTGATCCGTGTCAATTCGCAGTCCGGCAAGGGCGGCTTTGCCTGGGTGCTGGAGAAAGATCAGGGCCTGAAGCTGCCCAAGAAGATGCAGGCCGATTTCTCGAAGCACGTGCAGCGCATGGCGGACGAACTGGGCCGTGAACTGAACGCCGCCGACATCTGGGACGCCTTCCGCAAGGCCTACCACGTCAAGACGCACCCCAAGCACTTCCAGCTTGTGCGCTACGAGGAAAGTCGCGCGTCGGACGGCACCCGCATCTTTGCCGGCACGATCGCGGTGGACGGGGAGGAGCAGAGCGTCTCGGGGCGTGGCAACGGCCTCATCTCCAGCGTGATGGGCACCCTGCGCGAAGCCTTCGGGGTCGATCTCGACGTGGCCGACTATACCGAACACGCCCTCGGCACCGGAACCGATGCACGGGCCGCGGCCTATCTCGAATGCCGCACCGGCGACGGGCGCACCATATGGGGCTGCGGGATAGACGAGGACGTGGCGACTGCCAGCGTCCGCGCAGTCCTTTCGGCGGCAAACAGCGCGGTGGCTGTTTAGCGCGGCACGATCCGCACAAGGCGGGTTGACCATGGCCGTCCGGCCAGCATCGGCCCTGCGATGATGGCCCCCAGCCCGACAATTCCTGCGAGCAGTGATCCGGGTAGCGGGGTCTCCACCAGCAAGGTTGGCGCGTTCACCAGCGCGTGTCCCGCGAACACGACTTCAAGCCTTCCGGTGCGCAAATAAAGCAGGCCGAGCAGCACACCGCCGAGGAACATATAGGCCAATGCCCCTGCCACAGCCACCAAGGTGACCTCACGGTTGAGCAAAATCGTCGGCAGGTGCCACAGCGCGAAGATTATCGAACACAGCAACAGCGCCGCGATCAGCCGCTCTGTTTCGCCCGAGAAACGCGACCCCATAAGCAGATAGAGTTGGGGCAGAACATAACCGCGGAACAGGCCATCCTCGAACGGGGCCGTACCCAGCACCATAGCCAGCAGCAGGCCAACCAATGTTCCAGCACCATGTTCGGCCCAAGCGGGATGGACGACGAGTCCGATGCCGCTGACAAGCGCCACTATAGCTGCAAGCAATTGTACAGCGACCCAACCCGCGCCGAGCAGCAGCAGCAACCGCAGCGCCCAGCCCGCGTTTAGTCCGAGATCGGACAAGCCCTGCCCGCCCCATGCCATCACCAATCCGCCAATCACCAACAACGTCATCGGCACAAACATCGTCAGATTGGCGTTAATCCAGCCATTGCTTGCGAAATGCAGCACCCATACAACGCTGCTCTCGCGCGAGAAGAACACAATGTTGGCGATGGTGACAGCCAACATTCCGGCAAGCACGATCGCCGCGAACATGGCGGAAGAATTCGGCCTGATCCTGATCACGGGTCGGGTCACCTTGCGTCCGGGAAGCCTTTGCACATCATTACTCGGCGCTCGAGATATGATATGCTTCCGGGCATTCGTGCAAGCCTCGCATTGGCCGACAAGAGCAATGGTCGCGACAGATGAGGTCGGGACCGCCAGGCCTTCTTCCCCGGCCACAGCATCGCCCCTATAGTCCGGCGTTATGACAGCAAGGTTGGTCGAGATATTTCTGCCCGAAAGCGCGATAGGCACGCTGGAGGGCATTCTCGCGAAACACTCGCGGCGCTTCTGGCGCGAAAGCGTGCCGGGCGGGATGGAGAAATACACCTGCCTCGTCCAGCAACGCTATACCGAGCGGCTGCTGGACGATCTCACCGCCGAATTCGGCAATGAACCGCGCTTCCTTGCGCAGGTGTCCGAACTCGAGGCGGTGATCCCGCCGGTGCTCGAAACGCCCGATACCGCGCTTCCCGCCGATCCCCATCTTCCGCCGCCGACCGCGATTGAACGGTTCTTCAGCCGCGACCGAATCAGCACCAGCGAGCTGTACGAGGACATCGAGGACAGCCTTCGGATCACGCCGAGCTTCCTGTTCACCGTCATCCTGTCCTCGATCATCGCCGCGCTGGGGATGCGCAGCGGACAGGTGGCGGTGATTATCGGCGCCATGGTAATCGCGCCCTTGCTAGGGCCAAGCATGGGGGTCGCGCTGGCAGCGACGGTGGGCGATGCGCGGCGCGGCGGCAAGGCGGCGCTGGCAATGGCGACAGGGGCGCTGCTGGCGGTGCTTTCCGGCATGCTTGTCGGCAGTCTGTTTTCCATCGATCTTGCCGAACCCGAACTGCGCAACCGCGCGCTGGTCCAGCCCGCTGACATCGCACTGGCACTGGCATGCGGGGCAGCAGGCGTTCTTGCAATGAGCCGCGCCGCATCGCTCTCGCTGGTGGGCGTGATGATCGCGGTGGCGCTGGTGCCGCCGCTCGCAGCAACCGGGATTTTTCTCGGCGCGGGCGAATGGGGCATGGCGGGAGGCGCGGTGTTTCTGTTCGCCAGCAATCTGGTGTGTCTGAATGTCGCAGGGATCGTGATGTTCCTGATCGAAGGCCTGCCGCCGAAGAACTGGCGAATCACGCTCGGTTTGCTGGCGGCATGGACGGCTATCCTTGTGGTGGTCGCACTGATTGCTGCCGGTTGGCTGGTTCTCGGCATCGGCAACATCGCCTTTATCACCCCTGCCCCTTGATCCCTTGCAGGCGACGCTTGCAGGCAGACGGTTTTCGCCGCAGACTTCAATTCGCGACAACGGGAGGGCCGTCGCCGATGGAAGTGCTGGATCATGACACCGCCATACCGCCCACACCGCCGCAGGTGGCGGGCGATCTGGCTTTCGGCGATCTCGGCAGAGCGCTGGCTGCGGGCTGGCGCGATTTTCGCAGCATGCCGCAATTCGGGATGTTCTTCGGCGGGGTCTATGTCGTTGCAGGGCTGGCAATGGGCTGGGCGGCAATTACCGGCGGTGAACCGACATGGCTCATTCCGGCCATGGCGGGTTTCCCCCTGGTCGCGCCCTTCGTGGCAGTCGGCCTCTACGAGGCGAGCCGGAGGCGGGAGGCAGGACAGCCCCTGTCGTGGCGCGCGGTGCTCGGCGCGCTGAAAGGACACGGCGATGACCAGATCCTGTCGATGGGGGTGATCGTATTCGTCGCGTTCTCCTTCTGGATGATCGTCGCCCACGCCATATTCGCGATCTTCATGGCTGAAAGCGGAATGGGCGGGGAATCGATCGAAGCCTTTCTCACGCCTGCGGGCCTTATGATGCTGGCGGTCGGCAGTGCGGTGGGCGCGGTGATGGCATTCGCCTTCTACGCCATGACCGTGATCAGCCTGCCGATGCTGGTCGAACGCAAGGTCGATTTCCTCACCGCAATCATCGCCAGCTTCACGGTCGTACGGCGTAATTTCATTGTGATGCTAGGCTGGGCGGCGATCATTGCCGTGTTGCTGTTCGTGGCGATGATCCCGGCATTCGTGGGCCTGATGGTTGCCCTGCCTGTGCTCGGCCATGCCACGTGGCACCTCTATCGCCGCGCGGTCGCCTGACGCTTTTGCGCTTGGCCGCGGGGGACACGCCTGCCTAGAAAGCCGATCAGGGAGAGACACATGACAGAAGAAATCCTCGAACCCGATCTGCCGATCATCGATCCGCACCATCACCTGTGGGACCTGCGGGGCATGCTGTCGATGTTCCCGGAACCGCGGCACCACTTCATCGCCGGTCTGGTGGACAATGCACACTATACCTTCGACCAGCTCAACGCGCATCTGACCAGCGGACACAACATTATCGCCACCGTTTTCATGGAATGCGGCGCGTTTTACAACGGGGCCTATGGCGATGCGCTGAAGCCGGTGGGCGAGGTGGAATTCGTCAACGGCGTCGCGGCGCAGGGGGCAAGCGGGCTTTACGGACCCGGCCGGCCATGCGCGGGGATTGTTGGTCATGCCGATCTGATGCTGGGGAGCAAGGCTAGCGAAGTGCTCGACGCACTCCACGCCGCCGCACCGCGCCGCTTCAAGGGTATCCGCCATCAGGGCGCATGGGATGCCGATCCGGAGGTGCTCGGCCCGCCGTTCCACGCACCTGAAGGCCTCTATCGTGACGCCACCTTCCGCCAAGGCTTTGCCGAACTGGGCAAGCGCGGCATGACTTTCGACGCATGGGTGCTGGAACCGCAGCTGCCCGACGTGATCGACTTGGCACGCGCCTTTCCCGATCAGCCGATCTGCCTTGATCACTGCGGCACGCCGCTGGGGGTGGCTGCCTATAAGGGCAAGCTGCACGAGCGATTCGACGCCTGGCGGCACAATATCCACGAGCTTGCCAAGTGCGAGAACGTGGTGGTGAAGCTCGGCGGGCTCGCCATGGCCTTCTGCGCCCTGCCCGAGGAAGGCCCGGCAGCAGGCTTCGGCTCGGAGCATCTCGCCGCGCTATGGCGCCCTTATATCGAAACCTGCATCGAGGCCTTCGGACCCGGCCGCGCCATGTTCGAAAGTAACTACCCGGTCGATTACTGGGGTGCGGACTATGCGGTGCTGTGGAACGCCTTCAAGCGCCTCACCCGCTCGGCCAGCGCGGACGAAAAGGGCGCGCTTTATGCAGGCACGGCGGCGCGTTTCTACGGGCTGGAGGAACTGCTCGCCTAGGCGCTTCGCCGCTCGTCAAAATCGTGCTTGGCAGCGCCGGAACTCGCGTTAGAGACGCGGGTTAAGAATACAGTTTTAAGGAGAAACCGATGCCCCTTCCCGCCCCGTTCGATCGCCTGCGTCTGCCGCTGATCGGATCGCCGCTGTTCATCGTCTCCGGCCCCGAACTGGTGATCGCGCAGTGCAAGGCGGGTATTATCGGCAGCTTCCCCGCGCTCAACGCCCGGCCCCAGTCGCTGCTCGACGAATGGCTTCACCAGATCACCGAGGAACTGGCCAAGCACAATCGCGAAAACCCCGACCGTCCGGCCGCGCCCTTCGCGGTGAACCAGATCGTTCACAAGACCAATGATCGGATCGAGGCCGACATGGCCACTTGCGAGAAGTGGCAGGTGCCGATGGTCATCACCTCGCTCGGCGCGCGGGAGGAAGTCTATCAGGCGGTGAAGAACTGGGGCGGGATCACGATGCACGACGTGATCAACAACCGCTTCGCCATGAAGGCCATCGAAAAGGGGGCGACCGGCCTCATCCCGGTGGCGGCCGGTGCGGGCGGGCACGCGGGCGCATTGTCCCCCTTCGCGCTGATGCAGGAAATCCGCGAATGGTTCGACGGGCCGGTGGCGCTGTCGGGATCGATCGGTCACGGGGCCTCGATCCTTGCCGCACAGGCCCTGCGCGCGGACTTCGCCTATGCCGGAAGCGCCTTCATCGCGACGAAGGAAGCCAATGCCACCGAAGGCTACAAGCAGGGCATCGTCGAGGGTTCCTCGGAAGGCATCGTCTACACCAACCTGTTCACCGGGGTGCATGGCAACTACCTGCGTTCCTCGATCGAAGCGGCCGGACTGGATCCAGACGATCTTCCGGTCAGCGATCCTTCCAAAATGAACTTCGGCAGCGGTGGCAACACCAAGGCGAAGGCATGGAAGGACATCTGGGGTTCGGGTCAGGGCATCGGCCCGATCAAGCAGGTCGGCACGGTCGAAGATCTCGTCGCCCGGCTAGAACGCGAATATCACGCCGCCAAGGCGCAGCTTCTGGCCAATTCGGGCTACACCCCGTGGGGCACGCTGGCCGAAGCGGCGGAGTAACAAACGCCTAGCCCGCCGTCCAAATCGCTTCGGCCATGGCGTCGAGTTCGCTGAAGTCGAAACCGGTGCCGAGTGGGTCTCTGCGATTGAGCAGGACCCGCCGGCGATCGGACAGAAGCTGGCGGCGCAAGGCGGTCTGCAGCAGTTGAAGCCGCATCAGCGCATCTTCCAGCGCCGCCTCAGGATTGCGCGGACAACCAAGTGCCCACGCTTCCTCGATCCGTCCGACACGGGCAATCACGACCTCGTTATACCGCCGGTGCGGGCCGCGATGCAGCGGCATTCCCGTGCGCAATGTGGCCTCCTCGTTGGCGGGGAGCAGAAGGCCGTTGGAACGGAAATCGTCGAATCCCACCCGTTCGCGCCCCATCAGCGCGAAGATCCGTCCAAAGCAGCGACGCGACAGCAATTGGCGCGGCAGCAGGTGGTGGCGCTGGAGCGAAGAGTCGTAACCCGGGGCGCCACGGCGGTTGACTGCGCGGAAGGCAATGATGGTGCGAGAAACGGTGCGACCCGGCAGCGCCATCTACTCGCGCCTCACCCGGATGAACTGGCTGTTGCGCGATGCCTGCATGACAAGGCGGGTACCATCCGGAGCCATGATACGCTCGCTCTGGTCCAGCCCGCCGACGATCACCAGATGGTTGATCAGCCGCACACCGAGCCGGGTCCCCGCGACCTTGTCAGTCGCAAGCGGCGGCTCGATCCGCAGTTCCTGATCGATCCACAGATCCAGCCCGACGGTCTGCAAGGCGCCGTCCGGCGCTTCCTCGAATGCCGTAAGGCCGAGTGCCGGAAAGGCCCCGCCCTCCAGCCATGCGGTCACCACCGATTCGAAGAACCGTCGGCCAATGGCGCTGCGCGATGGTTCCCAGTACACCGCCTGCAAATCATCGAAATGCTGGGTCAGATCGCGCGCCAGTGCGAGCATGCCCTTGAGCACCGGCATGCTGCGCTCTCCGCCGGAAAGGTGCGGTCCGGGCGCAATCACGAGCGATTCGAACGCGACATTTCCAGCTATCGGCGCAAGATCAAGCCGGTGTGCGATCTCCGGCGCGGGGCACGCCGCACCGGGGGCCAGTCCACGAAGATCGAATGTCAGGCCTTCACGCAGCAGTTCCAACCACAATTCATCCGGCGGGCCAGACGCCGCCTTTGTGGTGCGCAGATGCTCCCCGTCCGCTGCGACCAGTCGCAACGCGGCGTCCTCTGAAGGATCATGGCTTAACGATACGACATGCTGGCGCGACAGGAACGAAATGATCGCGGCGCGCGTCGGCCGCTTGCCCGGCGCGAACAGCAGGCGCAGCCCAGCGGCATCAGCGTGCGGCGGCAGTGAAATTGTCGAGCCCCCTCTTTTCGTTTTGCGCTTTGCCGGGCCGCAAACCGGCCCTCAACCTTGGCCTGTTTGACAGCTATCGTCGAGTCCCCAATAGGCGGTGCTGTCCCGATAAGGGTCATAACTTAGAAGATACCCAGGCAAAGCCCCTCGGACAGAGCTGAACCAAGTTCCCGACATTGTTTCAGAGTGTTGGCGTCGACCTGTTTCGGCGCAGCAATTGCTTCCGGGGTCTGGGCACCGAAATTGACAATGACCGGATCGGCCACACGCTTCAGTCGCAATCCGGTCGCAATCCGGTCAATCTGGCGCTGCGCCCCATGCCCGTCGGAACCTGCCGCAATGATCGTGGCATAGGGACGCCCTTCGATGCGGCCCAGCACATCGTAATAGTTGCGGTCGAACATTTCTTTCATCAGCCCGCTCATGGTGGCGAGGTTTTCGGGACAGACGAACAAGTAGCCTCCTGCACCAAGAAGATGGTCCGGTCCGACTTCATCGGCGCGGAGCAGCAGCGCGTTGCCGGCCCCTTCCGCAGCGGCCCGTGCCATCGCCTCGCTCGCGCCTGTGCGGCTGTGCCACACGATCAGCAGGGTTGCGGAGGCTTGCGCATCGTCCATCGCCCCTTTGCCTGCCCGGCATTTCTGTCGATTGTCAATCATCTGCTCCTGTCCGCCGTGCCCGTCTTGCGATAGGACACTCGCCATGGCCTCCCCCTCTTTGTCCCTTGCACCCCATGCCCACGTCCTGGGGGTTACCGCGTCGCTTTCGGGCAAGGCGTGGCGCTGGCGTGGCGGCAATATGGAACTGGGGACAGAGGCAGCCCAGGGTCTCGATCGCTCGATCCTTGACCAGCTGTTGCTGACCCGCGGCGTGGCTGAGGACGATCTGGCCCGTCACGCCCGGCCCACATTGCGCGACTTCCTTCCCGATCCTTCGACTTTCCGCGACATGGATGCCGCGGCGGAACGGCTCGCTCATGCGGTGATGACCGGCGAGAAGGTGACGATTTACGGCGATTACGATGTCGACGGCGCGACCAGCGCCGCTCTGCTGGTGGAACTGCTGCGCCAGCTCGGTCACGATGCGGGCTATTATATCCCCGACCGCCTGCTTGAAGGCTACGGCCCGAGCGGTGAGGCGCTGGTCAAACTGGCCGAAGCGGGCTCGAGCCTGATTGTCACGGTCGATTGCGGGGCGATGGCGCACGAAGCGCTGGCGATGGCGCAGCAGGCGGGCGTCGACGTGATCGTGGTCGATCACCACAAATGCTCGCCCGAGCTGCCGCCTGCTGCGGCGCTGGTCAATCCTAACCGGCTGGACGAAAGCGATCTGGGCGCGGCGCACGGCCACCTCGCGGCGGTCGGCGTCGCTTTCCTGCTGGGCGTGGCGCTGGTGAGGGTCTTGCGCGGCAAGGGCTGGTTCGCGCAGCGGCGCGAGCCGGACCTGATCGGTCTGCTCGATCTGGTGGCGCTGGGCACGGTTGCCGATGTCGCCGCTCTGCACGGGCTCAATCGCGCCTTTGTCGCTCAGGGCCTGAAGGTTCTTGCCCGGCGTGAACGGATCGGCATGGCGGCGTTGATGGATGCCAGCAGGCTCAATCGCGCACCCCAGGCGAGCGATCTCGGCTTCGCGCTCGGCCCGCGCATCAATGCAGGCGGACGGATCGGCGAATCGACGCTGGGCGTGCGGTTGCTCACCACCACCGATGCCGAGGAAGCCCGCGCAATCGCGATGCAGCTTTCCCAGCTGAACGAGGAACGCCGCGCGATCGAAGCCGAGGTGCAGGAAGCCGCTGAAGCGCAGCTCGCAGGCCAGCACAACATGGCCGTGCAGGTCCTTAGCGGGCACGGCTGGCACCCGGGCGTGATCGGGATCGTCGCCGGGCGCATCAAGGAAAAGACCGGCAAGCCTGCGATCGTCATCGCGCTGGACGATAGCCAGGGCAAAGGTTCGGGCCGATCGATCAGCGGCGTCGATCTGGGTGCGGCAATCATGGCCGCGCGCGAGAGCGGATTGCTGCTGGCTGGCGGCGGGCACGCGATGGCGGCGGGGCTTACCATCGAAAGCGGGCGGCTGGCCGATTTTGCGGGCTTCCTTGACGAACGACTCGCCCGCGATGTCGAACGCGCCCGCGCCGGGGCGGCGATGCTGCTGGATCTCGCACTTGCCCCCGGCGGGCTTGTGCCCGAACTGGTCGAAACGCTTGAGGCTGCAGGGCCCTACGGCGTTGGCTGGCCTGCTCCGCGTGTCGCCGTCGGCCCGGTGCGGATCGTCAAAGCAGATATCGTCGGCAAGGATCATCTGCGGCTGATCGCCAGCGGCAATGACGGACGCTCTTTCAAGGCAATCGCTTTCCGCGCTGCCGAGACCGAGATGGCGCAGACGCTGCTCCACCGCAGCGCGGGGCGGCGCTTCCACCTTGCCGGACGCGCACGCATCGACGACTGGGGTAGCCGTCCGGCAGCCGAATTGCAGCTTGAGGATGCCGCCTTCGCCGATTGAGCAGGCTTGTACGATTTTTCCTGCCCCTGTGCGCAAACGGGGCTTGACCGATCCGATTCACCCCCCTAGTTGCGCGCTCTCGCAACGGATGTGGCCCCTTCGTCTAGCGGTTAGGACGCGGCCCTTTCACGGCTGAAACACGGGTTCGATTCCCGTAGGGGTCACCACTCTTCCGGTTGCGAAACAAACGGGCGGCAGGCTTCGGCCTTGCCGCCCTTTTGCTTTTGCGGGCTTGGCGCGGCTTGCGCTTTCCACTTTCTCCACTTGGCTGTAAGGCGCTGCGCCATGGGCATGGGCCAGAACTTTCCGGTCGCGGGAATCGCGCTGGCTGCGGTCACCTTCGTGGCAATGATGCTGCTCGGCGTCGACGCCGTTATCGCATTGTCGGTGCTGCTGGTTTGGGTCGGATCGCTGCTGGTTGCCGCCGGTCGTCCGCCCGAACCGCCGCGCGCCACCGTCAAGCGGACCCTTGATCTTGAATCAATCCGCGACCTGATCGAAAATTTCTCGACCCCGATCCTCATCACTGATCGCAACGCCATTGCGCTGGCCAACCGCGCCGCGCGCACAATGCTGGGTACCCATGTTGTCGGTCAGGATGCGCGCGTGGCGCTGCGCCAGCCCGAAGCGATCACGCTGCTCAACGAAAACCGCAGCGGCGAGGCGATCGTGCGCGGGCTCGTTCGGCGGCAGGACATCTGGCAGATCCATCGCCAGTCGATCGGCGACCGGCTTGCGATGCTGGAACTGACCAACCAGACCGCCGAGGCCGATATCAGCCGCGCGCATACGGATTTCGTCGCCAATGCCAGTCACGAACTGCGCACCCCGCTCGCCGCGATCCTCGGTTATGTCGAGACGCTGCGCGAAGATGAAGGCAGGGTCGACACGCCAACCGCGCAGAAATTCCTCGGCATCATCGAACGCGAGGCGCAGCGACTGCACGCGCTTGTGAGCGATCTGATGAGCCTGTCGCGGGTCGAGGCGGAAAAGCATGAGCTGCCGACCGAGCGCATCGAGCTTGCGCCGCTGGTCGAGCGCGCTGCACGCGACGCCGCCGGGTCTGCGCGGATCGATCGGCTTGAACTCGAACTTGCCGCCGCACCGATTGTCGTGGGCGATCAGCAGCAGCTCGAACAGGTGGTGCGCAATCTTGTCGACAATGCGCTAAAATACGGCGCTAATGACAAGCCGGTGAAGGTCATGCTTGACCTTGTCCAAGGCGATCAGGCGCGGATCAGTGTCGAGGACGAGGGCGAAGGCATTGCGCCCGAACAGATCCCGCATCTCACCCGCCGTTTTTATCGCACCGATCCCGGCCGCAGCCGCGCCTCGGGCGGGACCGGGCTGGGCCTGGCTATCGTCAAGCATATCGTCGAACGTCACCGCGGACGGCTCGACATCACCAGCGAACTGGGCAAAGGCACCCGTGTGGTGGTTCGCATCCCTCTGTCCGAACGCGAACCGCCCCTGACGGATGGTTCGCAAGAGGCGGAAACCGAAGAACTGTCATAGAGGTGTCTTATTTCTTCAACATGCGCCCGCCATTGCTTAACGGTCGGGCTACATCACGCAATTCAGTCCGCTGATTCTCGCACGCCTCGGAACGGGGATAACAGGTTCATTCAATGTCGCCGATCACGCTCATCCTGATTGCCATCGGGCTCGGTCTTGCCGGATGGCTCGCGGGCCGTGCCAAGGCATGGAGCTTCCAGAGCAGCGATCCGGCGCATCGTCCGGTGTCGCGCCCGATTTATCATGCCTGGTATGTGGCTTTGTGGGTGGCCCTGCCGGTGCTGGCCTTCGTCGCCATATGGTCGGCGATTGCCCCGCAGCTGGTGACGCAAAGCGTGCTCGCCTCGCCCGCCGCTGCCGAACTCCCCGCCTTCGGATTCGAACGCGATGCCTTTCTCGGCGAAGCGCGCGCGGTGGCGCAGGGCAGTGCGCCGGGCGTGTTCAACAGCGATGCCGAACCGCTGGTTGCACCCTTTCGCGAGGCGATGACGCGCTACAACATCATCGGCGTGATCGTGACGGTGCTGATCGCGGTCGCGGGCGGCGGTTTTGCCTTCCTGCGACTGCGCCCCGACTTCCGCGCCCGCACGCGGGTTGAACGCACGGTGATGGCGATCCTGCTACTGGCATCGTTGGTGGCGATTCTCACCACCTTCGGCATCTTCGCCAGCCTCGTGTTCGAAACCGTACGCTTTTTCGGAATGGTCTCGCCGATCGAATTCCTGTTCGGCACCAAATGGGGGCCGGACACGATGGTCAGCCCCGATGCGGTCGACCCGTCCCGTTACGGCGCGGTGCCGCTGTTCTGGGGGACAATCTTTATCGGTGCGATCATCGCCATGATCGTCGCCATTCCGCTCGGCTTGATGAGCGCGATCTATCTCACCCAGTATGCCGATCCGCGCGTGCGCACCTGGGTCAAACCGCTGCTGGAGATCCTCGCGGGGGTTCCCACGGTGGTCTATGGCTATTTCGCCGCGCTCACCGTCGCGCCGGCAATCCGCGATGCGGCGGTGGCGATCGGCATTTCCGGCGCCTCGACCGAAAGCGCGCTGGCCGCAGGCGTTGTGATGGGGGTGATGATCATTCCCTTCGTCTCGTCGATGGCGGACGATTCGATGGCTGCCGTGCCCAGCGCGATGCGTGATGGCAGTTTGGCGATGGGCGCGACCAAGTCGGAAACGATCCGGCGCGTGCTGTTTCCGGCGGCCCTGCCGGGCATCGTTGCGGGGATCATGCTCGCCGTCAGCCGGGCTATCGGCGAAACCATGATCGTGGTGATGGCTGCCTCGCCTGCCGCCAACCTTACCCTCAACCCGCTCGAACCGATGTCGACCGTGACGGTGCAGATCGTGAAGCTGCTGACCGGCGAACAGAGCACCGATCACCCGGCAACGCTCAGCGCCTTCGCGCTCGGCTTCGTGCTATTCATGGTGACGCTGGCGCTCAACTTCATCGCCCTACGCGTCGTCAAGCGCTTCCGGGAGGCCTATGAATGAGTAGTTCCGTCCCTCCCCCCTCCGGCGGATCGATTGCCGAGGCGCTGGCCGCGGGCCGCCACGACGCGCTCGGCCCGACGCGTACGCCCGCCTTCGAAAAGCGGCTTGCAAAGCGTTACCGCGCCGAACGCAATTTCCGCCTCATGGGCCTGTCTGCCGTGGCCTTCTCGGTCGCGGTGCTGGTGTTCTTGCTCGGCAACATGCTGGTGAACGGTATCGGTGGCTTCCAGCGCGCCGAACTGACTGTGACCATCGATTTCCCCGAAAGCGGCGTCACCGGCGATGCCGTGTCGCTTACCGCGCCGAGCGCGACCCAGACGCTCGAGATGCAGGGCCTGTCCGAAGTGGTGGCCTTCTATGCCGAGGAACAGCTCGGGGCCGACGCGGCTGCCGAACTTTCCCCCGACGCATGGCGCGATGTCGCCGCGGCGCTGGCAAATGATCCCTCGCTCATCAACCGCAGCGAAACCTTCGATCTGCCGGCCTCTTCCGGCCTTGCTGCCGGCCTTGAGGGCGAAGGCTCGCCCGAAGAACAGGCGCTTGCTGCAAGACTATCCGCCGATGGGAAACTGGCGAAGAAATGGGACTGGGGCTTCCTTGCCCGCTCTGACGCGACAAGCCCGCAGGCCGTTGGCATCTGGGGCGCGCTCAAGGGTTCAATCCTGACGATGCTGGTGACGCTGGTGCTGGCCTTCCCGATCGGCGTGTTGTCGGCGCTCTATCTGGAAGAATACGCGCCGCGGAACCGCTGGACCGACCTGATCGAGGTGTCGATCAACAATCTGGCTGCGGTGCCTTCGATCATCTTCGGCCTGCTGGGTCTGGCGATTTTCCTGTCGCTGTTCCCGAACCTGCGTTCGGCTCCGCTGATCGGCGGGATGACGCTCGCACTCATGACGATGCCGGTGATCGTCATTTCTGGACGCAACGCGATCAAGGCAGTGCCGCCTTCGATCCGTGACGGCGCGCTCGCGGTCGGCGCTTCGCCGGTGCAGGTGGTGTTCCACCATGTCCTTCCGCTCGCCCTGCCGGGGATGCTGACGGGCACAATCATCGGCATGGCTCGCGCATTGGGCGAAACCGCGCCGCTGCTGCTGATCGGGATGCGCGCCTTTGTCGCGACCCCGCCAGACGGCTTTACCTCGCCCGCCACGGTGCTGCCGATGCAGATCTTCCTGTGGTCGGACGAGATCGACCGCGGCTTTGTCGAGCGCACCAGCGCAGCCATTATCGTGCTGCTGGTGTTCCTGCTCGCCATGAACGGCCTTGCCATCTACCTTCGCAACAAGTTCGAGAAACGCTGGTGACTGTGATCCATCCCAACATGGCCGACGAAAACGCGAAGATTCGCGCGCGTGACGTCTGCGTATATTACGGCGACAAACAGGCGATCGATCACGTGTCGATCGATATCTCGCCCGATTACGTGACGGCCTTCATCGGCCCGTCGGGCTGCGGCAAGTCGACGTTCCTGCGCTGTTTCAACCGCATGAACGACACGATTCCCTCCGCGCGTGTCACGGGCCTGATCGAACTGGAAGGTGATGACATCCATGGCGATCGGATGGACGTGGTGCAGCTGCGCGCCCGCGTCGGTATGGTGTTCCAGAAGCCCAATCCCTTCCCCAAATCGATCTACGAAAACATCGCCTACGGGCCGAAGATCCATGGTCTGGCGGAGAAGAAGGCCGATCTCGACGTGATCGTCGAACGCTCGCTGACCCGCGCTGGTCTGTGGGACGAGGTCAAGGACAGGCTCGAGGATTCGGGCACCGCGCTTTCGGGCGGCCAGCAACAGCGCCTGTGCATCGCCCGCGCTATCGCTGTCGATCCCGAAGTCATCCTGATGGACGAACCGGCCTCCGCGCTCGATCCCATTGCCACCGCCAAGATCGAGGAACTGATCGACGAGCTTTCGGGTCGTTATGCCATCGTGATCGTCACCCACTCGATGCAGCAGGCCGCCCGCGTCAGCCAGCGCACCGCCTTCTTCCACCTGGGCAAGATGGTAGAATACGGCCCCACATCTGAAATCTTTACCAATCCTATCGAGGAACGGACGAAGGATTACATTACAGGAAGGTACGGCTGATGGCCGAACATACCGTCAAGGCATTCGACGAGGACATTACCCGCCTGCGCGGTCTGATCGCGGAGATGGGTGGGCTGGCCGAAGTCGCCATTCAGGAATCGCTCGACGCGCTCGTGCGCGGGGACGAGGAACTGGCCGAGAAGGTGGTTGCCCGCGACAAGCGGATCGACGCGCTTGAAACCGAGGTCGACAAGCTGGCGGTGCGCATCATTGCTTTGCGCGCGCCCATGGCAGACGATCTGCGCGAAGTGATCGCTGCGCTCAAGATCGGCGGCGTGGTAGAACGGATTGGCGATTATTCAAAGAACATCGCCAAGCGGGTCGGCATGATCGAAGGGCGCGCCCGGTTCGAACCGCTCACCCTGCTGCCCGCGATGGGCGAACTGGCGGGCGAGATGGTGCACGATGTGCTGACCGCCTATGCCGCGCGCGACCCCGATCTGGCCCGCGAGGTGATCGCCACCGACGCCAAGGTTGACGCCTTCTACAACAGCATTTTCCGCAATCTTGTCAGCCATATGGTTGAAAATCCTTCGACCATTTCGAGCGCAGCACAGCTGCTGTTCGTGGCTCGCAATATCGAGCGGATCGGCGATCACGCCACCAACGTGGCGGAGATGGTGCACTTTGCCGCAACCGGCGCCTATCCGCCGGAAGGCGACAGGTAGGATTGCCCTGCCCGCTTGTGTGGAAAACTCTTCGGGTGCAGTTTCATCAAATTGTAGCCGAAGTGAAACATAGGGTCGGGCATCGCTCCTGAGGGGGCTTGAGGAGGCATCACCGCATGTCCGCTGCCAAACTGCTGCTGGTCGAAGACGATCCCGCGCTGTCCGAACTGCTCGAATACCGTTTCCAGAACGAGGGCTACAACGTCCGCTGCACCGGCGACGGTGACGAGGCGCTGGTGCTGGCGGCAGAGGATGTGCCCGATCTCATCATCCTCGACTGGATGATCGAAGGCACCAGCGGGATCGAGGTCTGCCGCCGGTTGCGCCGCGACAAGGAAACCGCCCACGTTCCGATCATCATGCTCACCGCGCGCGAGGCCGAGGATGATCGCGTGCGCGGGCTGGAGACGGGCGCGGACGATTACCTGACCAAGCCTTTCTCCCCGCGTGAACTGCTCGCCCGCGTGGCGGCGGTGATGCGCCGCATCCGTCCGGCGCTGGCCGGCGAGACGATCGAGGTTGGCGACCTGCGGCTCGATCCGGTCGCCCACAAGGTCCAGCGCCGCGGGCGTCCGTTGCAACTCGGGCCGACCGAATACCGCCTGCTCAAGTTCTTCATGGAAAGCCCTGGGCGGGTTTTCAGCCGCGGCCAGTTGCTTGACGGCGTCTGGGGCACTGGTTCGGACATCGAGCTGCGCACGGTCGACGTGCACATCCGCCGCCTGCGCAAGGCGATCGGGATCGAGGGCGCGAAAGACCCGATCCGCACCGTCCGCTCGGCGGGATACGCGCTCGAAGCCAGCTGAGGTTTGCTCTACAGCCCTAATGGAAATCACGCGATTTCGGCAAAATCCGGTGATCGCGCGGATGTCCGGTGACATTGGGCCGGGGGGCGATTTCATCAATCATGTCGCGCGAAGCCGGGGGACCTCTTTCGGGCATCGGACGGTTGACCTCGTCCGCGCGGGCGAGCGGGGCTTCCAGCAGATCATCCGATAAAGCGTGCAGCGCCGCGGTCGCGTCGGTCATGTGGGCGGCGATCACGTGGATCACCTCGTCATCATATTCGACGCGCCCCCTCACCTCCATCAGCCGCGCGCCCATCACCACCTTGCGCTGCTTCTCCTTGAGGTCGGGCCAGACAACGAGGTTTATCACCCCCGTCTCGTCCTCGAGCGTGATGAAAGTGACCCCCTTCGCGCTGCCGGGCCTCTGCCGGATCAGCACCACGCCCGCCACCTGCACCATGCTGCGGAATTTTCTCTCCCTGAGATCGCAGGCACGCACAAAGCCGCGCGCGGCGAGACCGGGTCGCAGGAAGGCCATGGGATGCGCCTTCAGGCTCAATCGGGTGGTCTGGTAATCGGCGACCACCTCTTCCGACAAGGGCATGCCGGGCAGGCGTATCGCCGCGCGCTCGGCCCCTTCCTCGCGCACGCCGGCCGCGCGGAACAGCGGCAGATCGGGCGCGGATATGAGGCTCCTCGCATCCCATAGCGCCTGCCTGCGCGAGAGGCCCAGCGAGGTAAAGGCATCGGCGCTGGCGAGCCGTTCGACATGGGCGGGCGACAGCCCGGCGCGCACGCGCAGGTCGGCCACGTCACGATAATCGCCATTCTCTGCGCGGCTTGCCACCAGCGCGGCGGCGACGTGTTCGGGCAGCCCGTCAATCTGGCGCAGGCCAAGGCGCAGAGCCTCACCTTCCAGCGTGCAGTCCCATGCCGAATGGTTCACATCCACCGGCAGCACCTCGACCCCGTGCTCGCGCGCATCACGCACGATCTGTGCGGGGGCGTAGAAACCCATCGGCTGCGAATTGAGCAACGCGGCGGCGAAGGCGGCCGGGTAATGGCATTTGAGCCAGCTCGACACATAGACCAGTTGCGCGAAGCTTGCTGCGTGGCTTTCGGGGAAGCCGTATTCGCCAAAACCCCTGATCTGGTTGAAGCAGCGTTGCGCGAAGTCGCGATCATATCCGCGCGCGACCATGCGTTCGACCATCATGTCCTGCAATTCGTCCACCATCCCCCGGCTGCGGAAGGTCGCCATCGCCTTCCTCAAGCGGTTGGCTTCGAGACTGGAGAACTTCGCGGCATCCAGCGCGATTTTCATCGCCTGTTCCTGAAAGATCGGCACGCCTAAAGTCCGCCCGAGGATGCTGGTGAGCTCGTCGGGCGGGCCGTGTTCGGGCGCGGGCGCGGGGATCTGCACCGGCTCCGCGCCGCGCCTGCGCTTGAGATAGGGGTGCACCATGTCGCCCTGAATCGGGCCGGGGCGCACGATCGCGACCTGAATGACGAGATCGTAGAATTCGCGCGGGCGCAGGCGCGGCAGCATGTTCATCTGCGCCCGGCTTTCGACCTGAAACACCCCGAGCGAGTCGCCCTTGCGGAGCATAGCGTAGGTCTCCGGGTCCTCGCGCGGGACGATAGCAAGGGTGAGTCTGCGCCCGTGGTGATCGGCCAGCAGATCCAGGCACTTCCTGATGCAGGTCAGCATCCCCAGCGCCAGCACGTCGACTTTCAGGATGCCGAGCGCTTCGATATCGTCCTTGTCCCATTCGATGAAACTACGCTCGGGCATGGCGCCGTTGCCGATCGGAACGGTCTCGCTCAAGGCACCCTCGGTGAGGATGAAGCCACCGACATGCTGGCCAAGGTGGCGGGGCATGCCGATCATCTGCTCGGTGAGTTTGAGCACGCGGCGCAGGTGCGGGTCGGTGATGTCGAGCCCGGTTTCGGCAGCGTGCTTCTCGCTGATCTCGCGCCCCCATCCGCCCCACACGGTGCGGGCCAAGGCGCTGGTCACATCCTCCGACAACCCCATCGCCTTGCCCACTTCGCGGATCGCCATGCGCGGACGGTAATGGATGACGGTCGCGCAAAGCCCTGCGCGGTGACGGCCATATTTGCGGTAGATGTACTGGATCACCTCCTCGCGCCGCTCATGCTCGAAATCGACGTCGATATCGGGCGGCTCTTTCCGCTCCTCGGAGATGAAGCGATCGAACAGCAGCTGATGCTTGGCCGGATCGACTGAGGTGATGCCGAGCACATAGCATACCGCCGAATTGGCCGCAGAGCCGCGCCCCTGACACAGGATCGGCGGATCGCAGCCCCGCGCGAAATCGACGATGTCCTTGATGGTGAGGAAATAGCGCGCCAGATCGAGCTTCGCGATCAGCGCGAGTTCGCGAGTGAGCGTCTGACGCACGGTATCAGGCAGGCCATCGGGATAGCGCCGCCCCGCCCCCTTCCAGACCTCGCTTTCAAGGAATTGCTGCGGGGTCTGGCCATCGGGATAGATTTCCTCCGGATATTCGTAGCGCAGTTCGTCGAGGCTGAAGCGGCAGGCATCGGCCACCTCGCGCGCCGCAGCGATGGCGTGCGGCCAGCGGGCGAAGAGGCGCTGCATTTCCTGAGGTGACTTCAGGTGCCGCTCGGCATTGGGATGGAGAAGATGCCCGGCCTTGGCGACCGTGGTCTTGTGGCGGATCGCGGTCATCACGTCCTGCAGCGCGCGGCGTTCGGGCGTGTGGTAGTGGACTTCGTTGGTCGCCAGCAGCGCAAGACCGTTTTCCTGCGCGAGAGCATCCAGTCGCTCGATCCGGGCGATGTCGTCCCCGCGATAAAGGTAGCTGGCGGCAATATGCCGCAAGGTCGGCAGCTGGCGGACGAGATGGGGGAGGATGTCGGCAAAGGGCAATTCCCTTGCGCCATCCAGGCGCAGGCCGGGATCGCTGTCGGCCAGCGGTCCCGCATCAAGTCCGGGACGACGGAAGGGGACAACATTGCTCGGCACCTTCAGCATGAACGCGGTGTCCAGATTGTCGGGCGGCAACAGGATCAGTTGCACGCCTTCGGAATGCTCCGTCAGCATCCCAAGCGTGATCTGGCACACGCCCTTATCCTGCCACTCGCCCTCTGGCGTCTGCATCCGTCCTGCGCTGATGAGACGGCACAGGCGGCCATAGGCGGCGCGGGTTTCGGGGTAGGCGAGGAAGGCCAGCCCCTCGACGGTCTCGATCCGGCAGCCGATCACGGGCTTGAGCTTCAGCGTCTTCGCCTCGGTATGGAGCCGCACCACGCCGGCCATCGAATTGACGTCCGCAATGCCCAGCGCATCATAACCCGCCGCATGCGCCGCCAGCACCAGATCGACCGCATCCGACACACCGCGCAGGAAGCTGAAGCAGCTGAGCAGACCAAGTTCGACGAACGGCGCGCGCGGCGGGAGGGCGATTCCATCGGGATCGAGCTGCAAGGTGCGCTTGTCGGGGGTGAGCGGCGCGTCGGGCATCAGCCTGCCTTGAGCCGCTCCCGAACCGCCGTCAGGTCGGCCGCAAACAAACGGGCCTGCTCCTCGCGGGCCGTGCCGTCCAACCGCAACAGATAGGACGGGTGCACCGTCACCCGCAGCTCCGCGCCGTCATCAAGCCGGATCGCCCTGCCCCGTTCGCGAGTGACGCTGACCGTGCGGCCCAGCATCCCCCGCGCGGCGCTCGCCCCCAGCGCCAGCACGATGCGGGGTTTGACGATGGCCCGCTCGGCATCGAGCCACCAGCGGCAGGTATCGATCTCCTTTGCGGCGGGAGACTGGTGCAGGCGATGCTTGCCCTTCCAAGTGAACTTGAAGTGCTTGACCACGTTGGTGAGATAGGCGGCGCTGCGATCGATCCCCGCGCGGGTCAGATATTCGTCCAGCAATTGCCCCGCCGGGCCGATGAAGGGGCGACCGGCCAGATCCTCCTGATCCCCCGGCTGTTCGCCGACGATCATCAGCGCCGCTTGCTGTGGCCCCTCGCCCGCAACGGCGCGGGTGCCGCAATCGGCAATCGGGCAATCGCGGCAGGCAGCGATAGCTTGCGCGATTTCCGCCAGCGAACCGGGGCGCGCCCGTTCCTCGCGTGCGCCCGCCTTCACCATCGCTGCCTCACGCGCCTGTGCGCCTGCGATCAACTGCGGGATGAGCTCGGCTTCGGGCAGGTTCTTCCAGTATTTCTTCGGCATCTCCGACAGCATCGCGGAGACCTTCAGTCGCGCCGGATTGAAGATCGAGGCGTAGTAGGAGCGCCACAGATCCTCTACCGGATCGCCGCCGGGGGCGTCCTCTGCCTTCGCCGACGGGCCTTCGCGCATCACCTCGCCATCCCAGTGGATGCTTCCGCGCGGAGTCAGGATCGACCAGCGCATATTGGCGAAACGGCGCATGAAAAAGCCCGCCTCTGCCCGGACGATATGGTGATCGGGTTCGAACCAGGCGACGAAATGGGGCGTGCCGTCTTCCTCCTGAACCTCGCGGAAGCGGACGAAGGCGTGCATCTTGTGCGCATCGCGGCGCACCGATTTGGCCAGTTCCTCGATCCGGCGCACCTCCGGATCGGCTTTGTCTTCCATTGTGCGCGGGTTGCGCTGGAGCCGCCACAATACGCGGTAGAGCAGCCCGAAACGCGCCGGATCGGTGTGGAGTGCAGCGCTGCGGGCGAGGGTCAGGAAGCGCCGGCTGACGCGCACCGGCGGGGCGTCTGCAGGCGGCACGGGCAGGCGTTTCTCGCCGCGAGACGGGCATTCGGCGGCGAACAGATCGCCCGTCCCGCCCGGCTCGATCCACGACACCCGGTCAGGCGGCACATCGCACTGGATCAGCCCCCGCGCCCGCTCGCGCCAGAAGGCGAAATCGTCGGGTGCAGGCAGATGCACCGCGTAGTGAGAGCCGAGCGAGACGTTCTGCATTGCAGTCATGCCCCTCTCCGTTCGTGTCGAGCGCTGTCGAGACACCCAGCGCCAAAGCCTCTCGACTTCGCTCGAGGCGAACGGATGAAAGCGCTCTTCTCCATCAGAACAGCTCCAGTTGTTCCTGCTTCGGCGCGAGCAGGCGGCGCAGGTCGGCGCGGTCGGTCAGCAAGGTCGGGCGCCAGTCGATGGTGCAGATGAACGGGCGCACCTTGGCGATCGAAGCGGTCAGACGCGCCACATCGTCGAGCCGCAGCCGCCGGTGCCGCCGCGCCGCAAGGATGCGCCCGACCGCCTGGGTTCCCAGCCCCGGCACCCGCAGCAATTGTTCCTTCGCTGCCCGGTTCACATCGACCGGGAAGCTTTCGCGGAACTTCAGCGCCCAGGCCATCTTGGGATCGATGTCGAGCGGCAGGTTGCCATCCGCTTCCGCCGCGTCGGCGACTTCCTGCGGCGCGAAGCCATAAAACCGCATCAGCCAGTCGGATTGATACAACCGGTGTTCGCGCAGCAGCGGCGGGCGCTTCAGCGGCAGCACGGCGCTGGCATCGGGGATCGGCGAGAAGGCGCTGTAATAGACGCGTCTCAAGCCGAAGGCGTTGTAGAGACGGCTCGCCTTGCCGATGATCGCAGCGTCATTGGCATCGTCAGCGCCGACGATCATCTGGGTCGACTGGCCCGCCGGTGCAAAGCGCGGGGCGTGGCGGAAACGTTTGCGTTCGTCCTTTGCCTGCACGATCCGCGCCTTGGTGCGCCCCATCGCCCCCTCGATCTGGCTTGCGTTCTTGTCGGGCGCGAGCCGCGTCAGCCCGCTGTCGGTCGGCAGTTCGACATTGATCGAGACCCGGTCGGCATAAAGACCTGCGCGGTGGATGATCTCCGCATCCGCCTCGGGAATGGTCTTGAGGTGGATATAGCCGCGGAAGTCATGCTCCTCGCGCAATATCCGCGCCACCTCGACCAGCTGCTCCATCGTGTGATCAGCGCTCTTCACGATACCGGAGGACAGGAACAAACCCTCGATATAGTTGCGGCGATAGAAATTGAGCGTGAGGTCCACCACTTCCTGCGGGGTGAAGCGGGCGCGGACGACATTCGAGCTTTTGCGGTTGATGCAGTAATGGCAATCGAAGATGCAGTGGTTCGTCAGCAGGATCTTGAGCAGCGAAATGCAGCGTCCGTCCGGCGCATAGGCGTGACAGATGCCCATCCCCTCGGTCGAGCCGACGCCTTTCCCGCCCAGCGAGTTCTTCTTCGCCGTACCGGATGATGCGCATGAAGCATCGTACTTCGCCGCATCGGCAAGAATTTCGAGCTTTTGGCGGAGTGTTTGCTGAACCATCGGGAACACCTTTCAAGTGTTCCTTATATGTTCCAACCCTTGCAGTTCCAAATGCAAAGCTTGCAAGCCCGCCGCACGCTATTTTCAGACAGCGCGATAGGCCGGTGCTTCATCGGGTTTGATAACGCCTTGGGCACACAGGTGATCGAGCACCGCGGGATGCATCATCCCTTCAAAAGCAACCCCGGCGACTTGCCCGTCAATCCAGGCAATCGTGCCGAGCGGCGCGTTGATTCCGGCGACCTTCATCGTCACCCGGTCGCCGATGCCTGCAAAGCCCGACTTGCCGCGGATCTTGCAACCGCCCTCGGAGATGTCGAGCAGATCGACGAACACGACGCGCGAACGCACCCTGCTCTTCACCATCAGGCTGAGGGAACGACGCTCCGAGGAGCGAGGGATCGAATCAAGGTTCATGACGAGACTTTCGCACAGAGCCGTAAATAAAGCCTAATCAGACTGGTAAAGGCAGATCACGCGAACAGGCCTTGCAGAAACCAGTCGGGGACCCCGCCCCGTCCATCGCCAGCGATGCCCTGACGATAGATCCAGTAACGCCCGCCGGCGGCATCTTCGATCCGGTAATAGTCGCGCAACCGCACGCTGGAACGTTCGCGCCACCATTCGGGAGATATCCGCTCCGGCCCGTCCACCCGCACCACCTCGCGCACCGCTCCGCGCCAGCGGAAGCGCTGGGGATAGCCATCGGGCGAGGCATAGAGCACCGCAATCGGTTCGGGCCGGTCCAGCAGTTTCAGCGGTCGGGCATGGAAGGCGAGCGAGCCCTGCACCGGCGCGACCGGATCAAGCGGCGGTTGCCAGCCCTGCGCACGTTCGGGAATGTGGCTGGCACGCGGGACCGGGCGGGTGACAGCCCCGCTACCAAGCCGCACGGCGAGCCGGTCGATGCAGGCGGCCAATGAGGTGCCGTGACGTTCCGCCGCAGCATCGAGATCGGCTTGCGACAATGCCAGTGGCTCGCTCCAGCTGGCGCGCAACTGCACCATCTCGATCCCGAACCCGGCCTCCACATCATCAAGCCGTGCGGCGAACAGGCGCAGCATATGGGTGACCTCACGGGTCGCGGCGGCAAGCTCGATCCGACGCCACAGCACCTCTCCATCAACTCGCCACAGCGCCAGTTCGAGCCGCCGCGCCCCCTCACCCCGCGCCTCCAGCGTGCGCACCATGTCGAACGCAAGGTCTTCCACCACCCGATCGAGCAGGCTGCGATGGCGGATCGGTTCCATCAGGCGGCGCTGCACCATTGGGATTGCCTGGGCGATCACCGGCAGCAGCGGTTCGGGCACGCGGCCAAGCAGCTGGTCGAGCCGCAGTAGCGGGTTGGCGGCGGGCGAGCGGCGGTTGCGGAACCGGCGGCGCAGCGCATCGCGCGCGGCAGCCTCGCCTGCCGGATCATCGGCCGAACCGCTTACCCCGGCAAGTTCGCCGAGACGCTTGATCCCCAACCGCCGCAGCACCGCGAGCACATCGTCGTCAAGCCGCAAGGCCGCCACCGGCAGCCCGCCGAGCAGGCGCAGCGGATCGTCTTGTGGGGCAAGGATGGCGGCAGGCAGACCGTAATGGGCGAGCGCCCAGGCCGCGCCCGCAGTGGATGCCAGCGCCGCGCGCACCGTCAGGCCGCGCCGGGCAAAGGCGCGGGCGACATCGGCCAGCAAGGCCTGCTCGCCGCCGAACAGGTGGGCGACGCCGGTCACGTCGACCAGCACGCCATCGGGCGGATCAAGGGCGCTCCACGGCCCCCAGCGCTGCGCCCACAAGGCGAGCTTTTCCAGCGCGGCAAGATCGCCTGCCGGGTCGGACGGCGCGGTAGCCAGTTGCGGGCACAGCGCGCGGGCATCGGCCAGCAGCATCCCCGGTCGCGCACCGGCGGCCAGCCCAGCCTGATTGGCTGCGGCAATGCGCGGGCCGTGCGCTGTCTCGGCGATCAGCGCGGTGGGCGCTTTATCTGCGACGTCGCGCTGCTCAGGCGCGAGCGCGAGCCGCCAGCGATCGACCGACAGTCGGGCGAACCAGATCGCGAGGATCCGGCGCTTCATCGGCGGCAAGGGCGTGGCGCAATGTTCCATCGGCATCGCTCAATATCCATTCACCCGGCGGGTGGGCACGGGCGCGGAACAATTCGGCATGCCAGGCGGCATGGCCGGGTGCGGCAGGATTCCAGCGCGGGCGCGGCGAGGCTGCGGCGCGCACCCGCCAGCGCATACGGGCCGAACTGAGATCGGGCTCGGCATCGATCCGCACCAGCCACAGGGCGATCCCGTGCCGCTCTGCCGCAAGACTCAACCGGCGCGAGGCGGTGAAGGTCAGCGCGCGCGGATTGCCTGCGATCTCGCCTATTACACAGGCTAGATCGCGGCAGCGCAGCCCCTCCTCCAGTGCGAAAAGCGCATCCTCGGGCGTGTTCGCCGCGACATGGATCAGGCGGTGACGCACATCGGGCGGCAATCCCTGCACGCAGGGCCGCCCGCCCAGCCGCATCGCCGCACGGTCCTGCACCCACAGGACCTGACGCGTATCTTCCGCCCCTGCCTTGTCGCCGGCCGATGACGTCAAGGCGTCACGCGCCAGAGCCAGCGCCAAGCCCGCCCCGCTGGCTTCATGCGAGCGGGCGAAGATTTCGGAGTGCATCGGTTGCAAACCCAGCCCCGGCCGCCAGCGCATATCCCGCCGCGGCACGGAAAAGCCGCGCGAGATCGCAGCGCGATGCAAGGCGACAGGCGCAGGTGCGGGGATGGTGAGAGGGACTTCGGACATGGAACGACTCGCTTGCAGGACTCCGGAGAGTCCATTTCGTTCCTATTATGTTCCATATCGGGCGTGCGATTGCAACGCCCCCGCAGGCCCCGCAGTCTTCGCCCCGCGCAGCGGGTCAGCCGATGAGGCCGAACACC
The DNA here is from genome assembly GCF_028595285.1 of Erythrobacter fulvus. GTDB lineage: Bacteria > Pseudomonadota > Alphaproteobacteria > Sphingomonadales > Sphingomonadaceae > Erythrobacter > Erythrobacter fulvus. Next base: position 158,283 of record NZ_JAQQXQ010000001.1, on the reverse strand, counting down.
ATGATCGCCGCCAGCGCCAACGGACAGGCAAAGCGAACGAGAAAGCGCCAGAGCAGATGGGTGCCGCCTGAAAGACCGTTCTCGCTATCGACCAGCCGCCGGTCGGCAATCCAGCCGACGAAGATGCAGGTCAGCAACGCGGCAATCGGCATAGTCAGCTTGCTGGTCAGCCCGTCGAGCGCGTCGAGGGTGCCCATGCCTTCGAACAGCGGAATGAAGCCGAGCGGATGGAAATCCGCCAACGCACCGGTCGAAAGCGCCGAAAGCACGCCCAGCACCGCCGCCCCGAGCGTCACCAACACGGCGGCCGCACCACGGCGCAAGTTGAAGCGATCGATCACCCACGCGGTCGGCACTTCCATCAGCGCGACCGAACTGGTGAGCGCGGCAAAAGCCACCATGACGAAGAAGGCCAGCCCGATCAGCGATCCGAACGGGATTTCCTGGAACGCGTGCGGCAGCGTCTGGAACATCAGGCCAAGCCCGCCATTGGGCGCAAGACCCGCAGCGAACACAATCGGGAAAATACACAGCCCCGCGATCAGCGCCACGGCCGTATCGGCCCCCGCGATGATCACCGAAGTCCCCGCCAGATTGACGTCACGTCCGACATAGGCACCGTAAGTCACCATCCCCGCCACCCCGAGCGAGAGCGAGAAGAACGCCTGCCCGACTGCGGCCAGCATCACTTCGGGCGTGAGCTTTTCGGGTTCGAAGGTGAAGAGGTAACTGAAGGTCTGCTCCATCGCTCCGCCGAAGAAACCGTAGACGGTGATCCCCAGCAGAAGCACGAAGAAGGTCGGCATCAGATAGACCGCAACCTTCTCGATCCCGCCCGAAACCCCGCGCGCCACAAACACCAGCGTGATGCCGAGGAACAGCAGATCGAGCATGCTGGTGATCATCCCGTCACCGATCATTGCGGGAAACAGCGCCTCGACCTCTTCGACAGGAACACCGTCGAACGCCGGACCCGTCACGCCGGTCGCTACCAGATCGGCGGCGAAGGTCCCGATGTAATAGAGCACCCAACCGCCCAGAACGCAGTAGAAGCTGAGCACAAGAAAAGCCGAGAACACGCCCAGCGAGGCAACCAGTTCCCACACCTTGGACGCGCCCGATTCCACCGCAAGCTTGCGGTAACTTTCTGGGGCGGCGGCCTGTCCGTGCCGCCCGATAAGGGTTTCGCACAAGAGCACCGGCAGGCCGATCAGGACAATGCACAGGATATAGAACAGAACAAAGGCCCCGCCGCCATTGGCCCCGGCCTCTGCCGGAAAGCGCACAAGGTTGCCCAGCCCGACCGCCGAACCAATTGCCGCCAGCACGAAAGCCGTGCGCGATGACCAGCCGTCGCGCGGTGTTCCCGAAGTCGCTACCATTATTGAAAAGCCCTCTTGTCGCCTGTCCCGGACGCGTCGCGACGCGTCAGCGCATTTGTCGCCTGTGTGCAATGTTTCGAGGGCCGCGCCAAGGGGGAGGTTTTGCGTTCTTCACGCACGAACGCTAAAGGCGGCGTCATGTCCACCACTTTCCAGCTCGACACCAGCACCAGCCGGGCCAATCCCACCCCGCAGCCTATGCGTCGCCTGACTGTGCCGCGCATCCGTGCCCGCAAACAGGACGGCGTCACAACCGAACCGCTGGTGATGCTCACCGCCTATACCGCCCGTCAGGCGCAACTGCTCGATGCGCATTGTGATCTGCTGCTGGTGGGTGATTCGCTCGGTCAGGTCATCTATGGCCTGCCTTCGACCATTCCGGTGACCCTGGAGATGATGGCCAATCACGGCGCGGCGGTGGTGCGTGGTTCCTATCACTCGGTGGTTGTGGTCGACATGCCTTTCGGCTCCTACGAAGCATCGCCGCAGCAGGCCTTCGAAAGCGCGGCCTATCTTCTGAAGCAAACGGGTGCGGCGGCCGTGAAGCTTGAAGGCGGCGCGGCGATGGCGCCGACGATCGAATTCCTCAACAGCCGCGGGATCCCGGTGATGGGCCATGTCGGCCTCACGCCGCAGGCGGTCAACGTGCTGGGCGGCTATGGTGCGCGCGGACGCTCCGACGCGGAAGCGGAAAAGATCGTGTCCGACGCCAAGGCGCTTGATGAGGCTGGTGCCTTCGCGATCGTCATCGAAGGCGTCGTCGAACCCATCGCCATCGCCGCAACGCAGGCGGTATCCTGCCCCACCATCGGGATCGGTGCTTCGGCGCAATGCGACGGTCAGGTGCTGGTGACCGAGGACATGCTCGGGATGTTCGAACGCGTGCCCCGCTTCGTGAAGCGGTACGAGGACATTGCCGGGGTGATCGACCGCACCGTTGCGCACTATGCCAAGGAAGTGCGCAGCCGCGCTTTCCCGGGCGAAGAGCAGACCTACCAGCCCAAAGACTGAACCTTTTCACTATCAACGGCACGCGCCCATCCGGCCTGCCCATCCAAGGTCCGATTTGCATCATGCAAACGCTGTTCCGGTATTACACCTTCTCGCTGATATTCACCGTCGTATGCCTCGGCCTTGCCGCGTGGTACGGCATGGCCAGTTCCGGCACGCTGATCGGCATGGCGCAGGTGATCTGGATTGTCGTGATCCTGTCAGTGCTCGAGGTTTCGCTCAGCTTCGACAACGCCGTGGTCAATGCATCGGTCCTCAAGGAAATGGACGAGATTTGGCAGAAGCGCTTCCTGACATGGGGGATCGCCTTTGCCGTGTTCGGGATGCGGATCGTCTTCCCGCTCGCGATCGTCGCGATAGCCGCCAATATCGGCCCGATGGAGGCGCTGGATCTGTCGCTCAATGATCCGGCGAAGTACGAAGAACTGGTGAGTTCGGCGCATATCGGCATCGCCGGCTTTGGCGGCGCGTTTCTGGCGATGGTCGGGATGAAGTTCTTCTTCGACGCCGAAAAGGACATTCACTGGATCGACAGCATCGAGCAGGCGCTTGCGAAAGTGTCCGCGTTACCGGCCATCGAAATCGCCGTCCTCCTGCTGGGAATGTGGGGCATTTCGACGCTGCTTCCCGTTGAGGATGCCCACACCTTCCTCGTCGCCGGGATGCTGGGCCTCGTCACCTTCATCGCAGTTGAAGCGGTCAGCCACTGGCTCGAAATGCGCGAGGAGGCGGCGCGCGCCGCCGGCGCGGTCGTACGCAGCGGGCTTGGCGGATTCCTGTATCTCAACATCCTTGACGCCAGCTTCAGCTTTGACGGCGTGATCGGTGCCTTCGCTTTGTCGAACAACATGATCGTGATTGCTCTGGGCCTGTCGATCGGCGCGATGTTCGTGCGCTCGATGACAGTGCATCTGGTGCGGCAGGGGACGCTCGCAGAATACCGCTATCTCGAACACGGCGCGTTCTGGGCGATCGTGGTGCTCGGCGCGATCATGCTGGTTTCGGCGGTGGTACACATTCCCGAGACCATAACCGGTCTGATCGGCGCGATCCTGATCGGGCTTTCGTTCTGGTGGTCGGTGCGCCACCAGAAGGCCGAACGCCTCGCTAACCCCGCGCCAGACGCGTAGCCAGCGGCGCGGCCAGCACCAGCTGGGCCAGGTGATAAAGCAGCAGCGGGGCGATCACGAAGCCTGCATTATCGGGCGGAAACAGGATCGCCGCCAGCGGCGCGCCGATGGCCACGCTCTTCTGCGATCCGGCAAACAGGAAAGTGATGCGGTCCGCACGCGGTAGGCCCAGCAGTCCGCCCGTGCCCCACGCCGCCCCCAGCGCCAGCGCCAGGAGCACCAGCACCAGCGTCACCAGCACCGCCCAGTCGGCCGGCGCGAACAGGCGCATCAGTCCCTGTTCGACGGCACCCGAAAAGGCGACATAGACCGCCAGCCCGATTACCGCACGATCCAGCCACGCGATGCGCGCACGGTGCGCGGCAATGCGCTCGATCACCCGGTCTTGCACCACTTGCCCGATCACGAAGGGCAGCACGAGGATCAGGCCGATACGGATAATCGCCTCGCTGCCGATCTCCCCCGCCTCGCCGCCGCCTAGCAGCGCGAACAGCGGCGCACTGATGAACACGCCTGCGATATTGATCAGCGCGGCGCCCACGACCGCCAGCGCGACATTACCATGCGCCAGACTGGTATAGGACGTTGCAGACTGGATGGTTGATGGCAGGCAGCCGAGATAGATGAATCCCATTGCCACCAGCGGCGTCAGCATGCCCGCGGCAAGGCTCGCAAAGCCCAGTCCTGCGAGAGCCATGCCCCCGAACACGAAAAGCATCAGCGGTCCGAAAAAGCGCCAGTTGGCGATCCCCCGCGCAATCTCGCTGCGGCGGATGCGCATGCCGTTGACGAGGAACAGCAGGAAAATGCCGCCATTGGAAACGTGGCGCGCGACATCGCGCCCTTCGCCTGCGGCAGGCACGACAAAAGCCAGCGCCGTTGCGATCAACAGCACGGCGATCATCGGATCGGACAGCAAAGGCAGACGACGCAGCAGCATGGGACGAGCGCCCTGCCCCGCCTCAAGACAATTGTCGAGCGCCCCGATTCAGCGCTTCGCCAGCGGCGGCGGGCGAAGTTCGGCGCGCAAGATGTCAAAGCGTGCGGCCTCGTCACTCTGTCCGAGCTCGCGGGCGGCCTGGGCACGCAGGGCAAGCAGCACCGGATCATGCCCTCCGCCCATAGCAATCGCATGATCGAGCAACATCGCGCTGCGCTGCCATTCTCCGCGACGGGCCAGCGTCTGTGCCAGCGCGAGGATTGTTGCAACATTTTGCGGCTCGCCTGCGACATGGCGGGCCAACAGCGTATCGGCCGCTACATCGTCATCCATCAGGCGATACGCATGAACGGCCTTGCGGGTCAGCGGCCAAGGCCGCCGGACACGCGCCGCAGATGCGTAATCTGCCAGCGCAACCTCAGGCTGTCCGCTGCCTAGGGCTGCATCACCTGACAGCTGGGCAAAATCCGCGGAAGCCGGAAACCGCGCGCGATAAGCCTGCGCGGTGCCACGCGCAGCCACCCAATTGCCCGCCACCGCCAATCCGCGCAGCTCGGCCACCGGTTGCGGTAAGCCCGGACGCAATGCCAGCGTCGCCGGAACATCCTCCCCCGACGCATAAGCACGCTCAAGCAAAGGCGCCGCCCGGACGCGATCACCCAGCCGCTCGTATCCGCGCGCCACCAGCATCGCGAGATAGGCGGAAGCTTCGGGCCTGGCCGCCTCAGCCGAGAAGCGTTCCACCAGCTCCCCCTCGCGCCCGCTCAGCAGCAAGGCGCGGGCAAACAGATCGCGCACCCGTGTATTGGCAGGCTGGCGCGCGGCAAGGCGTTCAAGCTGCTGCGCCGCGCTGGCATCATTGCCCTGATCAAGGCTGATCAGCGCATCAAGCAACAACGCCGCAGGGACGCCGCGCGCAGTCATCCCGCTGCGTTCCAGCAGGCTGCGCGCCAGCACCGGCTTACCGCCGCGCTGTGCGAGAACGGCCTGCAGATAGAACACCCGCGGATCGCGCGGCGCGATTTCAGCCAGCTCGCGCACCGCCCTCAGCATGTCGCGGTGCCGGCCTAGATCACCCAGCGTCGCGGCATATTCCGCCAGCGCATCGGCGTTGGAAGGATCCGCGGTCAGCGCGGCCTCGAACCACGGCAGCGCGTCGGCAAAACCATGGGCGTCGCGCACCATCAGCGCGCGCATGAGCAGCGCCGGAGCATGATCCGGGCCGAGCTCCAGCGCCCGCTCGGCCGCCGCGATTGCGGTCAGATGCTCGCCTCCGCGAAACCGCAGACGGGCAATCGCAACCCACAGATCGGGATCATCGGGGTCACGCGCGCGCGCTTCGTCGAGGATGCGCCCGGCTTCAGCCAGCCGACCACCCGCCATGGCCGCATCGGCATCATCGAGCAAGCGCGCGAAGGCAGGCTCCGGCGCACCAGAAGCGGCCTGTTCCGGCGGAGTGCTGCGGCTGTCAGAGCATCCAGCCAACGCCAGCGCCAACAGCAGCGCGATAGGCCTAAGCCTGAAGATCATATTGCTTGAGCAGATCGTATAATGTCGGTCTGCTTATCCCGAGCAGTTTGGCGGTACTGGAGATATTGCCCTCGCTGCGAGCAAGCGCATGACGGATCACACGGCGATCGGCGGCCTCGCGTGCCGCCTTGAGGTTGAGCACCTCGGCGCTTTCCTCGTCCGCGTCACCGAAATCGAGATCCTCTGCATGAACCAGCTTGCCATCGGCCATGATCACCGCGCGTTTCACCCGGTTTTCCAACTCTCGGACATTGCCCGGCCAGTCATGCGCATCAATCGCGGCCAGCGCATCGGGGGCAAAGCCGGTCACCTGCGGGTTCATTTCGGCGGCAAAGCGTTTGAGGAACACCTTGGCCAGCAGCACCGAATCGCCGTGTCTTTCGGCAAGGCCGGGAATGCGGACCACGATTTCAGCGAGGCGGTAAAACAGATCTTCGCGGAAAGTGCCCGCCGTGATCATGCTTTCCAGATCCTGATGGGTTGCGCACACTATCCGGGTGTTCACCGCGATCGCGCGCCGCCCGCCGATGCGCTCGATGGTGCGTTCCTGAAGGAACCGCAGAAGCTTGACCTGCAAGGGCAGCGGAATGTCGCCCACCTCGTCAAGGAACAGCGTGCCGCCATGGGCGCTCTCGATCTTGCCCTCGGTGGTCTTGACCGCCCCGGTAAACGCGCCCTTTTCATGCCCGAACAGCTCGCTTTCGAGCAGGTTTTCGGGGATCGCCGCACAATTGATCGCGATGAAGGGGCCATCGGCACGGTCGCTCGCATCGTGCAGCCCCTTGGCCAGCAGCTCCTTGCCCGTCCCGCTTGCGCCCAGCAGCATCACCGAAACGCTGGTCTTGGCAACGCGCTCGATCGTGCGCGCAACCTTCACCATCTCCGGCGCACCGGTGATCAGCCGCCCGAGCACTGTCTTGTCGGCGCTCGCGCTGGCAAGCAGGCGGCGGTTCTCCTCCTCGATCTGGTGCAGGTTGTAGGCGCGCCGCACGATCAGCCCGAGAGCGTCGATATCGAGCGGCTTCTGGTAGAAATCATAAGCCCCGCGCTCGATCGCCTGCAGCGTGCTCTCGCGCGCGCCATGGCCGCTGGCAACGATCACCTTGGTATCGGGCTTCAGCGCCATGATCGCGTCGAGCACGGCAAAGCCTTCGCTGGTGCCGTCGGGATCGGGCGGCAGGCCAAGATCGAGCGTGACCACAGCGGGCGCCTCGGCCCTCAGCGCGGCCAGCGCACTGTCGCGATCCCCGGCGATGATCACCGAGAAATCGTCATAGGCCCATTTCAGCTGTGCCTGCAGGCCCGGATCATCCTCGATCACGAGCAGCGGGGGTTTCTTGTCAGCCATCAGGCGACCTCCCGGGAAGTTGGATCATCGGATTGCGTAGCGCGGCCGATCAAACGTGCTGCATCGCTCAGCGGCAGCACGACGGAAAAGCGGGTGCCGAGCCCCTCGCGGGATTCAACCGCTACCCGGCCGCCCATCGTCTTGACCAATTCGCGCGCCTCGAAGGCGCCAATGCCGAACCCGCCCGATTTGGACGATACAAAGGGTTTGAACAGGCCGCTACGCACGAATTCAGGGCTCATGCCGCAGCCGGTGTCGATCACGTCGATCATCCCGTTAAGCCCCTGAGTGGTGACATCGAGACAGACCGGCATGCCCGGCCCGCTGGCGTCGACGGCATTCTGCACCAGATGCACGAGTGTCTGTTCCAGCGCTTCTGGATCGCCCATCACCTCCACACTGTCCTCCCGGGTAAGCATGACAGGGTGCACCGGACGGAACCGCTCGGCGATCTTGCGGGCCAGTTGCGCCAGATCGATCGACACCAATTCATGCGACGGGCTCGCGCCGTAGCGGCCGAGCCGGGCGAGCAGCGCCGCAAGCTTGTCGGCCGAATTGCGCAGCGTCACCAGCATGTCGGCCCGGAAATCGGGATTATCAGCGTGCTTCTGGGCATTGCTCGCCAGCAGGGAAAGCTGACTGGCAAGGTTCTTGATATCGTGCATGACGAATGCCATGCGGCGGTTGAAGTCATCGAAACGGCTGGCGTCCATCAACGCCTGCTGGCCGGCCTGCTCCGAGAGATAACTCGCGAGCTGCTGGCCCACAACGCGCAGAAGGTCGAAATCCTCCCAGTCGAGCCGCCGTTCGATCCGCGGACGCGCGAGGATGATGACGCCGACGAGCCGGTCGAAATGGATCAGCGGCACCAGCGCCCAGGCATCCTCCGCCTCCACCAGCCATTCGGGCAGATGGGCAGTCTCGCCCTGATGGTCGATGCCCCCGCGTACCTCGTCGAGCGCGATGATCAGATTATGCTGTTCGAGCAACCCGGCCAGCCCGTGTTCCGCGGCAGCGGCAGGCACTGCAATGGTCGGCCAGTTCCAGCGCGCGGTCAGTTCCAGCTGGGCCTCTTCGTTCGGCATCAGCAGCAGGCCGGCGGGGCTTTCGGTGATGTCGGCCAATGCCTTGACCGCGCGCCCTTCAAGGCTCGCGCCCCCCGCACCGCCATGGCCGATCGTGCGTGTGAACCGCAGCCATTCCTCGCGATAGTCGTAGCGGTGCTGGAACAGGTGCTTTGTCGCCGTAACCCGCAGCCAGCCGCGCATGCGCGGCGACGGCAGAACGGCAATCGCCGCAGCAGCGGCCAAGGCGATGAAGGCGATCTGGCTGGTCCGCGCAAAGTCCCCGCCCACCAGCGGCAGCGACTTCGCGACCACCACCATCAAGGCAAGATAAACCCCGATCAGCACCAGTGACAGCGTGCGGAAGGTCACCGCGCGCGAAGGGCTGAACTGCACCCGGGGCCCTGCAGGACTGATGCCCAGCGCGAACAGCACACCCATGACACCCGCGAACACCCCGCGGCCGTCACGCAGGAGGCCCGGATAGTCGCCGCCCAGATAGGCGATGGTTGCAAGGTTGAGATCGTAGGCAAAAATGCCGGACAGCGCGATCACCGACCACCGTAGAATATAACGCGATCCTGTGGCAGCGCCGGCGTAAAGATTGTGCAGCAGCATCAACGCGCCGATCGCCATCAGCATATCGATCAGCATCCGCACTTCGAAAGCGGCTCTGGCAATGGCCGGGAAACCCGCACCACGCAGTTCGAGGCCCAGCACCGGCAGCTGGCACAATTGCACCATCACCAGCGTTATGATCACCGGACGGATCGGTTTGAGGCTGGCGGCACGGCCGTCGGCGGAGAACATGAAGAAAATCGCCGCGATCAGTGCAAGGTTGCGCGCCATTATCGCAAGCGTGCCCGTCACGTGATCGGGGCCAAGCCCCGCAAACAGAGTGCAGGCCGCGCAGCCCGTCGCGCTGGCGATCGCCAGCGGCACGCGGTCGGGACGCGCCGGATCGCCGCAGTTCCAGATCCAGACCAGCGCACCGCCGCTCAGCACCGCACCGGCGATCCACGCGAACCATGCGGCCAGCGCCATGGTTTCCGGCAGGCCGTTCACCGTGCGCCCTCCGGCCACAGCACCACCCGCACCGTCTGGAGCAGGATCACCAGATCAAGGAAAGGCGTGTAGTTCTTGGCATAGTAGAGATCATATTCGAGCTTGCGGCGGCTGTCCTCGACCGAGGCACCATAGGGATAGTTGATCTGCGCCCAGCCGGTGATGCCGGGTTTGACCATGTGCCGTTCGCCGTAGAACGGAATTTCCTCTTCGAGACTTTCTACGAAGGAAGGCACTTCGGGACGCGGGCCAACAAAGCTCATGTTACCCTTCAACACGCTCCAGGTCTGGGGCAGTTCATCGATCCTGACCTTGCGGATGAAGCGGCCAAGCCGGGTGATGCGCGGATCGTTTTCCTCGGCCCACTTGGCCCCGTCCTTTTCCGCATCGGTGCGCATCGAACGCAGCTTGATGAGCGTGAAGGGCTCGCCGTAAAGCCCAACGCGCTGCTGGCGGAAGAAAGCCGGCCCTTTGCTGTCGAGCTTCACCAGCAGCGCAAACAGGAGGATGACGGGCAGCGTCAGAGCCAGCAGCACCGAACTGGCGATGATGTCGAAGATGCGCTTCACCGCGCTCGAAAACATCCGCCCGCTGGAAAATCCATCGGAGAAGATCAGCCAGCTGGGGTTGATCGTGTCGAGATCGACGCGGCCCGTCTCGCGTTCGATAAAGCTCGAAAAATCGTTGACGTGCACGCCCTTGGTCTTGATCCGCAGCAAGTCTTTCAGCGGCAGCGCATTTCGGCGTTCCTGCAAGGCCAGCACCACCTCGGACACGCCGAGGTTTTCGACGAAGCGGCCGAGATCGTGAATCGCGGCGCGCGGGATCGCCTCGTCCAACCGGCGGTCGCTTTCGCTCATGGCGATGAAGGCGACGATCGCGAAGCCGGATTCGGGCCTGTCGCCAAGGTCGCGCAGCCGCACTGCACGGTCGCTGGCGCCGAGCACCATCACCCGCCGCCGGAATGCCGAAGAACCGAGGAAACTGGTCAGCAGCAAGCGGTCGGCCACGAGCACAAGGATCGCGAGGCCCATGGTGTAGAGCAGCGTCGATCGCCAGAAGAAGTCGCTCGGTACGATGAAGTCGATCACTGCCAGCGCAATAATGCCGAGGCTGATCGCGACCAGCACCCGCGCGCCCGCAAAACGTAGCGATCTGAGTGCGTTGGGGCCGTAGACCCCGACCGCGATCATCGCCAGCCAGATGATCATCGCCGTGCCGGTCAACGGAAGCCAGCGCAACGCGAAATGATCGATTTCCATCCCGATCTGGCCCGCGCGCAATTGCCACGCCAGCTCGCTGGCCAACACCAGCAAGCACAGATCGAGCAGGCCGAGCAGCAGCACGGCGTGCGGGATGTAATGCTTGAACAGGCGGATCATGACGAAGCGGGCCTCTGGTGCATGCGAGGCCCGGTTTTAGCGATGAGACCTTAAGTGTCGGTAAACTTTACACCTCTGGCTAGGCTTGCTTTTCCGCGGTTTTCGAAGGTTAACACCGCACTCAGAACCCCGCTCTGGGGCGCGACGGTGCGCTGGCCATGCGCGCCGGAGCGGGTGTGAGACACTCGGCCCGCCCGCAACGCAGACAAGGTGTCCCGAGCGGCACCGCATCGGCCGGATCAAGCGAGACACCGCGTGCCAGCGCCAGTTCCCCAGCAAAGCGCGCTTCGATCCCTAGCACTACGGCGCGGCGGGCCGCACACATCACGCCATCGCCGTCGACCGTGCGTGTGATCGTGAACCAGTGGCGCGGCGCGGCCTCGCCCTCGCTGAAGGTCACTGCCTGAGTCAGCACCGCGCCGGGCCGTTCGAAGGCGGCATAGGGGATCCACGCAGGCCAACGCGCACCGTCGAGAGGATAGAGCGCTCCGGCACCACCCGCTGTAAATCCTGCAAGCCGTCCGGCGCGGTCGATGGTCGCGGTAAAGAACGGCAGTCCGCGCTCGCCCACCCGCCCTAGCGTGGTGAGCCGCTGTGCGACCTGATCGAAACTCACGGCAAAACGGCGTTGCAATACCGCAAGATCGTAACCGGTCTGCTCGCAGGCGCGCAGGAAGCGGCGATAGGGCAGCAATAACGCACCGGCGAGGTAATCGGTGATGTGTTCGCGGAAGATTTCGCGAGCTTCAGGCGACGGCAGATTGACCCCGGCCACCAATGTTTCAATCGCCTCGCGCATTTCCAGCGCGCCGACCTGCCGGGCGATCTGGAACCGCCGCGCTGCGCCGGGAAGCATTTCGGAAAGCTGCAATTGGCGCGCATGAAGATCGAGCCGGTGAACCTGCCCCGGCATCACCTCTGCCGGAAGGACGCGCACAGTCATGCGATGCTTTTCCCGCAACCGTTCGCCCAATGCTGCGCTGATCTCCCCGCGCGACAGGCGCAATTCGTCGGCCAGATCCTCGGCGGCATGATCAAGATCGGCAAAATGGTTCTGCCAGCGCTCGATCGCGCGGCGCGCGGCACCGGCGGCATCCTCTCCCTCGGGCCGCCCGCTGCCCGCCTGATCGTAAAGGCGCGCAAATGCGGCGGCGATCTGCGGCGCAGCAGCAAGAAATTCCTGCACTTCCTCGCGGTCGATCGCGAGGTCGGCGAAACGCTTGTCGGTCATACGCCGCACCAACCCGTCGAGCCCGCCGATCGCCTCGTCCTCACGCAGGGAACGCGGGTCAAAATCGAACCGTTCGATGACCTGCACCAGCACCCGCGCGGACAGCGGCCGCTGGTTGCGCTCGATCAGGTTGAGGTAGGAAGGCGAGATGCCGAGCGCGGCAGCCATCGCCGCCTGAGTCAGCCCTTCGCGCTTGCGCAGACGCCGCAGTGCGGGTCCGGCGAGGAGGTTGGTATCAGCCATTCCGCTTTGTAAATTACTTTACTGATTGACACAAGATTACAGCCGAATGTCGGCATAGCGACACGATTTTTTGTAAGTTTTCCTGTCATGCTGCGCCGCAACACGGCAAACCCTGCCCATCCGATGGCGCGAGTCTTCGACGGCCCGCCGCTCCCCAGGACGGACAGGAGATGAATATGACCTACCAGAACACGATCACCCGGATGCGCGAAATCGTCACCGCCAACGGGCCGAGCTGGGCTGCAATCGACCCCGAGAACGCCGCGCGGATGGTGATCCAGAACCGTTTCGCCACCGGCCTCGACATCGCCAAGCACACCGCCAAGATCATGCGCGCCGACATGGCCGCCTATGATGCCGATCCCGCGCGATACACCCAGTCTCTGGGCTGCTGGCACGGCTTTATCGCGCAGCAGAAGCTGATCGCGATCAAGAAGCACTTCGGCACCACCAAGCAGCGCTACCTCTACCTCTCGGGCTGGATGGTCGCCGCGCTGCGCAGCGAATTCGGCCCCCTGCCCGACCAGTCGATGCACGAAAAGACTAGCGTTCCCGCGCTGATCGAAGAGCTCTACACCTTCCTCAAGCAGGCCGACGCCCGCGAACTCGGCATGATGTTCCGCGCGCTCGACAAGGCCCGCGAAGCCGGTGACGCCGTCGAGGCCAAGCGGCTCGAAAACGCGATCGACAATTACGAAACCCACGTCGTGCCCATTATTGCCGACATCGACGCCGGCTTCGGCAACGCGGAAGCGACCTACCTTCTCGCCAAGAAGATGATCGAAGCAGGTGCCTGCGCGCTCCAGATCGAAAACCAGGTTTCGGACGAAAAGCAGTGCGGCCACCAGGACGGCAAGGTCACCGTGCCGCACGAGGACTTCCTCCAGAAGATCCGCGCCTGCCGCCATGCCTTCCTTGAAATGGGTGTGGAAGACGGCATCATCGTCGCCCGTACCGACTCGCTCGGTGCCGGCCTGACCAAGCAGATCGCTTTCTCGAAGGAGCCGGGTGATCTGGGCGACCAGTACAACAGCTTCCTTGATGCGGATGAAGTCGATCCGGCCAACATCACCAACGGCCAGGTCTTTATCAGCCGCGACGGCAAGCTGCTCGCTCCCAAGCGCCTGCCGTCGAACCTTTACCAGTTCCGTCCCGGCACGGGCGAGGACCGCGTCGTGCTCGACTGCATCACCTCGCTCCAGAACGGCGCGGACTTGCTGTGGATCGAGACCGAGAAGCCGCACGTCGAACAGATCGCCAAGATGGTCGACCGGATCCGCGAAGTCGTGCCCAATGCCAAGCTGGTCTACAATAACTCGCCCAGCTTCAACTGGACGCTGAACTTCCGTCAGCAGATTTTCGATGCGTGGGAAGCAGCCGGCAAGGATGTCTCGGCCTATGATCGCGACCGCCTGATGAGCGTGGACTACGACGGCACCGATCTGGCTGCCGAAGCCGACGAGAAGATCCGCACCTTCCAGCGCGATGGCGCTGCACGGGCGGGCATCTTCCACCACCTCATCACGCTGCCGACCTATCACACGGCCGCGCTCAGCACCGACAATCTCGCCCGCGAGTACTTCGGCGAGCAGGCCATGCTTGGCTACGTCAAGAACGTGCAGCGCAAGGAAATTCGCGAAGGCATCGCCTGCGTGAAGCACCAGAACATGGCCGGTTCGGACATCGGCGATGATCACAAGGAGTACTTCGCTGGCGAAGCCGCGCTGAAGGCCGGTGGAACGCACAACACCATGAACCAGTTCGAGGCTGCGTAATTTGTGGTTTGCCGGAAGGTCGCTGTTTTGCGGCCTTCCGGTTGACCGCAAAGCCGCCTAAGGACTCGGGATATTCACCCGAGGAGAGTGACCATGAGCGATACCGATACCCCGAAGACCGAACCCGCCCGCGCCCGTGCGCTGCTCTCGACTGCGGATATGAAGCTGCTGCGCCGCGCGCTTGAAAGCCATGCGCGCAACACCGAAGACCGTGAAGAGCTGGCGAAGATCAACGCCCTGCACCACCGCCTCGGGACCTACGTGCCCGCTTCGGAATAACCCAATTCAAAAGTTCTCCTGGGGAGGAGAAACGGCCGTCGGAATGCTTCCTTTCAGGAGGCGCTCCGGCGGCCGTAATCGTTTCTGGCGGCTGTCTACCCGCCCTTTTTCGGCATCAGGTCAAGCGTCGCTGCGGTCATCGCCTCGGTGGCGGTGGCGATCACCACAGGGGCATCCGGCGCCCAGAAGGGCGAGTGGAGCGAAGGCAGTTCGATCTCGCCTTTCTGCGCCTTTTCCCATTCGGTTTCCCGCACCCCGCCGACCCAAAAGATCAGCGACTCCACGTTTTCGCGGTCGGCGCGGTAAAACTGGCTGAAGTCCTCCCCGCCCATCACCGCAGGGGTTTCCATCACCCGACCTTCAAAACGGGTCTTGAGGCCCGCCATCACGCGGTCGGTGAATTCCGGGGTGTTGTAGGTTGCGGGCGTATAGGGATCCTGCACCGTCACCTTGGGCAATTTGTCCTCGGGCATCCCGGCCGCCAGCGCCTCTCCCCGCGCAATCCGGGCGATCCCGTCGAGCAGGTGCTGCCGCGTCTTGTCGGCATAGCTGCGCACAGTGATCTGGAGCCGCGCTTCATCGGGAATGATGTTGTGCTTTGCCCCGGCCTGGAAGCTGCCGACCGTAACCACAGCCGGTTCCTGCGGATCAAGCTCGCGGCTCACCAGCGTCTGCAACCGGCTGACAATACTGGCGGCGATCACGATCGGATCCTTGGTTGTATGCGGGTAGGCGCCGTGGCCGCCCACCCCGGGCACCACTACGTCGACGGAATCGACATTGGCCAGCGCAAAGCCCTTGGAATAGCCGATGAAGCCCGCGGGGGCCTGCGCCGCATCATGGAAGGCGAGCACATAATCGGGCTTGGGAAAGCGGGTATACAGCCCGTCGTCGAGCATCGCCTTGGCGCCCTCCCCGATTTCCTCGGCCGGTTGGAGGATCATCACCAGCGTCCCCGACCACTGGTCACGGCGCTCGGCCAGCAGCTGCGCGGTGCCGATCCACGCGGTCATATGGGTATCGTGACCGCAGGCGTGCATAATGCCGGTCTCGATCCCGCTCGCGGGAATGCCCTTGCGCTTGGAGGCGTAGGGTAGCCCGGTCTGCTCGATCACCGGCAGCCCGTCCATATCGGCGCGCAACATCACGACCGGACCGTCGCCGTTCGTCATCACGGCGACCACGCCGGTCTTGCCAACGCCTTCGGTCACTTCGAAACCCAGCGCGCGGGCGCGGGCGGCGAGCTTCTTTGCGGTCTCGACCTCCTGAAACGACAGCTCCGGATTGGCGTGCAGATCCTTGTAAAGCTCGACAAGCGCAGGCATGTCCGCCGCCACCGCGTCGCGCAACTCGTCCGCCTGCGCGGGCACCGCGATCAGCGCCAGCGCGCTCGCCCCTGCCAATGCGAAACCGATTTTCATGGTCTTCTCCCTGTTTGACCCGATTGCTTTCACAGCCCGTACCACAGCACCAATATCACCGAGAGCACCGTGACCATCAGCGCCACCAGTGGCGCGCCGGCCCGCGTGTAATCGCCGAATTCATATCCGCCTTCGGACATGATCAGCATGTTCGTCTGATAGGCAATCGGGGTGGCGTAGGCGAGGTTGCAGCCGAACAGCACCGCCAGGACCAGCGGCTCGGGCGGCATTCCCAGCTCGGTCGCAATGCTGAAGGCAATCGGCGTCCCAATGGTCGCGGCGGTGGCGTTTGACGCGAAATTGGTGAGTACGGTCACGAACAGCATGATCGCGCCCAGCACCAGCGCGGGCGGCAGGTAGCCCAAGCCGAGCGCGAGCGCTTGTCCCAGAAATTCTGCCGCACCGCTGGCGTCGATCACGCGGCCGATGGCGATGCTGGCCGCGATCAGCACGATCACCTTGGCCGAGAGGGCGCGGCCCACGCGGTCGAACTTCACGCATCCGGTCACGAACATCAGGATCGCACCCGCCAGCGCGGCAATGGCAATCGGCAGCTTGATCGGGGTATATGAACCGCCATCAAACCATGGCAGGCCGAGCGAGGCCGTGGCAATCGCCCCCAGCATGATCGCGCCGGCCAGCACCGCCTTTGACCGGCGCGGCAGCTCGCGCGCGCCTTCAAGCCGCAGCAGGCCATCATTATTGGCGAAATTCTGGAGGTCTTCCTCGATCCCCATCACCAGCAGCACGTCGCCTTCGAGAATGCGCAGATCGCCCGCTTCGGAATAGGTATCGCGTTCGCCCAGCACCCGGTCGGGCCGGTGAATGCCGAGCACCGCCACGCCATAGAGATCGGCAATGCCCGAGCTGGCGAGCGTGCGGGTGATGAGGCGCGAATCCGCCGTCACCGTCATCTCGACCGCGACGATATCCTCGCCCTGATCCTTGGAAACGCGGCGAATCCGGTCAAGCACCCAGCTGGGCGCGAGCTCGCCCTTCAAGGCGCGCGCGGCTTCCTCGATCGCTTCATGCGTACCGGAAATATGCAGCCTTTGCTGCGGTTGGAGCGCGCCTGTCGGTTGATCGTGAAAAATGATCCCTTGCGGTAGCTTGTCCTGAACTGCGGCAAGTTCCGCCCCGGCCAGCAGGCTGCTGCTGCCGACCCGCAGACGCGTGTGAAAGATGCGCCGGACATTCTCCGGTATCACGCTGTTGTCGCGCAGCAGGCGCGGCATCACCAGCCAAAGATAGGGCAACGCAGCCACCGCCGCGATCAGCACGATCGGAGTGAACTGGAAAACCCCGATGGTCTCCATCCCGATATCCTCGGCAATGCTGACCACCAGAATATTGGTCGAGGTGCCAATGGTAGTCCCCATCCCGCCGATCAGCACCGCGGCATTGACCGGCATCAGCGTCTTCGACGAGGCGACAACGCCCTTGCCGGCGAGCGCAACCAGGATCGGCAACATCAGCACCATCACCGGTGTATCATTGACGAACATCGACAGGGTGAAGGCGATCACCAGTGCGAACAGCAACCCGATCTGGCCGTTGGTACGGAACACGCGTTCGAGCAGGCGGGCAAATGGTTCCAGTGCGCCGGTCACCACCAGACCCCGGCCCATGATCATCAGCGCGCAGATGGTGATCAGCGCCTGATGCCCGAACCCGCCGAAGGCCAGCGCCAGCCCGTCAGTCGGCTTGGTGCCTTCGAGCGGCGCGAAATAGAGCCCAACGCCGATCACCGCGATAGTGATGAGCGAGATGATCTCGACCGTATAGCGCCCGCGCGCAAACGCGATGAACATAGCGATGGTCACCGCCATGGCCGCTATCGCGTGATAGGATGGGGCTTCCAGCATCGTCAGCCCTGTGGCTAGCCAATCACTTGGGGCAAAGACAAGCGGATTGTGGGAAAGTGCTGCGGGTGGTGCCCCTGGCCAGACTCGAACTGGCACGGATTTCTCCAACCGATTTTGAGTCGGTCGCGTCTACCAATTCCACCACAGGGGCGCCCCGCGCGGACAGGCAGGCTGTTAACCGCCCGCCCCCCGCAAATCAACAAGGCTTACCGCAAACTGCCCGCCAACAGCTTGTGCAACTTCGAATGCAGGACGTCATTGGCCGCAAGCACCTGATCGGCGTGGATCGGGGCCGAACGGCCGCGGAAGTCCGAGACAAACCCGCCCGCCTCGCGCACCAGCAGACACCCGGCAGCCGTGTCCCATTCATTGAGACCGCTTTCCCAGAACCCGTCAAAGCGCCCTTGCGCCACGTAGGCCAGATCGAGCGAGGCAGCGCCGAAGCGGCGGATACCGGCCACTTCCGGCCCGATCGCACCGAAGATGCGGCTCCATTCGGCAAAGTCGCCATGGCCGAAAAAGGGGATGCCGGTCGCCACCAGCGCGTCGGTCAGTCGCGAGCGTGCCGAGACGCGCAGGCGGGCATCGTGAAGCCATGCACCGCGCGACTTTTCCGCCCAATAGGTTTCGTCGGTAACCGGCTGATAGATCACACCGGCCACGACTTCGCCCCAGCCCTTGCCGTCCGGGCGCGGTTCCTGCGCAGCGATCGAGATCGCGAAGTGCGGGATGCCGTGCAGGAAGTTGCTGGTGCCGTCGAGCGGATCGACGATCCAGCGCGGCATGCCGGGATCACCCTCGATCACGCCCGCCTCTTCCATCACGAAACCCCAGCCGGGCCGCGCGGCGGAGAGTTCGTCATAAAGCGTGCGCTCGGCGCGCATATCGGCCTTGCTGACGAAATCGGCCGGGCCCTTGCGGGAGACCTGAAGGTGCTCGACTTCGCCGAAATCGCGACGCAGACGCCCGCCCGCCTTGCGCGCGGCGCGTTCCATGACGCGGATGAGGCCGGAAATAGCTGCCATCTGACGTGTCCTCAGCCGGCCTTGCCGACGTAGGCCTGCTCGTACACATCGACGATGATGCGGGTGCCGCTGCCGATGTGCGGCGGGACCATGATACGCACGCCGTTATCGAGGATCGCGGGCTTGTAGCTAGACGAGGCGGTCTGCCCCTTCACCACGGCGTCGGCCTCAACGATGGTGGCTTCAACCTGCGCGGGCAGCTCGACCGAAATCGGCTTTTCGTCCCACAGCTCAAGGTTCACCTGCATCCCGTCCTGAAGGAACGGGCGCGCATCGCCAAGCAGGTCACCGGGCAGCGTGATCTGTTCGTAGGTGTCGTTGTCCATGAACACCAGATCCTCGCCCTCGGCATAGAGGAACTGGAATTCCTTGGTGTCGAGCCGCACGCGCTCAACCGTGTCGGCGCTGCGGAAGCGCACGTTGGTCTTGCGGCCATCCTGCAGGTTCTTCATTTCGACCTGCATGTAGGCCCCGCCCTTGCCGGGCTGGGTGTGCTGGATCTTGGCGACCTTCCAGATGCCGCCTTCGTATTCAAGGATATTGCCGGGGCGAATATCGACGCCGCTGATCTTCATGGGGCTACGGGCCTTTGTGCAAGGGAGACGGGAGGGCTCCGCACCGCAAAAGGCGCTCGCCCGGAAATGATGCGCGCCGATAGCCGATAGCTGGCGACACGGCAAGCACCGCCAAAATCCGAACGGAAAGGCGTGGCGTCCGGCTCGGCGCGCTGGTAGGGCCGTCGTCATGCGTACCCGCACGATCATCATCCTCGCGCTTTGTGCAGCCGCGCTCGCCGCCTTTGGTTCGGGCATCGGCGGGGCGCAAGATCGCAAGGATGCGGTACCCGCTAGCCGCTCCGCTGCGCCCAGTGGCGGAATGCTGGGCACCTTGCAGCGCGGCGAATGGGAATGCGCCTTGCCCGGCGATGCCGGGGGCGAGGCCTATGTCGTCTTGCCCGAAGAAGGCTTCCGCATCGGCAATGCCTCGAGCTACCGCAACGCGTCCGGCAACGGCATCTACCTGTTGCGCGGCACCGAACTGGTTTTCACCCGCGGCCCCAAGAAGGACGAACGCTTCCAGGTGCTGGGCGACAACACCCTGCAGAAGATGAACCCCGATGGCACACTGTCAAAGCTGATCTGCACCCGGCTGGGCAGCGTGGGTTAACGCGCTGCCGCAATCGCTTCGGCAAAAGCTGCGATCGCGGCAACTTCGTCGCCGTTCCACACCCCGCCCGATACTGCCAGAAAGTCCGCGCCGGCCTCTACCAGCGGCTTGCAGTTTTCCGGCGTGATCCCGCCGATGGCGACACAGGGGATTTCGAACAGGTTCGTCCACCAGTCCGGCAGTTCGGGCGCGGGTCGTTCCGCATCGCCCTTATCCTTGGTGGAGGACGGAAAGAACGCCCCGAAGGCGACATAGTCGGCCCCCGCCTCACCCGCCTCCATCGCCAGATGACGACTGGCGTGGCAGGTGACCCCGATCTGCGCATCGCGCCCCAATTCGGCGCGCGCATCCTTGGGCGAGCCGTCGCCCTGCCCGAGATGCACCCCGTCCGCCTTCAGCCGCTTTGCCAGAGCGACCGAATCATTGACGATGAATGCCACGTCATGCGCCGCACAGATCGCCTGAAGCGGCTCGGCAAGACGGGCAGCCTCGTGCTGGTCGATCCCCTTCACGCGAAACTGGAAGGCGGTCACAAGCCCCTTCCCCGCCGCCAGCGCGCGTTCGAGCCGCAGGGGAAAGTCGCCGCCGACGTCGAGCGGCGAGATGAGATAAAGCTGGGTGTCGGTCATGGCGCGCCTCGCTAATCGCTCAGGCGTCAGCTGTCACCTGTTCACACGCTCGCGCTGGCGATCTGGTCGATCGCCTTGCCGAGCACGGTGTTGAATTCCTCGTCCGACTGGCTCTTGCGCAGGTCCTGGAGCAAGCCGCGGCTGAAGCTCGCGATCATGCCGGGGTTCTGGGCAAGCCGCGAACAGGCATCATCCGTCGAAAAGCCTCCCGACAGCGCAACGACACGCAGCACCTTGGGATGGTTGACCAGCGGGGTGTAAAGGCCCGCCGTCGCCGGGATCGACAGCTTGAGCATCACCTGCTGGCCTTCCGGCAGCGCTTCGAGCTGCTTGGTGATCTCGGCCAGCAGGATGTTCTCTCCCTCGGCGCGGTCATCGGAGGTGATGTCATATTCGGGCTCGATGATCGGCATCAGGCCGGCGGCAATGATCTGCTTGCCCACCTCGAACTGTTGGGCGACCACGGCTGCAATACCAGCGGGGTTCGCCGCCTTGATAACCGAGCGCATCTTGGTGCCGAACATCCCTGCGGCAACCGACTTTTCGAGCAGCGCCGTAAGCTTTGTCATCGGCTTCATCAGCTGCACGCCGTCGGCCTCCTCAGCCAGACCTTCGTCGACCTTGATGAAAGGAACGATGCCGCGATCCTTCAGCGCATCGGCGGTGCTCTTGCCGTCCACCATGCCGTCCATGGTCTTTTCGAACAGAATCGCGCCGATCACTTTGCCGCTGCCGAAGCACGGCGAGGTGATGACGCGCGCGCGCATCGCGTGGATCTGCGCGAACATTTCGTCATCGCCCGACCATTCGCTGTCCTCGACACCGTAACCGCGCAGCGCCTTGGGCGTCGATCCGCCCGACTGGTCAAGCGCGGCGATGAACCCCTGTCCGGTGGCGATACGATCAGTCATGGTCTGGGTGTTCATTGCGGCGTTCTCCAGTGGCGCAAAAGCGAAATCCGGTGCGGTGCGGCCCGCCTGTGCATACCTATGCAGAGCCGCTTGCCCGCGCCCTTAGCGCCGCCCTCGCGCCGCTGCAACAGGCCATGCTGCATGTGCACAAAAGGCTGCGCAGGATGCGGGAATCAGCGCCTTGCAAGGCGGCGAATGATACCCGTAAAACTGAGCGCAGGCTGGCCGTCACCGGTCACCAGACCGCGTACGAAGATCGTCTTGCCCCCGCCGCGCGTGACTTCGCCGCGCGCCTCGACCAGCGCGCCGCTGGCGATCGGGCCGAGGAAATCGCCCGACAGGTTCAGCGTCACCGCATGATCGCCATTCAGAACATCGGTCGCAATCGCAAACAGCGCGAAATCGGCGAAGGTCATCATGCACCCGCCATGCATGAACCCGCCGCCGTTCATGTGGCGCGGTTCGGCGCGGAAGGCGCTGACATATGAGCCGTCGTCCTCGCGGCGGTAATAGAACGGGCCGGAGCGGGTTTCGAACGGATCGCCCTGCCAATATCGCCACCCGGCAAACTCGCCGCTGTCCATGGTGGAAAGCTGGCCGTAACTGGCCTCCATCATCTCGCTCATCGCGCTGCCCCTATTTCCACAATTGCAGCTTGCCGACTGCGGCGGCGAGACCCTCGCCTTCCTCCAGCCGGGCAATGCTGCGCTCGGCCAGCTTCCAGCCGCCGATCGCGCCCTTGCGCCATAGCCCCGTCACCAGAAACGGGCCCGACCAAACCTTATTGCCCAGGCCCAGTTCAAGCTCGGCACCGGCGACGAACCATGCGTTTTTGCCGTGCTGGCGCGCAACCACCTCGCGGAAGGCGAACTTTGTGCAGGCGAAACCGCGTTCGATACCAGCAACAAAGCTCGGTCGGTCAAGCAATTGCGGCGGCAGCGTGCCGACCATGCACATAAAATCGCGCGTGGTGAGCTTCTTCGCCTCTTTGGCGTCGCCAGCCACCCATGCGCGCATCAGGCGCAGTTCGAGTGCTTCGATCTCGACCGCAACATCCGCCATATCAGCTTGCGAGCGCGGCGACGCCAGGTAGAACGCGTCCTTCCATCCATTCAAGGAATGCGCCACCAGCTGTTGAAACATAAGAGAATTCTTCCGCCACCCCGGCCTGCGCCAGCGCCGCGACGGTATCTCCGCCCCCGGCAACGCTGGTGAGCGAGCCTTCAAGCGTCAGCGCCGCCGCAGTACGTGCCAGCGCCACGGTAGCGGCATCGAAAGGTTCGGTCTCGAAGGCCCCCAGCGGCCCGTTCCACACCAGCGTGCGGCAGGTCTTGAGCACATCTGCGAGCGCTTCGACCGCCTGCGGACCGAGATCGAGGATCATCTCGTCCGCGGCGACTTCGTGGACGTTGCAGGTGCGCAAGGACGGCGGATTGGCCGCGAATTCCTTCGCCACCACCACATCGTAAGGCAGGTGAACGGTGCAACCGGCATGATCCGCCTCGTCCATGATCTTTGCCACGGTAGGCGCAAGGTCATGCTCGCACAGGCTCTTGCCCACATCGACCCCGCGCGCCGCGAGGAAGGTGTTGGCCATCCCTCCGCCGATGATGAGGTGCTGTACCTTGCCGACAAGGTTTTCGAGCACGGCGAGCTTGGTCGAGACTTTGGCCCCGCCCACCACTGCGGCGACCGGCTGTTCCGGCGTGCCCAGCGCGGCGTCCAGTGCCTTCAGTTCGGCTTCCATCGAACGGCCTGCATAGGCGGGCAGGAAGTGTGCCAGACCTTCGGTGGTGGCGTGCGCGCGGTGCGCAGCGCTGAAGGCATCGTTGACGTAGAAATCACCGTGCGCGGCAATGGCCTGTGCAAGGTTGGGATCGTTCTTTTCCTCGCCCGGCCAGAAACGGGTGTTGTCTAGCAGGCCAATGTCCCCTGCACGCAGGATGCCGATTGACTGTTCGACGACCGGCCCTGCGATTTCGGGAATGAACATCACTTCCTTGCCAAGCACCTTCTCGACATCGCCGATGACCATGCTGGTGGAGAGCACCGAAGAACGCTGTCCGCCCGGCCGCCCGAAATGGGCGAGCAGCAGCACCTTGGCGCCCTTGCCCGCCAGTTCGAGAATCGTCGGCTTCACCGCCTCGACCCGCGTAACGTCGGTGGCCGAACCGTCCTTCATCGGCAGGTTCAGGTCGACGCGCACCAGCGCAACCTTGCCGGTCAGATCGGCAGGCAGATCATCGAGGGTCTTGAACTTGGCCACGGTCACCTCCGCTGGCGGGATCGGATCAGAGGAACTTCGCCATCACCCCGGCGGTGTCGATCATCCGGTTGGAGAAGCCCCATTCGTTGTCATACCAGCTCACCACGCGGGCAAGCTTGCCTTCCATCACGCTGGTTTCCAGCGAATCGACTGTAGAAGACGCCGGGTAGTGATTGAAATCGCTCGAAACCAGCGGCTCTTCGGTAAAGTCGAGCACACCCTTCATCGGACCTTCCGCAGCGGCCTTGAGCGCAGCGTTCACTTCTTCGGCGGTGGTGTCGCGGCTCGGCACGAACACTAGGTCGACCATCGACACGTTGGGGGTCGGCACGCGCACCGACGAACCGTCGAGCTTGCCCTTGAGCTCAGGCAGCACCAGGCCCACCGCGCGCGCTGCGCCGGTGGTGGTCGGAATCATATTGACCGCGCCCGCACGCGCCCGGCGCAGATCCTTGTGGATCTGGTCGAGCATGCGCTGGTCGTTGGTGTAGCTGTGGATCGTCGTCATGAAGCCGCGCTCGATCCCGATCGCGTCGTTCAGCACCTTGGCTACCGGCGCAAGGCAGTTGGTGGTGCAGCTTGCGTTGGAGATGATCACGTCATCGGCGGTCAGCGTTTCGTGGTTCACGCCGTAGACGATCGTCTTCGAAACGCCCGTAGCCGGCGCCGAAATCACCACGCGCTTGGCACCGGCGGCAAGGTGCGGACGGCTTGCTTCGTCCGACTGGAAGAACCCGGTGCATTCCAGCACGATGTCGATGCCCATTGCGGCGTGCGGCAGCTTACCCGGATCGCGCTCTGCGGTCACGGCAATGCGCTTGTCATTGACGATGATGGCATCGCCCTCGGCCTTTACCTCGCCCGCGAAACGCCCGTGAACGCTGTCATAGGCGAACAGCAGCGCGTTCGACTTGGCATCGGCGAGATCATTGATCGCCACCAGTTCGAGATCGTGATCCGTGCGCTCGAGGATAGCGCGGGCAACAAGGCGGCCGATGCGACCGAAACCGTTGATGGCAACTTTGGTGGCCATGAGAGGTACTCCTGCTTAAGCGTTCAGTTTGTTCTGGATTTGCGGAACGATTGCTTCCGCGGTGAGGCCAAAATGGGCAAACAGGTCACTTGCCGGCGCCGAGGCGCCGAAGCTGTCGATGCCGATATTCAGGCCATCGCACCCGGTATAGCGCTGCCAGCCGAAGGTGCTCGCCGCCTCGATCGAGACGATCAGAGCGTCAGCCGGCAAAATGTCGGCGCGGTAGGCGGCGTCCTGTTCGTCGAACAACTCGCTGCACACCATCGAGACAACATCCGTGCCGATGCCAGCAGCTTCGAGCTGCGTCGCGCATTCGGCTGCCAGCGATA
Organism: Erythrobacter fulvus; assembly: GCF_028595285.1. Classification (GTDB taxonomy): domain Bacteria; phylum Pseudomonadota; class Alphaproteobacteria; order Sphingomonadales; family Sphingomonadaceae; genus Erythrobacter; species Erythrobacter fulvus. The sequence goes on along the minus strand of NZ_JAQQXQ010000001.1, from coordinate 133,257 downwards.
CTTCCGAGCCCGTGGCGAGGATCACCGCCTTGCGCGGCCCTTCGGCAGCCTTGATCCGGTAAGCGCCCTTTGCCGAAAGGTTTTCCGCCGACGCTTCAAGCCGCAGCTGCGGCAGGTTCTGGCGGGTCAGCGCAAGCACCGTCGGGCGATCCTTCTGCGTCAGAGCGATTTCCCAGCACTCGGCAGTCTCGACCGCGTCGCAGGGGCGCATCACCAGAAGGTTCGGCATCGCCCGCAGGCTCGCCAGATGCTCGATCGGCTGGTGTGTCGGCCCGTCTTCGCCCAGCCCGATGGAATCGTGGGTCATGACATAGACGACGCGGCAGTGCTGGAGCGCCGACAGGCGGATCGCGCCGCGGGCGTAGTCGGTAAAGACGAGGAACGTGCCGCCATAGGGGATCACCCCGCCGTGCAGCGCCATGCCGTTCATCGCCGCAGCCATGCCGAATTCGCGGATGCCGTAATAGACATAGCGGCCCGCATAATCGTCCTTCGAGAAGGTGCCGATGCCGCCTGCGAGCGTGTTGTTCGAGCCCGTCAGATCAGCGCTGCCGCCGATTGTATCGGGCAGCGCCTTGTTGATCGCGGCGAGTGCGATTTCCGAAGCCTTGCGGGTGGCAATCTTTTGTGGCGCTTCGATCAGGCCCGCGATATGCGCATTGAGGCTGAAGCCTTCCGGCAAATCGCCGGCCATGCGGCGCTCAAACTCGGCCTTGCGGGGCGAGCCTTCGAGGTGACCTGCCCAGGTGCCGTGCGCGCGGCGGCCAGGTTCGCCCGCCATGTGCCAGTCGGCGAGAATATCCGACGGGATTTCGAACGGCGCCGCCGCCCACCCCAGCGTCTCGCGCGCGGCGGCGACTTCGGACGCGCCCAGCGGCGATCCGTGGGTCGCGCTGGTGCCCTGCTTGTTCGGGGCCCCCTTGCCGATCAGGGTGCGGCAGGCGACCAGCGAGGGGCGCGGATCGGCCTTTGCTTCCTGCAGCGCACGCTCGATATCGGCAAAGTCATGCCCGTCGCACTCGGTAACGTGCCAACCGGTCGCGACATAGCGGGCCTTGATGTCCTCGGAGGTCGAAAGATCGGTCGCGCCGTCGATCGTGATGCGGTTGTCGTCCCACAGCACGTTGAGGCGGCCAAGCCCAAGGTGCCCGGCCAGCCCGATCGCCTCGTGGTTGATGCCTTCCATCAGGCAGCCGTCGCCCGCGATCACCCAGGTGCGGTGATCGACCAGGTCATCGCCAAATTCGGCATTAAGGTGCCGTTCGGCCATCGCCATGCCCACCGCCATCGCGAGCCCCTGCCCCAGCGGCCCGGTGGTGCATTCCACCCCGTCGAGCAGGAAGTTTTCGGGGTGCCCCGCGCAAGGGCTGGAAAGCTGGCGGAAATTGCGGATGTCGTCGATCGTCGGCGCGGCATAGCCCGTCAGGTAGAGCAGGCTGTAGATCAGCATTGAGCCGTGGCCTGCCGACAACACAAAGCGATCGCGATCGGCCCAGTGCGGCGCGGACGGATCGAACTTGAGGTGGCCGGTGAACAGCGCCGTTGCCACGTCGGCCATGCCCATGGGCATCCCGGGGTGGCCCGAATTGGCCGCCTCTACCGCGTCCATCGAAAGGGCACGGATGGCATTGGCCATGAGCGGAAGGCGGGCGGGTTCGATCGTCATGGGCGCGAGTGTCTCCTGATGCTGCCCCGAAGCCTTTCGCGTCCGACCCGGAGCCTGACCGTCCGCGCTGCGCGCGCGAGCGGGCGATTCGATCCCTCGATTGCGGGCTGTGCCATTGCCGAGCCGTGGGGTGAGGTCAACCTCGACAAAGCGCAATCGCGCTGGGCGCCCCCCGAGGACTTATCAACAGGCCTGCCCAAGACTTTGCGCGGGCAACCTATCTTGGTATTTCACGGGCATGCACGAAGACCGCATCGGAGGCGCACTGGGCCGGATCGAAACCGCGATGAAGCGGATCGCCGCCGCGCGTGAAGCGACGGTGTCGCCCGGCGGACAGCAGGCCGCAGGTTCGGCGCGGGTCGTCGAACTGGTGAACGCGCATGAGAAGCTGCGCGAACAGGTAGCTGAAAGCCTTCGCGAAATCGACGATCTGATCGGCAAGCTGGAAGAGTAGCGAAGCATGAGCACCGTCACGCTTACGATCGGCCCCAAAAGCTATCCGGTGGCCTGCGCCGATGGCGAGGAAGCCCATATCGAAGCGCTGGGCGCGATGATCGCGGAAAAATACGCGCTGCTGGGTGCCGCGCGTGCACCGCTGGAAGCGCAGAACCTGCTGTTTGCCGCTCTGTTCCTTGCCGACGAACTGGCCGAGGCGCGCAAAGGCAAGCCGGGCAAAGCCAAAACCTCGCCCGAAGGCAGCGCGGAGGCAGACTGTTTACGGGCCGAAATCGCGCGGCTGGAAGCGGAACTGGTCGCAGCCCGTCAAGCGCCGCCTCCCCCCCCGACACCGCAGGCCGATCTGTTCGGCGGAGCCGCCCCGTCAGCCGCGCTGGCCGAACGGCTGGAGGCTCTGGCGGAGCAGGCAGAAGCGACCGCCGCGGCGCTTGAAGGGCTCGGTTAGAGCGCTTAGATACATCAACGGCGGGACTGCCCGGCACGAGCCGATTGAATATCCCTGAGGCTATAAGCAATCCATGGGAGCTGTCCCTGTCTGGGTCCACGGGTTCGTCCTGAGGGCTTGGACATATGGTTCCCACCTGACGTTAGGCGTCAGAGGATTTCTAGTGCAAACGACCCATGGTGGTTCCGCCACGTTTTTGTTTCTCCACACGCCCTCCGGCGTGGGAATTCCTCGCTCACACGCCCTTCGGGCGCGTCGCTGCGGGCGGCCGGTCGGCCTTGCGGCCCATCGGGCCGATTGGCGCTCTGATGTGAGGTTGAAGAAGCGCGTGACCACCAAAACCGAACTTCGCCGAACCCTTCGCGCTGCACGCCGCGCGCATGTCGAAGCGCAGCCGGATGCGATCCGCGGGCTGCTGTTCCATCGCCCCCCTTCGCCGCTGCTTTCCCGGATTGCGCCCGATGCGGTGATCGGTCTGTACCATGCCGGACCATGGGAAGCCCCCGCAGGCGGCTATGCGCGATTCTTCCACGAGGCCGGACACGGCATCGCCCTGCCCCGCTTTGCTTCGCGCGGTGCCCCGATGACCTTCGCTCGCCATGTCGACCCCTATGGCGAAAGCGATCTTGCGCCCGGCCCGTTCGACATGCTGCAGCCACCGGCAGAGGCCGAAATCATTGTCCCCGACATTTTATTCGTGCCGCTTGTGGGCTTTACCGCCTCGCTCGAACGGCTCGGCCAGGGCGGCGGACATTATGATCGCTGGTTGGCGGAACATCGGCCCGCTCTGTCGATTGGGTTGGCGTGGGACGTGCAGCTATGCGACGCATTGCCTGCCGAACCTCATGACGCGGCACTTGATGCCGTCGTCACCCCGACCCGGATTTACGGACTGGAATGATGCGCGAAACCCCGACCTGGAGAATTCCCCTGGGCATTCTTGGCCTGTTTGTGGGCCTGATGATCTATGGCGTAATCATCGCGCGCTATGCGCCGTCGCTGATCGGCAGCTGGTCCGGGCTTGCGCAGACTGTCGTCTATGTGGTGCTGGGGCTGGTCTGGCTGCTGCCGCTCAAGCGCTTCCTGATCTGGATGGAAACGGGCCGCTGGAGCGCGCCGGACGTATCGCAGGCAAAAGAAAAGGCGGACTAACGCCCGCCTTGTCCGATGCCTTTAGAAGGGCTTTCCGAACACAAGTGGCGCGAGTGACGGGGCTCGAACCCGCGACCTCCGGCGTGACAGGCCGGCGCTCTAACCAACTGAGCTACACCCGCGCATTTTGTGTCCGTCGAGCGTTCCGGCCTTGGCCGCCCCGCTCGTGGAGCAGCGCCATTAGGCTCGGGCGCGGGGGCTGTCAACGCCCCTTTCGCCCTGCCCGACGCTATTTTTTCACCCCTGTTCCGCGAGCAGCAGCACCGGGGTTTCGATGAGCTTCTTGACGGCCTGAACGAAGCTTGCCGCATCATGTCCGTCGACCACCCGGTGGTCGCAGGAAATCGAGATGTTCATCAGCTTGCGCTTGGCGATTCGTTCACCGCCCATTCCGTCGGACACGAACATCGGGCGCTCGACGATGCGGTTGGGACCGATGATCGCAACCTCTGGGCGGTTGATGACCGGCGTCGTCGCCACCCCGCCCAGCGGGCCCAACGAGGTAACCGTCAGGGTGGAACCGGACAGCTCTTCCGAGGTCGCCTTGCCGTTGCGCGCAGCCTCGGCCAAGCGGACGATTTCACGCGCAAGCTGCCACAGGTTGCGGCTCTCTGCATTGCGAATCACCGGCACCATCAGCCCGGCATCGGTCTGCGCGGCCATGCCAAGATGCACCGCGCCGTAGCGCGTCACCACACCCGCTTCGTCGTCATAGCGGGCGTTGATCATCGGATAATCGGGCAGCGCCTTGCAGATCGCGCGGATTAGCAGCGGCAGCATGGTGAGCTTGGGCTTGTCTCCGCGTGCGGCGTTCAATTGCGCACGTATATCCTCCAGATCGGTAACGTCGCATCCCTCGACATAGGTAAAGTGCGGAATGTGACGCTTGGCCGCGGCCATGTTCTGGGCGATGCGCTTGCGAAGGCCGATAACCTTGATCGCCTCGTCGGCGCGCGCCTTGCCCGCCGCCGCGAAGCCGCCACCCGCATTATAGGCGAGAAAGGCGTCGAGATCGCCGTGACGGATGCGTCCGTCCTCTGCCGGCTTCACCTCGGCCAGATCGATCCCCAGATCGCGCGCGCGCTGCCTCACCGCGGGAGAGGCCAGCACCTTGGCCTCGTGCTTCGGCGACGGCGCGGGAGTCGGTTCGGGAAGCGGCTCGGGCGCAGGATCAGCGGCCAGCGCATCATCCGCATCGGAAGCGTCCGAAGTTTCGACCTCGATGCGCTCCTCCACCACCTCCGCCTTGGGCGCGGGTGCGGGTGCGGGTGCGGCTTCGGGCTCCTCGTCGACGTCGCCTTCGACCTCGATCACCAGCAGCATAGCGCCGACGGCGATCACATCGCCAACCTCGCCAGCAACCGCGATCACTGTGCCCGCCACGGGGCTTTCGATGTCGATGGTCGCCTTGTCGGTCATGACATCGACGAGATGCTGGTCTTCCTCGACCCGGTCACCGACCTTGACGTGCCATTCGACGATTTCCGCCTCGGCCACGCCTTCGCCCACGTCGGGCATGTTAAATGTGAACTTCGCCATGGTGCGGTTACTCGCTCAGAAGCTTGTCAATCGCCTCGCCGATGCGGACGGGGCCGGGGAAATAGGCCCATTCGAGGCTGTGGGGATAGGGCGTGTCGAAGCCGGTGACGCGTTCGACCGGGGCTTCAAGGTGGTAAAAACAGCGTTCGGTGACCAGCGCGGACAGCTCCGCGCCGAAACCGCTGGTCCGCGTCGCCTCGTGCACGATCATGCAGCGTCCGGTCTTTTCGACCGAAGCCTCGATCGCCTCGATATCAAGCGGCACGAGCGTGCGCAGATCGAGAATTTCGGCATCGACGCCCTTCTCGCGGCAGACAGCCTCGGCCACATGCACCATCGTGCCATAGGCAAGGATCGTCAGTGCCTCGCCCTCGCGCACGATGCGCGCCTTGCCGAGAGGGATCTTGTAGTAACCTTCGGGCACGATGCTGGCGTCGTGCTTTTTCCAAGGCTCCACCGGCTTGTCGTAATACCCTGAAAACGGACCGTTATAGATGCGCTTGGGTTCAAAGAAGATCACCGGATCATTATCCTCGATCGCGGCGATCAGCAGCCCCTTGGCATCGTGCGGGGTCGAGGGAATGACCGTCTTGAGACCAGAGACATGGGTAAACAGCGCCTCGGGGCTCTGGCTGTGGGTCTGCCCGCCGAAGATGCCGCCGCCGAAGGGCGAACGCACTGTGAGCGGCGCGATGAAGTCGCCTGCCGAACGATAGCGCAGGCGCGCGGCCTCGGAAATGAGCTGGTCGAGGCCGGGATAGATGTAATCGGCAAACTGGATTTCCGGCACGGGACGCAGGCCATAGGCGCCCATCCCCACCGCCACGCCGATGATCCCGCATTCGGAAATCGGCGTATCGAACACGCGGGTCTTGCCGTGCTTGGCCTGAAGGCCTGCAGTGGCGCGGAATACGCCGCCGAAATAACCCACGTCCTCGCCCATGATGATCACATCGGGATCGCGCGCGAGCATGATGTCGAGCGCTTCGTTGATCGCCTCGATCATATTGAGGCGGCGTCCGGTCGCCGCTTCCACTGCGGTTTCGGTCACGTCGCTCATCCGAAGGGCCTTTCGCTGCCGAACTTGGTGACACGCTCGCGGATGGCCTGTTCGGCCTGTTCTTCCAGATGCCAGGGCAGCTTTTCGTAGACATCCTCGAACATGGTGTGGAACGGATGGTGAAGGCCATGACCGAGGATACCGTTCTTCTCGGCTTCCTTGGTGGTTTCCTTGACCTTTTCGGCACAGGCAAGATCCATCGCGGCCTGCCGCTCCTCGTCCCACTCGCCGATCGCGATAAGGTGGTTCTTGAGCCGGTTGACCGGATCGCCCAGCGGCCATTCCTCGCGCTCCTGCGCCGAACGGTAGCCCGAAGGATCGTCCGAGGTCGAATGGCCTTCCGCGCGATAGGTGAAATATTCGATCAGAGTCGGGCCGTGGTTGGCACGGGCGCGGTTGGCCGCCCATCGGGCGGCGGCAAAGCAGGCCAGCGCATCATTGCCGTCAACCCGCAGCGCCGCGATCCCGTGCCCCAGACCGCGCGCGGCAAAGGTGGTGCGCTCCGCGCCGGCAAAGCCCGAAAAGCTTGAAATCGCCCACTGGTTATTGACGACGTTGAGGATCACCGGCGCGTTGTAGACTGCCGCAAAGGTGCAGGCCGAATGGAAGTCGCCTTCGGCAGTGGAGCCTTCACCCACCCAGCTCGCCGCGATCCGGCTGTCGCCCTTGATCGCGCTCGCCATCGCCCAGCCCACCGCCTGCGGGCATTGCGTGGCAAGGTTGCCGGAGATGCTGAAGAAGCTGTGCTCCCGGCTCGAATACATGATCGGCAGCTGGCGGCCCTTCAGCTTGTCAGCCTTGTTCGAGTAGATCTGGTTGATCATCTCGATCAGCGGGTATCCGCGCGCGATCAGGATGCCCTGCTGGCGGTAGGATGGGAACACCATGTCGTCACTGGCCAGCGCCATGGCGGGTGCGATCGAAGTCGCCTCCTCGCCAGTGCACTTCATGTAGAAGCTGGTCTTGCCCTGCCTTTGCCCGCGGAACATCCGTTCGTCGAACGCCCGCACCATCGCCATGTGGCCCAGCATGGCTCGCAGGGTTTCGGCATCGAGCCGCGGGTTCCATGGCCCGTGAGCATGATTGTCCTCACCTAGAACGCGGATCAGCCCATAGGCAAGATCGGCCATCTGGGAGGGATGCGCGCTTTCGTCGGGACGCGGCTGCGCGCCGGCCTGACCAATCTCGATATGCGAGAAATCGACCGTGTCGCCTGAACGATATTTCGGCTCGGGAACATGCAGCGCAAGCGCCGGGCGGTTCGTGTCCGCCGGTTTGGCAGTTTGGGCCTTGTCGGCCATAGCGGCGCTCTCCCCCTTGCTGGCACGCCGCGTAATGCGGGTGCAATCATTGCTTGGAAGTGTATTTTTATTTCAACGCCTAAGAGCGGTCAAGCGCGCCGCGTCCGCGTGAGCTATACCGCAACAGGCGCGCTGATCGGGGGCAGCGGCGCGTAATCATGCACCACGAAATCATCGATCCGGTAGTCGAAAATTGTTTCGGGCCGGCGGGTGATTTCGAGCCGCGGGCTCCCCTGCGGCAGGCGCGATAGCTGTTCGTCGATCAGATGCGCGTGGTTGAGATAGAGGTGCACGTCCCCGCCCATCCACACCAGCTCTCCCGGGAGCATGTCCACCTGTTGCGCGATCATGCGGGTGAGCAGCGCCGCCGACCACAGGTTGAACGGCAGGCCCAGCGCCACATCGCAACTGCGCTGATACAGCAGGCAATTGAGGCGCGCGTCGGCTCCCTCGCCCGCGACATGGAACTGGTAGGTCTTGTGACAAGGCGGCAGCGCCATGCGATCAAGCTCGGCGACGTTCCAGCCCTCGATAATGTGGCGGCGACTGCCGGGGCTGGCGCGCAGCGATTCGATCACCTGCGCGACCTGGTTGATCCCCTCGCCCTTTTCATAGAGGCCATCGGGACGATAGCGATAGGTCGGCCAATCGACCCACTGCTTGCCATAGACCGGCCCGAGATCGCCCCAGCGCGCGGCGAAATCTTCGTCCTCGGCGATTCGCGCGACGAAATCTTCAAGACTGATCGCATCGCCCGTCTCGCGAACATAGCGCGCGTGCGGCCACTCGTTCCAGATCTTCACGCCTTGCAGCACCAGCGGACGGATATTGGTTTCACCCGTAAGGAACCACAGCAATTCGCGGGTCGCAGTCTTCCAGTACACCCGTTTGGTCGTAAGCAGCGGCATTGCGCCGTTTGCCAGATCGAACCTCAGCATCGCCCCGCAGATCGAGCGCGTGCCCACGCCGGTACGATCGATCCGCTCGCTTCCGGTTTCCCAGATCGCGCGCATCAGATCGAGATATTGCTGCTCGGGGTGCCGATTCGCTGGATCGGAAAGGGGAATCGCTACGCTCGCCATGGATGTGACTATAGGAGCGCAATTGCCCGCTTGCCACTGTGCTCATCCACACCTATAGGGCGCGCCTTGCCTCGACCCGCGTGGGGATTTCTTCATGCGGGACCGACACGGTCGGGGAGTAGCTCAGCCTGGTAGAGCACTGTCTTCGGGAGGCAGGGGCCGGAGGTTCGAATCCTCTCTCCCCGACCAATTATCTCATGAAAACATGCCGTTGACGGAGCGTCGCGCCTCAGGACGTAGGCGTGCATGAAGCCGCGAGCCGCGCGCTGGCAAAGCAATGACGAGGCGATTCATGACAAAGCGCCCGCTTGTGAGCACGAATCAAAAAAGCCCCGGTTTCCCGGGGCTTTTTCATAACTCCTGCGACGCCGAATTAGCGGCTACCGAAGAGGTGCGAGAACCAGCCCCACATAAAAAATCTCCTATCAGCTACCAACAAGCTGTAGAAGGCTTTAACACAAAATTAACCTTAATCAAATGCTAATCGCGATTCGGCGACCTCCCATCATGCCGATGAGTTCGGACATTGTGATCGCCCGGGAGAACAGGAAGCCCTGCGCCTGATCGCAACCCATGGCACGCAAGGCATCGGCCATGGCCTGATCCTCGACCCCTTCGGCGACCACGATCTTGCCGAGCGAATGGGCAATTTCGATCGTCGCGCGCACCACCGCCTTGCTCTCGTCCGAGCTCGCCATGTGCTGGACGAACTTCTTGTCGATCTTCAGTTCGGAGCTCGGCAGCTTTTCCAGATATTCGAGATTCGACTGGCCGGTACCAAAGTCGTCGATCGAAAGGCCGATCCCTCGCTGCTTGAGCGCGGCGATCTGGGGCGCAATCAGCTTGTCCTCAAGCTTGGCGGTCTCGGTCAGTTCGAGCGTCAGATTCTCGGCCGGGAAGCCGATTCGTCCCAGCATTGTCATCATGTCGAACAAAAGATGGGTATCACTCAGGCTTTTGGCCGACATGTTGACCGCGAGCTTGAAGCCGGGATCGATTGCGATGGCACGCCTGCCGTCGACCAGCGCGGCCTCCATCACGATCAGCGTCAGTTCGTTGATGCGGTCGGTCGCCTCTGCGGCCAACACCAGTTCCTGCGGATTGACGAAATCGTCGCCCTCGGGCTTCCAGCGGATCAGAGTCTCGGCCCCGACAATACTCCCCGTGGCGAGATCGATCTTGGGTTGGTAAGCGACGCCGATATTCCGCTCGCGCAGACCCTTTTCCAGCACGCGCATGATTTCCAGCCGCTGGTTGCGCGCTTCGAGATAGGCGGCGTCGTTGATGATGAAGCGCGCACCGCGCACTGCTGCCTCGTCGGCAGCCTGCATGGCCTTCTTGATCCGTTGGCCGAGAGGAAAGGCATGATTCGTGTCGATCCCGATCGCCGGCGTGCTGCTGGCCGATTGCCAGTCGTGGCTGATCGCGGTCTTGAGCATCAGTGCCAGCCCATCGGCGTGCCGTTCGAGGCTGACCGTGTCCATGCGCGGCGCGAGCCAAACGAGACTGTCGCGCTCGAAAGCGACATCCCCGGCCTCGCCCGGACCCTTCACATAGGTAATGAGGGTGTTGACGAATTCGCCCAATTCTCGCGCGCTCCAGTCTTCCGACATTTCGGCGAGATTGGCGATCTTGAGGGCATAGACATCAAGATCTTCATTGACGTTTTCGACATTGAGCGCCGAGGTCGTCATCGCATCGACCTCGCTGCTGTAATACTTCTTCGACAACCGCTGGAACCCGATGGCCGCAAACAACAACGCAAGCAGGCCCGACATCACGTCGATGTTGATCCCGAATTCGTCGAGCAAAAGCGGCGCCGCAAACAGCCCGGCGGCGGCAATCGTCAATGTTTGGACAGACCGACCGCGCGCGCGCGATTGCGAAACAACCGTGACAGCGACGACCAGAAGGGCCGGAATCCACATCAGGTCCAGCGGCACGCCCCGCTTGAGCGTATGTGCGCCCATGATGTGAAAATATGCCCCTGGAATCTTCCCGTCGCGAAGGGGCATGAGATAGTAGTCAGCGGACTCGTAATAAGCCTTGCCGACAACCACGCTTGCACCCTTAATTTTGTCCGGAGAGAATTTCCCTTCCAAAACATCGATATAGCTGATTGTCGGAATTGAATCGAGGTCGAAGGAATAATCCGGCCTGAAGCTGCGGTCTGGCCCGTTGTAACCGGCAAGAGCGGCCGACAGCGACGGATGCTTCTCACCGTCTAGAACGACACTGGTCGGGAAAACCACTGAAAGCCGGAAGGGGCTACCCATCCCGTTCATGGCCGCAAGGCGAGCGTGTTCGCGGAACGCGGGCAGCGGTACGATCTCCTCGACGACCTGAAATCCGATATTGTGCTTGGGTGCGATACCGAGCCAAACCTTGCCGTCGTGGCGTGCAAGGGTATCGGCGAACATCGCATCGGCCTTCGGGTTTTCCGGGTCGGCATGGGCGCGATCGAAAACGATCTTCTTTACGCCCGCTTCGATCAGGGCGTCGATCAGGCGACTGTCGTCAGTCCGCGAAGGCATACTGCGATTGAACGCATTCAACGTCTTATCGTCGATCGCGATCATCGCGACGTCCTGCGGTGCGGGACGCGAACGCAGTTCGGCACGGACGGCGCGGTAAAAATCCTCGGCCGGCAAAGGCAGGTCGATCGCCGCCGAAACCAGCCCGAACAGGATTGCAAAGATCGCGACCTTGAGGCGTTTGCGCCGCAGCAGGCCAGCACCCGAATTCAGAGCGTTTTCTTCAAGCAAAACAGCTCGATTGCCCCTGGCGCGCACGAGACCGCGTCGCAGGAATCCTGTCATTGATGCCAGGGATGCAATCATGGGCGCCCGGTTCCGTTCTCAAAAGCCGAGCATTTTCCTAGCGTGCAGTGGTTAATTCATCGCGAACGATGATCTGCCGCGGACTTCCGCGCGTGGCCCAATGCTAGCGCGAACGCTTTCGGAACAAGGTCAGACCAGCGCCTCCGCCAGAAGGCCCAGTGCCATGGTCAGACCACCAAGACCGACGGAAAGGTGCCAGCGCAGACGCAGAAAATCGGGTGCCGCATAGCCGAGCGCACGATCGACCAGCGGCGACAGGGCAATAAACGCACCCAGATAGAGCAGCGCCGGGGCCGGCCAGTCCCAGCCGAAGGTCCACGGCATGAAAAGCGCCACCGCCAGCAGGCTCGGCATCACTGCCACCACATAGGCCCCCGTCGTCGCAGGCTGGCCGCTTTTGGCGCTCTGTACGGCCTGTCCCCACCACACCCCGCCAAGGAAGCTGAAAATCGCCGCAGCATAGGCAAATCCCCCCGCCAGCGCGGAAAAGCGCCATTCGTGACCGCCCGCGACCATTGCCACGCACAGGATCTGCGGCAACAAGCCGGCATAGCCGAGCAGGCGGGCCGTGGTGGAAAGCGATGCTGCGGGGGTTGGAACCGGTGCTGTCATGCTGGCTCAAAAGACCGGACGGGCGCGAAGTTCCCGGCCACTTGCGGGACAGGGTCGATTGCGCCACCAAGCACAGCCATGAACCTGTTCGATCTCTCTGGCCAGACGGCCATCGTCACCGGCGGCAATGGCGGGCTTGGCCTTGCCATGGCCCGCGGGCTCGCAAAGGCGGGTGCCCATGTCGCTATTCTTGCCCGCAACGCTGCAAAGAATGCCGCTGCGGTGGAGGAACTGCGCGGTCTGGGGAATGGCGACGTGCTGGCGCTGACCTGCGATGTGGCAGAGGATGACGCAATCGCTTTGGCGATCGAACAGACGCTCGGTGCGTTCGGCCGGATCGATGCGTGTTTCGCCAATGCCGGGATTTCGGGCGCGGGCGTGGCGATCCCTGACATCACGCCCGAAGGCTGGGATCACACCATGGCCGTCAACACCCGCGGCGCTGCGCTGGTATACAAGCATGTTACCCGCCACATGATCGCGCGGGCGCAGGAAGGCGATCCGGGCGGCAAGCTGATCGCGACCTCGTCGGGCCAGTCGATCATGGGGGTCAACCGTTCGTCCGACTACGCCGCCTCCAAGGCCGCGCTCAACGGCCTCACCCGCGCCGCCGCCTTCGAGCTGGCGCGCTACCGGATCACCGCCAACGCGCTGCTTTTCGGCTATTATGAGACCGATATCACCGCCAAGGCCGACCCGAAATTTGCCGAGTGGATGAGCCGCCGCATCCCGCTGCGCCGCCCGGGCGACCATGCGGGGCTGGAAGGTCTGGCGGTATTCTTCGCATCGCCGCATTCGGACTACATCACCGGCCAATGCCTTCCCGTCGACGGCGGCTTGTGCATTTCCTGAGGGGAACGCCCGCCCTGCCCGACCGTTAGCCGCCCGATACCTTTCATCCGAACCGAAAGCCCCTCCCCCCGTGGCCAACGACGACATTCCCGACTTCCAGGACCTGCCCGAAGACCGCACCCGGCAGCGCGCCGTGCCGGCAGGCCGCGTGGCACGGTTCGGAACTTTCGGAAGACTGGTGGGCGGCGTCGCGGGCGGCATGGTGGCCGAAGGGGCGAGGCGTCTGGCGAGCGGTGAAGGCATCACCGCCCGCGACCTGATCCTTACCCCCGGCAATGTCCAGCGCCTGACCGACCGCCTTTCGCACCTGCGCGGCGCGGCGATGAAGATGGGGCAGATGATCAGCCTTGATGCGGGCGATTTCCTTCCAGAAGAATTGTCGCGCATTCTGGCCACCTTGCGCGATCAGGCCAATTTCATGCCGACCCGCCAGCTCGATCAGGTTCTCAGGAACGAATGGGGCCCCGACTGGCGCAAGCAGTTCCGCTGGTTCAACCCCCGTCCGATCGCAGCGGCGAGCATCGGTCAGGTGCACAAGGCGCTGACCCGCGACGGCGAAGAACTGGCGATCAAGGTGCAATATCCGGGCGTCGCCAAAAGCATCGACAGCGATGTCGATAATGTGATGACGTTGCTCAAGGTCGCGGGCTTCGCGCCGCCCGAACTGGAAATGGAAAAGTTGATGGCCGCGGCCAAGCAGCAGCTTCACGAGGAAGCCGATTACCAGCGCGAAGGCGAGCAGATGGCGATGTATCGCGCGCAGCTGGCCGATACCCCCGGTTTCGTCGTCCCGCGCCTGCACGAAGGACTCACCCGCGGCTCGATCCTCGCGATGAGCTTCGAGGACGGCGTCAGTATCGAGGAACTGGGCAACGAGCCGCCCGAGCGCCGCGACACGGTGTTCGCCAACCTGATCCGTCTGGTGGCGCGCGAATTGTTCGAATTCGGCGTGATGCAGACCGATCCCAACTTCGCCAATTTCCGTTACCGGCGCGAAACCGGCGAGATCGTTCTGCTCGATTTCGGCGCCTGCCGTGCGGTCGATCCGGCAGTGGCCAACGGCTATCGCAAGATGCTGCTCGCCGGATTGGAAGGCAACGCGCAGGAGGTGCTCGCTGCCACCATCGAGGCTGGTTTCATGATGCCGATCGTCGCCGAAAAACACCCCGATCGTGTCAACCGGATGATCGACATCGTCATCAACGAAATGCGCGAGGATGCGCCCTTCGATTTCGGCGACCGCGCCTTCATTCCGCTGCTGCGCGACGAAGGCTTTGCAATTGCGCAGGACAAGGACACCTGGGCCTTCCCGCCGATCGAGACGCTGTTCGTGCAGCGCAAGGTTTCGGGCACGGCCCTGCTCGGCGCAAGGTTGAAAGCGAAGGTCAATATCCGCCGCATCACGGAAGAAGTGCTCGCCAGCACATCGCCGCGCCCGCTGGCCGATGCCTGACCACGGCCAGCCCCCGGTTCACCCCCGTTAGGCCGCAGTTAACCCTTGTTTTGCGGAAGTTTCTCTTGGGAACCATGCAGCTTGGAATAGACAGGCTTACTTACTTGTAATAACGCTCGCGCCATGCATGGGAGGGGGCATAACACAGTCGCGGTGCTGTTCGTGTGTCTCGGCAATATCTGCCGGTCACCGATGGCCGAAGGCGCTTTTCGCGCAGCTGCTGCGCGCCGCGGCTTCGAATGCCACGTGGATTCGGCCGGCACGGCATCCTACCATATCGGCCACCCGCCCGATCCGCGTGCGATTGCCACGGCCGAGGCCAACGGCGTTACGATTTCCAGCCAGCGCGCCCGGCAGATCGAACGCAACGACTTCTACGCCTTTACCCATATCCTTGCGATGGACAGCGCCAATCTGGTCGGCATCAGGGCCCAGGCCCCGCGCGATGCGACGGCACGGATCGGGTTGTTCCTCGATGCGGTGGAGGGGCGCGGCGGCGAGCCAATCAGGGATCCCTATTACGGGGATGAAAGCGATTTCGACGCGGTGTGGCAGGACGTGACCCTTGCCGCGGATGCGCTGGTGGAACGCCTGATCAGGGACGGAGTCGAAGCCCGCTTCTAGAGCGGCCTATCCGCCACGCAGCAGTTGCACGCCCCAGTCGCGTTCGAACAGATAAAGCAGCAGCCGCGCCGCCTCGCCCCGTTCGCTGGTCAAGCCGCCATCGCGCTCCATCAGTAAACGGGCGTCGGCATGGGCGGCAGGCAACAACCGCTGCACCTGATCGAGGCTGGCAACATTGAACGCTGCCTCCCCCGATTGCCGCGTGCCGAGCAATTCGCCGCCGCCGCGCAATTCGAGGTCTTCTTCGGCGATACGGAACCCGTCCTGCGTCTCGCGCATCAGCGCCAGCCGTGCGCGGCCGGTTTCCGACAACTCCCCGCCGCGCAGCAGCAGGCAGACCGATTTTTCCGCGCCCCGCCCCACCCGGCCACGCAACTGGTGCAACTGGGCGAGGCCGAAGCGTTCCGCCTGCTCGATCACCATCAGCGTGGCGGCGGGCACGTCGACCCCGACCTCGATCACCGTGGTCGCTACCAGCAGCTTCGCCTGACCGCTGGCAAAGCGTTCCATATTCGCGTCCTTGATCTCGGGACGCAGCTGGCCATGGACCAGCACGACGTCGTCCCCGAACCGCTCCTTTAGCGCGGCATAGCGCGCCTCGGCGGCGGCGATATCGGCCACTTCGCTGTCGCGCACCATCGGGCACACCCAATAGGCCTGCTGCCCGCCCGCCAGATGCCGCGCGAGGCCTTCGACCACCTCATCCATCCGTTCCTGCGGGATGACGCGCGTGTCGATCGCCTGCCGCCCAGGAGGAAGCTCGTCGAGGCGGCTAACGTCCATCTCGCCATATTGCGCCAGCGTCAGCGATCGCGGGATCGGGGTCGCAGTCATGGCAAGGGTATGCGGCGCGCGCCGGCCCTTGCCCGCCAGCGCCAGCCGCTGCGCCACGCCAAAGCGGTGCTGTTCGTCAATCACCACCAGCGCCAGATCGCGGTAACTCACCGTGTCCTGAAAAATCGCGTGGGTGCCGACCAGAATGTCGATCGACCCGTCAAGCAGCCCCATCAGGATGCTCTCGCGCTCCCGCCCCTTTGCGCGCCCCGTCAGCAGCGCGATCTCCGCCCCCGTAGGTGCGGCCATCTTGCGCAGGGTCTCAAAATGCTGGCGCGCGAGAATTTCAGTCGGAGCAAGCAAGGCTGCCTGCTTTCCCGCCTCGACTGCGATCAGCATCGCTTCAAGAGCCACCACGGTCTTACCCGCGCCGACATCGCCCTGAAGCAGGCGCAGCATCGGTGCTTCCTGCGTCATATCCCCTTCAATCTCGGCGATCGAACGTTTTTGCGCGCCTGTCAGCGCGAAGGGCAGTTGCAGCTTCGCTCTAAGGCTGCCGTCACCCACCAGCGCCTGTCCGCGTTTCCGCCGCCCCTCCGCCTTGACCAGCAGCAGCGCGAGGCTGTTGGCGAGCAATTCGTCATAAGCCAGCCGGTCTCGCGCCTTTTCGTCGGTGCTTTCATGCGCCAACCGCAGCGCATCGCGCCATGTCGGCCAGCCTGCGCGTTCTAGCTGGCCCGGTTCGATCCATTCGGGCAGCTCCGGCAGACGCGCAAGCGCCTGTGCCGCGAAGTCGGCGATACGCGGCTGCGTGAGGCCTTCGGACAATCCGTAGACCGGCTCCGACAAGCGCCCCATGTTGGCCGCACTCTCCACCTCGATATGATCGGGATGGACGATCTGGAGCATGTCGCCATATCGATCGAGCCGCCCCGCGATCCAGCGCCGTTCGCCCACGGGAAGCAGTTTTTTCGCGGTATAGGCCGCCTTGCCGAACCATGTCAGCGCGCAGATATTGCCCGCCGAATCCTGTGCCAGCACACGATACGGCCCGCGGCTTCCGGCGCGCGGGCTGCGGTGTTCGACCGGGGTGAGCGCGACGATCACCTGTTCGCCCTCGTTGCCGTCGTCGAGATCGGCAATCGCGCGCCTGCTGACGAAACGTTCAGGCAGGTGATAGGCCACGTCCTTAACCCGCGCGAGCCCGAGCCGTTCGAGCGGCTTCAGCAGCTTCGGCCCGACGCCTTCGAGCGTCTGGACTTCGGCGAACAGCGGATTGAGAGCCTCGGGGCGCATGATGCATCCGCTACCATCACGGTTGCGTCTTTGCGAGTTGTGCCTGCGCAAGCCTGTGGCTAGGTGAGCCGCATGACCTACACTCCTTCCTCTGCCCCATCTTTCGAACAGCGTCTTGCCCGCGCAAAGTTCCGTTCCTGGCATCGCGGCACGCGCGAGGCCGATTACATGATCGGCGGCTTCTACGATCGCTATCACGCCCGGTGGGGCGAGGCCGAGCTGGCATGGTTCGAAGCCCTGCTTGATGAAGACGATGTCGACGTGATGGCATGGGCGCTCGGCAGCCAGACCCCGCCTGCCCATCTGGCAGGCGATCTGCTGGCGGCGATGCAGAAACTCGATTACGTCGACATCCCGCGCTAGGGGCGCAGCCGCCCCGCCCGTTTTTGCGGGAACCGCTCCGGCGCGCGGGGCTTGACTGGAAACACAATGCCCGACCTCAACCGCATCCTTGCAGCGCGCGACCCGCTGACCCTGTCCTCGCTGCCGCGCGGCAGCTTGCCGCTGGTGCTGTCCGATCTCGCCCGCGCAAGCCAGGGGGTAAAGGGCGGCCAGCGCGCGGTGTTCATCGCACCGGACGAAGCGGCCATGCGGTCCGCGGCAGATGCGGCGCGCTTCTTCGCGCCCGAAGTTGAAGTGCTGACCTTCCCCGCATGGGACTGCCTGCCCTATGACCGCGCCAGCCCGGCGCTGTCGATCAGCGCGGAACGGCTGGCGACGTTGCACCGGTTGCAGAACCCGGCAGGTAGCGCCCAGTTGCTGCTCACCACGGTCAATGCCGTGCTGCAACGGGTGCTTACCCCTTTCCGGGTCCGCGAGTCCGTGCGCGAATTCAGAGTCGGCACGCAGATTGGACATGACAGCCTCGCCGCGCTGCTGACCCGGCAGGGCTATTCGCGCACCGACACGGTGATCGACCACGGCGAATTCGCGGTGCGCGGTTCGATTGTAGACATCTTCCCCTCCAGCCTTGATGCAGGACTGCGGCTCGATTTCTTCGGCGACGAGCTGGAGTCCCTTCGTCTGTTCGATCCCGCCACCCAGCTGACGGTGGAGCGGGTGGATTCGCACCTGCTTCTGCCTGCGTCCGAGGCGCTGGTGGACGACGACAGCATCAAGCGTTTCCGCACCCGTTACCGCGAACTGTTCGGTGCCCATGCCACGCAGGATCCGCTTTACGAGGCGATTTCGGACGGGCGCCGGCTGGCCGGGATGGAACACTGGCTGCCGCTGTTCGAGGAACGGCTCGCCACGCTGTTCGATCATCTTGCCAAGAATGATCTGCTGGTAATCGATCAGGGCGCGCTGGGCGCGGCCGAGGAGCGTCTGTCGGATATCGCCGATTACCACGAACAGCGCGGTCGGATCGCGGGCGAGCGGAAAGGCAGTTACCGCCCGTTGTCGCCGGATGCGCTTTACCTCACCCGCGCAGAATTCGACGCGGCGCTGACGGCCGGCCCTGCGCATCGGGCCAGCGGATTTGCTGCCGAAGCCGGTAGCGGGACAGTCGATTTCGGCTTCCGCTCGGCCCGCGATTTTTCGCCCGAGCGGGGACGCGGAGAGAATGTCTATGAAGCTGCCGCGGCACACTTCAAGACAATCGCCAAGGCCGGACGCAAGCCGCTGTTCGCGGCCTATTCCACCGGCAGCGCGCGCCGCATCGCGTCGATCCTGGAAGAAGCCGGCGCCCCCACCGCGCTCGCCGATAGCTGGCAGCAAGGTTTGGGCCTTGCGGCAAAGGCCAAGGTTGCAGTGCTGGTTCTGCCGCTTGAAACCGGCTTTGCCAACGACACGCTGGAACTGCTCACCGAAGCCGACGTGCTCGGCGACCGGCTGGTGCGGCGCAAGAAGAAGCGCAAGGATTCCGACGCCTTCCTTGCCGAACTTCAGGCCCTGTCGCGCGGCGATCTGGTGGTTCATGTCGAACACGGGATTGGCAAATATCTCGGCCTTGAACCGATCCCGGTGGGCAAGAGCCAGCACGATTGCGTCGCGCTGGAATATGCGGGCGGCGACAAGCTGTTCATCCCGGTCGAGAATATTGACGTTCTTTCCCGTTACGGCTCGTCCGATCAGGTCGTCCCGCTTGACCGGCTGGGCGGAGAGGCGTGGCAACGCCGCCGCGCCAAGCTGAAGGAACGCATCACCGCAATCGCGGGCGAGCTGATGAAGGTCGCCGCCGAACGCGCCTTGAAACAGGCCCCCGCCCTGCCCGCCGATCCCGCGACCCTCAACCAGTTCGTCGATCGCTTCCCGTGGTCGGAAACCGAAGATCAGGAACGCGCCATCGCCGATGTGCTGGGCGATCTTGAAAGCGGGCGACCGATGGACCGGCTGGTGTGCGGCGATGTCGGCTTCGGCAAGACCGAGGTCGCCCTGCGCGCCGCCTTCGTCGCCGCCATGAACGGCCAGCAGGTTGCGATTGTGGCACCGACCACCCTGCTCGCCCGTCAGCACTACCAGAACTTTGCCGAGCGTTTTGCCGGCTTCCCGCTCAAGGTCGGTCGCCTGTCGCGCCTTGTCTCGGCCAAGGAAGCCGCCGAAACCCGCGAGGGGCTGGAAGCCGGACAGATCGACCTTGTCGTCGGCACCCACGCGATCCTTTCCAAGTCCACCAAATTCAAGAACCTCGGCCTCGTCATCGTCGACGAGGAGCAGCGGTTTGGCGTCACCCACAAGGAAAAGCTGAAGCAGCTGCGGGCCGACGTCCACGTGCTGACCCTCACCGCCACGCCGATTCCGCGCACGCTCCAGATGGCGATGAGCGGCCTGCGCGAACTTTCCACCATCCAGACCCCGCCGGTCGATCGTCTTGCCGTGCGCACCTACGTCATGGAGTGGGACGACATGGTGATCCGCGAAGCCCTGCTGCGCGAACATCACCGCGGCGGGCAAAGCTTCATCGTCGTGCCGCGCATCTCCGACATGGCCAACGTCGAGGAATGGCTGCGTGAACACGTGCCCGAGATCAAATCGGTCTCCGCCCACGGCCAGATGTCGCCCAGCGAGGTCGAGGAGCGCATGGGCGCCTTCTACGACCGGAAATATGACGTGCTGCTATCGACCACCATCGTAGAAAGCGGGCTCGATATCCCCTCGGCCAACACGATCATCATCCACCGCGCCGACCGCTTCGGTCTTGCCCAGCTTTACCAGCTGCGCGGCCGCGTCGGGCGGGCCAAGCTGCGCGCCTATGCCTATCTCACGCACGAGAAAGACGTCGCACTGTCCGAAGTCGCGCAGAAGCGGCTGAAGGTGCTCGGCGACCTCGACAGCCTCGGCGCGGGCTTTCAGCTGGCGAGCCACGATCTCGACATTCGCGGCGCGGGCAACCTTCTGGGCGACGAGCAATCGGGCCACATCCGCGAAGTCGGCTTCGAGCTTTATCAGGCGATGCTGGAGGAGGCGATCCTTGCGGCCAAGGCGGGCGAAATGGGCCTCGAACGGCCTCGCGAAAAGGTCAGCCCCCAGATCACCGTCGATGCACCGATCATGATCCCGGAGGATTACGTCCCCGATCTGGCGGTCAGAATGGCGCTCTACCGCCGCCTCAACCAGGCCGAAGGGCAGAACGAGATCGAGAGCCTCGCCGCCGAAATGATCGACCGCTTCGGCGACCTGCCGCAGCCGACCAAGAACCTCATCCGCCTGATCGAGATCAAGCATCAGGCGATCGCCGCCAACATCGCCAAGATCGACGTCGGCGCCCGCGGCACGCTGGTGGGCTTCCACAACGACGACTTCCCCGATCCGGCGGGCCTTATCGCCTATGTCGAACGGCTCAATCAGGGCGGCAAGGACACCGCCCGCCTGCGCCCCGACATGAAGCTGGTGATCAACCGCGCATGGGGCGATCCGGCCAGCCGCCTGAACGGGTTGTTCCAGCTGACCAAGGGGCTTTCGGGCATCGTGAAAAAGGCGGCCAAGGCAAGGAAAGCGGCCTGAGCCTGCCCCCGGTCTAAGTGCGCAACAATATTACAAAGTATACAAAGGTGACACCGTGTCACCTTTGCGAGATATCATTTTCTCTCGTTTTTTCAGAATCGTAAACCCTGTCCGGTCCAGCGGACGGACAGTGGCGGAGAGCGCGAAATCGCGTCTGGCGGCTGTGAAACCACCCTTGCAGCAATGCGAAAGAGCCGCGCCGAAGCTACGCGCCCGGCCGCCTGTAGGAAACGGCCGCTATTGCCTTCGACAGGCCGGAAGCTGCCGTTTCAGAAGTCAGGATTTGGCGTTTCGTCCTTTGGTTATAGCGCCAGACTTTTCTTGATAGACGGTCGAATGGATCGGGCGGTGCCGGTGGCAATCTGCTTTGTCCCTTGCCTTGTGCGATTACGCGGCATTGGCTAGCCGCCCTTAACGGAAGCAATCCAGTTATCGACTTGCCTTTCCAGGATGGGAAGCGGGACATCTCCCCCTCCAAGAACCGTGTCGTGGAAACCGCGGATATCGAAATTTTCTCCCAATTCCCGTTCGGCCTTGGCGCGCAGTTCCTGAATGCGGATCATCCCGATCTTGTAGGAGGTGGCCTGTCCCGGCAGCACGAAATACCGCCGCACTTCTGATCGGGCGGTCGTTTCCGGCAGGGGAGCGTTTTCAAGGCAGTAAGCTACCGCTTCGTCCTCGGTCCAGCCCTTGGAATGGATGCCGGTGTCAACGACCAAGCGGATCGCCCGCCACATTTCGTTCTGCAACCGGCCGAAATCGGAATAGGGGTCTTCAAACCCACCCATTTCCTTGGCCAATGCTTCGGCATACAGGCCCCAGCCTTCTCCATAAGCAGGGATGTAGTTGCCCTGCGCCCGAAACAGCGGGACGCCTTCAAGCTCTTGCGCGATGGAGCTTTGCATATGGTGGCCGGGATTCCCCTCATGATAGGCAATCGTTTCGAGCACCGGGATAGGCATGGCGCGCATATCTGAAAGGTGCGCATAATAGATGCCTGGACGCGTCCCGTCTGGCGAGCCAGTCTGATAATGTTGCGCGGCGCCGTCTTGTTCGCGGAACGGTTCCACACGGCGCACTTCAAGCCTGGCCTTGGGCAACCGACCAAAGAATTCCGGCAAGCGCTTTGAAAGCGTCTCGATATGCATGGTCGCGCGATCGATATACATCTTCGCGCCCGCATCGCCATTCGGGAAGAAGAACCGATCGTCTTCGCGGACGAATTCGAAGAATTCTTCCAGCGATCCTTCGAAACCGGTTTCGTCCTTCAGCGCTTCCATTTCGCCGCGGATACGTGCAACTTCGCTAAGGCCGAGATTGTGAATTTCATCTGCGCTAAGCTGCGTGGTCGTCATCTGCGCGAGTTGGTGAGCATAATATGCCTCACCCCTGGGTAGTGCCGATACGCCTTTGGCGATCTCGTCGCTATTCGGGCGATCTTGCGTCATCCAGTCGATGATCCGCTGATAGGCTGGGCCGGTTTCCTGCGTCAGTGTAACGCGCGCCTGTTCCAGCAATTGGTCTGAGCGTTCCTGCGTGATGGTGCCATCTTCGACCAGCTTTGCGAGACGCGTCAAAGTCCCTTCCCAAAGCGCCGAGGGCTTGCCGTCATCAAATGGCGCACCGGTGATCAGGCCCCGTGATTCCTCGATTACAAAATCATAGGCGAAGCGCGGGGGGCGAACGCCTTTGCCGGCATTGGCCTGTGCCTTTGCAAGCGATTGATCCATTGCCTTTCCAATGCCGCCAAGCCGGGCAATGAATGCCTCCATCTCGCCCTCGCTTTCGACGCTGTGGAAGCTCAGCACGCGGCTTGGTATGCCGGTATGTGCGCCGTCCATCTGTTCAAGGACGAAGTGATGGTCGAAGAATTCCGCCGCGCGTTCGGCTTCTTCTGCGCGGAATTTGAACAGGTCAAAGGACAGCTTCGCATCCTCCGACAGTTCATCATAATCGAAATTGGCCTCCATCTCAGCGACGGATTGCTGCCACCACGCGACCTGCGCCAGCGCGGCCTCCATGCTCAGATCATCAATCTTGTCATAGTCGGTCTTTCTCCCCAGCGCCGTCTGGCGAAGTGGGCTGAAAGCCAGCTCTTGTTCGAACTTGGTGTCGAACCATTGGTTCAGGCATTCAGTCTGCGTGGTCGCGCAATCAATCGTTGCAACAGGTGGCGTCAGCATCTGGCAACCCGTTAACGGCGCCGATGCCAGCAACAGAGCTACGATTCTGATTTTCATTATTTTCCCCAATGTCTGCGCGCCTTGATGCAAGCATGGGGGGTTTTCCGCCTAAAAGAAACCCTATTGGCGCTGTCAGTCGGCAGCTCGCCGACGGCGTTTCACGAATTGCCGCTTGACGATAGTCGCATCAGGGAAGAAGCTGACGGTGCTGGTCGGCGCCGCTCTTATCAAGGATCGCGCCGGACAAACAGATTTGGGGCGGATGGGGATCGTCTGCCGGACTGCTTGGCGTGGCATAGCTGCGCCTTGATTGCCGATGTTCCTCGTCGCCCGGATGGGAGAGGAATATGCCGGTTGACGAAACGCAAAGGCCGAAAGGCCCCACAGGGTGGATCGCGTCGCTGACATACAAAAGCGTCGCCACCGCTGCCCCGCGTGCAAGCGACCTCGATCTGCTCGCCGGCAAGGCCCGCGCCCGGAACCGCAGCCTCGATGTGACGGGCATGCTATTGTTCGAAAAGGGCTGTTTTCTCCAGACTCTCGAAGGTCCGCCCAAGGCCGTGGCCGAGCTGTGGTCATCGATCGAGCGCGACGGGCGGCACAATCATATCGAAGTGCTGAGCGAGCATATGACCGCAGCACGGGTATTCTCGGACTGGAATCTGCTGCTCGATGGCCGGTTTGCCGATATGCCGCGCGAGGCTGCGGCGCCGCCCGCCATTCCGCCGGCCGTGGCCGGGCATCTGGCGCGACTGGTCGAACTGGCGCTCAATGCCGATGATCTGGCGATCAACACGATGATCGCCGGCTTTGCCGAGCAGGGATGGACGAGTGAGGCGATCCTTTCGCTGCTGATCGAACCGGCCGGCCGCGCGCTCGGGGATGCGTGGCTTGATGATCGATGCAGCGAACTTGATCTGACCATCGGCCTCAGCATGTTGCAGCTGGCGGGGCACGCGATCCGTTATAGCCCGTCCGCACAGTCGATCCGCAACAGCCGTTACAGCATCCTGCTGGCGACCGCGCCGGGCGAGAAGCACATGCTCGGCACCGCGCTTCTGGCCGATCAGTTTCTGGCGCAGGGATGGCAGGTCGACATGGCCTTCCCCGAAAGCGAGGAGGCACTGACCAACCAGCTGAATGCGCAGCATCCCGATGCGGTGGACATCGGCCTGTCGGACGCCATGCCGCGCCAGCACGCCATCGACCAGCTGCGCAGCACCATCGAGCACAGCCGGCTGGTCGTTTCCGAACACCCGACGGTGGTATCGGTCGGCGGCCGGCTGTTTGCCGAAGCCACCGCGACGGCGCGCACCGTAGGGGCGGATCACGCCCGCAAGGGCCTTGCCGGAACCAGCGTTCGTCTGGCCGAACTTGTTCGTCAAACCCGCAAGGCCTGAAGCGCGAAGCCGAATTAACTTGAAATTTTATAATAATGCTTCATAAGAACATTTCTTCACGTCGCTTGCGACGGAATCTGATCGGCGCCTCGGGCGTTCTTGGGCTCGGCGTAATCGCCAAGTAGCTCTGAAACCGCTTCCGACGACCACATTTTCCTTTTCATGCAGCATGGACCCGCAGCGGGATTGGCCCGTCTGCGCGCTAATCTAATTTGCAGAGACTACATGAACTTTATTACGAGCGGTCCACACTTCGACCGCACCAGGGCGAACCGCGCAACATTGCCGCAGCATCGCCGACACCACTCGCCGCAACAACCCTACGCCTTCCTTTCCGCGCGCGATTTGCGCGGGATGGTTGCGGCTATGGTCGATTGATGAGGCACCAACACAGACAAACCGGGCGTCGTGCCCTCAAGGGAGGTCGCACCATGGATATCAATCACGAATACGCCGCGCACCAATCGGCGCTGATGCGCGCCGAGGTTGCCGAACATCAGGATCAACGCAAACGCCAGTTCGCCAAGGCATCCGATATCGCGGGCCGGATCAGCGCATTCCAGCTTGAACTCGGCGCTGCGGCCGCTTGCGCCTGGAGCGCTGCGCGCCTTGCGGCGGCCGAACAAAGCTGAACGCGCGACAATTGAACATGAAAGCCGCGCTGCACCCGAGCGGTCCGGCAGGAGACGTCAGATGAATGGTTACAATGCACCAAGTTTTCAGGAACGGGCTGCGGCCTCGTTGCAGGCGAAGGAAAAGGCTCTGGCGAAGTTGAAGGCAGCGCCGCAGCTCGATGCAGCCGAGCTGGCATTGCGCGCAAAGCGACGTGTGGAGCGCGAAGCGCTTGCCGCCGCCAAGGCCGCAAAGGTGCGTCAGCAGAGAGAAGAAAAGCAACGCCTCGCAGACGAACAGCGAGCGGAGAGCAAAGCGGCAAAGATCAAGGCCGCGCTGCCCAAGCGGACCGAGGCCGAGCTGAAGGCAGCGCGCGACGCGCGCTATGCCGCGCGCAAAAGTCGCAAATAAGCTGCCAGGCTGACTGCCGCGAAAGCGAGAATTGCCGAGCCGGAGATCGGCCTGCCGAAGCTGGCCGGATGCAACACCTAAGGGACCCGGTAGTCAGCGCTCGCCAATTGAACCGGCATCATGTCGGCAGTGGTCTTGCTGACCTCTTCGATCAAACCAAGAGTGATGCCGGGCGCTGCCAGAAGTGCGGTCAATCCTATGATGACCAAGGCTGTGTCGCGGCAAATGGCCGCACCGTGCCGTCTCATTTTCTTGGCTCCCCCCAGAGCTTCAGTTCAAGAAAATTCGCGACCCGATTTCTGGATAACACAAGTTGCCGTTTGTGTCACGGAACACCAATGACGGCCTTCAGGCGAAGCCGATTTTGCGCAGGATCGCTCTGAAATCTGGATGGCTCCGGATGGGTTCAAGCAACGGATCGTCCCGCATCAGCACCAGTCCTGGATCCTGATACTTCCAGGCAGCAGCAAGCTCTGAGACGGCATTATCCAGATTTCCCCACTGCGCCTCGATTTGCATGTATTGGTAATGGCTCTTGTTTCCCTCCTCGTCACGCAATTGTTCATAGTACTTCTGTGCTTGCGAACGCTCGCCCAGCAACCAGTCGACAATCGCAAGCCCGGTCCTTTGGAAGACTAGGCGCTGTTCCTTGCTGAAGCTCTCTCGGGCCTGTTCCAGTTGACCGAGCGCAAGCTGCGCCTCGCCAACCAGCTTGTGTGCCGAACCGTTTTCTCGCATTTCCAGTGCCTTCTGGAACCATTCGAGAGCTCTTTGGAATTCTCCTGCGTTATATTCGACATAACCTGCAAAGCGGTACATCGCAGAATTGAGCGGATCGAGCGCGATGGCAGTTTCGACATCCGATCGTGCCGTCTCAAATTGACCATTGCGGCTCTTGAAAACACCGCTCGAGCTAATGATCCCCGCATCTCCGGGCCCAAGCTTGGCGGCCATTTCATAAGGTTCGCGCGCGGCCGACATGTTCAGTTGACCGGTTGAAAGCACGTATCCCAATTCAAGATAGCCGTCCGCAAAATCGGGAGCGATGCGGATGGCGTTCCGAGCTGAATCTTCTGCCGCTTTATAGATCGGGCCTCGCTCTTTCGGGCCTGCATAAAGATTACCCATAAGGGCAAGCAGCCTGCTTTTGGCTGTATGTGCCGCTGCAAAATTGGGATCGACGCGAATGGCCTCTTCAAATTTTGCCAGCGCGGCCCTGTCACTGGCTTCGCTGGCTCCAGATAGGAACAGTTCGCGCCCTTCGAGGTAGGCGTTGTATGCCGCAACACTGTCAGTCCCGCCGGCTCGCAGGTTAACACTCGTCTCGTCGTTGGCAGCCAATTCATCGATAATCAGCGTGGTGATCATGCTTTGAAGTGACAGGATGTCTGCAATCGGCACATTTTCCTTGATGGGCAGCAATGTGCGATCAATTTGTCCGTCAATCAGTTCGCAACTGATATTGATCCGATTGCTTGCAAGGCCAACGGCACCGGTCAAAAGGTAATCCACCTTCAGTTCTTCGCAGATACCTCTTGCTGTCTTGCCGCTGTTCGCCAGGGCCTGCGACGAGGTTTGAGCCGCGACGTGCAGCAAGCGATTGCGCGATAGCTGAGTGCGGATCTCGTCTGCGATGCTTTTCAGGATCGTTGTCTGGTCCCCCGTATCTGCGGGGATATCGAACGGCATCACAGCAACGCGCTTTAACCCACTGCCAGCGCCGCCGCCGAACAGACCCGCTTGCCACGAACCGAAACCCGCAAGTCCAACCAGCGCTGCACCACCGCCGACAAGAGCAGCCCTCCGACTGACAGATGTTTTCGCCGGTGTCATCGCTGACAGGAAGGGCGGAGCCACTGACGCAGTCCCGTCCCGTCTTGCCTTTACCGCTTCAACCAGTTTGCCCAGCCGGGCATCGCCGGCATTGCCGTTCCAGCCTGCCAAATCGATCCACTGGAACTGTCTAAAGCCAAGCGGTGGCAACGTGCCGTCAAGCGAGACCGGGACAAGTACGCCGCGGTCACGCCCGCGTGTTGCTTCGTCATGCACCCAATGCGATGCGACTGAAATTTCGGACCAAAGCACGACAACGACGGACGCATTTTCAAGATTGGCTTCAGTGACCTGGTGGAATCTCGCGCCACCTTCGAGCATGGCGTCCCACCAAACGCTTACCCCGGCCGCTTCGAGCGCCTCAAGCACCTGATGTGCCCGTGGCTGGTCATCGCGCGAATAGCTCAGGAAAACATCGCTACCCCGCTGTTTCAAGTCTGACTTCTCGCCGCCTGTCACTTGATCAGGTTCGCCCATTGTGCCCCAAATTGCCACCAACCCCACATACGAAAAGACCGGGATCGTTTGCCCAAGACTTAGTGATATAGCAGCCCTGACAATCTGTCGATTGTTTGCCTTTTCGGGGCGATGCAAAAGCAAATACCGTGATGTTTGAGCGCGAATTCGTCTTCAACAAGACAGCGCTTAGACTACGCTAACCGGCTGGTCTGTTCCGATATTTCAAGATTATCGGGCGGACGCTTTTGGATTGGACCAGTGGGGGTGCCGCAGCAGCAGTTGGCGGCGCTGTCTGCGGTCTGATGATCACACGGTCATGGAAGCAGCGCGCGGCAAGTTGATATTTGGGCGGCGCGGCATTCAGCCGTGTCTTAAACCCGCCCGTGCCCGTCCATAGTTCTGCTTTCGACTTCCGCCCGAAAGCGGCCTTGCCAGCTGCCGAAGAACCCAAAACAGGTGGGGCCCAAGCGGGCTACTTCCATCCTGCTGTGGTGAAGAATGTAGGGAGATACTTGGCGCCTTGCGTCCAGCACCCTGATTTTCCGTCAGACTTTGAAGGAAAATGGCTCCCCGAGTAGGATTCGAACCTACGGCCATTCGATTAACAGTCGAATGCTCTACCGCTGAGCTATCGGGGAGCAACCGGCAGACAAGTCCGCTGGCAGAGGCGCGCCTATATGGGGCAGGGCCGATGATTGCAAGGGGGTTTTGAAACTCTCCCTGCACCCATCATTCGGTTATGAACTGCTCCGCCACGATGCGTTCCTCAAGGCTCTGGCCCGGATCGAACAGCAGCGTCAGCTCGGTATCCTGCGCGATCTGCAGGCGCACCTCGGCAATGTCGCGCAGTTCCTTCTGGTCGGCCACCGCAGCGACCGGGCGTTTGACCGGGTCGAGCACCTTGAGGATGATTTTCATCCGGTCGGGCAGGATCGCGCCGCGCCAGCGCCGTGGGCGGAACGGGCTGATCGGTGTCAGGGCCAGCATCTTGCTGTCCAGCGGCAGGATCGGGCCATTGGCCGACAGGTTGTAGGCGGTGGAACCCGCAGGCGTTGCCACCAGCACCCCGTCGCACACCAGTTCGTTGATCCGCACCCGGTCGCCCACGGTGACTTCTATCTTGGCGGTCTGGCGGGTTTCGCGCAGCAAAGAGATTTCGTTGATCGCGCACATCTCGTGGCTCTCGCCGTCCTGCGTGATCGCCTCGACCCGCAAAGGGGCGATCGTCCAGCGCCGCGCCTTGGCCACCCGCGCGGCGATCGCTGCGCGTTTGTCATAACGGTTCATCAGAAAACCGACCGTGCCGAAGTTCATCCCGTAGGCCGGGATCACCCGCCCCGCGTCGATCATCGCGTGGAGCGTGTGCAGCATGAAGCCGTCCCCGCCCAGCACCACCACCGCATCCGCCTGTTCCAGCGGCACCCATTCGCACTGTGCCGACAGCGCGGCGAAACCTTCCTGCGCACGCGGCGTGTCAGACGCAACCAGCGCCAGCCGTTGGAAAGGTGTGCCGTTGCTTGCCATCTATCCCCCTCCAGGATGCCTATGCCGAACATGGCACTTATCCCCCGCGCCGTGCCGGAGGATCGCCCTGATGTGCCAGATTTGGGCGGATTGCAATTGATGCACGCCAAGTGACAGATTCGTGTCTAAAGCCGTGGCAGAAAGGGCGCGGATGGAACAGGGCCTGACATCATTGCGCGGAGCCACGCGGGGGACCTTTCCCGGCGTGCGCGCCGGCATGCTCGAAACCGACCTGCTGCGCGCGCTCGACCGGCGCGAGATCGAAGTGCTGTTCCAGCCGCAATTCGCCTGCACCAGCGGGGCCGTGGTAGGGGCCGAGGCGCTGGCGCGATGGCAGCACCCCTCACTGGGCGAGATCGGCGCGCGCGATCTTTTCGCGATTGCCGAACGGGCCGCGCTGGTCGCACCGCTATCGCGCCACGTCGTCGCCCGCGCGCTGGAAGATGCCGCGACCTGGCCGGACAATCTCACCCTGTCGCTGAACATCACGCCCGA
Source organism: Erythrobacter fulvus (assembly GCF_028595285.1). Taxonomy (GTDB): domain Bacteria; phylum Pseudomonadota; class Alphaproteobacteria; order Sphingomonadales; family Sphingomonadaceae; genus Erythrobacter; species Erythrobacter fulvus. The sequence continues at coordinate 103,243 of NZ_JAQQXQ010000001.1, read as the reverse complement.
GGAGCTGGGCGATCCGCGCTTCGCCCATGATTTTGCGGCACTGATCGGACAGTCGCAAATCGCGCCGCACCGGCTGATGCTGGAAATCACCGAGGATCTGCTGCTGCGCAATCTCAAGCAGGCTGCCGCCGCGCTAGGCGCGTTGCGCAAGCTGGGTTTCCGTACCGCACTCGACGATTTCGGTGCGGGGTTCTGCAATTTCCGCTACCTGCGCGAATTGCCGCTGGATGCGCTCAAGCTCGATAAGGCGATGGTTGAGGGCGTGCCCGGCGATCCGACCGCGCTCGCGGTATTCCGTGCCATCGTCGCGCTGGGCAAAGCGCTGGGGCTGGCGATCTATGCCGAAGGTATCGAGACCGAGATCCAGCGCGCCGCGATCACCGCGGAAGGGTGCGATTACTGGCAAGGTTACCTGCGCGCCCGGCCGATGCCGAGCCACAGTGTGATCGCACTGGCCCGCACGGCGCGGGGAATGGGACACGGCTAGGGACCGGACTGCTTGCCCTTTTCAATCCAGGCGAACCGTGTTGCCCTTTAACAGCCCCGAACAAACAGCCCCTTCGACGCGCTGTCCGGAGGGACTGGTGGCTTCGAACGCGGTCGCGAAAAGGTCACCCTTCCCGCAATCAAAATAGGCATAGCCCGTCGTGCGAACATCGGTGTAGCCCTGCGCAAGAAGTGTCCTGGTGGCGCGGTCAGGTTTTGTGAGCGCCACCGGGGCGACGAAGGGAAAGGCTGCCAGCAGCGCAATCCCCACCCCGAGCTGCATCAGCTTTCTTCGTCCCATCGAAGAAAAATGCCACATTTCAATCAGGTCAACAACGGTGTCGCTGGCCGCATGATAGATCCTGATCGGCCGGCCCGCGAAATTCGGCCACAAGGGCACGCGCGGTCAGGAATTATTAGCATATTAACTATACCGCCCTCCCTTGAAGACGGTGCAAGCGCGCCGGAACGGGCACGAGGGGTGATTTGATGGACGAGGGGCGCAGGAACCCGTCTGACGCGATTGTGGTGGTGGGTCTCGACGAACTGGTCAGCCCGCCCGCATCGCTGCTGGAGGCGTTCTGGACCGCTGCCTCGGCCAACTGGCTGGCGACGCTATCGGCACTCGCCCGCCACGCACCGGATCGGGCACGCCTCCAGAACCGGCTGAAAGAAACGCTCTACCGCGTGCCTGCGCGGCTGCATTACCGCGAGGACGTGCTGGGTGCGGTGCAATCATGGCGGGAAGCGGGTGGCCGCGTCGCGCTGGTGGGCGGACAGGATCAGGCCACCGTCGATGCCGTTGCCGCGCACCTCGCGCTGTTCGATGAAGCCCATGGCGGCGTCGCCGCCGCAACCGGCGGTCTCGAGGGACTTTATGGCCAGGGCGGTTATGCCACGATCGCCAATGATACGCTGATCGCGCCGGACTGGGCCGCCGCGGCCGCGCGCGATCCCATGCCCGAAGTTACCGCAACTGCACCCGAAGCCTCTTTCAAGGCGATGATCCGGCTGATGCGTCCGCACCAGTGGCTGAAGAACGCGCTGGTGTTTGTGCCGATGCTGGCCGCGCATGCTTTCACCCCGGCGGCGCTGTGGCATTCGGTGCTTGCATTCGTCGCCTTCAGCCTGATCGCGTCGAGCACCTATATCCTCAACGATCTGCTCGATCTCAACGCCGACCGCGCCCATCCGCGCAAACGCAACCGCCCGCTCGCCTCGGGCGCGGTGAGCCTGTCACAAGGCACCTTGCTGATGCCGCTGCTGGCGCTGGCGGGGATCGGCGCGGCGCTGGTTTCCGGCCCCGCGCTGCTCGCCATGCTGCTGCTCTACACGCTGTTGACGAGCGCCTATTCCTTCCGCCTCAAACGGCTGGTGGTGATCGATGTGTGCACCCTCGCCGTGCTGTATACCCTGCGCATCCTCGCGGGCAGCGCGGCGACGGGCATTCCGTCGTCGATGTGGCTGCTGGCTTTCTCCACGTTCTTCTTCTTCTCGCTGGCAGCGGTGAAGCGTCAGGCCGAACTGGTCGATGGCATCAGCGCGGGCCGGGTCAAGGCGCATGGTCGCGGCTATCATGTCGATGACCTTGCGATCGTCGGCAATATCGCGGTGTCTGCAGGGATGGTGTCGGTGCTGGTGCTGGCGCTCTATGCCAATTCCGATCCGGTGCAGGCGCTGTATCGCACGCCCGAAACGCTGTGGGGCATCTGCCTTGTCCTGCTGTTCTGGAACAGCCGCATCACCATCCTGACCCAGCGCGGAGAGATGCACGATGATCCGCTGGTCTTCGCCGCGCGCGACAAGGTGAGCCTTGCCTGCGGCGCGATTGTCGGCGCGCTCGCACTGGCAGGGGCGCTGATGTGAGCCGCACCACGCTGACCTTGCGTTATGTCGCCTTCGCAGTGATTGCGACGCTGGCCAATCTGGCGGTACAGCGGCTGGCGCTGGCGCTGCCGGGTGTGCCCGCAATCCTGGCATATCCGCTGGCGCTGGGCGCGGGCACGCTGGCGGGCCTTGTGATCAAGTACCTGCTGGACAAGCGCTGGATCTTCCATGATTTCTCGCAAGGGATCGAAGCGCACGGCAAACGCTTTTCGCTTTATGCGCTGATGGGCGTGGCGACCACGGCGATTTTCTGGGGAACCGAAACGCTGTTCTGGATCGTCTGGCTAACTCACACCGCGCGCGAACTGGGCGCGGTGATCGGCCTCGCGATCGGTTATGTCGTCAAATACCGGCTCGACCGGCGCTTCGTCTTCACCACCGGCGGGGGGCTTGCGGCATGATGCTGTCGGGCTGGGGCCGCTTTCCGCAGCAATGGTGCGCGCTGCATCAGCCGCGTGACGAGGCCGAAGTGCGCGCGGCGATGGCGACAGGGCCGCGGATCGCGCGCGGCAACGGGCGCGGCTATGGCGACTGCGCAATGCAGCGCAACGCCACGATCGAGATGCGCCGTTTCAACCGCATGCTCGCCTTCGAGGAAGAGACCGGCCAGCTGGTGACCGAGGCAGGCGTGCTGCTGGCCGAGGTGATCGACACCTTCCTGCCGCGCGGCTGGTTTCCGCCGGTCACTCCGGGGACCAAGTTCGTCACCATCGGCGGCATGGTGGCGGCCGACGTGCACGGCAAGAACCACCACCGCGACGGCACCTTCGGGCGTTTCGTCGACTGGATCGATCTGATGGGCGAGGATGGCGAGGTGCGCCGTTGCAGCCCGCAGGAGAACGCCGAGCTTTTCGCCTGGACGATCGGCGGCATGGGGCTGACGGGAGTGATCCTGCGCGTCGCCTTTCGCCTGCGCCGGGTGGAAAGCGCATGGATCCGCCAGACCACCCTGCCCGCGCGCAATCTCGATCATGTCATGGCGCTGTTCGAGGAAAACGGCGCGGCGACCTATTCGGTGGCGTGGATCGATTGCCTCAACACCGGAAGCGGGCTTGGCCGTTCGGCGCTGATGCTGGGCGAACATGCGTGCGCCGACGAATTGTCGCGCACCCGCCGCAACGCACCGTTTTCGGTGCCGGCAAAGCGCAGCCGCACCATGCCGGTCGATCTGCCGCGCGCGGCATTGAACCGCATGACGGTGAAGGCCTTCAACGCCCTGTATTATCGCAATGCCCGCGCCGCTGCGGGCGACGCGCTGGTCGATTGGGACAGCTATTTCTACCCCCTCGACGCGATCCTCGAATGGAACCGCATCTATGGCGCGCGCGGCTTCATGCAGTTCCAATGCGTGCTGCCGCTGGACAGCGCCCATGCGGGCCTCACCGAATTGCTGCGCGCGATTATCGCCAGCGGCGAAGGATCGTTCCTGTCGGTGCTGAAACGGATGGGCGCGGAACACGGCCCCTTCTCCTTTCCGATGGAAGGCTACACGCTGGCGTTAGACTTTCCGTTTTCGTCCGGCACCGCGCGGCTGATGGAGCGGCTCGATGCGATAACGCTCGATCACGGCGGGCGGTTCTATCTCGCCAAGGATGCCCGCATGAGCGCCGCCACCCTGCGCCGTGCAGACCCGCGCGCCGATGTGCTGGCCAAGGTGCGACGCGATGCCGGCCTTGCCAATTTCCGTTCCAGCCAATCTGAAAGACTTTGCCTGTGACTGCTGCCCCCGTCCTCATCATCGGCGCGCGTTCCGACATCGGCATGGCGCTGGCGCACCGCTACGCCGCAGCCGGGCATCCGGTGCAGCTGGCCGCGCGCGCGAGCAAGGGGCTGGAAGCGGACGCCGCCAACATCGCGCTGCGTCACGGCACAAGCGCCAGCGTGCACGAGATCGACATTCTCGAACCCGAAAGCTTCGCAGCGTTTCTCGACAGCCTGCCGCAGCTTCCGCACGTGGCGATCTGCGTGGTCGGACTGCTGGGCGATCAGGCCACCTCGCAGACCGATATCGCCGCCGCACAGCTGACCATGCGCAGCAATTACGAAGGCCCTGCGCTGCTTACCGGCCTCATTGCCGAACGCTTCGCCGCTCGCGGCAGCGGCACGATCATCGGCATCAGCTCGGTCGCGGGAGAGCGCGGTCGGGCGAGCAATTACGTCTACGGATCGGCCAAGGCAGGTTACACCGCGTTCCTTTCGGGTCTGCGCAACCGCCTGTCGAAAACGGGCGTGCATGTAATGACGGTGCTGCCCGGGTTCGTGCGCACCCGCATGACCGCGGGCATGGACCTGCCTGCGCGCCTGACCGCCGAACCCGCCGCCGTGGCAGAGGCGATCTTCCGCGCCGCGACGAAACAGCGCGACGTGATCTACGTGAAGCCGGTCTGGCGGCTGGTGATGGCCATCATCCGCGCGATACCCGAGGGCATCTTCAAGGGGACGAAGCTGTGAGCCATGCCGGCCTGTCCGTGCCCGAACAGGTCGCCCGCAGCCGGGTGATCCTCTGGGCCTTCGTGCTGGTGGCGCTGGCGCTGGTCGCGGTTTCGGCGGTGCGGTTCCAGGCTCCCGAACTGCTCGGTCAGGAAAAGGTGCTGACCGATTTCGATGCCTTCCACATTGCCGGAACCCTGGCCGGGCGCGGCGATGTGGCCGATGCCTATCACGCTGAAACCATGCGGCAGGCCCAGTTGGAGCTGACCGGCAAGGTGAAGCTGATGCCATGGACCTATCCGCCGCCCTTTACCCTGTTCGTCGATGGTCTGGCCCGGCTGCCGATCGGCACTGCCTATGTGCTGTTCATTCTCGCCAGTTTCGGATTTTATCTCGCGGTCCTGCGCCGAATTGCCGGGGAATATCTGCCCGGCGTCCTGTTGTTCATGATGCCCACGATCCTGATCAGCCTGCGCACCGGACAGAACGGGTTTCTTGTCGCGGGGCTGATCGGTGCCTTCCTGATCGCTTGGCGCAGGCAAAGCCCCGCTGCCGGGCTGCCGCTGGGCCTGATGATCATCAAGCCGCACCTTGCCGCGGGCGTCGGCCTGCTGGCGCTGTTCGGTAGGCGGTGGAGTGTGCTGGCGATCGCCGCGATTGTCGCAGCCGTAGCGCTGGGGCTGGCAACCTTCGCCTATGGCTTCGTCGTCTGGGATGCGTTCCGCTTTGCGGTGGAGGAAGCGGGCGCGTTTCTTTCCGCCGGCCTTTATCCGCTTTACCGGATGAATTCGGTCTATGCCGCGCTGCACGCTGCGGGACTGCCTGCCGGATGGGCCATGGCCGGCCACGCGCTCGGCGCGCTCACGGCGCTCGGCTTGCTGGTCTGGGCCTGCACGAGCACGATTGCCTTCCGCTTTCGTGCCGCCCTGATCTGCGCGCTGTCCCTGTTCGTCAGCCCTTACAACTACGACTATGATCTTGCGATCCTCGGTGTGGGCCTTGCCTTCATCCTGCCCGATCTGATCGCCCGCCAGCGCTTGGGGGAGCTTGCCGGATTGCTGGCATTGTGCTGGCTGGCCAGCGGCTACGGCGTGCTGATCGCAGCGTTGACGGAGACCGGTGCGCCAAACTTGGCCGGCGGCACCGCAGTGGCGCAGACGCTAAGCTGGCCGAGCCTGATCGGACCTCTGCTGATTGTCCTGTGCTGGATGATCTTCAAGGCGGTAACGCCCGCCGTTCAGAATGGCCGCGACTGCACTGCGATATCGTATGACGCCAGCCTGACCCGGACACAATAACGGCGCGGCCCTGGCGCTTGCGCGCCCCGGCCATCTGTTGCGCTCGCGGAAATTCTATAGATGAACGATCCGGCCGAACCGCGTCACAGGCTTATTTCGGGCCGGTGCCGGCGCGCTTGGAGCCGCCACCGTCGCCGTGCGGTCCGTTGCTGCCGCCAGTAAGCTGGCGGACCGATCCATAAACGGACAAAACCGGCGTCGCATACGCGTGCTTCGCGCCTTTGTGATGCTCATTCTGCATGATCAGTGATCCCGAAGCGATAATCCAGCGAGGCGTTACTAGACATATTTGTGCAAAAAGCAAGCCTCAGCCTGTGCAGAGCAGCCGGAACCCCACCATGAAAACCAGCACCGCCGTCAGCCGGCGGATCCATTGCAGCGGCAGCAGGCGCGCGGCGAGCAGGCTGCCGATCTGGCCACCTACCACCACCGCCAGCAGCAGCGGCAAGGAGGCGCCAATCGCCTGCCCCATCATGCCCGGGCCGTTCTTCAGCAATTGCCCTGCCAGCCCGAACAGCGAATTGACGAGGATAAACAAGCTCGCCGTCGCCGCAATTGCCCGCGCGCCCTGCCAGCGGGCCAGATGCAGGAGCGGGGCAAGGAAGATGCCGCCCCCGATGCCCACCAGCCCCGCCAGAAAGCCCAGCGGCGGCGCGACGAAGGGCATCCAGCGGGCAAAGCGCGTCGGCTCGCCCGCGCGCGCCTCGGCCACGGGGATCAGCATTGTCAGGCTGGTCAGCACCAGGCTCGTGCCGAGCAGCATCAGAAACGCCTCGCGCCCGATCGGCACCAGCCCGCCAAGGAAACTGGCAGGCGCGGCCAGGCCGACCAGCACCAGCGCCGGACGCCACGGTGTTATCCCGGCGCGGGCAAAGCGAATGCTCGATCCGGCCACCACCACGATGTTGCAGGCAAGGCTGACCAGCGGCAACAGCCGGTAATCCAGCCCCGAAAGCGCCAGCAGCGCCGAATAGGTCGAACCGCCGCCGAAACCGACACTGGCATAAAGCAGCGCGGTGACCAGAAAGCCGAGCACCAGCAGCACCGGCACCGCACCGATCATCCTTCAATCCCCTGCGCTGCGGCCGGCCGGATCAGACGATCTGCCGCTCGCTCACCGCGCCGTGGCAATGCTTGTACTTGTTCCCCGAACCGCACGGGCACGGCGCATTGCGGCTGATGTCGAGATTGGCGTAGGGATTGTCGGGATTGGCCCCGCCCGGACCGAAGGCGGCACGCGGGCTTCCGGCCAGCGCACCGAACAATTCGGGCCGCATTTCCGACCCGTCGCCGTCATTCGAATTGTCCAGCCCCGTCAGCGGATCGATATGGCCGGTCAGGAAATCGGGCAGTTCGGGCAGATTCTGCACTTCGGGCGGCGCGATGCGCAGCTCGGCGCGGAACAGGATTCTGGTGACCTCTTCACGCAGCGTGTCGAGCATGGTCTCGAACAGGCCGAAGGCTTCCTGCTTGTATTCGTTGATCGGCTGCTTCTGCGCGATCGAGCGCATCCAGATCACCTGACGCAGCGCATCCAACGTCGCGAGGTGTTCCTTCCAGTGATGGTCGAGCTGGCGCAGCAGGACGTCCTTTTCGACGATACGCCAGTCGGCCGTGTTGGTGGCCATCTTCTCGTCCATCATCGCGTCGGTCATGGTGCGCAGGCGTTCTTCGAGCAGTTCGGGCTCAACCTGCTCCTCGGCCAGCCATTCCTCGAACGGCGGCTGGAGGCCGAATACCGCTTCGACCTTTTCCTTCAGGCCGGCGATGTCCCACTGTTCGGGATAGGAACCCGGCGGGCACGCGGTGCCGACGATGGTGTTGATGGTGTCGTGGCGCATGTCGATCACGACATCGTCGACGGCTTCGGAATCCATGATCTCGGCGCGCTGTTCGTAGACCACCTTGCGCTGGTCGTTCATCACGTCGTCGTACTGCACCACCTGCTTGCGCATGTCGTAGTTGCGCGCTTCGACCTTCTTCTGTGCGGTCTCGATCGCTTTCGACAGCCACTTCGAACCGATCGCCTCGCCATCGGCAAGGTTCGACTTCATCATCTTGGAAAACAGCGTGTCGGGGCCGAAGATGCGCAGCAGATCATCCTCAAGGCACAGGTAGAAGCGCGACAGGCCCGGGTCGCCCTGACGGCCCGAACGGCCGCGCAACTGGTTGTCGATACGCCGCGATTCGTGGCGTTCGGTGCCCAGCACGAACAGGCCGCCTGCTTCGATCACCTTGCGCTTTTCCTCGGCCACCTCGGCCTTGATGCGGGCGATGGCGGCATCGCGCTCCGGCCCGTCGGGCATGTCGCGCAATTCGTCATTGATGCGAAATTCGACATTGCCGCCCAGCTGGATGTCGGTGCCGCGACCGGCCATGTTGGTGGCGATGGTTACCGCGCCCAATCGCCCGGCCTGCGCCACGATATGCGCTTCCTGTTCGTGGAAACGAGCGTTCAGCACCGAATGCTTCACGCCTTCCTTGTCGAGGAACTGGCTGAGCAGCTCGGATTTCTCGATCGACACCGTGCCGACCAGCACCGGCTGTCCGATTTCCTGCTTTTCCTTGATCGCCTTGGCAATCGCGCCGAATTTATCGACCGTGTTCTTGTAGAACTCGTCTTCCTCGTCGATGCGCGCGACGGGCAGGTTGGTCGGGATTTCGACCACGCCGACCTTGTAGATGTCCCAGAATTCCGGCGCTTCGGTGGCCGCGGTGCCGGTCATGCCGGACAGCTTGGGATACATACGGAAATAGTTCTGGAAGGTGATCGAGGCCATGGTCTGGTTCTCGGGCTCGATCTTGACGCCTTCCTTGGCCTCTACCGCCTGGTGCAAGCCGTTCGACCAGCGCCGTCCGTCCATCATGCGGCCGGTGAACTCGTCGATGATCACGACCTTGCCGTCCTTGACGATGTAGTCGGTATCGCGCTTGCGGGCGAAATTGGCGACCAGCGCCTGATCGAGGTGGTGGACGACCTGGGTGTTTTCGACGTCGTAAAGGTTGTTGGTGGCGAGCAGGCCCTTTTCCAGCAGCAGCTTTTCGATTTCCTCAAGCCCGTCTTCGGTCAGCTGGACGCGCTTCACCTTCTCGTCGATGTCGAGCCAGTCTTCCGGAATCTCGCGCGCGACCTCGTCCAGCGCGATGTAGAGATCGGATTTGTCCTCTGTCGGGCCGGAGATGATCAGCGGGGTGCGCGCCTCGTCGATCAGGATCGAGTCCACTTCGTCGACGATCGCGAAATTGAACGGACGCTGGCACATCTGGCTGCGTTCGTGCTTCATGTTGTCGCGCAGGTAATCGAAGCCGAATTCGTTGTTGGTGCCATAGGTGATGTCGGCGTTGTAGGCGTCGCGCTTCAACTCCTCGGGCATCCCGGGGACAATCACGCCGACCGTCAGGCCAAGCCAGTTATAAAGCCGCCCCATCTCCGCCGCGTCGCGCCGGGCGAGGTAATCATTGACGGTCACGACGTGCACGCCCTTGCCTTCAAGCGCGTTGAGATAGACCGCCAGCGTCGCCATCAGCGTCTTGCCCTCGCCGGTGCGCATTTCCGCGATCTCGCCGCGGTGGAGCACGATGCCGCCGATCATCTGCACATCGAAATGGCGCATCCCGAACACCCGCACCGATGCCTCGCGCACCGTGGCGAAGGCTTCGGGCAGGATGTCGTCAAGCTTGGAACCATTGTCGATCAGGCCGCGCAGCTTGGCGGTCTGGGCCTGCAATTCCTCGTCGGAAAGGGCCTGCACCTGCGGTTCGAGCGCGTTGATCTGCGCGACGATCTTGCGCAGCGATTTCACGTAACGGTCGTTGGACGATCCGAACACGGATTTGATGATGGTATTGAGCATGGGTGTGGCGTGCCTTTGAAGCGGTGCGGCCCTGCGGCGGGCCGGAAATTTTGCGGGAATGTGCGCGCGCGAGGGCGCAGCGCGGAAATCTTCGGAGGAGTGCGTGTGAAAGCGCGCCTATTCGTAGGCGCGTTCAATCCCCATCAGCACCGGCAGGCGCAGCGCGTGCGGCGGTGCGGGGCGGCGTTCGGGCGCTTCTGCCTTGCGGGTCGCCCGCAGCGAAGCCGGGGCCGCTTGCCCCGCGACGCTTTCGCTGCCGGAGGCTTCATCCCCGGCGGCAGCAGCAATGCTGGAATCGCATGCCAGTGCCTCGGCCAGCGACGCCCCAATGCCAGCACTGGCCGGGCTGCCGATTGCAGCAAGGCCGGTAAGCAGGGCCAGAAGGGCGAGCAGTTTCCGCGTCATCGACGTGGAACATAGGCTTCCCGGCCAAAAACGTCTACCGGCTTTCAATCATCCTCCGGCGTGCTGACACCGATCCTTCATTCAACCGGATCGACTTCCATGCGATAGGTCAGGGTAACAGCCTTGCGGACCGGCTTGCCCGTCTCGTCACGATAAGGAATGCCTTCGTAACGGCTGCTCATGCGGCACGGATTTTTGTGAATGTTCCGACGCATCTCCGTCGGGACATGCTCCGAAATTTCCAGCACCGTGCAGTTCTGAATCCGGCCCCGCTCATCGAGTTCGTAACGGGTCCGCACAACGGCATCGGCTGCAAATTCCGGTTCGCGCTTTCTCCATTCAACCTTGGATTGATAGACGCCCGCTTCAGCAACGCCCTCGGCATCAAGTGCTGGCTTGAACTGCGCCCTTTCCTTCAGCAGAGGGCAGACCAGCCCATCAAGGGCGCTATGGCCCGATGCCGCTTCGATGGTGCATTCGGCTATCTCACCATCGGCAGTGATCCGCAGTTGGTAAAAGGTTTCACCAACATGCCCCGCGATCCACGACGATGCGGGAATGTCGGCGTCGGTGATCCATTCGCCGTCATTCCAGATCGGCACTGGATCCCGCTGTTTGCTTTTCGAAGAATACCTGTCCGGATCAGCTCGGGTGGGAATTGCCCGTGGCGGGATGCGATCTCTTGCCTCGTCCGCCACGACCTGCGCTGAAGCCACGGAGGCATGTCCATAAGCTGGCGCGGCAAGAGGCACTGCAGCACCCAGTACCAAAACGTATGCAAGGCGAAACTTCCCCGATTGACGCAAGATACTGCTCCTTCGAACCAATCCCCAGAATTCGGCAAACCAAAGCTTGGCCGAACGATTGCAGGCTTCATTGCATCAGTAGGTTCTAAAGACTAATCGCGCCTGAATGGAATTAGAGACATCCCCCCTCGCCTTGCCCTTCCCTGACATGCCGATGATCGACGGTGTGACGCTGCGCGTCGCTCGTGCGCGCTACAAGAATTGGGACCGGGCCGACCTGACCTTTGCCGAACTGGCCGAAGGCACCAGCGTCGCCGGGGTTTTCACCAAAAGCGCCTGCGCCTCCTCCGAAGTCGAACTCGGCCGTGCGGGCGTCAAACAGGGCTGCGCGCGGGCGCTGGTCGTCAATGCGGGCAACTCCAACGCCTTCACCGGTTATCGCGGGCGCGAGGCGGTCGAGGCGATCATGGATCAGGTCAGCGCGGCACTCGGCTGCCCGCGCGAAGAGGTGTTCGTGTCCTCCACCGGGGTGATCGGCGTGCCGCTGCCCAAGGACAAGGCACGGGGCGGAGTCGCCGCCGCGCTCGAAGCCGAACCTTGCGGGTGGGAGGATGCCGCCAATGCAATCGGCACCACCGACACCTTTGCCAAGGGCGCAGGCGCGAGCGCGATGGTGGGCGACACCCGCGTCGAACTTGCCGGGATCATCAAGGGCAGCGGCATGATCGCGCCCGACATGGCGACCATGCTCGGCTATATCTTCACCGATGCCGACATCGCGCCCGCGTTCCTTCAGGAAGCACTCGAACGCGCCAATGCGCAGACCTTCAGCTGCATCACCGTCGACGGCGATACCTCGACCAGCGACACGGTGATGGTGTTCGCCACGGGCAAGGCGGGCAATACGCGCATCGAAAGCTGGGACAGCCCCGGCGCGGATGCCTTTGCCGCCGCGCTGGCGGAGGTGTGCCGCAATCTTGGGCAGCTGGTTGTGCGCGATGGCGAGGGTGCGCAAAAATTCATCACCATCCGTGTTTTAGGCGCCGCGAGCGATGACAGCGCCCGCCGCGTCGGCCTTGCGATCGCCAATTCGCCGCTGGTCAAGACCGCCATCGCGGGCGAGGACGCCAACTGGGGCCGCGTCGTCATGGCGGTGGGCAAGGCGGGCGAGCCGGCCGATCGCGACAAGCTTTCAATCGCTTTCGGCGGGATCTGGACGGCGCGAAACGGCGTTCCTGTGGAGGATTATAATGAGGCCCCCGTGGCCGCGCATCTCAAGGGCGAAGAGATCGACATTGCCGTCGATCTCGGTCTCGGCGAAGGCCGTGCCACCGTGTGGACCTGCGATCTCACCCACGGCTACATCGCCATCAACGGGGATTACCGTTCGTGAGCGCGCTGGACGACGAGATCCGCGACCTGATGCGCTTTGCCGCGCAGCGTTCGATGCTGCCGCGCTTCCGCCAGTTGGCCGCGCACGAGGTAGAGATGAAGGGCGCGGACGATCCGGTCACCGTGGTTGACCGCGAGGTGGAGAGCTTTCTAACCGAAGCCCTCACCCGGCTCGCACCCGGCGTTGCTGTGGTGGGCGAGGAAGCCGCGCATGCCGACCCGGCGGTGCTTGATGCGCTATCGGGCCAGTGCTGGATCATCGATCCGCTCGACGGCACCGCCAATTTTGCCGAAGGCAAGGAGCCGTTCGGAATCATCATCGCGCTCGCCGACGCGGGCCGTGCGGTGGCAGGGTGGATTTATGATCCGGTGCACGAACGGTTCTGCCACGCCCGCGCCGGCGAAGGGGCGTTCGTGAACGGCGAAAAGATCGTCGCGCGCACCACCGGTCAGGATCGCCCGGTGACGGCAGTGAGCCGGATTTTCCTCACCCCCGAACAAAGCCGACTCGTCGATGCGAAGCTCGCCCCGCATTACACGCTGGTCGACATCCCGCGCTGTGCCGCAGAGCAATATCCGCGTCTTGGTCTGGGCGAAAACGACGTTTCCAGCTTCAAGCGCACGCTTGCCTGGGATCATGCCGCAGGCGTGTTGTGGCTCAACGAGGCAGGCGGCAAGGCCGCGCGCCTCGACGGCAGCGAATACCGGGTGGACGAACAGAACAAGCCGGGGCTTGTCGGCGCGTCCAGCCCGGCAATCTGGGATGAATTCGTCGCCCGGGTGCTGGCCTAGGACGCCTTACAGTTCGCTTTCGATCCAGCCCTTGAGCTGGCTCTTGGGCGCAGCGCCGACCTTGCGCGCCACCGGCTGGCCGTTCTTGAACAGCACCATCAGCGGGATCGACTGCACGCCCATCTGCGCGGCGATATCGGTGTTTTCCATGATATCGACCTTGGCGATCTTGACCTGTCCGGCCAGTTCGTTGCTGATTTCCTCCAGCGCGGGGGCGATCATCTTGCACGGGCCGCACCAGTCGGCCCAGAAATCGACCAGCACGGGGGTATCGCTGTCGAGCACGTCAGCCTTGAAGCTGGCATCGGTTACGGTGACGGTGGCCATTTCATCAATCTCCTTTTGCCCGCGAACATAGGGGCGCGCAGGCTCGCATTGCAATCTAGTGCGCCAAGCTTTTCACTCAATATCCGGCGGCAAAAAGGATTGCTGCGCCATCTGCAACGCGTTCTTGTGTAACCGCAGCATTTCGGGCGAAAGATCGAACAGCGCGGGCGCATGGGTGTAGAGCACGCCCGCGCGCACTTCGCGGCCCGGATAGATCACCTCCAGCGCGGCGGTATAGGCCGCCATCTGGCGCTGCGTGGCGACCGGAATGTCGGCGGCGCTGGCCGGCGGGCGGCGGGTTGTCTTGAAATCGACCACGGTAATGCGCGCATCCTCGATCAGCAGGCGATCAGCCGTGCCTGCCACCACCACGCCATCGACCGTCGCGGCCAGCGGCACCTCGGCCAGCGCCTGCGGCGAAAACAGCGCGGCGAATTCAGGATAATCAAGCACCCCCAGCGCCGCGCCCAGCATTTCATCGCGCAGGCCTGCGTCCAGATCCCCCGCCTGCCGTTCGAGCCAGCCCCTCGCCGCCTCACCGCGATCATCGGGCGCGACATCGGGCAGACGTTCGAGCAGCCCGTGGATCAGGCTGCCGCGCCTTGCGGCATGGCGCGCGGCCTCGGGCGGGAGCGGCGGTTCGGCCCCTCCCTCCTCACCCGCCGCCGATGGTGCCAGCGGACGCGGCGGGCGCGGTTCAGGGCCGATGGGGGTCGTCATCCAGTGCGGCAATGCGGGCACGCCGCCCTGTTCCGCAGCGGCTCTGTCGTCGGGCACCAGCGGCTCGGCGCGTTCGCCCCATTCCTTGCGCCAGCACCATACCGGGTCGTCGAGTTGATCGCCCTCGAACAGCGGCGCCAGGCGGGCATACCAGCTGTCGTCATGCGGAACGCCCTTCTTGGCTTCTTTCTTGTTGAGCGAGCCGCCGATAAACAGCGCTTCCTCGGCGCGGGTCGCAGCGACATAGAGCAGCCGCCAGTGTTCCTGCATCGCAGCCGCCTTGGCCACCTCCTCGGCCTCGGTGACCCGGCCTGCCTTCTCGTCCTTGCCCAGCGGCGGCAGCGGCACTTCGCGTTTGCGCTCTGTGCCAAGGCCAAGGCCGAGCGGATCGTCCTCCAGCGCCAGATCGCGCGGATCGCCCGGCGCGCCCGTGGCATCGGCCAGAATGACGATCGGCGCCTGCAAGCCCTTGGACCCGTGAACCGTCATCACCCGCACCTGCCCGCCGACGGCGTCCGGATCGCGCTTGAGATCGGCCGTTCCGGCATCGAACCAGCCGAGGAACCCGGCGAGGCTCGGCCAATGCTCGGCCTCGTAGGCGAAGGCCTGGTTAAGCAATTCGTCGAGCGGATCATTGGCTTCCGCGCCCAGCCGCGCGACCAGCCTCGCCCGCCCTTCCCACGGCCCCGTCAACAACCATGAGATGAGCGCCTGCGGGGTCTGATAATCGGCACGGCGGAGCAGTTCGCGCAATCGCTCTGCCGTCTCTGTCACGAATGCCGGCGCATCTTCGCGGCGCAGATGATCCCACAAACGCTGCTTGGGCGCGCGCGGGACATGGGCAAGGATATCGTCCTGCGTCCACCCGATCAGCGGCGAGGCAAGCAGATTGGCGAGGCTGAGATCATCCTGCGGCTGCGCGGCAAAACGCAGTGCGGCAAGCACGTCGCGCACCGCCAGCGGCGCGCCCAGCCGCAAGCGATCGACCCCCGCCACCGGAACGCCGCGCGCATAAAGCTTGGCGACGATCTGGGCGGCAAGCTCCTTGCGCTGGCGCACCAGCACCATGATGTCGCCCGCCTGCGCGTGGCGCCGTCCGCCCTTCTCCAGCACGAAGGGTTCCTCGGTCAGCCAGCGCTGCACCTGATCGGCGATACGTCCGGCAAGCAGGGTATCGTGCCGTGGCAGCCAGTCGCGCCCGGCATCATCGCCATCGTCCTGATCGTCCGCATCTTCGCCCTTTTCCGGCACCACCGGCGGCCACAGCGTGACAAGGCCGGGGCGGATATCCCCCCTGTGTTCGGGAGGCGCCTTGTCGAGCCCGAATTCGGCAAAGCCCAGCGCCGCGATCATGCGGTTGACGAAACCGAGCACGATATCGGCGGTGCGGAACGACCGGCCAAGATCGAGATCCTGCCAGCCGGGCATGCGGCGGTTGGTGCGGCTGGATGCGATACCCTGCCGCGCGGCTTCGATGCGGGCATGGATACGCTTTTTGGCGCGGGCGAAGTTTTCCGGGCTGGTGCCCTGAAAGCCGAAGATCGCCTGCTTGTAATCGCCCACGGTGAAGATGGTGCGCAGCTTGTCGCCGCGCGCGCCGTCGCCGCTGAAGAAGTCATCGATCAGCGCATCGACAATGTCCCACTGGCTGGCATTGGTGTCCTGCGCCTCGTCGATCAGGATGTGATCGAAGTGGCGATCAAGCTTGTAGCGGATCCAGTCGGCGGCCTCGCTATTGCCGAGCAGCACGGCGGCCTTGCGGATCAGATCGGAAAAATCGAGCAGGCCTTCGCGGGCCTTGCGGTCCTCCCAGCGGACAGCAAAGGCACGCCCCACCTCAAGCGCCGAGGTGACGATTTCAGCGCAGGCGAGCAGCGCGCGGCGTTCTTCGACCAGACGCAACGCTTCGGCTATGATTTCCTGATTATCGGCGAAATCGGGATCGGTCTCGCGCGGCTTCTTGAGATTGAGGCTGGGGGTGCCGTCGGCCTTCAGCACAGTGCCGCGGAAACCGCTTGCCGCATCTATTCTTGCTGGCAGATCTAGTACCAGCCATTCGCGTATGAAATTCAGGCACTTGTCCGCAGTTGCCGTCCCCCATGATTCGAGCGGCGTGATCATCGCCATGAGATGATCATCGGGAAACACATCGGGATCGAGCGTCTCAGTCGCCCATGCCGCGTCCGCGTCGGCGGGCATATCCAGCAGCTGGCGCACCCGCTGCGCCATCGGCCGTTGCCAGCTGCCCGGCCCTTCCCACAGCTCCTGCGCCCCGGCGGCGCGCATCAGCCAGTTATGCAGCGCGCCCGGGTCCTTGCGGGTGGTGAACAGCCGGATGCCGTCCAGCACCGCCACGTCATGCGTCCGTTCGGCCTCCTCGACCAGATCGGTCAGCACCTCGCGCGCCAGCAATTCGCGGCTGCGATCCTCCATCACCCGAGTGCCGGGGGCTAGGCCCGCTTCCTCTGGGAAATTGCCGATCAGGAACTGGGCGAAAGCATGGATGGTGTCGATCCGCAGCCCCCCGCCGGGGCAATCGAGCACGCTGGCGAACAGGCTGCGCGCGCGGGCCTGCGTGGCGGGGTCGATGTCTGCGCCGAGATAGCCCAGCTCCTTGCCCAGCTGGCCCGCCGGCAACCGCACCCAGCGCGCCAGCACCGCGTTGATGCGGTTGGCCATTTCCGCCGCGCCCGCCTTGGTAAAGGTCAGGCACAGGATCTGCGAGGGCGCGACATCCTCGCGCAAAAGCAGCCGCAACACGCGCGCAGAAAGCACCTGCGTCTTGCCCGTCCCCGCCGATGCCGACAGCCAGACGTTGTCCTGCGGTTCGGCCGCCAGACGCTGGTTATCCTGCAGCGGAAAGACCTTGCCGTTGCCGCCGCTCACGCCGCGTCCTCCGCCGTGTCGTCGGTGCCGGTGTGGTGGACGATCCACTCTTCCAGCCGCATCAGCTGGTCATATTCATTATAGCCTTCGTAATCGGGGTTCTCGCGCGCGGTAAAGGGCTTGCTGCCCTTGATGTATTCGCGGATCGCAAGGGCCAGCTTTTCTTCATGAAAGGGCAGGTACCCATCGGGTTCGAGGCCGGTCTTGGCTTTGTCTATCTTCATCGGCGTTTCGCGATAGCCGAAGCCTTCTTGCTTCTTTGCCTTGCCGAGCGACCAGTATTCGAACCGCGTCGGTGTACCGGTGACAACCTGCCCGCTCTTGTCGTCCGCAAAGCGCCCGTCGCGGGCAATAAGCCCGAGCAGACCGAGTTGCAGGGCAAAGCCCGAAGTCACCTGTTTCTTGGCAGGCGGCGCGCCCGTCTTGTAATCGACGATGGCAAGACTGCCGTCGGCCAGCCGGTCGATCCGGTCGGCGCGGCCTATCACCTTCACGCCGTCCACCTCCATCGCGCCGGAAATCTCGCTCGCCAGCACGGTGCGGCCTTCGGCCTCGCCTTCGCGCACCCACTGTTCAAAGCGGGTGAGCGCGGCGATCAGACGCGGCTGCCACAGCGCCCGGAACAGCGCATGGACGCGCTCGGCGGCGAAATGTGCGGCGGCAAAGGGCGCCATCGGCACGGCCGGGTCGCGCAGGCGCGCCTTGTGCCACTTGTCGAGAATGTCGTGCACCAGGGTGCCGCGCAGCGCCGGGTCGCTGAAGGGATCGGCGGCGAGCGGATCAAGCCGCCGCAGGTCGAGGATCGCCTGCGCGTAGAACTGGTAGGGATCGCCCAGCAACCGGTCGAGCGCGGTTACCTTGATCGCCACATCGCGCAGCCGTGGCTCGGGATCGGGCGCAGGGCGCGGATAGGGTGCTGCGATCGGGCGCAGCCGGTCGAGATGCGGCAGCAGCGCAGGGATGGCGCTTTCGCGGTGCTCGTTTGCCAGATCCTCGCCCAGCAGCGCCTCGACCCGCAGGAGGAAGCGCGAAGGCAGCGTCGGCCCTTCGGCATCGCGCAAGGCGCGGCTCAGCACCACCTGCGGAGCCCCCAGCGCCCCGGCAAGGTCATGCGCGGCAAGGCCGATGCGGAATTCTGCCCCCGGCACGCCAAGCGCGCGCAGAATCGCGGGCGCCAGCAGCGCATCGGCGCCCGGCGGCTGCGGCCATGATCCTTCGTTCAGCCCGCCGCAGACGACAAGATCGGCACGCGCCATACGCGCTTCCAGCAAGCCGTAGATCGCCACGCGCGGGTGCCCGCCATAGCCGGGACGCACCGCCACCTCGTCCATCGCGTCACGAAGGATACCGGCAAGATCGGCGGCGGCGATCATCGTTCCCGCCGCCTGCGCCTGCTGGCGCAAATCCTCGATCATGGTGCCCAGCGCACGCCCATCCTCGCGCTCCCACGCGGCGGTGCCAGCGAAATCCTCGGCCGCAGCGGCAAGTTTGTCGAGCGCCTCGGCAAGCGCGATCTCTTCGGGCCAACCGGTCAGCGGGGCGACGAGCGCCTCGGCCTCGGTCCACCACACGGCAACCTTTGCCTCTTCGGCCGCCTCGCGCAGCGGCTCCCATCCGGCTGCGGGTGCAGGACCGCGCAATTCGCGGTCGAAGGCGCGCAGGCCCTTCAGCCAGTCGCGCCGCGCGTCCGGCTCGGATCCGCGCACAAGCGGATGGCCGAAGGCGGCGACAAGCCGGGCAGGATCGGGGCCATGCGCTGCAATCTCGGCCAGCAGACCGAGCAGGCGGCCCGCAGGGGTCAAGGCCAGTGGACGCCCCGCCGAATCGTCGGCGGCGATATTCCAGCGTTCCAGATGCTGCACCACCCGCCGCGCCAGACCGCGATCGGCGGTGACGACGGCGATACGCCGTTCGGGCTGTTCCAGCGCCTCGCGCACAAGCAGCGCGATCGCCTGGGCTTCTTCCTCGATCGTCGCGCTGGTAAGCAGACGCACACCGGCAAGGCGACGGTCGGCCGCGTCGAGGCTGACCCAGTCGCGGCTCGCCTGCGGGGGCAGAAACAGCGAGGAAATTGCACGGCTGCGGGCAGGTTCCGCCGCCGCGATCCCGCGCCGGTGCCACGGCTGCACCTCCGCCCGGTTGACGCCCATCCGGTTCAGCAGCAGCTTCAGATGGTATTGCGGATGGGTGACGGCATCATCGGCGCCGAACACCGCTCCGCCCGGCTCATCGGCAGCGCCCGCTCGGCCCAGTTCGTCCCACGCCCCGGCGCTCATCTCGCGGTCGAGATCGGGCAGGATCACCGCCCCTTCGGGCAATTCGGCAATAACGCGCAGCAGCCGCGCCAGCGCGGGCGCGGCGCTGGTGACACCGGCAGCGACGACCGGATGACGCGGCGGATGGTCCTTCCAGCGCCGTGCAGCACGATCGAACAGCAGGTTGCGCCGCGTTGCGGCATCCTCCTCGCCGCGCGCAGCCAGTTCGGCCTGCCAGCGGACATTAACCCGCGCGAACAGGCGGATCGAACGCTTCCAGTGCTCCGCTACGCCGGCCATGCTGTCGAGCACGGGATCGGACAGCAGATCCTCGAAGGTCTTTTCCTCGACCAGCAGCCGGTCAATCGTTCGCGCCATTTCGCGCGCCAGATTAAGCCGCGCGCGGCCCGGCAGCGGCTCCATCCTCTCGCCCGCGCGTTCCTCGGCAATCAGGCGATCAAGCGTCAGCCAGCGGCGCACCGGATCGCAGGCGGGCGGAATGTCGGCAGCGCCCAACGGATCGAGCGCCGCGCCCAGTTTCTCGTCAAGATCGAGATCGCCGACCGCGACCATGCGCGGCATCAGCAGCCCGCCCTCGCCCGTTTCGCCCGCGTGGCGGATGAAAGCTTCGGACAAGGTGCGCGCCGCGCGGCTAGAAGGGACGAGCAGCGTCAGCCTCGCGAGGCCGAAACCCGGCTCGCGGTAACGCGGCACCAGCCCGGCGACGAGTGCATCTGCAAACCCGCGGTGTGCGGCAATCGAATAGACCAGGGGGCCGGCGCGGCGCGGCTCAGCCACGCTGCAAGGCCTCCTCGGTCGGGCGGATCGCCTGCGGCGTGCCGACTTCGAACCACAAACCACCGAACGACAGGCCGTAAAGCCGCCCTTCGGCAATCGCGCGGTTCCACAGAATGTTGGTGGAGAACGGCCCTTCGGGCGCATCGCGCAGCAGGCGGTGGCTGACAAGCTGGATGCCGGTGTAGATGAACGGCGCGATCCGCCCGTCGCGGCGGCGCGAAAGCAGGCCGTTGGGGTCCATGTGGAAATCGCCCGGCCCGTTGAAATTGGCCGCTCGCGCGTGCGACACCAGCAGCAGCAGCGCATCCATCTGATCGGGATTCCAGCGCCGCGACAATTCGGCAAAGGCGTTGTTCGGCCCGTCGAGCCAGATGTTGTCGGCATTGAGCGCGAAGAAGGGATCGGGCAGTTGCGGCAACGCCTTGATCATCCCCCCGCCGGTTTCCAGCAGCACAGCGCGCTCGTCCGACACGGTCACCTGCGGCGTCTTGCGGGCGCCGACATGGGCCTCCAGCGCGTCGGCCAGATAATGCACGTTGACCACCGCCCGGGCGACCCCCGCTTCGGCCAGACGATCAAGCGCGTGATCGATCAGCGGCTTTCCCGCGACCCGGACCATCGGCTTTGGCTGGCTGGCGGTGAGCGGACGCATCCGCTTGCCCAGCCCGGCGGCGAGCACCATCGCGGTATCGGTGACAAGGCCGGCTTCGCTCATGCGGCAAAGGCTCCATGGGCAAATCGCAGCGTATCGGGGATATTGGCATCGAACCAGCGCGCCACCGGCTCCAGCGCCGGATGGGCCAGATCGCGTTCAAGCGCGGCCCAGACGCGCGGGATCATGGCAAGGTATTTCGGCTTCCCGTCCCGCCGGTCGAGCCGGGTAAAAATGCCGACGATCTTGGCATTGCGCTGCGCGCCGAGGCGGGCGTAGTCGGCCAGGAATTCGTCGTCGGCGGCGCCCGAATGATGCGCGTAATGAAGCAGCATCGCGGTTTCGAGGTCTTCCGACACGTCGCGCCGCGCGTCCTGCAACAGCGAGACAAGATCATAGGCCGGATGCCCCACCAGCGCATCCTGGAAATCGATCAGGCCCTGCGGCGCGCCCGGCTGGCCGTGGAGCAGCATGATGTTTTCGGCATGATAGTCGCGCAGCACGGTGACTCCGGGCTGCTGGCGGGTGAGCAAGGGAGACAGCACCTCTTCCCATGCCGCAGCATACCCCGCCTCATCCACTTCAAGCCCCTGTGCAGGGCAATACCACTCGGTCAGCAGCGCCGCCTCGCGCTGGTAGGTCGCCATGTCATAAGGTGCGAAGGAACCGGGCGGCAGACGATGCAGCGCCACCAGCGCCTCGACCGCGGCTTCATAGGCCGCCCGCTCGTCGCCGGGGTTCGCGTCGAGCCAGTCGCGCATCCGGTCATTGCCGAAATCCTCGGTCAGCACCCAGCCCGCGTCCGCTTCCGCAGCGATGATCGCCGGGCCGCGCATTCCGTTGGCGGTCAGCCAGCCGGCCACATGCAGGAAAGGCGCAGGATCCTCATGCGGCGGGGGCGCGTGCATCAGCATGGCCGTTTCGCCCGAATCGCGCACCAGCCGGAAATAGCGCCGGAACGAGGCGTCGCCGGGCAGCGGCTGGACAGCGGCATCGGCCCATCCGGCACGGGCAGTGAAGTCGGCAAGGCCTGCGGGCAGTTCGCTCATGGCATCCGCCCTACCCAATCCGCCCCGCCGCGGGCAATCGCAATCCGCCCGCCTTCCCCGCTTTCTCCGGCAGGTTCGAGGGCGATCTCAAGACACCCCGGCTCATTCGAAAAACCGCCCGCGTGATCGGGCCATTCGGCCAGCAGCGCCGCGCCTACGCGGTAATCGTCCAGCCCGATTTCCAACAGCTCCGACGGGTTTTCAAGGCGGTAGAAATCGGCGTGCACCACCGCCAGACGCAGGGGAGGCGACGGGTAGGTTTCGATAATGGTGAAGGTTGGCGAAGGCACCTCGCCCCTGTGCCCCAGCGCGGCGAGGATCGCGCGCGCCAGCGTGGTCTTGCCCGCTCCCAGCCCGCCCGACAGCGCGACCACGTCGCCCGCGCGCAGCCGCGCCGCGATGCGCGCGCCATAGGCTGCCATGGCCGCAAGATCGGGCAGAACTTCGGGGAGTGCGTTCACGGGAGGCGAATCGTTGCGGTGGTGCCAGCGCCCGGGCGGCTGGCGATCTCCAGCGTGCCGTCATGCGCCTCGATCAGCTGGCGGGCCAGCGGCAGGCCCAGCCCGGTGCGGCGTTCGGGCGATCCGTCCTTGCCCGGCTGCAATCCGCCAAGCGCGCGCGCCAGTTCCTGCGAAGTCATCCCGCGGCCATTATCGGCAATGCCGATTTCCATTCCCCACTCCGCGCCTTCGGGGGCTTTCCTGATCTCGATCACGATCCGCCCGCCATCGGGGGTTCCGGCAATGGCATTGTCGATCAGATTGCCGAGCGCCCGGCCTAGCTGGCGCGGGTCGCCCTCGATCACCCGCCCGCGGCGGCCCTTGAGATCAAGGCTCAGCCCGGCGGCGATGATCGCCTGCTCGCGCTCGCGCACCAGCGTGGTGAGGAATTCGAGCAGATCGAGCCTCTCCTTGCGGATCGGCAGCAACCCTGCCTCGCTCTGCGACAGGTCGAGCACGTTTTCGACCTGTTCGGTCAGGCGTTCGACCGCGCTGAGGATCGCATCGACATATTCGCCCGCGGCTTGCGGATCGCTCGCCACACCGGCCTTCAGCAGTTCGGCATAGCCGCCGATGGTGGTGAGCGGCGTGCGGAATTCGTAGGACATGTTGGCGAGGAACCGCGCCTTGACCGCGTCGGCCTCCTCCAGTGCCTCGGCGCGTTCGCGCAGGGCTTGCTCGGCCTTTTGCGAGGCGGTGATATCGAGCACGGTCAAAAGCCCGTTGCCGTCGGGCAGCGGCACCCCGGCAAAACGCAGGGTGCGCCCGTCGGCAAGGTCCACCTGACCGCCCTTCTCGCGCCGGTCGAGCGTCGCCGCGCGCACCGCCGCACCGATCAACCCGGCATCTTCGGGGCGCACCAGATTGCGCCCGATCGCGCCAAGCAATTCATCGGCGCTGGGATGCGCGTCGAGCAGTTCGGGGGTCAGGCCCCAGGTGCCCGCGAAGCTACGGTTCCACAGCTGCACCGAACCGTCGGGTGCGAAGATTGCCAGTGCTTCGAACAGGCTGTCGAGCGTTGCGGTGCGGGTGCGCAGCAATGTGTCGCGCACGGCCGAAAGCGCCAGTTGTTCGGTGCGGTCTTCGGCAATCAGCACCAGCCCGCCATCGGGAAGCGGCTGGGCAACGATACGCAGATGCGTGCCGCCCGGCAGCGGCCACGCCTCTTCCAGCGTCGCGCTCGCCTCGAACCATCCGGCCCGCTCGCGCCGCCATTCGGGGAAATCGCGCACTTCCGGCGTGCGCCCACGCTCGCGCGCTTCGGCAAGGAAACGTTCGAACGGCGTGCGCGCCTCGATCGCTTCGTCGGTAAGCACGAACAGGCGGCGGAACGGGCGATTGGCGAAGACCAGCCGTTCCTCCGCATCGAACTGCGCCACGCCGACCGAAAGCTGATCGAGCAGCGCGCGCTGTGCATCGCGGAAGGCGCGAAAATTCCGCGCGACCTGCTGTTGTTCCTCGATATCGATGGCGTAGCCGGCGACGCCTTCTAGCCCCAGCGGCAGATCACTGACCCGCAAGGTGCGGCGCGCGCCGTGCACGGTCGCCGCGACGGAACGTTCGGATTTGGTCTGGCTTTTGAGCGTGTCGCGCGCGATTTCTGCCGGAGAGCGTCCGTCTTCGGGTTCGAGCAGTTCGATCTGCCCCTCCACCACCTCGGTCGCGCTGGCCGCGCCGACCGCGTCGACATAGGCCTGATTGACGAGCTGGAGCGAAAGATCGCTGCCGCGGAACCACATCGGCATCGGCGCGGCTTCGATCAGCCCCACCAGCGCAGCAAAGTCCCCCGTCGCCCGGGTTGCAGCGGCGCGCAGGCGTGCCATTTCGGCATGGCTTTCGCTGAAGTCGAACACCCACACCAGCGCCGCACCGCCGGGGGAGACCTGCGGATCGGCCAGCGTCCCGTGCAATGCCAGACTGCGCTGCGAGCCGAGCGGATTGATCGCCATGCGGAACGGGGCGGCGGTCTTCTGGGTGGCCTGCACCCTGGCCCAGAGCTGATCGAGCTGATCGGGCGACAGGCCGCCGCTGCGCGGATCATCCCCGCGCGCTGCCAGTTCGCTGAGATATTTCGGCATCGCCGGCAGACCGAGCAGCCGCGCCAGCTTTTCCGGTGCCTCGATCCGCCCGTCTACCCGCACCAGCAGCGGCACCGCCGGAGCGACATCGAGCAAGGTCGACATCCGCTTGAGACTGGCCTTGAGCGCCCGGGCGCGCTTCATGCTGCCGCTTGCGCGCAGCACCACCACCGCCGCGCCCACCGCCCATGCGGCGAGCACCAGCGCAATCAGCACAAGCGAAAGCGGCGAGGATTCCATCATTCACCAGCTATGCGCGGCGCGCGGCCAGTGCAACGGGGTTCGCCATGCCCGCCCCCAACCCCGTGAAAAAACGGGGCGGGAACGCGGCTGTGGGCGATCAATAGCGATAGTGATCGGGCTTGAACGGGCCGGCCTGCGGCACGCCGATATAGCTCGCCTGCTTGTCCGACAGCTGGGTCAGCTTCACGCCCAGCTTTTCGAGATGCAGCGCGGCGACCTTTTCATCGAGGTGCTTGGGCAGAACGTAGACGTCGTTGTCGTATTCGTCCGACTTGGTGAACAGCTCGATCTGGGCCAGCGTCTGGTTGGTGAAGCTCGCGCTCATCACGAAGCTCGGGTGGCCGGTGGCGCAGCCGAGGTTCACCAGACGGCCCTTGGCGAGGATCAGGATCGACTTGCCATCGGGGAAGGTGACCAGATCGGTGCCTTCCTTGATTTCCTTCCAGTCATAGTTGGAAAGCGCCGAAATCTGGATCTCGCTGTCGAAGTGGCCGATATTGCAGACGATCGCCATCGGCTTCATGTTCATCATGTGATCGGCGGTGATCACGTCCTCGTTGCCGGTGGCGGTCACGAAAATGTCGGCACGCTTGACCGCGTCTTCCATGGTGACGACTTCAAACCCGTCCATCGCCGCCTGAAGCGCGCAGATCGGATCGATTTCGGTCACCATCACACGCGCGCCGCCGTCACGCAGCGAAGCGGCCGAACCCTTGCCGACATCGCCGTAACCGGCAACGCAGGCGACCTTGCCGGCCAGCATCACGTCGGTCGCGCGGCGGATCGCGTCGACCAGCGATTCCTTGCAGCCGTAGAGGTTGTCGAACTTCGACTTGGTCACCGAATCGTTCACGTTGATCGCGGGGAACGGCAGCTTGCCCTGCTTGGCGATCTGGTAGAGCCGCATGACGCCGGTGGTGGTTTCTTCCGAAACGCCCTTGATGGTCTTGACGGTCTTGGTGAGGTAGCCCGGCTTGGCGGCGACGAAGGCCTTGAGCGCACGCTGGAATTCGACTTCCTCGGCATTGGCAGGAGCAGGCATTTCCTCGCCCGCTTCGATGCGCGCGCCCCACAGCGCGAACATGGTCGCATCGCCGCCATCGTCGAGGATCATGTTGCAGGTAAGGTCCTGATCAGCCTCGCTCGACCAGTCGAAGATACGGCCGACGTAATCCCAATATTCGCCCAGCGTTTCGCCCTTCACGGCGAACACCGGAATGCCGCGCGCGGCGATTGCGGCGGCGGCGTGATCCTGAGTCGAGAAGATGTTGCAGGTCGCCCAGCGCACGTCAGCGCCCAGCGCCACCAGCGTCTCGATCAGCACGGCGGTCTGGATGGTCATGTGCAAGCTGCCGGTGATACGCGCGCCCTTGAGCGGCTGCGAGGAACCATATTCCTCGCGCAGCGCCATCAGGCCCGGCATTTCGGTTTCGGCGATGCGGATCTCGTCACGCCCGAAATCGGCGAGAGCGATGTCCTTGATGACATATTCCTGGGTCGGGGCGAGAGTGGCCATGATCTATCTCCTAGGGGCAGGTCGGCGCGCACCAGCGCGGCATAATCTTCTATTGCGATGGCCCCTAGCCGCGCGCCGCTTCCGAGGCAAATATAAACTTATCTTTATATGTCTATTTGTTGCCCGTCCCGCCACGCCCGCTATAGGTGCCGCAGTTCCCCCTTAACGAAGGACACCCACGCACATGACGATTTCCGTTGGCGACAAGCTTCCCGATGTCACGCTGATCAAAGCCACTGCCGAAGGGCCGCAGCCGGTCAAATCCTCGGACTATTTTGCTGGCAAGCGCGTGGCGCTGTTCTCGGTTCCCGGCGCTTTCACGCCGACCTGCTCGGCCAAGCACCTGCCCGGCTTTGTCGAAAAGGCCGCCGATCTCAAAGCCAAGGGCGTCGATGAAATCGTCGGCACCGCGGTAAACGACGCATTTGTGATGGGCGCTTGGAACAAGGCCGCAGGCAGCGACGAAATCACCATGCTGGCCGATGGCAATGCCGACTTCGTCGAGGCTATCGGCCTCACCATGGACGGATCGGGCTTCGGCATGGGCAAGCGCGGGCAGCGTTTCTCGATGGTCATCAATGATGGCGTGGTCGAGCAGCTGAACGTCGAAGAGCCGGGTGATTTCAAGGTGTCGAGCGCCGATTACATGCTCGGCCAGCTCTGAAGCATGCACGACAGATAATTGAAAAGGGGCGCTTTCCATCGCGGAAAGCGCCCCTTTTTCGTGTCGGGTCAACGCCGATCAGGTGAGCGGCGGCGCGCCGTTCGCAATCCACAGGGCAAGGCCCGTCGCCAGCGCCACCGCCAGCACTGCACGCACCCACGGCGTCGGCCCGATCCCCGTCACCCCGGCCATCGGCGGACGCGCGCCGCCGAACATCGGGCTGAGCAAATCATTGCCCTTCACCGCGTAGAAGGTGATCGCGGCAAGGTGCAGCACGATGAGCCCGAGCAGGACGTTGAAAAACGCCTCGTGCAGTTCGGTGATGCTATCGGCAAGCATAACGCCCACCAGCGGATTGAGCGGCCCAGTCATCCCGTCATAGGGATCGCCCGAAAACAGCCCTAGGCTGACCTGAAGCAGCATCGCGCCGATCAGCGCCATCGTGCTCCACCCGCCCAACGGGCTATGTCCGATCGCGGGGCCTGCCCCTTCCGGTTGCCCCCGCAGATAGGCGATAACCGTGCCCGGCCCCTTCACGAACTGCGCGAAGCGGGCCGTTTCCGGGCCGAGAAATCCCCACAAGACCCGGAACGCAAGGATACCGAACAGCGCCAGTCCGATCTGGCGGTGCAGCGCCCATTTGTCGTTTTCCGCCGTCCACCACATCGCGGTGATCAGCAGCGGAAAGCTCCAGTGGGTCAGGCGCAGCAGCGGGTCCCACACCCTGACATCGGGCGCGGAAACCGCACCTTGGCCGGGCATGCCGCTCATTTCCGGATTACTTCTTGTCGTCGAGACGGAAGTTGTCGTGGCAGCCCTTGCACGCGCCGCCCAACGCCATCACTTGCGCACCGACGGCTTCCTTGTCGCCTGCGGGGGCGATCTCGGCCAGCTTGGCGCTTTCATCGAGCAGCTTCTGAGCGGCCGCCTTGAATTCCTCGGGCTTTTCCCAGATCGCGGGCAGGGCTTCGGTCTTGTAACCGTCATCCACGCTGGTGCCGGCGGGGAAATGGCCTTCGATCTTGCCGCCGAGCGTGTTGATCTCGCTCGCCTTGGCGGCGATCACGCCGAAGTCGGGCGCGTCCTTTTCAAGCTCGCCGCGCACGGCCTTGAAGGCATCGCCGATGGCTTCGAAGTTGTCGTGACGTTCCTTGAGCACCGGCGGCGCTTCCGCAGCCGGTTCTCCGCCCGAACAGGCAGCAAGCGTAGCGGCCAGCGCGGCGGCGATCACAAGGCGAGAGGCAGGAATGCGAACCATCGTCATGTAGCTCCTTGATTGGGCCGTAAGGCAAATCCCGGACAGCAAGCTATGCAGCTTTGCAGTCCATCGCAAACATAACCTGCACCGCGCACGCATTGACCTGCCGCAAAGGCACGAAAAAGGGGCGCCCCGCAGCGGAGCGCCCCGATCCCGTGCAACCCCGGAAAGCTATCAGCCTTCGCGCCCGTTGGCGGCGGCGCTTTCAGCTTCGGCGAGGATCGCGGTGCGATCCTGATCGACCAGTTCGAGCATCGCGCTGCGGAAGGTGTCGCGGCGCGCCTCTACCAGCTGGTCGATCGCCTTGTCGTTCTGACGGCACCAGCCGGGGGTGGAACCGCTGGCGACATCATCGCGCGACATCGTGCGGCGGGTCTGAAGCGCATCGCCGACCTTTGCGGTGCGCTCGACACTCAGCGAAGCGCTCCACACGCAACGCAGCGTGCTCGGCCGGCCGGCCACGCCTGCCGTCCCGGTCTGGCGAGTTTCGATCTGCACCGCGCCTTCGTAATCGGCGGCAATCGTTCCGGCCGGGTGTTCGATCACCACTTCATGTTCGAGAGCCAGCGCCGGCGAGGCAAGGCACACCCCGGCAACCAGGCCTGTGAGCCCAAGTTTCTTCATGATCAGGTCTCCTGCGTTATCCTGGCCATTTTATCCGGCCATTGACGCAGGAAACCTAGCAGCGCGCAGGGCGAATTCCAAGCGGAAGTGATGTAATTTCATCACAAGCAAGGGAAAACGATCAATGCATTGATGCGCCTATTTGAAGACAGGCCCGTCAGTAGCCCATCAGGCTCATCACTTCCTTGCGGCTGCGATGATCTTCGAGGAAGCATCCGAGGATCCGGCTGGTCACCATTTCCACGCCGTGCGTCTTCACGCCGCGCCCGGTCATGCAGCCGTGCTGCGCCTCGATCACAACGGCGACGCCGTGCGGTTCGAGATTGTCCCAGATGCACTGCGCGACCTCGGCGGTCAGACGCTCCTGGATTTGCAGGCGGTGGGCATATCCGTGCAGCACGCGGGCCAGCTTGGAAATGCCGACGACCTTCTTGTTCGGCAGATAGGCGATTGCCGCCTTGCCCGTGATCGGCGCCATGTGGTGTTCGCAATGCGACTGGAACGGGATGTCCTTGAGCAGCACGATCTCGTCATAGCCGCCGACTTCGGTGAACTGGCGGGTCAGGTGGATCGCCGGATCCTCCTTGTAGCCCTCGCAATATTCGAGCCACGCGCGCCCGACGCGCTTGGGGGTGTCGAGCAGGCCTTCGCGGGCCGGATCATCGCCCGCCCATTCGAGCAGGGTGCGGATCGCGTCCTGCACATGTTCGGGCACGTCGGGTTTGCCCAGCGGATTGTCCGGATCAAACTCGTCATCATGGGCGCAAACGTAATTCATTGTGGGTGGTCTTTCCTAGCAATCGGCGGAGCGCACACGGCCCCTGCCCCCTCTTTCGTCGATCCCGCGACACCTTAACCGTCAAAACCGCCTGACGTTCCGCAGATCATGCCCGGCGATGCGCCGGTTGCGTCCGCAACGCCATGCTCCATATTACGTTATGTAAGCCGAGAATGGCGCAATGCACCCCCGCATCCCGCAAAAAAGGATATCCTCCTTGCCCAGCCACAGCGCAGCCGAGTTCGAGGAAACCGCCCGCGCAGTGCTGCGCCGCTTGCCCGAACCCTTCCGCGCGCATCTTCAGGATGTGGTGCTGCGAATCGCGGAATTCGCCAGCCCCGAACAACTCGCCGCCGTAGGGATGGAGGACCGCTGGGAGCTGACCGGGCTTTATGAAGGCATCGCGCTGCCCGAACAGTCGCAATGGGATCACGAACGGAAGCCGCCAATGATCAGCCTGTTCCGCCAGCCGCTGCTGGCCGAGATGCGCGAAACCGGCGTGGGATTTGTCGAACTGGTGCGGCACGTCGTCATCCACGAGGCCGGACACCATTTCGGATTCTCGGACGAGGACATGCACGCGCTCGAGGAGAGCGTGGAGGATTAGCGCCCTTCCCGGAGGCCACGCAGCGAGAGAACGAAGCTCCCGAACCAACAACGCCCGCCCCTCTTGCGAGGAGCGGGCGTTGTTGGCGCACCCGAAAGGATTCGAACCTCTGACCCCCAGATTCGTAGTCTGGTGCTCTATCCAGCTGAGCTACGGGTGCGCTCTGGAGCGGGGCACATAGGGGGGTCGGCAAAGCTTGGCAAGTGGGCTTTGTCGGCTTTCAGTGTTTTTGGAAAAGTTGATCCGCCAGCAGCACATCGAGCGGTGGCTTTGGCAGAGCCAACGCGTCGGCGGGGGTGAACCAGTCGATCTGTCCGCCTTCCAGCGCCTGCGGTTCGCCGTGCCAACTGCGGATTCTGTAAAGCAGGATGACAATCGCCGGGCCGGTGTCATGAGGTGCAGTTTCGGCAAATCCGACCGGTTCGGGCGCGGCCTCGCGGCAATCGATCCCAAGCTCTTCGTGCAATTCGCGGAACAAAGCTTCTACAGGAATTTCAGATAGTTCTACCTTCCCGCCCGGGAATTCCCAAAGCCCGGCATGGTGCTTTCCTGCGGGGCGGCGATGCATCAGCCAGCGCCCGTCCTCGCCGCAAAGCGCCGCTGCCACCACCAGCATGGGGCGTTCTGCCGTGTCGGTTTTTTTTCCAGTCATCGGGTCTCAATCAACCTTTTCTTAACCCGCAACACCGATTCTCCGAAACATCAGGACGCAGAAAACAGGTGCCCCACGATGTTGACGACCCTCTTCAGGACCATGTGGGACGATACGTCTGGGGCCACCGCCGTCGAATACGGCCTGATTGTCGCTCTTGTCGTTGTTGCTATGATTGTCTCGCTGCAAGCAGTTGCTGATGTGACAATCCTCACTTGGGACACCGTCAAGACGGCAGGCGTGGCTGCGATGAGCGCCTGACATCGGAAAAAAGAATTTCGAGTTAGGAATTTCTCAATAGCTGCCGATTAATCGAATGAATACCGGGCCGGGCCAAGCGGAACGGTAAGGGTACCGAAGACCGAAACCAGGAGACTATCAATGACCTTCATCAACAAGCTTCTTCGTGACGAGCAGGGCGCGACCGCCATCGAATACGGCCTAATCGCCGCTCTCATCGCCGTTGCCGCCATCGTCGGCATGCAGGCTCTGGGCACCACCCTGCAGGGCACCTTCAACAACGTTTCGACCAAGATGCAGCCGGGCGTGACCGGCGGCGCGTAAGTCGCATCGTCTTTACCAACGGGAAGCGGCGGGGAATTTCCCCGCCGCTTTTCGTTTGTGCGCCGCAGATTCGAAAAAAGCGCGCTGCGGCCGCTACCGCGCGCGCACCACCAGCTTGACCTTCTGCCCCGGCACCAGCGTATCGCGGCTGCCCAGCGCATTGAGAACGCGGAACCGTTCTTCCTGTGCGTCGGCATAGGCCATGCGCCGCGCAAGGCTGGCAATCGTATCGCCCCGCTGCACCGTTACCACCTGCAGCCGCTTGGGCACCACCGCACCGGCATCGGCCTGCGAGATCGGGCGCATCGACTGGAACATCGGGTTGAACACCGCCGCGCGCCCGGCAGGGGCGATGGCGGTGAAGTGATAGGCCCGGTTTCGCGCGAATTCATAGGCGAAGACAATCACATCGACCTGCGAATTGCCGTTGTTGACGCGCGCCTCACCCACCATCGCAGACAGGCCGTTTACGCTGGTGCGCTGCATCCGCTGGGGGGCAAGCGTGCTATTCTGCCCGCCCAGCGCGCTAAATTGTTGCCGGACGTAGGTATCAAGATTCCCGTTATAGGCGGCCGTGGACATCTGCGCCTGGCCACCCTGCCCGTTGATGCTGACGGCGCGCGGACTGTTGATCATGTAAAAGCCCTGGGGCGCGGTGAAGGACAGGCGCAGTTCGGGATGGATGAAGCGGCTGCCTTCGATGATGCCCTGCGCAGGATCGTCACCGTAAAGCAGTCCGTCGATGCGCGAGAGAAACAGGTCGCGGTCGCTGCGCCCGCCTGCCGCCGCGCCCGCCTTGGCCAGCGCGCCCTGCACGCGGCTGGCGGGATCGGGGTGGGTCGAGGCCCATGCAGGTATGCTCGCATTCCGGCCCTGCAACCGCGCATCAAGCGTGTTCTGCGCCGCAAGGCTCGCCAGCACCGTGCCCATCGCACGACGATCATAGCCCGCGCGCGCGAGGTACTGGATGCCCAGATCGTCCGCCTCCAGCTCCTGCGAACGCGAGAATTTGAGCGTCAGCAGCTGCGAGCCCTGCAGGAACCCGCGCGACAGGGTTTCGCCCAGCCCCGAATCGCCAAGCAGGATCGAGGAACCAATCGCGCCCAGCACGCCGAGAATGGAATTGGTCTGCGCCGCCTGCTGCCGCCGCTGGCTGTGGCGCGCCGCGACATGGCCGACTTCGTGTCCGAGAACCGCCGCCAGTTCGGCTTCGTTGTTCATCAGCGTCACCAGCTGGCGCGTGGTGTAGATATAGCCGCCCGGCACCGCGAATGCGTTGTTGACGGGGGAATTGAGCAGGCTGACGGTAAAGCTTTCGCGCGCATTGCCGAGGCCGGACTGAACCGCGATGTTCTTGCCCACCTGTTCGACATAGGCTGCCTGCGCCCCGCTCATCGCGCCGCCGAATTCGGCCAAGAATTGCGGGTGATACTGCGCCCCCTGCTGGGCCTCGGAAGGGGTAATCGGGGTCGAGGCCGAGGGGATGGAAGCCCCCGCCCCCATGCATCCGGCCAGCGCCAGCGGCGCCGCGCCCGCTGCAAGGATCGTGCGAATTATACGTGCCATGGCTATCTCCCTCCCGCGTCTGCGTGACGCCAGCCTATCGGCAAACCCGGTTTGCGCAAAGACCTGAAGGAGTGCGGCTTAACCTCCGATGGCGAGGAACCGTTCTTCGCGCTGCGCGATCAGCGCTTCGTCGGTGCTGCCCGACAGGAGATCGATCTCCTCGGTCAGCGCCTGCCCGAGCAGCCGCGCTGCTGCCACCGGATCACGCTGCGCGCCGCCGACCGGCTCCTTGACGATGCGGTCGATCACATTGTCGCGCTTCAGGTGCTGCGCGGTAACCTTCATCGCCTGCGCGGCATCGGCCGCCTTTTCGCTGGTGCGCCACAGAATCGATGCGCAGCCTTCGGGCGAGATCACCGAATAGACCGCATGCTCCATCATCAGCACCCGGTTGGCCGAGGCAAGCGCCACCGCGCCGCCCGATCCGCCTTCTCCCACGATCGCGGCGACCATCGGCACCGGCAGCGCAAGGCAGGCCTCGGTCGCGCGGGCGATGGCTTCGGCCTGCCCGCGTTCTTCCGCCTCGATCCCCGGAAACGCGCCCGAGGTATCCACCAGCGTCACCACCGGCAGACCGAATCGGCCCGCCAGTTCCATCAGGCGGATCGCCTTGCGATAGCCTTCCGGCTTGCCCATGCCGAAATTGTGACGGATGCGGCTTTGCGTATCGTTGCCCTTTTCGTGGCCGATCAGCATCACCCGCCGCCCGTTCAGCGTCGCGAAGCCGCCCATGATGGCAAGATCATCGGCATAGAGCCGGTCCCCGCCCAAGGGCATGAAATCGCTGAAGGCGTGCGCCACGTAATCGCGGAAATGGGGCCGCTGCGGATGGCGCGCGACCTGGGTCTTCTGCCACGGCGTGAGCGAGGCGTAGGTGCTGGCGAGCAGCTCGGTGCTTTTGGCTTCGAGCCGGGCAATCTCTTGCGCGACGTCGACATCATGCAGCGCGTTCACATCGCGCAGCTGTGTGATGCGCTCTTCAAGCTGGGCAACCGGCTTCTCGAAATCGAGATAGGAAATCATGCCGCGGCGCTAGTCCGATGTTGCGCGCGTGGCAAGCGGATGCCGCGAATTGACGAGCGCGACCAGCCGCGCCGGTTCGACATGAGTATAGATCTGCGTCGTCGCGATGTCGGCATGGCCGAGCAGAGTCTGCAACACGCGCAGGTCCGCCCCGCCTTCGAGCAGGTGGGTGGCGAAGGCATGGCGCAGCACGTGCGGGCTGACCTTTGCCGGATCCAGCCCCGCGCGCGCGGAAAGGCCCTTGAGCAACTGGAACAGACGCACGCGGGTGATCGGTTTGCCGTCTTTCGATGGAAACAGGTAACGCGAGGCGGGCAGTCCCGGCCGCACCGCGATCCAGCGCGCCAGTGCCTCCATCGCCCGCGCGCCCACCGGCACCAGCCGGGTGGTGCCGCCCTTGCCGTTGACGGTCAGGAACGGCGCATCGCGCGGCACGGCCACCAACGGCAGCATCACCAGTTCGCTCGCCCGCAGGCCCGAACCATACAGCAGTTCGAGCAGCGCGAGGTTCCGCACAGATCTGGGTTCTTCGCCCGCAGCTTCGAGTTCGGCGCGGGCGAACAGCGCGGCGATCTGATCGTGGTCCAGCACCTTGGGCAGCGGGCGGCGCGCGCGGGGGGACGGCAGCGCGCCCGAAGGATCGTCACGCCGCCAGCCTTCGTCCAGCGCAAAGCCGAAAAACTGCCGTAGCGCCGATGCCTTGCGCGCGACGCTGGCCGGGGCGAGCGCGGCCCATTCCTGTGCGAGGGATGCAACCGCATCGCGCGGAGCGGCGGAAAGATCGCCGATCGCTTCCTCGGCCCCTGCCAGATCAAGGGCATAGGCGGCCAGCGTGTTGGGCGCAGCGCCGCGTTCGGCGGCGAGCATCGCGAGAAAGGCCTGCGTGGCTGCCGACATGGCCGCGCGCCCCTTTCCGCCTCAGCCCCGCGCAACCGCCTCGGCGGCGATCATCCGGGCTTCGGCTTCCAGCCCCACCCGGCGCAGCGCGGAGGTGATGTGATAGAGGTGCAGCGGGGTCATCGCCTTCCAGCTTGTCCCCTGCATCCCCAATCCGGCGAGCAGCGCGACCAGCGCCGGATTATTGACTTCGGCAGCCTGCGCGATCGCGCGGCTCCAGCGGGTCTGGCGGGCAAGATCGATCCCGACGCGTTCGGCCAGCGCGCCGGCATTACCCGACGAAACCTTGCCCAGTCCGGCAAGGCCCGCGACGAGAAAGGCCGATTTGCGCGCACCCGCGCTGTCGTCATCGTCAAGGAAGGCGTCGATTCCCTCGCTTGCCGCACCATTCGTGCCGGGGGCGGCCAGCGCGACCAGCGCCCAGCCGAGCGATCCGTCCTCAACCACATTGCGCCATGCCAGCGCGTCACGATCAAGCCCGGCGGTCAGCATCGATGCAATCAACCCGCCTGCCGCATCGGCATGGACGGCATCGGCGGGAATGCGCGCGGCGGCATAGGCGGTCAGCACCCGCGCGCCGTAACCGTCACCGCCGCCGATCCCCTCTCCCGAGTCCCACAACCGCTGCATCGCAGCGATACGGGCGGCAGGATCAGGTGCGAGATAGGCCTCGCGCAATGTCGCGGCCGTGGTGGCCGCATCGCCGCTCGCCGCCGGATCGGCGTAAACCGCGCTGTAAAGGTCGATCAGCGCCTGCGATGACAGCACGCCGTCGCGCGCGGCACGTCCGGCAAAGGGCGTGCGCTGGATCGCGGGGAGCATCGGCAACAACGCACCGGAACGCGCGTAATAGGCACCGCCCTGCGCCGTAAGCGCACTGTCGAGCAGGCTTTCCGGCACCGGCTCGCCAAGCGCGGTGGCGAGACCGAACCGCCACGGGTTGAGATCTTCGACCCCGTCCCACTCGATCTCCACCGCGCGCTGGCCGCGCCCAGCCGCCCCGGCAAAACGGCGCGCAAGAAGGATGTCGATCCGCGGCGCGATTCCGCGGAACAGTGCCCGGTCAAGCTGCGAGGCGGCAAGCGCGCTTTCCCCGGCATAGGCATTGCAGATCGCCTGCATCAGCTGCCATTCGCCGTCCTCGCGCGAAGACCCCTGCAAACGCACCGCAGGGCAGGCGCCGGTAATGTCGCCCACGCCGATATAGGCCTTGAGCGCTTCGGCGGTCAGCTCGCCCGACCAGTTGGCAGTGTCGATGTCCTGCACCACAGCGCGCGCCACGGCGAATTCGCCCAACCGGTTGAGCAAGGCGACGCGCAAGGTGGCGAATTCTGCCGGTGCCATGCCGTCCGGTGCGGCCATGCGGCTGGCAAGCGCGCGGCGCAGCAGGATATGGCCCCAGCGCGATACCATCGGCCCTCTGTTGCCCGCCAGCGCGGCGCGCACCAGCGCGGGCGGCTGCTTGGCCAGCGCGCGCGGCGGCAAGCCGCCCTCAGCGCTCGACAGCACGCCGACGCGGGTCATCGCGCGGCGCGCACCCGGGGGAATGTCGAATTTCGGCTTCAGCCCCAGCAGCTGGTCGAGCTCCTCGGTCGACATACCTTCCAGCTCTTCAAGGGTCGGCAGGCGGGCGAGATCGTCGCGCGAGATCGAAGGCAGGGGCGCTGTCTCTGCCGAAGCCGCAGGCGCGGCCGGAATGCCGCCCGCGACGGGCACAGCATCGCCCGGTGCGGGACGGGCGATGGGCGGCGGCGCAGTGGTGGCGGCCGAGCGCGGGGACGGCGTCGGACTGGGCGCGGGGACGGGATCGTCGAAACCCGGCGGCAGGATCGATTCGGGCTTCCCCTGCGCGGCGGCAAAGCTGGCCAGACCAGCGCCGCCCAGCGCGCCGGCCAATCCCAACGCCAGCATGCTCCCCGCCAAGGCGAAACGCGTGCGCGGAGCGATCATTGCCGGGCCTCCGGCAAGTCGACCGGTTGTGCGATCGGATGCAGCGGTTCTTCCCCGCCGTCGATCCATGCCAGTACCGCCAGCGCGGCAATGACGATCAGCACCAGACCCAGCCGCCGCACGCGCAAGCGGGGTTGCAGCGCCGGTTCTCGCGCGAGGATCTGCCGTGATGCCAGCGGTCGGGACAGGTTTGCCATATTGCACGCGCCCTAGCCCATCTATAGGCCGTGCGGCAATGTCCGCCGAGCCTGCATCAACCGAACAGACACCCGCCGCTTTCGCAGCCGTGGCCGCGCGCATTGCGCGTCCGGTGGTGCTCGTCGGGCTGATGGGGGTGGGCAAGTCCACCGTCGGGCGCAAACTGGCACGGTTGCTAGAGCGCGATTTCGTCGATGCCGACGATGCCATTGCCGAAGCTGCGCAACTGAGCATCCCGGAAATCTTCGAACAGTTCGGCGAAGCCTATTTCCGCGACGGCGAGCGGCGCGTGATCGCCCGGCTGATAGAGGAAGGCCACGGGGTGATCGCCACCGGCGGCGGGGCCTTTGTCGATCCGTCCACCCGCGCGCTGATCCTTGAACGAGCCATCCCGGTGTGGATCGATGCCGATGTCGATACGCTGGTGGAACGCACCGCGCGGCGCAACACGCGCCCGCTGCTGCGCAATGGCAACCCCCGGGAAATCCTGACCCGGCTGGCCGCCGAACGCACGCCCTTCTATTCGCAGGCCCCCATCCGCGTGGTGAGCGAGAACGGCCCCCATGCCGATACCGCCCGCGCCATCATCGAGGCGATTGACCAATGGCTGTAATTCCCGTCGCGCTGGCCGGACGCGCCTATGACGTGATGATCGAGGAAGGGCTGCTGGCACGGCTGGGAGAGGCTGCGGCGCCATTCCTCGCTTCCTATGCGGGCGGCCGCAAGGTGCCCTTTGTCGCGGACGCGAACACATATCGACTCTATCATGCCGCCGTTGACGCCGATCTCGCCGCTTGCGGATTTGCCGCCGAATGGTTCGTCGTCGAACCGGGCGAGAACGCGAA
This sequence comes from Erythrobacter fulvus, assembly GCF_028595285.1. Lineage (GTDB taxonomy): Bacteria > Pseudomonadota > Alphaproteobacteria > Sphingomonadales > Sphingomonadaceae > Erythrobacter > Erythrobacter fulvus. Next base: position 65,303 of record NZ_JAQQXQ010000001.1, on the reverse strand, counting down.
AAGCTGGCGGGTGCTCGAACAGCTGACCGACTGGCTGCTGGCACTTGGCGTCACGAGGAAGGATCATGTCTTTGCGCTCGGCGGAGGGGTGGTGGGCGATCTGGTCGGCTTTGCCTGCGCCATCACCAAGCGCGGCTGCGGCTTCGTGCAATTACCGACGACGCTGCTGGCACAGGTCGACAGTTCGGTCGGCGGCAAGACCGCGATCAACACCGGCGCAGGCAAGAACCTGATCGGTGCGTTTCACCAGCCTTCGCTGGTTCTGATCGACCCGCTGGTGCTGGGCACCCTGCCCGACCGCGAAATGCGCGCCGGCTATGCCGAGGTGCTGAAATATGGCCTGCTGGGCGACGCAGCCTTCTTTGCATGGCTGGAGGCCAACGGCGACAAGGTGCTGGCGCGCGAACCCGCCGCGCTGGAACACGCCATCGCCACCAGCATCGCGATGAAGGCAAGGATCGTCGCCGAGGACGAGCGCGAAACGATGGACCGCCGCGCGCTGCTCAATCTCGGGCACACCTTCGGCCATGCGCTGGAAGCCGAGACCGGCTTTTCCGACCGGCTGCTGCATGGCGAGGCGGTGGCAATGGGCATGGTGCTGGCGGCGCGCTATTCCGCGCGGCGCGGGGAGATTTCGCACGAGGATGCCGATCGGGCGACGCGCGCAGTTGCCGCAGCGGGCCTGTCTGCCAGCCTCACGGCGCTGGGCCTTGCCTGCGACGGCGCGGCCCTGGTTGATCACATGCGCCACGACAAGAAGGCCGAAGGCACGACCCTGCCCTTCCTGCTGCTGCGCCAACTGGGCGAAGCCTATGTCGCGCGCGACGTCGATCTGGCGGACATCGCCGCCTTTCTGGACGGAGAACTCGGCCAATGACGCGCTTCATCGACCTCTCCATTCCGATCACCAATGACGTGATCTCCGATCCCGAGGTGATGCGGCCCAAGGTCACCTACATGACCCACGAGAATACGTGGGAACAGATCGCGATGTTCTTCCCCGGCTTGCAGCGCGAGGATCTGCCCGACGGCGAAGGCTGGGCGGTCGAATTCGTCGAGCTTTCTACCCATAACGGCACCCACATGGACGCGCCGTGGCATTTCCATTCGACCACGGATTCGGGCGCACGCCCTGCCCCGAGCATCGACGAAGCCCCGCTCGACCGCTTTTTCCGCCCCGGCGTGAAACTGGATTTCTCGGGCCTCCCCCACGGCCATGTCGTCAGCGCTGCCGAAGTGCAGGCCGAACTGGCGCGGATCGGCTACAGCCTCGAACCGCTCGATATCGTGTTGGTGCAATCGGGCGCGGTCTACGGCACCGATGGCTTCACCGATCAGGGCGTGGGCCTTGGTGCGGAGGCGACCTTGTGGCTGACCGAACAGGGTATCGAAGTGGTCGGCACCGACGCATGGAGCTGGGACGCGCCCTTCAGCCACACCGCGCGGCGCTGGGCCGAGAACCGCGATCCTTCGATCATCTGGGAAGGCCACAAGGCCGGGCGCATCCGGCCCTATTACCAGATCGAAAAGCTGGCGAACCTCGCCGCCCTGCCCCCGCACGGCTTCATGGTCAGCTGTTTTCCGGTGAAGATCGAACGCGCGAGTGCAGGCTGGATTCGCGCCGTGGCGATGATCGGGGATTGAGTTTGCGGATCGCCCCTGCCGATCTTGCCGACCAGCAGGTTCGCGACCTGATCGCCTTTCACCAGCGCAGCATGGTTGCAGGCTCGCCCCCCGGGCTAAGCTTCGCGCTCGATATTAGCGGTTTGCAGGCTGAAAACGTCACCGTCTGGGCAGTTCATGTGGCGGAGCGGGTGGCAGCAATCGGCGCGATGAAGCGCCTCGACAGCATGCGCGGCGAAATCAAATCGATGCGCACCCATCCCGACTTCCTGCGGCAGGGGATTGCAACGGCGTTGCTGGAAGCGATCATCGAACAGGCGCGCGCCGACGGACTGGCCGTTGTAAGTCTGGAAACCGGCAGCGGGCCTGCATTCGAACCGGCGCTCGCCCTCTATCGTAATCGCGGCTTTGTGAACGGTCCGGCCTTTGCCGATTACGTTCTGACCGATTTCAACCAGTGCCTGCATCTGGCGCTCGGCTGAGCGGCGTAATGGCGCGTTACCCGACCGGCCTGCTCGGCAGCTTGGCGACGTTGTCAGGCGAGGCAGCGTCTTTCGCGGCCTTTATCGAAGCTTCTTCCTCCAGCATCCTGTCATGCTCGGCGAACAACCGTTCGATCTCTCCGCGACGTTCGAGCAGCATGTAGGCGATCCCCGGCGCCAGGCTTTCGCCTTCGCCGATCTGTCCGAGCAACCCGGCAATGTCGCTCACGGTCGCATCGCGCGCGGTCTTGAAGAAGTTCCCCTTGCGATCGAAAAACCCCGTCCCTGTATGTGCCATGATCAAATCCTCCCACCGAGATTCAATCCGTACGCGGGAAATTCCGCGAATCGGCGGATCGATTGTCACTCATGGTCGGGGCTGTAAGATAGATGTCATGCGTATTTTTTGCGCCAAATCATCAATCTGACGCAGATTTACAACGCTTTATGTAACATAAACGCCGCCCCGCGCCGCATTGTTTCAAGCCATTGAAACGAATAGACGCGGCGTTAGCTTGTCGGCCGGCTAGAACAGTCGGGATCCTTCCGGCACGCGGGTGTCGGGCGCAAACAGCACGACCTCTCCGGCCGCATCGGCGAACCCGAGTGTCAGCACTTCGGACATGGCCGGGCCGATCTGCCGCGGCGGGAAATTGACGACCGCTGCGATCTGCCGCCCGACCAGTTCGTCGGGATGGTAATTGACGGCAATCTGCGCACAGCTTTTCTTCACACCGATCACCGGGCCGAAATCGATCCGCAGCCGATAGCTCGGCTTGCGCGCCTCGGGAAATTCCTCGGCCGCCAGCACGGTCCCGATGCGAATATCGACCTTGAGGAAATCCTCGAAGCCAATCTGCTCGCCCGCAGGCGCATCGGGATCGTGCCGGACGTGCATTATTCCAGTTCGAGGATCACGGCGTCGACCGCCAGACTCTCGCCTTCGGCAGCGTTGATCTTCGCGATCACGCCTTCCTTTTCGGCGCGCAGGATGTTTTCCATCTTCATCGCCTCCACCGTGGCCAGCGGCTGGCCCGGCTGCACGGTCTCGCCCGCAGCGACGTGGAGCTTCACCAGCATCCCCGGCATCGGGCAGATCAGCATGCGCGAAAGATCCGGCGGCTCCTTTTCGAGCATCAGGCTTTCATGGCGGGCAAGGCGCAGCGGCAGCACCAGCGCGCTATGCGCAGCGCCGCGGGTCGTGACCTTCCACTGGTTGCCGTTGCGCTCGACGATCAGGCCGAAACGCACTTCCTCACCGTCACCGATCTTGCCGGTGGCTTCAGCGTGGACCATGCCGGGTTGCCAGTCGCAGTGACCTTCGACCCGCACCCCGTCGACCATCGCATGACCATCGCCGAGCACCACTTCGAAGCGTTCGTCGCCCAATTTTACCAGCCATTCGCTGGCGACCGGCAACGGCCCGTCGAGCTGGCCCGAAATGCGGCGCGAGCGCGATTGCAGGGTGTATTCGTTGCCCGCGCACACAGCCGCGAGAATGCGGCGGAAATCTTCCGACGTTGCCGCGCCCTCGAACCCTTCGGGATATTCCTCGGCGATGAAGCCGGTGGTCAGTTCCCCCGAACGGAAACGCGGGTGCTGCATGATCGCGGACAGGAAATCGACATTGTGGCCGAGCCCCTTGATGCGGAAATTGTCGAGCGCCTCGATCTGCAGATCCGCCGCCTCGTCGCGGGTCGGTGCCCAGGTAATCAGCTTGGCGATCATCGGGTCGTAGAACATCGACACCTCGCCGCCTTCGTAAACCCCGTCATCGACGCGCACCGATCCGCTGCCGCGCGCGACACCGCGCCGCGGCAGGCCTGCGACAGTCTCGTCCTCGCTCCAGCCGGGGATCGGCGGGGCATAGTGGGTAAGGCGTCCGGTCGACGGCAGGAAGCCGCGATAGGGGTCTTCGGCATAGACGCGGTTTTCGATCGACCAGCCGTGAATGCCGATATCGTCCTGCGTCATGCTGAGCTTTTCCCCGGCCGCGACGCGGATCATCTGCTCGACCAGATCGATGCCGGTGATCGCTTCAGTGACGGGGTGTTCGACCTGAAGCCGGGTGTTCATTTCAAGGAAGTAGAAGCTTTCCCCCGTAGGGTCCGCGCCGCTCACGATCAGTTCGACCGTGCCCGCGCTGTGATATCCGACCGCCCGCGAAAGGGCGACGCATTGCTCGCCCATCGCCTTGCGCATCTTGGGGGTCACGAAGGGCGACGGCGCTTCCTCGACCACCTTCTGGTGTCGGCGCTGGATCGAACATTCGCGCTCGTTGAGGTAGAGGATGTTGCCGTGCTTGTCGCCGAGGATCTGGATTTCGATATGGCGCGGGTTGAGAATGAACTTCTCGATAAAGACGCGGTCATCGCCGAAGGAGTTGAGCCCCTCGCGCTTCACGCTTTCAAAGCCCTCGCGCACGTCAGCCTCGCTATACGCAAGGCGCATTCCCTTGCCCCCGCCACCGGCAGAGGCCTTCATCATCACCGGATAGCCGATCTGGTTGGCGATCCGCACCGCGTGCTCGGTATCCTCGATTTCGCCGACGAAGCCGGGCACGACATTGACGCCCGCTTCCTTGGCCAGCTTTTTGGATTCGATCTTGTCGCCCATCGCAGCAATTGCGTTCACCGGCGGGCCGATGAAGGCGATGCCCTCGGCCTCAAGCGCCTCGACGAAGCTCGCACGCTCGGACAGGAAGCCATAGCCCGGGTGCACCGCCTCTGCCCCGGTCTGCTTGCACGCGGCGATGATCTTTTCGGGGATCAGATAGGATTCTGCCGCAGGCGACGGGCCGATATGCACCGCCTCGTCGGCCATTTTCACGAAGGGCGCGCGCGCATCGGCATCGGAATAGACCGCGACGGTCTTGATACCCATTTTCCGCGCGGTGGTAATGACCCGGCAGGCGATCTCGCCGCGGTTGGCAATCAGGATTTTCGAGAACAAACGGGCCTCCGGCTGTGGCATTTGCGTAATACGCCTATGCCGTGGTCGGAGGCCCGTATCAAGAGAGCCAAGTCAGGCTCGCAAATAGACTAGCGGGCTATTACCGGTCGATGTGCCCGACCTCTTCTTTCTGGTCCGCAATCAGGCTTTGATATTTTTGCCAATATTCGTTGGCTGCTTCCTCGCTGCCCGTATGCTCAACCAATCCTGCCCACCATTTCCGGCCATTCGGATTGCTTTCCCAGCCCATCTGAGCGATCCCGCCGGGCATCTTTCTGGCGAGCATCGTGTGCCATTCGCCGGAATTCATGTGGAAGATCATAGGCAGTTCCAAGCCAACTTTTACGCTGATTTCCTTGAAAACTTCCTGCATTTGGCGAGCTTCCCCAACCTTACCAGCATGATACCGCGTGTAGTTGATTTCGTACCAGTCCAGGTTGGCTTGCTTTGGAGCTTCCGCTTCCATGTGATTGTCAGCCAATGCTGGTGCAGCAGTCAACGGCATTGCAAATGCCGCAGCGATCATAAGTGTTTTACGCATAATTTCCCCCCTGAAATGTCAGTTTTGTCTTTCTAAATTAAGTGTTTGCCAATACTATTTATCCAGACCCGCATAGACTTAGCCTGAAGCTTACAATAAGTAAAGCAAGCCACATAAAACCACGAATTCAATGAAAATTATAAATTCAGAATCAGCAGGGAAAATCTAATGCTCCGAAATGTATCGTAGCATTGCATCCGCATAATTTGGTGATCCGCGCCTGTCGCTCTCACCGGCGATCATGTTTTGTACCGCACCTGCAAGCATTCTTTTGTTTTCACTTGAAAGCGTACCCAGCGGCTCGACATAAATCCCGATGGTGAACAGGATCGCGCCCGTCTGCGGCAGGCGCCGCAGGGTCTGGCGTTCGGAGCGCACGAACAGCGTTTCGCCCGCGTTCCCGGGCGTGACATGGGCGAAGGCCTCGTGCGGCGGACAATCGGGCAGCCAGCGGCGCTCACCCGTGGCCGCGATGAACCAGTTGCAGCGGCCGTAGATCGGGCCGGGGCGGAGCGTCTCCATGAAACGATCAACCCCGGTCGCAAGCTGTTGCTCGTAACCCGCAATCGGTGCGTGGAGCGCGCGCAGGGGAAGCCCTATTTTTTCGCCGGGGCGCCAGTCGGACGGCCAGGCGACTGCGGCTCCGATCAGGCGATAAACATCCTCGCCCTCGTGCCTTGTCAGCAGACACAGGTCTTCATGCACGGCGCTGGCGACTTCGGGGAGCGCGCCGTTCACACCCAGCATCGCCGCCAGTTCGCGTCCGGGCGCATCGACTTCAGGCGTCAGCTGCACGCCTTCGGGCCACTGCGCGAACCCTTCGGCCCGCGCCGCTAGATCAGGCTGCGGCTGGAGCCATTCGCGCTCTTCCAGCTTCACCAGCCCCATGCGCAGTTGCCCTCCCCCGCGCGCCTTGGGGAGCAGGCTGTCGACCGAAAAGCCGAGGCTCATTCAGCCGCCCCGCCGCTCGCAGCGCAGCGTGAAGCCGTATTCCTCCAGCCAGTCGGCCCCCGTCGGAAGCAGATATTGCAGCGCCTCGGGCAGCAGGCCGTGGAGGCTGTTGGAATGATGCAATTCGGTGCGCCGGTCGGAAAAGCAGTAGGGCTGCGCGGGCGGCAGACTATCCAGCAGCCGCAACATGCCCGTTTCGGTCGCTCCGCCCTCATCCGCAAGGCTGAGGTAAAGCGGCGGACGGGCTTCGGTGCCCGGCGGGCGACGGCTGAGCGCCTCGTGATCCCATTGCAGGCTGGGAGAGATCGCGGCGTATCCGGTGAACAACGCGGGCGTCTGCGCCCATGTCTCGACCACGAAATGGCCCGCCGCGCTTTCGCCGACGAGGACAGCGGTGCCGTCGGTGCGATAGCGCGCCTCGATCATCGGCTTGACGATGTCCGCCAGCCACGCCCGGAAGGCCGCGCTTTCGCCTGCGGTCGGCCAGCGCTTGCGCTCGGCCTCGTCACCGGTGGGCGGGAGCAGTTCGCGCTGGCGGTCCTTGGTCTCGATCCCAACCACGATCGCATCCTGACTGCGCCCCCACAGCGCGCCCCAACGCATCAGGCCGGTGCCCATCATCAGGTCTTGCGCCATGGCTCCGTCAAGCTGGTAGACCACCGGCCAGCGCCTTTCCGGATCCTCGGCATAATCGGGCGGCAGGACGATATTGACGCTGCGCTCGGCCCCCACCGCTTCGAACGTCACCGTCTCGCCGATGATGAGCGGTCGGGGCTGCGGGTAGGCGTTCGGATCGGCCAATGCCGGAACCGCGACCGCGAGGCTCAAAATCGATGCGAGAAGCAGCCTCACAGCATGCGCCTTCGCCTGCGATACCACGCCTTGAAAGCTGCGCCATACCAGCCAATCAACCCCGCCAGCACGAGCGCGCCGACCAGCCCCAGCAGTTTCGTCGATAGCGGTTCGTGAGATAACCACAGGATAAGCCAAAGAAAGCCGACGATCGAGGTGAGTATCTTCTGGAAATTCTCGAAGAGAAACCGGCCCAGCATTACGCCGCCGCCACCTTGGCTTTGCACGCCCGCGCGGGTTCCTCGCCCTTCAGCGCCGTCAGGCCCAGCTTGGCGAACAACGCGCCGTCGCTGTCATCGCCCGCATTGGGCGCGGTCAGCAGCTTGTCGCCGGTGAAGATCGAGTTTGCGCCCGCGAGGAAGCACAGGGCCTGCGTGGCTTCGGACATGGATTCGCGCCCCGCCGACAGCCGCACCATCGAGCGCGGCATGGTAATGCGCGCGACCGCGACGGTGCGGACGAACTCGATATCGTCGATCTTGGCGAGCGGCGTGTCGGCCAGCATATCGCCCAGCACCGTGCCCTTCACCGGCACCAGCGCGTTGACCGGCACGCTTTCGGGATGCTGCGGCAGAGTGGCGAGCGTGTGGACGAAGCCTACCCGATCCTCGCGCGTTTCGCCCATGCCGACGATCCCGCCGGAACACACGTTGATCCCCGCCTTGCGCACGTGATCGAGCGTATCGAGGCGGCACTGGAAATCGCGCGTGGAGATCACGCGCTCGTAATACTCCGGGCTGCTGTCGATATTGTGGTTGTAGTAATCGAGCCCCGCTTCCGCGAGCATCTCCGCCTGATGCGGTTCGAGCATCCCCAGCGTCATGCAGGTTTCGAGGCCCATGTCGCGTACGCCCTTCACGATCTCGACGATCGCGGGCATGTCGCGGTCCTTGGGATTGCGCCACGCTGCGCCCATGCAGAACCGCTGGCTACCCGCATCCTTCGCCTGCGCCGCGCGCTGGAGCACGGCCTGCACGTCCATCAGCTTGGTCGCCTCGACGCCGGAGTCCGCATGAACCGACTGCGAGCAATAGCCGCAGTCCTCAGGGCACCCGCCGGTCTTGATACTGAGCAGGGTGCACAGCTGGACTTCGGTCGCGGGGTGGTGTTCGCGGTGGACGCTGGCGGCCTGAAACAGCAGCTCGGTGAACGGCAGGTCGAAGAGGGCCGCGATCTCGGCGCGGGTCCAGTCGGTGCGGGGGTGGGTCAAAAATGTAAACTCCGTTCGGGCCGAGCCTGTCGAAGCCCTGCCTTTCAACTTCATGCCTCCGGTAGAAGAAAAAGCAGCCATTGGGCAACGCCCAGCATCGCTTCCGACAGGCTCAGAGCGAACGGCGGAGGAGAGGGTTACTCCGCCGCCTCGTCCAGCCCTTCACCCAGCGGGGGCATGTTGTGGCCCAGCAGCACAAGGATATCCGCCGCGCATTCGACCACGTTGGAGCCGGGGCCGTAGATCCCCTGCACCCCTGCCTCGCGCAGGAAGTCGTAGTCCTGCGGGGGGATGACGCCGCCTGCGGTGACCTTGATATCGCCGCGGCCCGCTTCCTTCAAAAGCCGAATCAGTTCGGGGATCAGCGTCTTGTGGCCCGCCGCAAGGCTCGATGCGCCGACCACGTCGACGTCGTGTTCCAGCGCCATCGCCGCGCTTTCCTGCGGGGTCTGGAACAGCGGGCCGGAGATCACATCGAAACCCATGTCGGAGAACGCCGAGGCGATCACATTCGCGCCGCGATCGTGGCCGTCCTGGCCCATCTTGGCGATCATGATCTTCGGCTTGCGGCCGAGGCGACGGCCCACGGCCTCGACGCCGTCGGTCACCTGCGCCCAGCGGCGGTCGAATTCATAGGCGCTCTTGTAGACGCCCTTCACCGGCGCAGGCGTAGCATCGTGACGGCCGAAGACCTCTTCCATCGCTGCGGAAATTTCGCCCAGCGTCGCATCGTGGCGCGCAGCCTCGACCGCGAGCGCCAGCAGGTTGCCGCCGGTCGAACAACCCTCGGTCAGCGCGCTGAGCGCCGCGCGGCAGGCGGCCTCGTCGCGGGCTTCGCGCACCTTGGCTAGGCGGGCGATCTGCCCCGCGCGCACCTTCTGGTTGTCGACCTCGAGCGTCTCGAGCGCGTCTTCGGCGTCCTTGCGATACTTGTTGACGCCGACGATCACCGTCTCGCCCTTGTCGACCTTGGTCTGCTTTTCCGCCGCCGCACGCTCGATCGCGGCCTTGGGCGCGCCAGTGGCGACGAAGGCGGTCATGCCGCCCGCCGCGTCGACCTCGGCGATCAGCTTCTCGGCTTCTTCCACCAGCGTCGCGGTCAGCGCTTCGATATAGTGCGAACCGCCGAGCGGATCGACCACGTTGCAGATGCCGCTTTCCTCCTGCAGCACAAGCTGGGTGTTGCGCGCGATACGGGCGCTGAAGTCGGTGGGGAGCGCAATCGCTTCATCCAGCGCGTTGGTGTGGAGCGACTGGGTGCCGCCCAGCACGGCCGCCATGGCCTCCACCGTGGTGCGGATGACGTTGTTGTAAGGGTCTTGCTCCTGCAAGCTGACGCCCGAAGTCTGGCAGTGGGTGCGCAGCATCTTGGAGCGTTCGTCCTTTGCCCCCAGCCCGTCCATGACGCGATACCACAGCGTGCGCGCGGCGCGCAGCTTGGCGATCTCCATGAAGAAGTTCATGCCGATGCCGAAGAAGAACGACAGCCGCCCGGCGAACTTGTCGATATCCAGCCCCGCCGCCATCGCGCGGCTCGCATATTCCTTGCCATCGGCAATGGTGAAGGCAAGCTCCTGCACCGCCGTCGCTCCGGCCTCATGCATGTGGTAGCCCGAAATCGAAATCGAGTTGAATTTCGGCATGTTGGCCGACGTATATGCGATGATGTCCGAGATGATCCGCATGCTCGGTTCGGGCGGGTAGATATAGGTGTTGCGGACCATGAACTCCTTGAGGATGTCGTTCTGGATCGTACCCTCAAGCTTGTCCTGCGACACCCCCTGACGTTCCGCCGCGACGATGAAGAAGGCCAGCACCGGGATCACCGCGCCGTTCATCGTCATGCTGACGCTCATGGCATCGAGCGGAATCTGGTCGAACAGGATCTGCATGTCCGCGACCGTATCGATCGCCACGCCCGCCTTGCCGACATCACCGACGACGCGCGGGTGATCGCTGTCATATCCCCGGTGGGTGGCGAGGTCGAAGGCGACAGACAGCCCCTTCTGCCCCATCGCAAGGTTGCGGCGGTAGAAGGCGTTGGACTCCTCGGCAGTGGAGAAGCCCGCATATTGCCGGATCGTCCACGGGCGGCCCGCATACATGCTCGCCTTCACCCCGCGCGTGAATGGCGCGAAACCGGGCAGGCCGGGATCAAACTCTGCGTGATCTTCCGCCGTATAAAGCGGCTTGATGGCAAAGCCTTCCGGCGTCTGCCACGTCAGATCGCGGCCCTTCACTTCCTTGTCGGCAAGGGCTTTCCAGTCGGCGGAGGTGGGTTTGTCGGTCATGTCTCTTCCAAAGCAAATTCGTCATGCCAGCGAAAGCTGGCATCTCTTGCCGCCCTAGGCCCCAGCTTTCGCTGGGGTGACGAAATGGGGAACCTACTCCCCCTTGAACTCGGCCTTGCGCTTCTGGAGGAAGGCCATGCCGCCCTCCATCGCGTCCTTGGTCGCGCCCGCGATGCGCTGCCCTTCGGCCTCGGCAAGCAACACCATTTGCAGGTTCTGGTCGAGCGCGGTGGCAATGTTGCGCTTCATCGTCGCGTAGGCAACCGTCGGCCCGTTCGCCAGCTTCTCGGCCAGCGCGCGGGCTTCGGTCATCAGATCGGCATCCTCGACGCACTTGTAGACCAGGCCCCATTCCTCGGCCTGTTCGCCCGAAATCTTCTCGCCGAGCATCATCATGCGGGTGGCGCGGGCGCGGCCGATGGCGCGGATGAGCAGCCAGGTCGAGCCGCCGTCAGGCACGAGGCCGATATTGACGAAAGCCTGCAGGAAATAGGCGCTCTTGGCGGCAATGGTGAAATCCGCCGCCAGAGCCAGCGAGCAGCCCACGCCCGCCGCCGGGCCGTTGACCGCGCAGATCACCGGCACATTCGCGCGGATCAGCTGGCTGACCGCCGGGTTATAGTGATTGATCAGCGCCTCGTGGCTGCCGCCCTTGCCGCCCAGCGCCGAGCCATCGCCACGCGCCGAAAGATCAGCGCCCGAACAGAAGCCCTTGCCCTCACCGGTAATCAGCACCGCGCGTGCATCGCCAAGATCGTAAAACGCCTGCCCCAGCTCGTCCGCCATCTTGGGCGGCATGGCATTGAGTCGCTCGGGACGGTTCAGGGTAATGGTCAGCAGCGGACCTTCACGTTCGACGCGAATGGTTTCGTAGGACATTTTTCTCTCCGGGTGAGGTGTGTCAGTTCGACCAGTGCGCGCCCTCGCGCGGGGTCTCCATGATCTCGGTAAGCATGCCGCCCATGTCCTTGGGATGGACGAAAAAGATAGGGGTGCCGTGCGCGCCGATGCGCGTGGGGCCGAGGATACGCTTGCCGAGCGCCTCGAACTCCGAGCGCGCCTCGGCGATATCGGGCACCTCGAAGCACAGGTGATGCTGCCCGCCCAAGGGGTTCTTGGCGAGGAAGCCTGCGAGCGTGGAGTTCTCGCCTAAGGGCTCGATCAGCTCGATCTGCGTGCCGTTCATCGCCCCGTCCGCACCGGGCGTGTCGACGAAGCAGACCTTCACGCCCTGCTCCTCAAGGTCGAAGGGCGTGTGGATCTTGGTCGCGCCCATGACGTCGCGGTAGAACGCGATGCTATCGGCAATGGAGGGCGTGGCGACCCCGATGTGGTTGAGACGGCCGAGTTTCATGGCTTCCAGTCCTTGCTAGTTTCATTCCGCACAGAGACGATGAGCTTGTCGTAAACCATGTTCATGAATTGCCGAGCATCGGAAGGTTTCTCGAAACAGACGTCCACGCCGAACCCATCATTGACCGCTGAGCGCGGATCATACTCAGCACCGCGCGTCGAATTCCAATCCCTCCATTCCTGAAGAACCTGCTGGCGTATAGGCAGCAAGTAATCAGCAATCGCTGCATCCACAGCAGCTTCAGGCGTGCCATAGTCTTCAGGCCAATCCTGATGACAATATGCGCCCAAGAATTGATAAAGCGTCGGCCAACGCCCTTCTGCTTCCAACCTAATATCGCGCGTTTTCCTGCTCATAGCGGGATATTGTCATGCTTCTTCCACGGGTTCTCCAACTGCTTCGTCCGCAGCTTCCTTAGCCCCAGCGCGATCCGGCGGCGGGTCGAGTGCGGGTGGATCACCTCGTCGATATAACCGCGTTGCGCCGCGACAAACGGATTGGCGAAGCGGTCTTCGTATTCCTTGGTGCGCTCGGCGATCTTGACGGGGTCGTCCTTTTCCTGACGGAAGATGATCTCCACCGCGCCCTTCGCGCCCATCACCGCGATTTCGGCGGTGGGCCAGGCGTAGTTGAGGTCGCCGCGCAGGTGCTTGGAGGCCATCACGTCATAGGCACCGCCGTAAGCCTTGCGGGTGATGACGGTGATCTTGGGCACGGTCGCCTCGGCATAGGCAAACAGCAGCTTCGCGCCGTGCTTGATGATCCCGCCCAGCTCCTGCGCCGTGCCGGGAAGAAAGCCGGGGACGTCGACGAAGGTAATGATCGGGATCTCGAAGGCATCGCAGAAGCGCACGAAGCGCGCGGCCTTCTTCGAGGAATTGATGTCGAGCACACCGGCGAGCACCATCGGCTGGTTCGCCACCACGCCTACGGTGCGGCCTTCCACGCGGCCGAAACCGCAGATGATGTTGGCGGCGTGGGACGGCTGGATTTCGAAGAAATCGCCCTCGTCCAGCACCTTGGTGATCACCTCGTGCATGTCATAGGGCTGGTTGGCGTTGTCGGGGATCAGCGTGTCGAGGCTGTCCTCCAGACGATCCCACGGGTCATTGGTGGGCAGTTCGGGCACCGCCTCGCGGTTCGACAGCGGCAGGAAGTCGAAGAAGCGGCGGGTCGCCAGCAGCGCATCGACATCGTTCTCGTAAGCAAGGTCCGCAACCGAGGTCTTGGTGGTGTGGGTGATCGCCCCGCCCAGCTCCTCCTGCGTCACGACCTCATTGGTGACGGTCTTCACCACGTCGGGGCCGGTGACGAACATATAGCTCGAATCCTTCACCATAAAGATGAAGTCGGTCATCGCAGGGCTATACACCGCCCCGCCCGCGCAGGGCCCCATGATGAGGCTGATCTGCGGCACCACGCCGCTCGCCAGAACGTTGCGCTGGAACACCTCGGCATAGCCGCCCAGCGATGCCACGCCTTCCTGAATGCGCGCGCCGCCCGAATCGTTCAAACCGATCACCGGCGCGCCGACCTTCATCGCGGTGTCCATCACCTTGCAGATCTTCTCGGCATGGCGTTTCGAAAGGCTGCCGCCGAAGACGGTGAAATCCTGCGAGAAGACGTAAACGAGGCGCCCGTTGATCGTGCCGGAGCCGGTCACCACCCCGTCACCCGGGATGCGCTGGCTTTCCATGCCGAAATCGGTGCAGTCATGTTCGACATAGGTATCGAGTTCTTCGAAGCTGCCTTCGTCGAGCAGCACGTCGAGCCGTTCGCGCGCGGTCAGCTTGCCCTTGGCGTGTTGGGCGTCGATGCGCTTCTGGCCGCCCCCCATGCGGGCGGCTTCGCGGCGGCGTTCCATTTCGGCGATATTCGCGGACAACGGGCATCCCCTCTCAATTGCAATTGCCGGGGTGCGTTGCCTTAGCGCGCGCAAGGCGTCAACGTGGCAAAAGTGGCGGGCGGCAAAGTTGGGAGCGATCGTGCACCGGGCAGACATGCTTGTAATCGGCGGCGGGATAGCGGGCCTTTCGGTGGCGGCACGGCTGGCGCGGCACGGGCGCGTCATGGTGCTGGAGGGCGAGGGCGCGCCCGGATACCATGCCTCCGGCCGATCGGTGGCCTTTGCCCATTACGGGCTGGGCAATGAGCCGGTGCGCACCCTGACCGCGCTGAGCATGGGCGAGCTGGCAGAGCATGGCACGATGCACCCGGCGCTGCATATCGCCAGCACAGCCGATATCGCCGCGCTTGACGCGCTGGAGGATGTGCACCGACAGTTCCGCTGCGACTATACCCGCATCACAACCGCCGGGGCGCTGGCGCTGATGCCCGCGATCCGCCCGGAGGCCTGCGCGGCGGCGCTGGTCGATCACGGGTCATTGAAGCTGGACACCAATGCGATGCTTCAGGCCCATGCAGCCAGCCTGCGCGCCCACGGCGGCAAGCTGGTGACAGGCGCAAGGGTTCACGCGATTGCGCGCGACAGCGACGGCTGGCGGGTGGAAGCGGGCGGGGAAAGCTACGCCGCCCCGATCCTCGTCAACGCGGCCGGCGCATGGGCGGATGATGTGGCGCACATGGCAGGCGTCACGCCCATCGGGATAGAACCGCGCCGCCGCACGGTCATCAGCTTTGCCGCGCCCGAAGGCGAGAATGTCGGCGCATGGCCGTTCACCAAGACTGTGGGCGAAGGCTTCTACCTGCTACCCGAAGGGCGCGGGCAATTGCTCGCCTCGTCGATGGACCAGACCCCGTCAGCCCCATGCGATGCGGCGGCGGAAGAACTCGACATCGCGATTGCGGCTGATCGCGTGGAGCAAGCGACCACCCTGCCTATCCGGCGGATCAGTCATAGCTGGGCAGGCCTCAGAAGCTTCGTACCGGACGAATTGCCGGTGATCGGCCATGCGGCGGGCGCGCAGGGTTTCGTATGGTGCGCAGGGCAAGGCGGCGCGGGATTCCAGACCGCCCCTGCCCTGTCGCGCATTGCAGCAGCGGCGGCGCTGGGACTGCCATTCCCCGAGGATTGTACCGCTGCCGGACTCTCGGCGCGGCAATTCGCCCCGGAGCGGCTCGACGCTTGATCAGAAGCGGATCATGACCTGACGCGCCAGTGCAGGCGAGAGCGAGTAGACAGCGCGCAGCACCTTGGTCAGCCCGACATTGGCTTCGGGCTTCCCGCCTTCAATCGCGGCGATGATCTGGCGCGCACATTCCTGCGGCGGCATCTTGCCCCTCGGACGGTCGGCGGTCATCTGTGTGTCGACCACCGGCGGTAGCGCTTCGATCACCTGGATGCGCTCGCCCGCCAGCTGAGCACGCAGCGCGAGCGTGTAGCTTCGCAAGGCGGCTTTTGTGGCGCAATAAACGGGGCTGCCCGCTCGCGGGGCGATGGCAAGCCCGCTGGTGACGTTGATGATCGCCGCCTGAGGACGCGCGCGCAGGCGCGGCAGCAGCGTGGTGATCAGACGGATCGGCGCATTGAGGGTTGCGTAGATGCAATCGTCGGCGGCTTGCGGATCGGGCATGCCTTCGCGGAAATCATGCGCCACGCCTTGCCCCGCATTGTTGATGAGGATGTCGATCGGCCGGTCGCCCAGCGCAGCCGCCAGCGCGTCGACCCCGGCGGCGTGCGACAGGTCGGCAGCCAGCGCTTCGAACCCCTCGCCGCGCATCGCCTCCAGCCGTGCCGGATCGCGGCCTGTCAGGATAACGTTCGCGCCCTTGGCTTTGAGCTGGCGCGCAATCTCGCGCCCGATTCCCGCACTGCCGCCGGTCAGCAGCACCGTCTTGCCGTTCACGTCCATCCTGTCGTCCCCTTTTCGCGGCCAGAGCCCTATTTGAACAGCACGAGTTCTTCCGCCATCGTCGGGTGGATCGCCACGGTCGCATCGAAATCGGCCTTGGTCAGCCCTGCCTTCACCGCCACCGCAGCGGCCTGCATGATCTCGGGCGCTTCGGGGCCAATCATATGGATGCCGACGATCCGGTCATTCGCGGCATCGACGATCATCTTGTAAAGGCTGCGCTCGTTGCGGCCCGCCACCACGTTCTTCATCGGGCGGAAATCGGCCTGATAGACCTTGATGCTGCCGAGCACATTGCGTGCCTCGCCTTCGGTCATGCCGACCGCGGCAATCGGCGGGTGGCTGAACACCGCACTCGGCACGCAGGAATGATCGACCGCATAGGGTTCGACCCCGCCGAAAACGCTATCGGCAAAGGCCTGACCTTCGCGGATCGCGACCGGGGTCAGCTGCACGCGGTCGGTCACGTCGCCCACGGCATAGACGTAATCGACATTGGTGCGGCTGAACTTGTCGACCACGATCTCGCCGCGCTTGCCGCATTCAACGCCGATGGTTTCCAGCCCCAGCCCATCGATATTGGGGACGCGGCCGGTGGCCACCATCACCGCATCGAAGGTGCGTTCGTCATGGCCCGTCAGCTTGACGCGGAGCGTGCCGTCGTCCTGCTTTTCGACATATTCGAATTCGGCCATGAAGCAGAACTCGATCCCCTTGGTCAGGCTGATCTGCAGCAGCCGGTCGCGCAGCGCCTCGTCATAGCCGCGCAGGATCGTGTCGGAACGGTTGGCGATCGTTACCTTGCTGCCGAATTCATTGAAGATGCCGGCAAATTCATTAGCGATATAGCCGCCGCCCGCGATCAGGATGCGGCGCGGAATGGTATCCAGATGGAACGCCTCGTTCGAAGTGATGACGTGTTCGTTACCCGGAAAATCGGGCACATGCGGACGCGCGCCGGTGGCAATCAGGATGTATTTCGCGGTGACGACCTTGCCGCTTGCCAGCGTGATTTCATGATCGCCGGTGATGGTCGCACGTTCTTCAAAGACGGTGACATTGTGGTTGGAGAGCGTCTGGCCATAGAGGCCCTCCAGCCGGGTGACGTCGTTCTGCACGTGATCGCGCAAGGCCGCCCAGTCGAAGCTTT
This sequence comes from Erythrobacter fulvus, assembly GCF_028595285.1. Lineage (GTDB taxonomy): Bacteria > Pseudomonadota > Alphaproteobacteria > Sphingomonadales > Sphingomonadaceae > Erythrobacter > Erythrobacter fulvus. The sequence continues at coordinate 48,085 of NZ_JAQQXQ010000001.1, read as the reverse complement.
TCTCGCCAATCGTCCAGCCGAAATGCTTGGCGTCTTCCAGATCCTCGGCGAAATGCGCGCCGTAGACGAGCATCTTCTTGGGAACGCAGCCGCGGATCACACAGGTGCCGCCAACGCGATATTCCTCGGCCACCGCCACCCGCGCGCCATGGGCAGCGGCAACGCGGCTGGCGCGCACCCCGCCCGAACCGGCACCGATGGTGAAAAGATCGAAGTCGTATTGGTCGGCCATGCGCAGCGTGCTCCTGTCTGGGTGGCAGGCGCGCTATGGCCGATGGCAGCGTGGATGCCAACCGCAAGGCGCGCCTCTCTTGCGAGAGACTACGCCATGCGGCAGCCTCCGGTTACGCCTCAGGCGTTGGCCGAACGATTTCGTCCGCCACCACCGCCGGGACGCCCACCGCCGCCGGGACGCCCGCGACCGCCGCGATTCTGGCTGCCGCCGCGGTTCTCGCCATGCGCCTTGCGCTGGCCGCCGCCGCCGGGCTTGCCCTGCTGCGGACGACGATCGCCGCGGGCTTCATCGCCCTGACGACGCTCGCCGCGCGGTTGGTCGCCCCGCTGGTCAGGCCGCCGTTCGCCTTGCGGACGACGCTCGCCCCGCTGTTCGGGACGCCCCCCGCGACCACCAAGCGGGCGCGGCTGCACGCGCTTTTGCGGCTGGCGCGGTGCGGGCTTGTCCGGCCCGACACCTTCCACGACTGCGCGGAAATTATCCGGCAACGGCAGGCGATCGAGCTCGGCGCCCGTGGTCTTGCGGATATCCTTCAGATAGGCGCGCTCGTCCTCGGCACAAAAGGCAATCGCCACCCCGTCACGCCCCGCACGCGCGGTGCGGCCGATGCGGTGGACATATTGTTCCGGCACATTGGGCAGTTCGTAATTGATCACGTGGCTGACGCCGGGAATATCGATCCCGCGCGCGGCGACGTCGGTTGCGATCAGCACCGGCACGCGGGCCTTGCGGAACTCGTCGAGCGCGCGCTGACGCTGCGGCTGCGACTTGTTGCCGTGGATCGCGTTGCTTTCGATCCCGCTCTGGGCAAGCTTCTTCACCACGCGGTCAGCGCCGTGCTTGGTACGGGTGAAGATCAGGATCCGCTCGAATTCGCCCGGCACCGCATGCCGGCCCTTGAGGATCATTTCGAGCAGGGCGAGCTTTTCGTCCTGCTGCACCATGAACAGGTACTGGTCGATGCGTTCGGCGGTGGTGCTTTCGGGGGTGACCGAAACCTGTACCGGGTTATTGCAGAAGCCGCTCACCAGCTCCTTGATCGCCTTGGGCATGGTGGCGCTGAAGAACAGCGTCTGGCGATCCTTCGGCGCCAGTTCGCGGATCTTGCGCAGCGCGTGGATGAAGCCGAGGTCGAGCATCTGGTCCGCCTCGTCGAGCACCAGCACTTCGATGCCGTTGAGGTTGAACGCCTTCTGGTCGATCAGATCGAGCAGACGGCCGGGCGTTGCGACAAGGATGTCGGTGCCGCGATGCAGCTTGTTGCGATCCTTGCCGACGCTCGTGCCGCCGACGATGCACTGCACCTTCAGCCCGGCAAGCGCGCCGTAATCCTTGGCGCTGTCGGCAATCTGCACCGCAAGTTCGCGGGTCGGGGCCAGCACCAGCATGCGGCAGGACTTGAACGGGATCTGCTTGTCGGCCTCGCGCAGCCGGTCGATGCTGGGAAGCATGAAGGCGGCAGTCTTGCCGGTGCCCGTCTGGGCGATGCCGAGCAGGTCGCGACCCTTCAGGACGGCCGGAATGGCCTGTTCCTGGATCGGGGTCGGCGTGGTGTAGCCCTTCATGTCGAGGGCCTGGAGCACGGGCTGCGACAGCCCGAGATCAGCGAAAGTGGTCATAATGTAACTCGCATAATGTGCGACGCACGCGAAGCCTGTCCATGACGGACGGCGCGCGCGGCGCGGGGGTTCAAACCGCCCGCGTGAAAAGGGAAGTCCTTGGGGAAAAACCGAGGCGCGGCCGGGGCGGATGCTTTCAGAGTTCCGCCGCTTCACGCTGGCTAGCGCGCTTCGATGCGGCCCAGATGGGCGCTTCGGCAGCAAAAGTCAAAGGATTAAGGGTTCGGCTGGAAAAACAAGCCGGGCTTGATGCGGCAAGAACCGCGATCAATCCCGTTCGCGCAGTTCCTGATAATTGAGCAGCCCTTCATAGCTGCCTTCCACCGGCATCCCGCTGGTGTCGAGCGCGGGTTCGAAGGTGTGATGCTTGATCAGCACCTCGCACAGCTTGTCGTTCACGTAGTTCATGCGAAACCGCTCGGTCAGTTCGCAATCGGTGGGCGTGCCCGCGGCATCGACCGCCAGCGTGTAACCCACCTCGCCGCGCCAGACTCTGAGGCGGGTGGAAGTCTTGAGAAATTCGCGCGCGCCGTCGAAGGCGATCAGCCGCACGGGTTTGACCTTGGAACGCGCGGTGCCGTCCCCCGCCTGATCTTCGGCCAGCGCCGCGGGGGCGCAGACGAGCGAAAACAGCACAGCAGCGGACGTCAGAACGTTTTTCATCGCAAACCTTGTCGGGGGGAGAGGATCGGTAAGGGTTCGCGCGAAAAGATAAGCATTTGGGCCGATGGTGCAAATCGAACGCCGGATAAATGCGGATTCAACGCGATATGTCACCGCGCGCCATTGAAGCTGTCAGATTCTTGCTTGGGCACGAAACCATGAAACAGCGCCGGAAAACAACCGAAGCCCCTGCCCCGCACCGCGTGGCGCGGGTGTGACCTGCCTGCATCAGTGCCGGTTACGCCAGCCCTGCCGCCTTCATCAGCGCGGTGGTGCTGGGATCGAATTCCCCTTCGCCCGAATCGATCTGCTTGGCGATCGCCTTGCCCAGTTCCACGCCGAACTGGTCGAAGGGATTGATCCCCATCAGCACCGCATTGGCGAAGGTGCGCTGTTCGTGGAACGCGATCAGCGCGCCCAGAGCAGCGGCATCGCAATCATCGACGAGATATGTCGTCGAAGGCCGGTCGCCGGGATAGGCGCGCGCGGGATCGTCCGACGGCTTGCCTGCCATCAGCGCCGCGCCTTGCGCAAGGCAGTTCATCAACAGCGTGCGGTGGTGCGCCGGATCAAGATCGTCGCCCGGCGCAATGCTGGCGATGAAATCGACCGGGATCAGATGCGTGCCCTGATGCAGCAACTGGAACACCGCATGCTGCGCGTCGGTGCCCACCCCGCCCCATGTCACCGCCGCGGTCGGCCCGTCGGCTGGCTCGCCGTCTACGGTCACGCTTTTGCCGTTCGATTCCATCTCCAACTGCTGGAGATAGTCGGGCAGCAGCGCGAGCCGTTCGTCATAGGCGAACACGGCGCGGGTCTGGCAGCCGCGCAGGCGCGTGTAATACTGGTCGGCAAAGGCAGCGAGCAGCGGCGCATTGGCGCGACCTTCGGCGGCGCGGAAGTGATCGTCCACTGCCTTCGCTCCGGCCAGCATCGCGGCGAATTCATCCATCCCCACAGCCAGCGCAATCGGAAAGCCGATGCTGGAGAACAGCGAATAGCGACCGCCCACGCTTTCGGGGAACGGCAGCACGCGGGTTTCATCGACGCCCCATTCCACCGCCTTTTCGGGCGCGGCGGTAAGCGCCACCACCCGTCCGCCGGGATCGGCAACGCCGTTTTCGGCCAGCCACTTCAGCGCGCTGGCGGCATTGGTCATGGTCTCGATGGTGGTGAAGGTCTTGGATGCGACTGCGATCAGCGTGGTGGCCGGATCGCAGGCGGCAAAGGCCTGTTCCAGCGCCAGCCCGTCGATATTCGAGACGACATGCACATCGACCAGCGCCAGATCACGGGTCAGCGCGTCGATGGCCAGGGCCGGGCCCAGCGCGGATCCGCCGATGCCGATAGCGATGCAATGACGGACTTCGCCCAGCGCGCCTTCGTGGATCGCCTCTACCAGCATGCCCATGCGCGCCAGCAATGCCTCGGCCTCCTCCACCTGCGCAGGGGTGCCGCTGCCGCGCAGGGCGCCGTGGGTGGCGGCGCGGCCTTCGGTGGGATTGACGATCCCGCCGCCGAACAACGCCTTGCGCGCTGCGGTAAAGCCTGCGGCCTCGGCCAGTTCCTCGAAAGCGGCGAGTTCGGCCTCACCCAGATGGGTCTTGGCAAAGTCGATCGTCATGCCCGCCTGCGCCTCGCTGCCGGGTTCCACCGGCCAGTCGATGCGGCGGGTCATGGCGGCGGCCCGTCCGGCATCACCGGCAAACAGTGCCTTCAGGCTCCGGGCCTCCAGCCCGCGCAGCTGCGACCAGGCTGCCGCCACGCCTGCCTTGTTCCGCCCTTCGTCCAAGCCGCTCATCACCGTTCCCCTTTGCGCATATCTGCAGCTGCGACTAAGGGCATGAGAGATGGATGTTAAGAGCCAATCTCTCGCAGAGGCGATGATGCCTGCCGCGCAAGGGGGCGCGCCGGGGACCGCGCGCGATGGTGACAGGCCCGGCAGCTTTATCTGGCTGATGATAAAGCTGCTGCTGGCGGTGCTGGTTCTGCGGACGCTGGTGTTCTCGCCCTTTTCGATTCCGTCGGAAAGCATGCTGCCGCGGCTGATGAACGGCGACTATCTGCTCGCCGCAAAATGGCCCTATGGCTATTCGCGCCACTCGCTGCCGTTCGATCTGCCCTTGCCCGCAGGGCGCGTGCTGGCCCAGATCCCCGAACGCGGCGATATCGTGATCTTCAAGCACCCTGTCGACGGGCGCGACTATATCAAGCGGGTGATCGGCCTGCCGGGCGATAAAGTCGCGGTGATCGGCGGTCAGGTGGTGCTGAACGGCAAGCTTGTTTCGCGCGAGCGGATGTCCGATTTCCTTATCCCCATGTCCCCCAACACGGGCTGTGAATGGGGCGGTGATGCGGCACGGCTGGAAGACGGGCGCACGGCCTGCCGCTATGCGCGTTTCCGCGAGACCCTGCCGGGCGGGAAGGCTTACGGAGTGCTCGATTTTGGCCTGACCCCGGGCGACAGTTTCGCTCCCGTAACCGTGCCGGAAGGCGCGATGTTCGTGATGGGCGACAACCGCGACAATTCGCGCGACAGCCGCTGGCCGGCCGCAGCAGGCGATGCGGTGGGCATGGTTCCGCTTGAACGGCTGGTGGGCCGCGCCGGGATCATCGTCTGGTCGACCGACGGCAGCGCCGAATGGATCAAGCCCTGGACGTGGTTCTCCGCCGCGCGCTGGAACCGGATCGGAGACAGCCTGTGACCGCGCTCGAACCGGAAACCCGCGCATGGCTGGAAACACACGGCTTTACCGTGAACGAGGAAACGCGCTGGCTCGAAGCGTTGACCCACGGCAGCTATAACGGCGCAGGCGGCGGTGCGATCGATTACCAGCGGCTGGAATTTCTCGGAGACCGCGTGCTGGGCCTGTCGGTGGCGGCATGGCTCTATCGCGCGGGCGACGGGCCGGAGGGCAAGCTGTCGCAGCGTTTGAACGCGCTCGTCAGCGGCTCCACCTGCGCGCGCATTGCCCGCAAGATCGGCCTGCCTGCGCATATCCGGCTGGGCAAGCAGGCGCGCGACGACGGCGGGGCGGATAGCGACAAGATCCTGGGCGACGTGATGGAAGCGCTGATCGGCGCCTGCTTCATCGAAAACGGCTTCGATGCCGCGCAGCGATCGGTCTATCGCCTGTGGGAACGCGAGCTGGAAGGCGATGTCGGCAAGGCCAAGCATCCCAAAAGCGCGCTGCAGGAATGGGCGGCGGGCAACAAGCGGCAGATGCCGGTCTACGAAGTCACCCACCGTTCCGGCCCGGACCACGCGGCGCGCTTCACCGTGCGCGTCAGCGTCCGTAATGTCGGCGAGGCCGAAGCCACCGCCACCAGCAAGGGCGAGGCCGAACGGCTGGCGGCCAAGGCATTTCTGGAGGCGTTCGGGTGAATCTCGCCCGATTAGGCCCCCTTTTCGCCCGGTTAAGGCCAGTTTGAGGTATGTTCTACATATGTTTCACGTGAAACATTGGCTCTGCGCGTCTATGGCAGGGCAAGGAAATGAAAGCTTTTGAATGACGGATAATCCCCCCACCCGCTGCGGCGTCGTTGCCGTGCTTGGCGCGCCCAATGCGGGCAAATCGACGCTGGTGAACAGCCTAGTCGGCCAGAAGGTCGCGATCACCAGCGCCAAGGCGCAGACCACCCGCGCAAGAATGCTGGGCATCGCACTGCACGAACTGGCGGATGGCACGCCGGTGCAGATGATCCTTGTCGACACCCCCGGCATCTTCGCCCCGCGCCGCCGCCTTGACCGGGCGATGGTGAGCGCCGCGTGGGAAGGCGCGGAAAGCGCCGATGCGGTGGTGCTGCTGGTCGATCCGATCAAGCAGCGCCGGCATGAACTGGAACCGCTGCTGGAGACGCTGGCGGGCCGTCCGGAACGCAAGATCCTGGTCCTCAACAAGGTCGATCGCGCGAAGAAGGAGCCGCTGCTGGCGCTGGCGCAGGAACTCACCGGCAAGGTCGATTTTTCGGAAGTGTTTTTCGTCTCAGCGCTGACCGGTGAAGGCGTGCCGGAGATGAAAGAGACACTCGCCAAGCTGATGCCCGAGGGCGTGTGGATGTATCCCGAGGATCAAGTCTCCGACGCCTCGGAACGCCTACTCGCCGCCGAGATCACGCGCGAACAGCTGTATAAACAGCTCCATGAGGAACTGCCCTACGACAGCGCGGTGCGGCCCGAGAAATACGAGCATCGCAAGGACGGCAGCGTCGAGATCCACCAGCAGATCGTGGTCACCCGCGACAACCAGCGCGCGATCGTGCTCGGCAAGGGCGGATCGAAGATCAAGGCAATCGGCGAGGCGGCCCGCAAGGAATTGTCAGAGGTGCTGGGCGTGAAGGTGCACCTGTTCCTGCACGTGAAGGTGTTGGAAAACTGGGCCGAGGACAAGGAACTGTTCGAGGAAATCGGGCTCGACTGGGTGCGCTAGGAACGTCCGTTTAATCCAGACTTGGGCCAAAAACCGCCGTCCGAGACGCGACCTCGTTGCGGAAGGTAAATCCGCTCCGAGCCATTTCTGCTTTGCACTCGGAGATGGCGAAAGCGGAACCTCAACGCGCCCGATTCCGAATAAACTATTGGCTCAATCGAGCACCACGGGCCTCATGACAGGGCAGCGCGCGCGCTTGACAAATATGCCAACTACTTGAGACACTCCCTCTCGTTTGGGGGAGGGCTGGATAATGGCGAAAATCATCGCGAAATTTGTAGCTGCGACGGTAGCTGCCGGACTTGTTACAACGCCAGTTCTGGCCGAAAAAGCCAACAAATTGACCGACCTCGTCGGGGTCAGGGCATCAAGCGGTCAATCGGCGCTTGAACAGCGCGGCTTCACCTACGCCGAAGGCAAGACCGAGGCGAGCACCCAGATCAGCTATTATTGGCACGCGCGTGACAAGAATTGCATTCGGGTCGAGACTTACGACGGACGCTACACTGCGATCACCGATGCTTCGAACAAGGATTGCGGCAAGGGTGGAGGCAGCGATGTGGCGGTGGCTGCGGCCGCAATCGGTGCGGTAGCGATCGGCGCTTTGCTGCTGTCACGCAAGGACAAGAAAAAGGACGAAAGCGGTTACCAGCAGGACTGGCAGCAGGTTGAAGCCCATGGGCTGCAATCCGGGACGCTGCGCATTTTCGCCCAACCCGACAAGAATTCTCGCGTGCGCGGCCAAGTCGATGAGGGGTCGCTGCTCAGGAACTATGGCTGCGACAATTATAATGGCGAAAGCTGGTGCGAAGTCACGACCATGAACGGCCGCACCAAGGGCTGGGCGCGCGACCGCTATCTGCGGGCCAGCGATTCGAGCGCCAGCCACCTGCCCGATTATGGCGGCAGCGCTGGAGACTTGGTCGAGGTTTACGGACTCAGTTCCGGCCAGCTGAAGATCATCGGCACACCCTCCAAGAACGGCTATGTCGTCGGGCGGGTGAATGGCGGCACAACCTTGCGCCGGACAGGATGCAAGTCTTCCGAAGGCGAGAACTGGTGTCATGTCGCAACGCTCGACGGCTATTTGAACGGGTGGGCCCGCGAACGCTATCTACGAACCACCTCCAGCGGCGGCGGCAATTCGGGTAGCATCGCCGGGATTGAAGGCATGTATGCAGTCAATGCAATCGACGAACTTCGCACACGCGGGTTCGAGAATGTCGATTCCCAGTCATCGGGCAGCACGATTTACGGCATCTACTACTTCCGCCCGACGCGCCTGTGCGTGCAGACGACAGCCGCCAATGGCCGGATCGTAGACATTCGCGATATCCGAACCCATCCCAGGTGCCGGTGACATCATTAGGCTCGGTTCGGCGATGGGTCCATTCGCAAGCGTGTGGATGCGCCGACACTGAATCAAGGTCTGTGGCAGACCGGAAGCCGGGCGCAATTCACCAGCGGAGGCACGACAATGTTGGTTGATTTGCGCAAAGTTGCAGCATTGGCTGCATTGGTGGCAGCAATACCTGCGTTTGCAGTACCGCCACCGCCGCCGCAGGCTCCCGGTCTGCTGCCGCTAGCCACAACTGCTTGCCCGATCAACGTGACCGGCTCGGCGAAGCCATATTCTCCAGCGGTCTACCATTTCGATGGCAATACCGACGAGACCCTCCTTTTGGTCAACACAAGGCCAGACCCGAGCCTCAATTTCACTCTTGGAATTGTTGGCGAGACTCCGCTGATAACGGGCACCGGTTTTGGTGCAGATGTTCGTATCAGGCTACCCCGCACCGGCGTGTATCAGCTTGAGGTTTCGGGCTACGACCCGATTGAAATGAAGGCGGTTGCCGCAAACTTCGAACTCAAGTTGGCACTGCGCGGGGAACAGATCCCCGATGGCTGTTAGCTTAGCTGATTGAACTCGCACAGTCGGCGCAAAGCTAAGGACATCCCAAATCAAACAAACTTGCGGCCATTAGCGACTGCTCGGTTCCAGCTCGAAAACGGACACCCGATGGTGGCAGGAATGCCGTTCTTCGACCGGCTCAGGACGCGTGGTCCTTGCCATAGGCGACAGCCTCACCCCCGCCCCAGCTTCTCCAGCTTGGCCTTGAGCGCCGCCTCGTCGAAGGGCTTGACGATATAATCGTCCGCGCCCGCGGCGATGCCGTCGTGGATGTCCTTGGCCTCGCCGTTCGAGGTGCAGAACACCACCACCGGCTCTTTTGGCGTGGGGATCGCGCGCAGTTTCTGGACGAAGGCGATGCCGTCCATTTCGGGCATGTTCCAGTCGGTCAGCACCAGATCGGGCATCGCTTTCTTGCAGCGCGCCAGCGCTTCCTCGCCATTCTCGGCCTCGATCGCGACATAGCCGAGGCTGATGGCGATCTTGCTGGAAACCTTTCGGATCACCCGGCTGTCATCGACGATCAGGCAGGTCTTGGCTGCGGCGACCGGTTTTTCCCGTCCAGCATAGCGATCGCGCATGGCCTTGGCGGCGGCGACGATCGAATCGGTGTCGGCAGAGCCCGGTGCGGGCGCAGCCGGAGCGCGCGACTGCATCTCGGCTTTCGCATCTTCCACCGGCGCGGCCTCGGCCGGCGTTTCCGCCTGCGTCTGCGTCTGTGCAGCTTCGCGGGCGCGCTCGCTCTGGGCGAGCTTTTCGGCGAGCGTCTTGCCCTCCATGCCCGAACGGCGCTGCGGGCCGCTGTTACGCTTGATCAGATTCTGCACGATTCTTGCTCCCCGCCCAGCGACGCAAAGCCGTCGTCGTACTCATCGGCATAGCCGTCTACTGCCGCGCCCTCTCCCGGGGTCATGCGCACATGCAGATAGGGCATCCAGACATCGCCGAATTCGGCTTTCTGGTACCACACGTCGAGCACATCGTAGCTCGCCCACATCCCGTCCGGCTCGCGCAGGCGGATGCCTTCCCCGATACGCGGCACCGCGGCAAAGCGCAGGCGGGCCTGGGTCTGGTGCGTCTCGTTCTGGACTTCGATCTCAATCACGGTGCAGCCCCTGGTCTCGAAGGCCAGTGATAGGCTGCAATGCTTTATGATTTACGAACGCGAGGGCCCCGGCAGGGCCGGAAGAGACTATTTTGCCGCCTTCTTTTTCGCCGGAGCCTTCTTCTTCGCGGCGGCCTTCTTGGGCGCGGCCTTCTTCTTTGCCTTGCCTTTGGCAGGCCCCTTCGCCGCGCGTGCGTCGATCAGGGCGATCGCTGCTTCAAGCGTCACGTCCTCGGGCTTGGTGTCGCGCGGGATCGTGGCGTTGGTGGTGCCGTCGGTGACATAGGGGCCGTAGCGGCCCGGCATGACCTTGATCTCGCCGCCGCTCGTCGGGTGCGCGCCCAGCGTGGCGATGGGTTCCGCCTTGCCCCGTGCCGCGCCGCCGCGATTGGCCGCCTGAGCAAGGATATCGACCGCACGGTTCATCCCCACCTCGAACACCTCACGCGTATTGGTGAGTTTGCCGTACTTTCCGTCATGCCGCAGATACGGGCCGTAACGCCCGATATTGGCCTCGATTTCCAGCCCCGTATCCGGATGCGCGCCGATGATGCGCGGTAAGCCAAGCAGCTTCACCGCCCAGTCGAGATCGAAATCGTCGAGGTCCTTGGGAATGCTGGCCCGTTTCGCCTCCTTGCCATCGCCCATCTGGACATAGGGACCAAAGCGACCGGTCTTGCGGTGGATGTCCTCGCCGGTTTCAGGATGCTGGCCGAGAATGCCGTCATCCGCCCCGCCCTCGCCCTCGCCGCCCGGCTGGGCGAAGCGGCGTGTATATTTGCATTCCGGATAATTGGCACAGGCGACGAAGGCCCCGAAGCGCCCGCCGCGCAAGCTGAGGCGGCCATTGGCGCGCCCTTCCGACGCGCAGAGCGGGCAGGCGCGCGGATCACTGCCGTCTTCGCGCGGGGGGAACAGGAAGTCGGACAGGTAATCGTCCAATGCCTCGGTCACTTCCGAAGGCATCTTCTCCATCACCTCGTCGGCCTTGGGTTTGAAGTCCTTCCAGAAGCGGGCGAGCAGCGTCTTATAATCCTCGCGCCCGTCGGAAACGACATCGAGCTCGTCCTCCATGCCCGCGGTGAAATCATAGGCGACATAGGTTGGGAAGAAGCGTTCGAGGAAAGCGGTCAGCAGCCGGCCCGATTCTTCCGCGAAGAAACGGTTCTTCTCCATCCGCACATAGGCGCGATCGCGCAGGGTCTGGATGGTCGAGGCGTAGGTGGACGGACGCCCGATGCCGAGTTCCTCCAGCCGCTTGACCAGCGAGGCTTCGGAAAAGCGCGGCGGCGGCTGGGTGAAGTGCTGGGTGGCTTCGACGCCGCGCTTGGCCGGGCAATCGCCCGATTTCAGCATCGGCAGCAGGCCGTCCTCGTCCTCGTCCGAATCGTCGAACCCTTCCTGATAGACCGCAAGGAAGCCGGGGAAGCGGACGACCTGACCGGTGGCGCGCAATTCGTGCTGTCCGGTCGCATCGCGCAGGGTGATGGTGGTGCGTTCAAGCTGCGCGGTCGCCATCTGGCTTGCCATGGCGCGTTTGAAGATCAGATCGTAAAGCTTGGCCTCGTCGCCCGTCCCGGCACGTTCGCGAGTGAAATCGGTCGGCCGGATCGCCTCGTGCGCTTCCTGCGCGTTCTTGGCCTTGGTGCTGTAAAAGCGCGGCTTTTCGGGCAGATAGGAGCTGTCATAACGCGCACCGATGGCATCGCGCAGAGCATGGATCGCGCCCATGTCCATCTGCACCCCGTCGGTACGCATGTAAGTGATCGCGCCCGCCTCGTAGAGCGATTGCGCAAGCCGCATGGTGTGCTGCGCCGAATAGCCCAGCTTGCGCGCGGCTTCCTGTTGCAGGGTTGAGGTAGTGAACGGCGGCGCGGGGTTCCGCTTGAGCGGCTTGGTCTCGACCCCTTCGACGGTGAAGCGCCCGGCTTCCACCGCGGCCTTGGCTTCCATCGCGATGCCTTCTTGCCCAAGACTGAGCTTGTCGAGCTTCTCGCCCCTGAAGCGCACCAGACGGGCATCGAACTCGGTCCCGTCATGCTGCATCCGCGCGACGACGTTCCAGTATTCGTCCGCCCGAAACGCCTCGATCTCGCGCTCGCGCTCGACGATCAGGCGCAGGGCCACCGATTGCACGCGGCCCGCGCTCTTGGCACCGGGCAGCTTGCGCCACAGCACCGGCGAAAGCGTGAAGCCGAACAGGTAATCGAGCGCGCGGCGGGCGAGATAGGCGTCGATCAGCGGCTGATCGAGCTCGCGCGGCTTCGCCATGGCCTCGGTCACGGCCTGCTTGGTGATGGCGTTGAAGGTGACGCGCTCCACGCTCTTGGGCAGCGCCTTGCGTTTCGCCAGCAGCTCCTGCACGTGCCAGCTGATCGCCTCGCCTTCACGGTCAGGGTCGGTGGCGAGCACCAGCCGGTCGGCCGTCTTGGCGGCATCGGCGATTTCCTTGAATCGGCTCTGCTTGTCGCGATAGAGTTCCCACTCCATCGCAAAATCGTCCTCCGGCTTCACGCTGCCGTCCTTGGGCGGCAGATCGCGGACGTGGCCGTAGGAGGCGAGGACCTTGTAGTCCTTGCCCAGGTATTTCTCGATGGTTTTCGCCTTGGCGGGAGATTCAACGATGACGAGCTGCATGGCGGGTATGGAAATGTCCCTTACGTGTACGTGTGCGCGAGGGTGGGGCCGCACTTCTTAGGCCGTCAAGCGCGTTGTGCACGCAAAATCGACTAACCCGCCAGCCGCACCAGCCCGTCCGCCTCGCGCACCAGTTCCCCCGACAGTTCGAGTTCGAGCAGCGCCATGTGCACGCCGGCCGCATTGGCACCCGACTGGCGGATGAGTTCGTCGATGCCGACCGGCGCGTTGGAAAGCAGCGCGGCAATCGCTTCGGTGCCGGTCGCGTCCCAATCCGCCGCGGCCAGTTCGGCATAGTCGAAACCCGATGCATCTTCGGCCACGCGGAAGCGCGAGCGCGGCGCGCCAGTGAAGCTCTGGAGCAGTTCCACAACCTCTTCCGGCGTCTGCACCAGCACCGCACCTTCGCGGATCAGCTGGTTACAGCCGAGCGCGCGCGCATCGAGCGGAGAGCCGGGGATCGCCATCACCTCGCGCCCCGCCTCGCCCGCCAGCCTTGCGGTGATTAGACTGCCCGATTGCGGCGCGGCCTCGACCACCAGCGTGCCAAGCGCGAGGCCGGCGATGATCCGGTTGCGGCTGGGAAAGTGTCTTCCCCTCGGCTCGGTACCGGGGGGCTGTTCGGCGATCAGCAGGCCTTCGCTGGCAATGCGTTCCTGAAGATCGACGTGCTGCGGGGGGTAAGTGATGTCGATCCCGCTGGCGATCACGCCGATGGTGGCCGGAAATGCGCCCTCGTGCGCGGCGCCGTCGATGCCGCGTGCAAGGCCCGACACGACAGTGAAGCCCGCCTCCGCCAGCCCACCCGCGAAATCGCGCGCCAGTTTCACCGCCGCCGCGCTGGCGTTGCGCGCGCCGACCAGCGCAACGCAGGGATCGGACGCCAGCGACAGCCGCCCACGGCAGGTCACGATCGGCGGTGCGGAATCGAGTTCGGCCAGCAACGCAGGGTAATCGGGCTGATCGTGAAACAGGTAGCGCGCGCCCGCCCTGCGCACCGCGGCAACCTCGCGCTCAATGCTCTCGGCTGCGGCGGGGCGATAGGGCCCCTTCCCCCGGCTGGCGAGATCGGGCAAGGCATCCAGCGCAGCAGCCGCGCTGCCAAAGCGGGCGATGAGCTGGCGATAGCTCACCGGCCCGATATTGGGCGAGCGCAGGAGCCTGATCCGCGCGAACGCTTCGTTCTGAGAGAGCATCGGCTGCGACCCCTGGCTCTCCATCAGATGATCGCTCGCATCATGTCTTGCTGCCCACCTTCGGCTCCTCGCCGCGCATTAACCGGCCGATATTGGCGCGGTGCTGGACGATCACGATCGCCGCAATCGCGATCAGCGGCGCGATCACCTGCGGGAAGCCCATGCCCCATGCTACAAACGGCGCGGCGATGACGCTGACCAGCGAGGAGACAGAGGAAATCCGGCTGATGGCCAGGGTAGCAACCCAGATCATGGCGCAGACGATAAACGCAGGGAAAGCCAGCGCCCCGAGTGCGCCAGCCGCGCTGGCAAAGCCCTTTCCGCCCTTGAAGGCCAGCCACGGGGTGAAACAATGCCCCGCCACCGCTGCCACCGCTGCGATGCCTTCCGTGCCCGGCCACACGGCCTTTGCGACCAGCACCGGGATCACCGCCTTTACCGCATCGAGCAGCACCGTGGCCGCCGCCAGCCCCTTGTTGCCGGTGCGCAGCACATTGGTTGCACCGATGCTGCCGCTACCGATATTGCGTACATCGCCCAGACCCGCAGCACGGGTCAGGATCAGGCCGAAGGGGATGGAGCCAAGCACGAAGCCCAGCAGCGCGGCGTAGAGGTTTTCCATAGCCGAATTGATTAGCCGAATGAATGCGAATGGGTAGCAAAAAACCGATTTCGCCCGGTTCGAAGCGACAATTATCCAAGCTACGGTCCGACCGTACTGGCGATTTGCCGATGATACCTTATCGTCCCCGGCAATGAACAAACCCGAAGTCCTTCCCGATACCGACGACCTGCAATCGCGGGTCGATCGCCTGACCGAAAAGGAGAAGGATTGCCTGCGGCGCTGGATGCATCACCAGACCGCCAAGCAGATAGCGCTCGATCTGGGGGTATCGCACCACGCGATTGAAAAGCGCTTGAAAACTGCGCGACTCAAGCTGGACGTTGCGAGCTCGATCGAAGCTGCGCAAATGCTGGCTCAGGCGGAAGGGTACGATTGGGCCGCCCCCCATTCACCGGACCTGTCGGACAAAGTGGATGGCGGACAGAAACCAAGCTCCATTCAATTCAGAATCGGAGCTTTGATTATGACCTTATCCCTTTTCGCCGCCGCCCTGATCGCCTTTCAGCCTGCCCCGCAGGGAGCGGAAGCTCCAGAAGCAATGTCCCGGGTTCGTACGACAAGCCAATTGCAGGGCCAGAGCGACGACGATGACCGCAAGACCTTGATGCTGTCATCGGGCGAGATGAAGTACAAGCCGGCTTCGGCAACGGAAATTCGCGAATGGCTCGACTTCATCTTCGGCACGGTCGACCAGGACGAATCCGGCTTTATCGAAACAGCAGAGGCGCCCAGCACCTTCCCGATAGACGATGCCATGGGCCGCACCGTCTACACCGGCGTATCGGCGAAAGCCGCGTTCTTCGAGAAGTATGACGGGAATTCCGACGGCCGGGTAAGCAAGGACGAATACATCGCCGTTTCGTTCGACACGTTCAAGGATCGCGGAATCCCAATCCTTCCCGAAGGCCTGCAACCCGCAGGTTAGGAGACAATCCAGCCTGTTGTTGACGTCCCCTGTGGCATCGGCCATCGCACGGCGCTGATGGTCGATGCCGCATCCCCCGTTTTGCTGTTCGATTCCGGTGTTGGCGGGCTGACGGTGTATGACGCGCTGCGCGAAGTGCTGCCGCAAGCCCCGGTGATCTACGCCGCCGACCTCGCCGGCCTGCCCTATGGCACCAAGACCGAAGCCCAGATTGCAGCGCGCGTTTCCGGCCTGTTGGGGCGCATGGCGGAACGGTTCCGTCCGCGGCTGGTCTGCATCGCCTGCAACACCGCTTCCACCATTGCGCTCGGCATGGTGCGCGAGGTGCTGGCGGTGCCGGTCGTCGGCACCGTGCCTGCGATCAAGCCTGCCGCCGCGCTGACGAAGACCGGCACGATCGGGCTGGTCGGCACCGAAGCGACTATCCGGCAGGCCTATGTCGACGACCTCGAAACGAAATTCGCGAACGGCAAGCAGCTGTTGCGCGTCGCCGCACCCGGTCTGGTAGAGGCCGCCGAGGCCAAGCTGCGCGGGCGTCCGGTCGATCCCGCGCTGATCGCCGACGTGCACGCCCGCATTGCCGCCATGCCGGGGGCGGAGAACCTCGATACGCTGGTGCTCGCCTGCACCCACTTCCCGCTGCTGGCCGATGAGCTGGAGGAAGCCTTCGGCCCGCAGGTCGCGCAAGTCGACGGCGCGCAAGGCATCGCGCGCCGCATCGCGCATCTGCTGGAAGGGCAGGAATTCGCGGCCACCGGCCCCAACCGCTTTGTCGTCACCGGCCCGATCGAAGCTGCCGCCGGTCTAGAACCGGCGCTCGCCGCGCGCGGTTTCGGCCCGGTCGAGGCGTTCTGAACGCCGCCGAAAACTGCGATTCGCTCGCAAAGATCGCGGGTGGTCAAACCGATTACCCTGACCTAGATAACCGCGAAACATTTCCCCCGTTTGCGGGTTATGAGCGCAGATGACCGGATGCCACCGCTCCGGCCAACCGCCCTGCCCTGCGAGACAAAGAGACGCGCGAAGTGAACTACGATCAGATCTTCGATCAGGCGATTGACCGCCTGCATGAGGAAGGCCGCTACCGCGTCTTCATCGACATCATGAGGAACAAGGGCGCCTATCCCAACGCGCGCTGTTTCCACGGCCACAATGGCCCCAAGCCGATCACCGTGTGGTGCTCCAACGACTATCTGTGCATGGGCCAGCACGAAAAGGTCATCGGCGCGATGGAAGACGCGCTGCACGATGTCGGCGCCGGTTCGGGCGGCACGCGCAATATCGGCGGCAACACCCACCTGCATGTGCAGCTGGAACAGGAACTGGCCGATCTCCACGGCAAGGAAACCGCGCTGCTGTTCACGTCGGGCTATGTCTCGAACGACGCGACGCTGTCGACGCTGGCCAAGCTGCTGCCGGGCTGCGTGATCTTTTCCGACGAGCTGAACCATGCCAGCATGATCGCCGGCATCCGCAATTCGGGCTGCGAAAAGCGCGTGTTCCGTCACAATGACGTGACGCATCTCGAAGAACTGCTCGCGGCCGAGGATGCCAACACACCCAAGCTGATCGCCTTCGAAAGCGTCTATTCGATGGAAGGCGATGTCGCCCCGATCCACGCGATCTGCGACCTTGCAGAGAAGTACAACGCGCTGACCTATATCGACGAGGTGCACGCGGTGGGCATGTACGGCGCGCGTGGCGGCGGGATTTCTGAACGCGACAATGCCGCGCACCGGATCGACATCATCGAAGGCACGCTGGGCAAGGCGTTCGGGGTGATGGGCGGCTATATCGCGGCAAGTGCCAAGGTGGTGGACTGCATCCGATCCTATGCGCCGGGCTTCATCTTCACGACCTCGCTTTCGCCGGTGCTGGTAGCGGGCGTGCTTGCCTCGGTGCGGCACCTCAAGGAAAGCAGTGTCGAACGCAATGCGCAGCAGCGCGCCGCTGCGCTGCTGAAGCTGAAATTCGCCGAAGCCGGCCTGCCGGTGATGGACAGCGTCACCCACATCGTGCCCCTGATGGTGGGCGATCCGGTGCGCGCCAAGAAGATCAGCGACATCCTGCTGGCCGAATACGGCGTTTATGTGCAGCCGATCAACTTCCCGACCGTACCGCGCGGCACAGAGCGGCTGCGCTTCACGCCCGGGCCGCACCATACCGAGCCCATGATGGACGAGCTGACGGCCGCGCTGGTCGAAATCTGGGACCGGCTGGAGCTGGAACTGCGCCAGGCGGCCTGATTGCCCTCGCCTTGCCGTAGCGTCCTTTGTGGACGCGCGCGGCTGCGCTAGCAGTCCTCCCGAACACAGAATCGGGAGAGAGCATAATGGGCGGCACGCCTGACCAGACTTACGCCGAAGTCGTCCTCGGACGGCGCAGCATCCGCGGCTATCTCGACAAGCCCGTGCCGCGCGCACTGATCGAGGAAGTGCTGGCGATGGCGATGCGCTCGCCTTCGTCGATGAACACCCAGCCCTATCACTTCCACGTCATCACCGGCGAACCGCTCGACCGGATCCGCAAGGGCAATACCGAGCGTATTCTGGCAGGCGAGCCCGACAGCCGCGAATTCCGCAAGGGCCACCCCTTTCAGGGCGTCCATCGCGATCGCCAGGTGGGCTGCGCGATCCAGCTGTTCGAAGCGATGGGTATTGCCCGCGACGACAAGGAAAAACGGCAGGACTGGGTGCTGCGCGGCTTCCGCCAGTTCGATGCGCCAGTCTGCGTGATCGTCACCTATGACAAGGAACTGTCCGACGCCGACGACACCGTGTTCGATTGCGGCGCGGTGACCACCGCACTGGTCAACGCGGCGTGGAGCAAGGGCCTTGGCTGCGTGATCAACTCACAAGGCATCATGCAGTCGCCGGTGGTGCGCGAACATGCCTGCATCCCCGATGATCAGGTGATCATGAAGGCCGTGGCGCTGGGCTGGCCCGATCCGGACTTCCCCGCCAACCCGGTGAAGATCACCCGCCGTAGCGTGGACGAGGCGGCGCGGTTCGTGGGGTTCGAGGACTAGCCTCGAACCCGCACATCAAGGTTCAGCGCAAGCTCACCACGTTGTCCGCGGCTTCGCGCACGCGGCTGCCGTCGAACAGGCTCATCATCGGTTCGTCGAGCACGGTCACCTGCTGCGCTGCGCCGAAGCCGTTGAAGCCGGTCTTCATCGCCGCGCCGTAAGCGCCGAGCATGCCGATTTCGACATAATCGCCCGCCTGAATGTCGGCCGGGAGCCGGAACGGGCCCTTCATGTAATCGGCATCGTCGCAGGTCGGCCCGTAGAAGGCAAAATCGGCATCGTCCTCGATCAGGTCGTCCTCGAGCGCCTTCACCGGGAAGCGCCACGCCACGTGGGCGGCATCGTAGAGCGCGCCATAGGCGCCGTCGTTGATGTACAGCTCTTCGCCGCGGCGCTTGTTCACCTGCACCACCATAGAGCTGTATTCGGCCGACAGCGCGCGGCCGGGTTCGCACCACAGTTCGGCGTTGTAGGCGATCGGCAGGGCTTCGAAGTGACGCGCGATGATCGCGAAGTAATCTTCCATCGGCGGCGGTTCGAGGCCCGGATAGGCGCTCGGGAAGCCCCCACCCACGTCGATCATGTCAATCACCACCGAAGCCTCGGCAATCGCGGCGCGGGTGCGGTCCATCGCCTGCACGAAGGCAAACGGGGTCATCGCCTGACTGCCGACGTGGAAGCACACCCCCAGCCAGTCACAATGCTGGCGGGCTTCCTGCAACAACGCTGGCGCTTCGACGAGATCGCAGCCGAACTTCGAGGCCAGCGAAAGCTCGGAATATTCGGACGACACGCGCAGCCGCACGCACAGGCGCAGGTCGCGCGGCGCTTCGCCGGTTTCGCGGTTGCGGCAGGCATCGACGATCTTCTCCAGCTCCTCGACCGAATCGAGGCTGAAGGTGCGCACGCCATGCTCGAAATAGGCTTCGCTGATCGCCGCCGGGGTCTTCACCGGGTGCATGAAGCAGAGCACGGCCTGCGGCAGCAGTCCGCGCACCAGCCGCACCTCGGCGATCGAGGCGACATCGTAATGGGTCACTCCCGAATCCCACAGCACCTGAATAAGATCGGGCGCGGGATTGGCCTTTACCGCATAGAGCACCTTGCCCGGGAATTTCTCGACAAAGAAACGGGCGGCGCGCCGCGCGGCGTGCGGGCGGTTGAGGATGACGGGTTCGTCCGGACGAAGGTCGCGGACTACAGCCAGTGCGTCGGGATAAATGTGCAACTCAAGGGACCCCCAAAACGGTTCGTTGAAACCATAAAACGACAAGCTGCCTTGCGGTTTGGAAGTCCCCTTGGGGCAGCGGAACGGCGCATTTAGGGTCTGGGGGCCAAAATGCAAACGAAAAAAGGTCCCGCGCGGGGCGGGATGTTACTTTTTGAAGACAGGTCATGCTCCATCAACGGAGCAGGACAGAAAAGTTCCGGTTTTTCCGTGCGTTCCGTCGCGCTTAAAAGGCGATCCGTGGCACCTGGTCGACGCTGCCCTTCTCGCTGTCGTCGAGCCGGTGGAAGTCCGCCTCGCCGAATCCGAGCAGCCCGGCGAACAGCACGGCCGGGAAGGATTCGCGGGCCGAGTTGAACCGGGCCGCAGCGGCATTCAACGCACGGCGGGCGGCGGCCAGCTTGTCCTCGACATCGGCCAGTTCGCTCTGAAGCGACTGGAAATTCGCCGACGCCTTGAGATCCGGATAGGCCTCGCCCAGCGCCAGCAGGTTATCGAGCGCAACCCGCAGTTGCTGTTCGCTGCCCGAAGACGGCTCGCCCCGCGCCGCGGCATTGCGCGCCGCGATCACTGCCTCCAGCGTGCCTGCCTCGTGACCGGCATAGCCCTTCACCGCTTCCACCAGATTGGGGATCAGATCATGGCGCTGGCGCAGCTGTGCGTCGATGTCCGCCACACCCTGCCGCACGTTCTGCCGCAGCCGGACGAGCGTGTTGTAGATGCCGATCAACAGCAGCACGAACACGACTGCAATCACAAGGATTGCCGAAGTCCAGAACCAGCCGAGAATATCAACCATGATGCAAAAGCTCCTGTATCCGCGCGGCACTATAATACGCAATTGTTAAGGGAATGCAGACAAGATCGCGCTATGGCCGCAGGCGATGCGCACGAATATCGACAATCTGATGCAGGGCGAGCTGGGCGAATGGCTGGCAACGCAGACCGATATGCGGGCCTCTGCCAAGGAACGCGCCGCCTCGCGTTGGACCTGGGGCGCGGCGCTGCTGTTGCCTGTGCTGGCATTCCTGTGGTTCGGGCCTACATGGCCGACCGGGCTGCGCGTCATGATCACCTTCGGCGCGGCCATCGCAGTGACGGTGTGGGGCTACCAGCCGATTGCCGATGCGAAAAAGGCGATCAAGATCGGCATCAATTCGGCGATCGCCCGCAGTTTCGGCGTCGCCTACGAACATGACGTAGAGCCGGGCGCCGAATTCGAGGCGGCACGGCGTTACGGATTGGTGCCGTCACACCACCGCTCCAGCTTCGAGGATCGCTGGCACGGCACGCTCGAAGGGCACGCCTTCAACCTGTACGAAGCCCATCTCGAGGAACGGCGCGGTTCGGGCAAGAACAAGCGCTGGGTCACCGTGTTCCGCGGCGTCATCATCCAGCTCGGTTTCGGGCGTCCCTTTCGGTCGACCACCCTGCTCCAGCGCGCGGGAATGCACCGCAAGTGGTTCGGCCTCGGCGGGACCAAGGACAGCGTCAGCTTCGGCGGGCACCGGCTCGATTTCGTCGATCAGGTGCATCCCGCTTTCGACGAGAAATTCGGCCTGTTCAGCGACGATCAGGTCGAAGCGCGGGTGCTGGTTCACCCGTCCTATGTCGAACACCTGCTGAAGCTGGAAAGCGCATTCGGCGCCAAGGAACTGCGCGCCCTGTTCGCGCGCGGCGAGGTCATCCTTGCAGTCGAGGGCAAGGACATGTTCGAAAGCGGTTCGATGGACGCAGCTGAGGACCGGATGCGGGCCGAGGAAGCGGCCGAGCAATTTGCTGCGCTGGCAGGCCTTGCCGTCGCGATCAACCAGAACGAGCGCGGACGGGTTCTGGCGGAAACGCGCGCGTTGAAAGGCGAAGAAACCGCCGCTGCCGCAGTCGCGCGTCCGGCGGGCGGCTTCGGACGCAAGGGGCTTTAGAGCACTTTCGCCTCAGGCCGCGCCGCCGCTGTCCAGCGCCTCTCCGGCCGCGACCGGATAGGCTTCGCCGATCAGGCTCAGCAGCACGTCGATATTGGCGCGCAGATTGGCCATCGTCACGCCTTGATCGAGCACGACATAGCGGGTGAAGCCAAGCGACTTCTGCTCGAAATCGACCCAGACATTGAGCGCTGCGAAATCGAGATTGGCCCTGGCCACCGTTTCGTAGGTGGTGCCAGCCGGCAGATCGAACTGCGCCTGCATCAGCACGCCCTGACAACCCGAAACCTCGCCCACGTCGCACGCAGTGCCCAGCAGGACATACCTGATCTGGTTCGGATCCTCGGCAAGCACCACGACATCATCGCCCTCGCCCTGTTCAAGCACCTGATGGCCCAGCGCGCCGGCAATCGCGGCAAGATCGGCGGTGCCGACCGATTTGACCACCCGCTCGGCAACGAAATCCTGCGCGGCCAGCGGCGCGGAAGTGGCGGCCAGCGCTAGGACGCCAGCGAGAATGAGCGAAGCGAATTTCATGTAACCTCCCGCACCTGCCGGCCGGGAGTATCCCGGATCAGCTCAGGCGATCCCTGAAATCCTCGTAGTCGAACCGCTTGATGCAGTCGAGCGCATCGGTCTCGCTGTCCCACAGCCAGATGCTCGGCAAGGCCACGCCGTTGAAGGTGTTGGTCTTGACCATCGAATAATGCGCCTGGTCGAGAAAGGCGAAGCGCGCGCCCGGTTCGGCCGGCACCGGCAGACGGTAATCGCCAATGACGTCCCCCGCGAGGCAGGACGGCCCGCCCAGCCGGATCGGGATCATGTCGGGATCGGTCAGCTCTCCGAGCATTGCCGGGCGATAGGGCGCTTCCAGCACGTCGGGCATATGGCAGGTGGCGCTGATATCGGTGATGCCCACCGGCATTTCGTTGAAATGGGTATCGAGCAGCGTGCCGACGAGAATGCCCGCATCCAGCGCCACCGCTTCGCCCGGTTCAAGGATGATCTGGCAGCCGGTGTCGGCGGCGGCATCTTTCAGAAAATCGACCAGTTCATCGCGCTGGTAATCGGCGCGGGTGATGTGGTGTCCGCCGCCCATGTTGATCCACTTGAGCTGGCCGAAATAGGGCTCGATCACGTCGAACACGCGGTCCCAGGTGGCCTTCAGGGGCTCGAAATCCTGTTCGCACAGGTTGTGGAAGTGGATGCCCTCGATCCCCTCCATGTCTTCTTCGGTCAACTGGTCGAGCGGATAGCCGAGCCGCGAGCCGGGGGCGGAAGGATCATATTTGGCAACTTCGCCCGTCGGCACTTGCGGGTTTATGCGCAGGCCGACGCTGACCGGCGCGCCGTTCGCCGCCGCCTGTTCGAGGATCAGCCGCGCACGCTGGTGCTGGCCGGGGGAATTGAAGATCACGTGGTCCGAAAGGCGACAGATCTCTTCCAGCTCCTCCGGCTTGAAGGCGGCGGAATAGGTGGCGATCTCGCCGTCGTAGAACTCCGATGCGAGGCGCGCTTCCCACAGGCCCGAGGTGGAAACGCCGTCGAGATATTCGCCGATGATAGGCGCGGTGGAGAACATGGAGAATGCCTTCAGCGCGGCGAACACCTTGATATCCCCGCCGTCCGCTGCAGCAGCATCGCGCACCCCTGCCAGCACGCGGCAATTGGCGCGCAGCTTGGCCGCATCGACCACGAAGGCGGGGCTGTCGACGCGCGACAGATCGAAATGGGCGAACGCGCCCGGATCACCGGCCTTGGTTTGCATGGCTATTCGTCCGAATTGCTGGGGAGAGAGAAGCGCACCACGCGCCCGCCGGGCACGTCGGTGACATAGATATGGCCGTCCGGCCCGATCGCAAGATCATGCCCAAGGCTCGCATCCTCTCCGGGAAGGCTGATATCGTAACTGGCCTCGACCGAACCGTCGGCAGCATAGATGCGGATCACCGCGCCCTTGCGATCCGCGCCGTCCCGCCCCTCGACCGCGAGCAGCCGCCCGCCGCCCAACGGCTTCAGGCTGTAGGTGTGATTGCCTGCCGGAGAGACGCGGCTTTCGACGAGCTTTGCGTCGTGATCATATATCTGGATCCGGGCATTCTCGCGGTCGGCGACATAGATATGCGCCTCGTCCACCGCGACGGCATGGGCGACCTTGAAATCGCCCCAGTCGCGGATGAACTTGCCCTCGGGCGAGAACTCGGCAACGCGGGTGTTCACATAGCCGTCGGCCACCAACACGCGATCACCTAGGAAAGCGACATCGGCAGGACGGCCGAAATGTGTGGCATCCTGCACCGTGACGCCACGTGTGCCGATCGCCAGTTCCTCGACGCCTTCGGGGCTGAAGCGGAACACCTGTTCATGCGCCACGTCGGTGATCCACACCTTGCCGGCATCGTCGACAGAAAGCCCGTGCGGCATGATGAACAGCCCTTCACCCCACTGCGCCAGCAGCGTGCCGTCGGGCGCGAACTTGAAAACGGTGGGATCGGTGATCGGGGTCGTCGGAAACGGCTCTTCCCACACTCGCCCGGCGCGGTGAAGCACCCAGACGTTGCCCTCAGCGTCAACATCGACTGCGCTGACCTCGCCGAAGGGTATGCCTGCGGGAATGGTCGGCCAGCCGGTATCGACCGCCAGCACCGGCACATCCTCGCGCGGCGGCGGCGGCGCGGCGACGTCACAGGCCGCTAGCGCCAGAACCGCCAGCAACGCGAGGGCGCGGCGCATCAGAAGCCCACCGGCCCGGCCATTTCCTCGACCGTCCACGGCAAACCGTGCTGGTTGAGCATCTCCATGAAGGGATCGGGATCGAGCTGTTCGATATTGAACACGCCCTCACCAGCCCACTTGCCCTGCACCATCATCGCCGCGCCGATCATCGCGGGCACACCGGTGGTGTAGCTGACCGCCTGGTTGCCGGTTTCCTCAAAGGCCGCTTCGTGCGAGCAAATGTTCTTGATGTAGAATGTCTTTTCGCCCGAACCGTCCAAGGCCTCGCCGGTCGCGATCACGCCGATATTGGTGTTGCCCTTGGTGGTTTCGCCCAGCGTTTCGGGCTTGGGGAGGACGGCGGCGAGGAATTGCAGCGGGATGATGTCCTTGCCCTGATACTTCACCGGCTCGATCGAGGTCATGCCGACGTTCTGCAGCACGGTGAGGTGCGTGATGTACTGGTCGCCGAAGGTCATCCAGAAGCGCGCGCGCTCAAGCTCGGGATTGAACTTGGCGAGGCTTTCCAGCTCCTCGTGATACATCAGGTACATGTTCTTAGGGCCGACCGCCTCGAAATCGAACTGCACCTTGTTCGACATGGCGGGCGTTTCCACCCACTCGCCATTCTCCCAGTGGCGCGCGGGGGCGGTCACTTCGCGGATGTTGATTTCCGGGTTGAAGTTGGTGGCGAAGTGCTGGCCGTGATCGCCGCCGTTGCAATCGAGAATGTCGAGCTGGCGGATGGTCTTCAGCTTATGCTTCTTGAGCCACATCGTGAACACGCTGGTCACGCCCGGATCGAAGCCCGAACCCAGCAGCGCCATCAGCCCTGCGTCCTTGTAGCGATCGTGATAGGCCCACTGCCACTTGTATTCGAACTTCGCCTCGTCCTTGGGCTCGTAGTTCGCGGTGTCGAGGTAATCGACGCCCGCTTCGAGGCAGGCGTCCATGATCGGCAGGTCCTGATAGGGCAGCGCAAGGTTGACCACGAGGCCCGCGCCGGTCTTGCGGATCAGATTGACCATCGCCGGGACTTCCTCGGCGTCGATTTCATAGGTGGCGATGTCGCGCCCGCAACGTTCCTTTACCGACGCAGCGATCGCGTCGCACTTTGACTTGGTGCGGCTGGCAAGGTGGATTTCGGGGAAGATATCGGGGTTGAACGCCATCTTGTGAACGCACACCGAGCTCACCCCACCCGCGCCAATGACAAGGACGGTGCTGGATTTTGCTGCCGACATGTTAGGAACCTTTCGTTATGCGAATCTTGCGCTGCGCTTAGTCGAATGCATGAGAAGGGACAAATGATCCAAGCCGACGTCAGAATACCGACCAGCGACGGCGTGCGCGCCGCTGCCGAGGCTGTGGCCGCGATTCTTCCACCCACTCCGCTACTGCCGGTCGATATAAACGGCGTGCAGGCATGGGTGAAGGCCGACAATCTCCAACCCATCGGTGCGTTCAAGATCCGCGGCGCATGGTGGCGGCTTTCCAATCTTTCCGAGGCGGAGCGCGCCGGTGGGGTGGTCGCCGTA
>NZ_JAQQXQ010000001.1:0-22297 GCF_028595285.1 Erythrobacter fulvus | reverse complement strand
CCGTATCATCGGGCAACCACGCGCAGGGCGTGGCATGGGCGGCAAAGCGTCTCGGCATCAAGGCCGCGATCGTCATGCCGCATGACGCGCCAGAGGTGAAGCTGGCCAATACCAAGGCGCTGGGCGCGGAGGTGGTGCTCTACCAGCGCCCGGGCGAGGATCGCGACGAAGTGGCTGCAAAGCTGATCGCACAACGCGGCGGCACGCTGGTCCACGCCTTTGGCGATCCGTGGGTGATCGAGGGGCAAGGCAGCGCCGCGATCGAGGCGACCGCGCAGCTCGGCCGCGCGCCTTCGCGCTTCATCGCCTGCTGCGGCGGCGGCGGGCTGGCGGCGGGACTGGCACTGGGTGCGCCGGACAGCGCAGTCCATCCGGTAGAGCCGGTGGGCTGGGACATGGTGGGGCAGGCGCTGGCCGCCGGCGAACTGGTCCATGCCGCGCCCGATGCGCCGAAGACGATCTGCGATGCGCTCCAGCCCAATGTCACCAAACCGCTCAATCTCGCGCTGCTATCGGGCCGGGCAGAACCCGGCGTTACCGTGACCGATGCCGAGGTGCGCGATGCACAGCGCTTCGCCTTCTCGCAATTGCACCTTGTCGTCGAACCCGGCGGCGCGGCGGCGCTGGCGGCGGCACTGGCAGGCAAGGTGCCGGTGGACGGGGACACCGTCATCATGCTCACGGGCGGCAATGCCGATCCGGCAGCCTATGCGGTAACGATTGCCGGCGCCGACTAGCCTGTGGAAAGCGTCACATTGCCGACACGCTAACGCCATATGATCTGCGTGAGACGTAACGGAAGAACGGGTCAGACGCATGGCGACACAGGCAAAGCGGATCATCGAGGATGCGGTGGTCCGCAAGGACGCGGGGCTCGGCGACAAGCTGCTTGACAAGGCCTTTGCTCTCGCTTTCAAAGGGCTGGTCTATGCCCAGATCTGGGAAGATCCGGTGGTGGACATGGAAGGTTTGGCGATCGCGCCGGACAGCCGCGTCATGTGCATCGCTAGCGGCAGCTGCAACGCGCTGTCCTATCTCACGGCAAACCCCGAAAGCGTGACCGCGGTTGACCTGAACCGCGCGCATGTCGCGCTAGGCAGGCTCAAGATCGCGGCGATCCGGCACCTGCCCAATTACGAACGCTTTCACCGCTTTTTCGCCCATGCCGATCACAAGGAAAACGCGGCGGTCTATCGCGAGATGATCGCCCCCTATCTCGACCCGGAAAGCCGCGCCTATTGGGAAAAGCGCGATATTCGCGGCCGGCGGCGCATCTCCTATTTCACGCGCGGCATCTACCGCAAGGGTTTGCTCGGCAATTTCATCGGCTTGGCCCATGTTTTTGCGAAACTCTACAAGATCGATCTGTCGAAGGTGCTTGCCGCGCAGACGCTGGAGGAACAGCGCGAGGTGTTCGAGCGCGAGCTGGCACCGGTGTTCCAAAAGAAGTTCATCCGCTGGCTGACCGATCAGCCCGCCTCGCTGTTCGGGCTCGGCATTCCGCCTGCACAATTCGAACATCTGGCAGGCGATGAACGCATGGCCGAGGTGCTGCGGCGGCGGCTGGAAAAGCTTGCCTGCGATTTCGAAGTGAAGGACAATTACTTCGCATGGCAGGCTTTCGGGCGCGGCTATAGCCGGGGCGAGGATGCGCCGCTGCCGCCCTATCTCCAACGTGCCAACTGGGATGCGATGCGCGAACGGATCGATCGTCTGGATGTGACCCGCGCCAATATAGTCGACTGGATCGGCGCGCGCGAGGAAGCAAGCATGGACCGCTTCGTGCTGCTCGACGCGCAGGACTGGATGAACGACGCCCAGCTTGACGGATTGTGGGCCCGCATCACCCGCGCCAGCCGCAAGGGTGCACGGGTGCTGTTCCGAACCGCCGCCGAACCGAGCCTGCTGCCCGGACGGCTGGACGATGCGATCCTGTCGAAGTGGCGTTATCTGGAGGAAACCTCCGCCGATCTCACCCGCCGCGATCGCTCGTCGATCTATGGCGGGGTGCATGTTTACGAGCTGGCGTGATGGCATCCCGAAGCCCTGGCTCTGGTTCCCCCGGCCCCTCGCACGCGGCGCTGATGGACGAGGTCTATCGTGGGCAGCGCCATATCTATGATTTCACACGCAAATATTACCTGTTCGGGCGCGACACGCTGATTGCGGGGCTGGATGCGAAGCCGGGCATGCGGGTGCTGGAAGTCGCCTGCGGCACCGGGCGCAATCTTGCAAAGATCGGCAAGGCATGGCCCGGGGTGCGCTTATACGGCCTCGATATCTCGTCCGAAATGCTCAAGAGCGCGCGGGCGACACTGGGCGATGCGGCGCGACTGGGCGAAGGCGATGCCTGTGCGTTCGATCCAGTCGGCCTCCTGGGCGAGCCTGCTTTTGATCGGATCGTGCTGTCCTATTCTCTCTCCATGATCCCCGACTGGCAGGCTGCGATGGATCATGCGGCTGGCCAACTGGCCAAGGGCGGAGAGCTGCATATCGTCGATTTTGGCGACCTTTCGGGCATATCTCGGCCGTTTTCGGGGCTTTTACGCGCCTGGTTGGCAAAGTTTCACGTGAAACCCCGCACCGAAATGGCCGATGCCGCCGCCCGCATTGCCGCTGCGCGCGGGCTGGCGCTTGCCAGCACCCGCGGGCCGCTCGGCTATTACCAGCTTCACGTTTTGCGCGCCCAATAGGTTGCAATTGACAATCGTTCTTCCCTTCCGCAGGTAGACGGGCAACAAACGCTATCGAGAGGGGATCAATCGATGCAGGCGCAAATTCTGGCTCCTGCCGCCGTGCTGGTGGTGTGGACGCTCATCGTGTTGCTGTGGATCATTCCGGCGCGCTTCGGTGCCTTGGCCAAGGTCGACAAGACTGCCCTTCCCCGCAAGCAGGGCGTGCGCGGCAACGATCTTGAAGGGGTAATTCCCGACAAGGCCAACTGGCCGGCGCATAACCACACCCACCTGCACGAACAGCCTACCTTGTTCTACGCGACCGTGCTGATCCTCGCGATCACGGGGCCGACCTCGTTCGACGTGCTGCTGGCGTGGATCTATGTTGCGGTGCGGATCGTCCACTCGCTGTGGCAGAACCTCGTGAACACCATTCCGGTGCGCTTCGGCCTGTTCTTCCTCGCCACAATCGCGCTCATTGTGCTGGCGGTGCGCGCGGCTATCGCAACATTGATGGCCGACCCCTCGGTGCTTCCGGCCTAAGGAGAGCAAGATCATGATCGGAATGGATATTCTTCAACCCGTCGTCGCGTTGCTGGCATGGACGATGGTGATGTGGCTGTGGATGTACGCCACCCGCATCCCGGCGATGACCAAGGCCGGGGTCAAGCCCGACGATGCCAGAAACACCGGCGCGCTGGGTTCATTGCTGCCGGAACATGTGCAGTGGAAGGCCAACAACTTCAATCACCTGCATGAATCCCCCACGCTGTTTTACGCGGTGGCGATCGTGCTGGCGATCGTCGGTGAGGGCGACGGGTTCAACACCCAGCTGGCATGGGCCTATGTCGGCCTGCGGGTGCTGCATTCGATCGTCCAGGCGACGATCAACAAGGTGGCGATCCGCTTTGCGCTTTATGCGCTTTCAAGCCTCGTGCTGATGGCGCTGATCCTCCATGCGGGGATCGCGGTGTTCCACTGACAGGAACGGGCGGCGGATTATTCCGCCGCCTCGACTTCCTTGGCGGCATGGGCCCGCGCGGCGAGGAACCGCTCGCCATCGAGCGCCGCCATGCAGCCCATCCCCGCCGCCGTTACCGCCTGGCGGTAGACATGATCGGTCACGTCGCCTGCGGCAAACACGCCCGGGATCACGGTCTTGGGTGTGCCGGGTTCGGTCAGCAGATAGCCGCCATCATCCATCGGCAGCTTGCCCTTGAACAGCTCGGTCGCCGGCGCGTGGCCGATCGCGACAAATGCGCCGTCGACTTCAAGCGTCGAAGCCTCACCGGTGGCGGTGTCTGTAAGTGCAAGGTGGTGGAGCATGCCGCCCTCGCCCGCCTCGAAGCTGTCGACCGCCTTGTTCCACAGCACCGTGATCTTCGGGTTGTTGAACAGCCGTTCCTGAAGGATCTTCTCTGCCCGCAGGCTATCGCGGCGATGGATCAGGGTGACGTCGTCGGAATGGTTGGTGAGGTATAGTACTTCCTCGACTGCGGTGTTGCCGCCGCCGATCACCGCCACTTTCTTCCCGCGATAGAAGAACCCGTCGCAAGTGGCGCAGGCGGATACGCCCTTGCCGCCCAGTTCCATTTCGCCCGGTACGCCCAGCCACTTGGCCTGGGCACCGGTGCAGATCACCAGCGTTTCGCCGATGTACTCATCGCCGCTGTCACCGATCGCGCGGAACGGCGGGCCGTTCTCCAGATCGACCGAAACGATCGTGTCCCACATCATGCGCGTGCCGACATGTTCGGCCTGCGCCTTCATCTCCTCCATCAGCCACGGGCCCTGCACCACGTCGCGGAAACCGGGATAGTTTTCGACATCGGTGGTGATGGTCAGCTGCCCGCCGGGCTGGAGGCCCTGCACGACGATCGGTTCGAGCATGGCGCGCGCGGCATAGATCGCCGCGGAATAGCCTGCCGGGCCGGAGCCGATGATCAGCATCTTGGTATGATGGGTCGCCATGGTGGGTTGCCTCTTGCTTGTCTCAGGCTCGCGATATGGTGCGAAGGTTCGCGCTTGTCACGCCACCAGCCGCTTGCGCAGACGTTCTTTCCTTGCCTCGTCCACACCTAATCTTGTGGCGAGATATCTGTCGATGGAGCCGTGGTCACGCATGACCTCGGCGAAATAGGTCTCGATATATTCGGGCAGCACACCCATCAGGTTACGCAGCGCCTCGGGTTCGATCGCGCCGTAATGCGCCTCCATCCGCGGGAGCGACTGGCGTTCGAGGATCGCGCGGGTCGGCGCATCATTGGTGCGCAGGAATTCGGCAACCACGTCGTCGCGATGCACGCCGAGCACATGCAGCAGCAGGCTCGCCGCGATCCCGGTGCGGTCCTTGCCTGCGAAACAATGGACAAGGCTGCCCCCGTCGCGTTCTTCCAGCGCGGCGAAATAGCGGGTGAACATCGAAATCATGGCCGGGTTCACCGGCATGCGGGTGTAGACCGCCAGCATCCGCTCACGCGCTTTCTGCGGCGTCATAATCACGCGCCCGCCCCCGCCCTCATGCGGCGGGGAATTGCTGGTTTCGCCATCATGCGCAATGACTTCGGCGGCAAAGCGCGGATGGCGACGGCAAGGAAAGCCCGCGCGCTCGCTCACGCCGCGCAGGTCGATAATGGTGCGGATGTCGAGCCGGTCGATCAGATCGAGATCGGCATCGCTCGCTTCCATGTGCTGGCCCGAACGGAACAGCAGGCCCGTCTTAACCCTGCCCCCGCCCGGCACGGCATATCCGCCGTAATCGCGCAGGTTATGGATGCCTTCGGTCGGCAGGAACGGAGAAACGGCAGCGGCGGGAGAGGTGTCACGAATCATCGCGGACGACACTGGCAGCGCCGGGTGACAGGGGCAAGGCGCGGGGTGCCGCGCCGCTATAGGGAGATTTGCGTGGGGCCGCGCCAATCCTGCCTTGAGCATGACTTGGTTAACAGGGAAGCCTGACGTTAACTGACGAAAGGCCCCGTCTTGGCCCGTATCCTGATTGCCGATGATGACGAACTGGTCGCTGAACTGGCGAGCGAGGTGCTGATCGACGCCGGTCACGCCTGCGGCTGGGTCACCAGCGCCGAAGCGGCTTGGGACTGTGTGCAGCGCAAGCGGCCCGATGTCCTGCTGCTCGATCAGACCCTGCCCGGCGAATCCGGTCTCAGCCTGCTGCGCCGCCTGCGGCAATCGGCCCGGCTTTACGACCTGCCGGTGATCATGTTCACGGCGCTGAACGGCGATGCGGACGAGACGCAAGCGATCTATGCGGGCGCGCGGGATTACATCAGAAAACCGTTCGATCCGGGGCTGCTGGTGCGCAAGATCGACAGGATCATTATCCTGCGGGGCGACCGTCCACGCCATATCGACCTCAAGACCGCCCTCGCCATCGAGAGCGGCTTTGCCCAGCTGCCGCGAATGGAGATGCCCCGCCGCGTGCTCTAGGCGGCCTTCGACTGCGTCTGGGCAGACAGCAGCCCGCGCCCGATCACCTGGGCCTGAATCTCGGCAGCGCCTTCGAAGATATTGAGAATCCGCGCATCGCACAGCACCCGACTGACCGGATATTCGAGCGCGTAGCCATTGCCGCCGTGGATTTGCACCGCATTGTCTGCAGCCGCCCACGCAGTGCGCGCGGCCAGCAGCTTGGCCATCCCTGCCTCGATATCGCAGCGCGCCTGACGGTCCTTGGCGCGGGCGGCGAAATAGGTCAGCTCGCGCGCCATCACAATGTCGGCGACCATCAGCGCCAGCTTGTCAGCGACGCGCGGAAATGCGGTGAGCGGTTGACCGAACTGCTTGCGTCCCAACGCATAGTCGAGCGCGAGATCGAAGGCGTTCCATGCCACCCCTACGGCACGTGCGGCGGTCTGGATCCGGGCGCCTTCGAAGGTGCGCATCAACTGCTTGAACCCCTGCCCTTCGCTGCCGCCGAGCAAACCGTCGGCCGGCACCGCGAACCCGTCAAACCCGAGCGCATATTCCTTCATCCCGCGATAGCCGAGCACCTCGATTTCGCTGCCGTCGATGCCCGCATCGGGAAACGGTGCGGCAAGGGTGCCACGGCTCTTCCCGGCCAGAAGCATCGACAGGCCGGCATAGCCCGGTTGGGCCGTATCGGTGCGCACCAGCATCGTCATGAGATCGGCGCGCCCGGCGTGCGTGATCCAGGTCTTGGCCCCCGTCACCCGCCAACTGCCGTCAGCCTGCCGCTCTGCACGGGTGCGCACTACGGCAAGATCCGATCCGGTATCAGGCTCGGTGAAAACGGCGGTCGGCAGGCACGAGCCATCGGCGATCCGTGGCAGGAAATGTGCCTTTTGTTCGGGCGTACCATTGTGGGTGATAAGCTCGCCCGCGATTTCCGAACGGGTGCCCAGCGAGCCTGCACAGATCCATCCGCGCGACAGCTCCTCGGACACCACCGCCATTGCCAGCTTGCCCAGCCCGAGCCCGCCATGTTCCTCGGGTATGCATACCCCGAACACGCCCAGCTGCGCCATTTCGGCGATCACGTCATCGGGAATGAGTGCGTCGGCAAGATGCCACTGATGCGCGAACGGCGTGATCCTTTCGGCGGTAAAGGCACGAAACTGATCACGCACCAGATCCAGCGTTTCGTCGCCGAGCGTTTCGTCGGGGCGCACGCCTTCGGCCAGCAGCGCGGCAAAGGCGGCGCGGGTTTCAGGCGTGCTCCCTTCGGCAAGCAAACGCGCGACCGAAGCGTCTTCGGCCAGAACGCGGGCTTCGGCCTCGCAGCCGAAGGCAGCGGGACGCACGATTTCGCTGGCGCTCATCGGCAGGCCGAACGAAAGCTGGCCAAGCGCCTCCCCGAATCCGATCCGCAGCGTCAGTTCTTCCGCTGTGCCGAAGCGCGCCCCGGCGCGCGCCCGCGCGGCCCAGTCGACCGTCGCCTCCAGCGCGGCGAGTGTCGCGGCCGCCCATGCATAGCCGTGCACCATGTGTTGATCGCGTTCGATCAGGCTCGCATCGGGGATGCCTGCGGGGGCAACGCGTAACGCCAGTCGGCTGCGTACCGCTTCGCAATATGTGCGTGCTGCGGCGACAGCTGCGCGTGCCTCTTCGATCCATTCGCTCATCAGAAGGTGCTAGCAGAGTGAACCGCATCGCGCGAAGTCGCAAAATCGCCACCTGTCGATAGTGATCAGGGGCGGGCAAAGGCCACCGCAGGTGTGTTGCGCAATCGCTACACCCCGATGTCAAAATCGGCTCATCTGCCGCTCCGGCAAGCGGGGCGGGTTGTGAAACGCAGGCACCTGCGGCAATTTCTATATCGAAGCTGCGGGAATACGCAGCAATAACAATCATCGAGTGCGACCGGCACAGGGCAAAGCCTGGCCAGCGCCTCGCGCAGGAAGAACCAGTCCGGGCCATTCCCTTTTCTGCGGACAAAGCATCCGCAGGATAGGTCTGGATAGAAACAGCACGTCGGATGCCGCGCAAAGCGGTGCCGATCGAAACAATTTGGACTTCCAACGCGAGGACTCGCAATGCGTTATTCGACCCACACCCGTCAGACTTCATCCCTGCCCGCGTTGGCCGCGGCACTGTTTGTTTCGGCGCTGGCGCCTGCAGCGTTGCATGCACAAGACGAAGTTTCCGATATGACCGATGCCGAGCAGGCGGATGACGGCCAGATCGTCGTCACCGGCTCGCGCATTGCCCGTGATCCCAATATCGGCTCGGCCGCACCGATCCTTGCGGTGACCGCGGAAGAACTCCAACGCTCCGGCACCGCCGATGTGGTCGACACACTGCGTGACATTCCCGCGCTGTCGACCTCGACCTCGACCGATGCGTCGATCGATGGCGTGTTCTCGCAATCCGTCGGCCAGTCGATCCTCAACCTGCGCGGTCTGGGATCAAACCGCACACTGGTGCTGGTCAATGGACGGCGCCACGTGTCGGGCGTGGCAGGGGCGCAGGCGGTCGACGTAACATCGATCCCCAGCGCGCTGATCGAACGTGTCGAAGTGCTGACCGGCGGTGCCTCGTCGATCTACGGTGCCGACGCGGTCACCGGCGTGGTCAACTTCGTACTGCGCGAAGATTTCGAGGGTCTCGAAGGAAATATCCAGACCGGCATTTCCTCGCAGGGCGATGCATGGCGCATCAACGGCGACCTGACCTGGGGCAAGAACTTCGCCGACGG
Organism: Erythrobacter fulvus; assembly: GCF_028595285.1. Taxonomy (GTDB): domain Bacteria; phylum Pseudomonadota; class Alphaproteobacteria; order Sphingomonadales; family Sphingomonadaceae; genus Erythrobacter; species Erythrobacter fulvus. The sequence continues at coordinate 13,447 of NZ_JAQQXQ010000001.1, read as the reverse complement.
TCGCGGCAACTTGACCATTTCGGGCGAATACGCCCGCAACGACGAGCTGCAATTCGGCGATCGCCGCTTCTCTCGCAATAATGGCCTTGCCGATGACCAGCCAAACCCTGCGCTGCGTTTCCAGGCGGGTGATATCACGGCCGACACGCCCAATTTCCGCAACTTCTTCGCGGTTGGCCAGGGCGGTTTTCCGACTGGTTTCCTGATCCCGACCGGCTCGGCACTCGACGATTTCCGCGCCGATTACCAAGCCCTGTTCGGCGTCGCACCCAACCTGACACCGGCCGAACTGGCGCTCGTCGATCGTTCAACCAATGCACCGCGTCGCCTGATCGCGCGCCAGCCCACCTTTTCCCTGTCTTCGGCAGGCGGTGTGATCGCGCCGGGTGACATCGGCCTTAGCGACGGGCCGGACATCAACAATAATGGTATCCCCGATTGTCTCGAATCCTCGGTCGGCTTCAACAGCACGTTCAATCCGGGCGCTTTCGGCCTTGCCGGGGGCTGTGCGGTCATCAATCCGGACGGCAGTGTTGGCGTGTATCAGGACGGAACCATCACCGGCCTGTTCAACCAGTTCGGCGGACCGGGCATCCAGAACAACTTCGACGTCAACTCGCTGATCCCCGAGACCGAGCGCTGGTCTGTCAACGTCAACCTGTCCTACGAAATCTCGTCGGAAGCCGAGTTCTTCTTCGAGGGCAAGTACGTCTCGAACTCGGCGGAATCCCAGGCCCAGCCCAACACCTTCTACGATCTGCTGACGATCCGCGAGGACAACCCCTTCATCACCCCCGCGCTCGCGCCCTATGTTGGTGAGCTGTTCTTCGGCGACGGATCCCAGCGCGGTTTCTACATCACCCGCGACCCGGCTGATCTGGGCCGCAACCGCAACCGCAACGAATTCGAGACCTGGCGCTTCGTTGCCGGTGTGCGCGGCGACATCACCGATCACCTGTCCTACGAAATCAGCGGCAATTACGGCCGGTTCGAACAGACCAGCTTCGATGCCAACCGCGTCATCATGGACCGCTGGTTCGCAGCGATCGACGTAACCTCGGACGCTGCGGGCAACCCGATCTGCCGTTCGGACATCGACCCCACTCCGCCGGCGACAACGCCGTTCGGCATTCCGGCGGGCGATCCGGGCTTCTTCACTTTCAATCCCGGCGACGGGCAATGCCGTCCGGCCAACATCCTCGGCGGCGTGGGCGCCATCAGCCAGGATGCGATCGACTTCATCACTACCACGGTCGTCGACCGGTTCAGGCTGGAACAGCTGGTGTTCGACATGATCCTGACCGGTGATACCGGCGCGTTCCTCGAACTGCCGGGCGGGCCGATCGGCTTTGCCGCGGGCTTCGAATTCCGCGAGGAAGTCAGCAATTCGACCTTCGACCCGCTCAGCCGCGGTGTCGTTCCGGTCACCACGGCTTTCGCAAACCAAGGCGACCTGCTGAGCGATCTGGACTATGCCCAGACCTCGCTGGTGTTCGACCCGACCATCCCGGCGCGCAACGCGGGCGGCGAATTCACCGTCTATGACCTGTTCGGCGAAGTCCGCGTGCCGATCCTTTCCGCGATGCCGTTTGCCGAAACGCTCGAACTGAGCGGTGCGGCCCGTTACTCGAACTACTCGACGGTCGGCAGCACCTTCACCTGGAACGTCGGCGGTCTGTACGCGCCGAGCCGGGACATCCTGTTCCGCGGCACCTATGCCCGGGCCGTGCGGGCACCGAACATCAACGAGCTGTTCAACCCGCCGCAGGGCACCACGTTCCGTCCGTTCGATCCGTGCGATATCGGCAATCTGGTGACCGGCCCCGATCCGGCGCTGCGGCAGGCCAACTGCACGGCGTTCTTCCAGAGCATCGGTTTCGATCCGACCTTCGGCACCGGCAATTACAGCTACGTCGATCCGCTGACCGCCCGTTTCTCGGGCACGATCAGCGGCAACCCGGATCTGCAGGAAGAAACCGCCACCACCTGGACGGTCGGTGCGCAGCTCACCCCGACGTTCATTCCCGGTCTGGTGCTCAGCGTCGATTACTACAACATCGAAATCGAGGATTCGATCAACCCGGTGGCAGCGCAGGACATCGTCGACAACTGCGTCGACAGCGCCAGCATCAATAACGGGTTCTGCGATCTCATCACCCGCAACCCCAACACCGGCGGCTTCACCTTCCTGCGGCAGACCTCGGTCAACTTCGCCCGTCAGGAAACTGCCGGGATCGAAGCGGCGCTGCGTTACGGCTTCGATCTGGGCGAGCACGGCTTCACCCTCAACGCCAGCGGCACATGGGTGGACAAGCTCAACGACTTCCCCGATCCCGCCGATCTGACTTTCATCGATCCCGAACTGGGCGAGTTGCAGCGTCCCGAATGGGCCGGCCGCGCCGCGCTGACCTGGGACTGGAAGGGGCTGAACCTGACCTGGGCGACTACGTTCCTCGACAGTCAGGGCCTGCGCGCGGTGGACATCGAGGAAGTCGGCCCAACCGGGGAAGACACCTTCTCGCCCCAGAATGGCCTGTCCAGCAACGCCTTCATCCACGACATCGCCTTCAGCTACGAAGCGAGCGCGAATTTCGAGGTTTATGGCGGGGTGAACAACGTGTTCAACCGCAAGCCGTTCATCACCGAACAGGCCTTCCCGGTGAGCCCGGTGGGGACGTTCTTCTTCCTCGGGGTGCGTGCCTCGATGTAATCGGGCGTCGCAAGGCAAATACCGGCGGCGGAGCGGGCACAGCCTGCTCCGCCGCTTCATTTTCGGGGTATCAAAACGTCCTGCCTCAATCGCCGAGCCACAGGTCGTGGGCATCGATCCTGAGCTTGGTGATTGCGCGAATTGCCTCGGCCCGTGCGCCGGCTTCGGTGCGGAAGGCATCATGCACCATCCGTTCGGCCAGCAGCAGATCGGCCAGATCGATTTCGCCCAACTGATGTCCACGCCGCATCTTATCGAGCGCCGCCATCTGCGCTTCCACGCTTTCGCGGGCACGCTGCCAAGTCGCCATGCGGAAACGCGCCTCGGTCATGTCGGCCTCGGCGGTTTCGGACACCTCGTAACGCGCAAGCTGTTCATCGGCACGCGCGGCAGAGGCGCCTGCGCCGGCCTCGCTTGCAAGTGCGCGGCGATGCCCGCCGCCAAGCGGCATGCTCAGCACCACCCCTGCGCCGCGCTCAAGCCCGCCGAATTCGGAAAACAAGCGGATGCCGACCGTCGGATCGGCAATCCGGTCTGCCCGCGCACGCGCGGCGACCGCACCCATGCGCGCAGCTTCCGCCTCCGCGGCGGCGATCATGTGGCTGTTGACGACCACCAGATCGCCCAGTTGCGACAGCCGCGCATCGGCGATTTGCGGCAATGGCATTTCGGGCGCATCGACCGGCAGGGGTAAGGCGGGGAAATGTGTCTCAAGCCGCTTGCGCGCGACCGCCGCCAGACCTTCGGATTCAGCCAGCGCGCGGCGCGCCTCGGCCAGCATCGCGGCGGCACGATCAACGTCAAGTTGCGCCGCGTCGCGCAAGCTGTGCCGCCGCTCGACCGCCGCCAGCGCGGCCTCGTAATTGCTTGCCGCCGCCCGATCGACCGCAGCCTGCGATGAAGCCGAAAGCCAGTCGAACCAGTGCGCCGCGAGGAGCAATGCTGCCTCGTGCTTGGCATCCTCGGCGACATTCTCCGCCACCTCGGTACCGTAGCGCCCGATTGCCCGGTCGAGACGGGCCTTGCCGGGCAGGCGGATCGGACGGCTCAACTGCGCGTCATATTCGTCGAACTGTTTGCCGCCGCTGACATCGCGGCGCTGGTAGGTGCCCTGCACGGTGAATTCGTAAGGCCCTTTGGCAATCCCGTCGGCGCGGGCCTGCACGGCTTCCAACCGTGCATGGGCGGCGATCACGCTCGGATGCTGCGAAAGCGCGACCTCAACCGCTTCGGCCGGCGGCAGACCGGGCTCGGCAGCAAGCGGCACGGCAATCAGGCATGCCACCGGCGCGGCGAGGAAAAGGCGGCGGATCATGCGCTGGCCTCCGGCAGTTCGTCGGAATGATCCTGCGGACCTTCGCCGAAGCGCTCATAGAGGATCGGCAACAGCACCAGCGTGAGCAGCGTGGCCGACACCAGGCCGCCGATCACGACGATGGCAAGCGGCTTCTGGATTTCCGAACCCGGGCCCGTGGCGAACAGCAGCGGGACAAGGCCGAAGGCGGCGATGCTCGCTGTCATCAGCACCGGCCGCAGCCGCCTCTCCGCCCCCCGCCTGACGGCCTGCGCAAGCGGCATTCCCGATGCACGCAGCTGGCGGAAATAGGTCACCATGACGAGCCCGTTGAGCACCGCGATACCAAGCAGGGCGATGAACCCGACAGAGGCCGGCACCGACAGATATTCCCCCGACACGGCCAGCGCGATCATCCCGCCAACCGCAGCAAACGGAATGTTGGTGAGAATCAGGAGCGATGCCCGCACCGAACCGATACTGAAATAGAGCACCGCAAAGATCAGCCCGATCGCCACCGGCAGCACCACCAGAAGACGGGCCGAGGCGCGTTGCTGGTTTTCGAACTGCCCGCCCCATTCCAGCCGGTAGCCGGGCGGCAGCGGCACATTGGCGGTGATGTCGGCCTTGGCATCTTCGACATAGCCGACCAGATCACGGCCCGAGACAAAGGCCTGCACCATCGCGAAGCGCGAACCGTTTTCGTGTTCGAGCTTAACCGGCCCTTCAACCTGACTGATGCGCGCAACATCGCTGGCACGCACCAGCTGTCCGGTAGGCGAACGGTAAACCAGATCGGAAAACCGCTGCGAATCGAGATTGCCCGTGCCCGCATCGCCGCGCAGCACGATCGGCACGCGGCGGATACCCTCGGCAACCACCCCGGCGCGCACGCCTTCGACCTGGGCACGCATCATGTCCTGCAAATCGGACACCGGCATGCCCACGCGGCCCGCTGCCACCCGGTCGATATCGACCAGCAGGTAATCCACCCGGTCATTGGCCAGCGTCATTGCCTCGCTGGTGCCCTCGATCGCTTCGAGCCGGTTCTGGATCGCCCCGCCCAGCCGCGCCAATTCTGCCGTGTCCGGGCCGAACAGCTTGATCGCCAGATCGCCGCGCGCACCGGTCAGCATTTCCGAGGTGCGCATCTCGATCGGCTGGGTGAAGGTCGGCTCGATACCCGGGAAAGCCTCCATCACCTGCCGCAATTCGCCTAGCAGCCACTCCTTGTCGTGCACGCGCCATTCCTCGCGCGGGCGCAGTTTCAGGAAGCTGTCGGTTTCATTGAGGCTCATCGGATCAAGGCCAAGTTCGTCCGAACCCACCCGTGCGACCACCGCTTCGACTTCGGGCACCTGTTCCAAAATCGCGCGCTGAACCTTCATGTCGCCATCGACGCTATGGGCGAGAGACACCGAAGGCAGCTTGGTAAGCTGTACGATCACCGATCCTTCATCCATGACCGGAAGAAAGGTCTTGCCAGTCACCGCATAGGCCCCGCCCGCCAGCACCAGGCCGACACCCGCCAGCACGAACACACGGGTCTTGTGCGCGAATGCACCGGCCAACAGCGCATGGTATCGCGGCCCGATTTGCCGCATCAGCCAGGGTTCGTGGTGGTGCCCGTCGGCATCGACCTTTATCTTGAGCAGATAGAAGGCAAGCACCGGCACCAGTGTCAGCGACAAAAGCAGCGCAGAGGCCAGCGCCAGCACGATCGTCAGCGCCACGGGGCTAAACAGCTTGCCTTCAAGCCCTTCGAGCGTGAGCAGCGGCAGGAACACGATAGCGATGATCGCAAGGCCCGCAGCAACCGGCTTGGCCACTTCTGCGGCGGCCATGAAGACATTGTGGAGCTTGCTGGACGACGCATGTTTCGGGTCGGACAATCGTTCGACCACGTTTTCGACCACCACCACCGCGCCATCGACGAGGATGCCCACCGCAATGGCCAGTCCACCGAGGCTCATGAGGTTGGCGGTCAGCCCGGCCGCGCGCATGAAAATGAAGGTCAGCAGCACCGCCATCGGCAGCGCCAGCGCGACGATCACCGAAGCGCGCACGTCGCCCAAGAACAGCAGCAGCAGGATCACCACCAGCACGGTGGCCTCCAGCAGCGCGGATTCGACGGTGCCGACAGCGCGTGTGATGAGATCGGAGCGGTCGTAGAACACATCCACGCTCATCCCTGCGGGCAGGCTCGGCTTGATCTCTTCAAGCCGCGCCTTGACCCCTTCGACCACCTTGGCCGCATCCGCCCCGCGCAGGCCGATGACGAGTCCCTGCACCGCCTCGCCTTCGCCGTTCTTGCTGACTGCGCCGTAGCGGGTGAGACTGCCGGTGCGCACCTGCGCAACATCGCCAACCCGCACCACCGCGCCGCCTTCGGCCCGCACGACCACGGCGGCAAGATCATCGAGATTCCGGATCGCTCCGGTGGCGCGCACGATCAGCGCTTCCTCGCCGCTGGTGAGGCGCCCTGCGCCGTCATTGCGGTTGCTGGCCACGATTGCGGCGGCAAGATCGCCCGTCGACAGACCCGCAGCGGCCAGCGCGGCACTGTTGGGCGCGACTTCGAAGGTTTCGACAAAACCGCCCAGCGCATTAACGTCGGCCACGCCGGGGACCGTGCGCAGGGCCGGACGGATCGTCCAGTCGAGCACCCGGCGCTTTTCGGCCAACGTCTGCGGGCCTTCGAGCGTAAACATGAACATCTCGGACAGCGGCGTGGAAATCGGCGCCAGCCCGCCCTCAACGCTCGGCGGCAGATCGGCCATCACCGCGCTGAGCCGTTCGGCCACCTGCTGACGCGCCCAGTAGATGTCGGTGCTGTCGGTGAAGTCGATCGTGATGTCGGCGATCGCGTATTTGGCAGCCGACCGCAGCACGGTCTGGTCGGGAATGCCGAGCATTTCCATTTCGATCGGAGTGACAACCCGGCTCTCGACCTCCTCGGGCGTCATGCCGGGGGCCTTGAGGATGATCTTCACCTGCGTGGTGCTGATGTCGGGAAAGGCATCAATCGGCAGGTTGAGAAACGACCAGCCGCCCAACCCTGCAAGCAACGCGGCAATCCCGAGCACGGCAAAGCGCAGGGTCAGCGCGCGTTCGACAAGTTTATCAAGCATCGCCCGCTACTCCGCGTTCGCAGCTTTGAGTTCGGCAATACTGCTGGCGGCAACCACATCGCCCGCCGCCAACCCTTCGGCGATGACGGCCTCCCCGCCGCTTCGCGCAAGGATTTCGACGGCGCGCTTTTCCCACCCGCCCTGCTTGTCGCTGGCCTTGCGCACGAAGACATGGTCCTTGGCATCGATCCGGGTCACAGAGGCATCAGGCACCGCGATGCCGCTGCCTTGCCCAAGGATCGTCACGCTGACATTGCGCCCCGCGATGATGCCCGGTGCTGCGCCGATGCTGGCGCGCGCCATGACTGAACGATTGACCGGATCGATCGACGGGGCGACCGCGATGATCCGCCCTCCGACGGGAGCCGCCTCGCTCTCGCCTCCTGCCAGCGCGATCTCCACCGCCATCCCGGGTCGGACTTTGCGCGCCATTTGCTCGGGCAATTGCAGTTCGACCTGATAGGCGCCGGCCGCCTCGATCACGAATGGCGCCGCCAGCGCATCGATCCCGCCCCCGGTTTCGACGCCGACATGCGCAAGCCGTCCGGCAATCGGCGCGCGCAGCGTCATGGTTCCGTCCGGCCCCACCCCGCCCAGCGACACCAGTCGCGACAATTCGGCGACACTTGCACGCGCCTGCTCGAGCTCGGCCGCCGCCTCGTCGGCGCGCGCGAGGGCGATGACGCCTTCCTCGGCGAGCTGGGAAAGTCGCTTGGCGCGGGCCTCGGCAAGATTTGCCGCCGATTGCGCGCGTGCCAGCTCGCCGCGGATCTGCACCGGCTCGCTCGCGCGCACCAATGCGAGCGCGTCGCCACGGCTGACCTGCTGGCCTTCGATCACATAGACCCGCACCGCCGCACCGGAAAACGGCGCGGTGACTGCCACCCGGGCCTCCGGGGGGAGGACGATGGTTCCGGGCGCGCTGCCGAGGGGGACGTTTTCGACCTCCCTTGCAACCGCAGTCTCGATCGCCAATCCGCTCGCCGCAGTAGGCTTTGCCGTGGCATCGCCGCTCTGCTCCGCAGGGGGGGAGGAACAGGCCGACAAGGCTGAGAGCGCCGCCATAACGGCAACGGGGACGATGAGGTGCGTGGTCATGGGGGCGGCTTGTGAACCGCGAAGCTGACAGGAACTTGTCAGTCTGGCAGCTTCTTGTCAGTTTCATGCCGCAATACCGGCGACAGGAAGGAACCGGCCAATCATGCGCCTGCTTGTTGTCGAAGACGATCCGGAACTCGGCCACCGCCTGAGCGATCGCCTGCGTGCGGCCGATTTCGCAGTCGAACTGGCCCGCAGCCGTGGCGAAGCCGAAGACTGGCCGGACGTCGACCGGATGGCGGCAATCATCCTCGATCTCGGCCTGCCCGACGGCAGCGGGCTCGACCTTCTGCGCCACTGGCGCGACCGGCGGGTAGAAACCCCGATCCTGATCCTCACCGCGCGCGGCAGCTGGCAGGACAAGGTCGAAGGGCTGAATGCAGGTGCCGACGATTTCGTGGTCAAGCCGGTGCGTTTCGAGGAACTGCTAGCCCGGTTGAACGCCCTGTTCCGGCGGCAGCAGGGATCGCGCAGCACCGCGATTACCGCAGGCGACCTGATGCTGGATCCGCTGACCCGGATAGTAACCCTGGCCGGCGAACAGCTAACGCTCAGCCGTCAGGAATTCCGTCTTTTGCACCTGTTCCTCCGTCGCACCGGGCAAGTGCTCTCGCAGGACGAGATCCTCGATGGTCTCTACGCGCTGGATGACGAACGGGAACGCAACACTGTCGAGGTGCTGATCGGCCGTCTGCGCCGCAAGATCGGGCGGGACCGGATCGTCACGCTACGCGGCATGGGCTATCGTTTCGGGTCATGATCCGCCTACCCGTCCCCGGCAGCCTGCGGCTGCGCTTCCTGCTTGCGGTCAGCCTGTGGGTGATCCTGGGCATCGGCGCGATCTGGTTTTCCGCAATCGGCATCTTCAGTAGCCATATAGAGCAATCCTATCACGAGGAGCTGGAGGTCCATGTCCGCGAACTGGGCCGTCTGACCGAGTTTGCTCCGGACGGCACGCTGCGCCTCAGCCGTCCCCTGTCCGATCCGCGCTATGAAGAGCCGCTGTCGGGCTTCTACTGGCAGGTCACCGCAGCCGGGCATGAACCGCTCCGCTCCCGCTCGATGACGCGCGGCAGCCTTGATGAAAGGATCGCCCACTCGCCCGAAATCCTGCACGATCTGGAAAGCGGCCCAACTGGTCCCGCGATCACTTACGGCTTTACCCGCAAGGGGCCCGCCGGAGAGGATATCCATTTCGTCATCGCCACCGACCAGAGCGAGCTAGACCGGCTGACCGGCGCCTTCACCCGCGATCTGAGCTTGTGGCTGGCGGGCCTTGCTGCGCTGCTGGTTGCAACAGGCATGGCGATCATTTCCTTCGGCCTGCGCCCGCTCGACCGGCTGTCCTACGCTTTCGCCCGGTTGCGACGCGGAGAGACGCAAGATCTGGAAGGCGAGTATCCGATCGAGATCGCGCCGCTTGCGAATGATCTCAACGCCTATCTGCACCAGAACGAAGCGATGATCGCGCGATCGCGGGTCCAGGCGGGCAATCTCGCCCATTCGTTGCGCACGCCGCTGGCGATCATAACCGACGAGGCAGAGCGTCTTGCCGCACGCCAAGACGCTGGCGCCACGGGCGCGCTGCTGCTCGATCAGACGCGAGCGATGGAGCAGCAAATCGAATACCAGCTTGCCCGGGCACGTTCGGCGGCGGGTAAGAAGCCGTCCGGCCGCGGGGTGGTGGTGCCCGATATTGCCTTGCCGATCCTGCGGGCCATGGAACGGCTCCACCCTGACAGGAACTTCACCTTGCAGACCGACGGCTGCGAAGAAATGACCCTGCCCCTCGACCCGATCGATTTTGCCGAAGTGCTTTCGATTCTGCTCGACAATGCGGGCAAATGGGCACGCCGCGATGTCTGCCTGCATTTTGTCTGCGACAGGCAGGGCGGTATGCGGGTTTCGGTGACGGACGACGGTCCGGGCATCCCTCCCGATGCATTGGACAAGGCCTTCGAGGTCGGCACGCGGTTTGATCCGCAAATGCCCGGTTCCGGCCTCGGTCTGGCCATCGCGCGCGATCTCGCCGAAGCGATGGATGTGCGTCTGGTGCTGGCCAATGGCGAACATGGCCTGACAGCAACGCTCGATTGCTCGGCCAGATAAGACGATTGCGGCCGGCAAAACGAGAAGACCGGCCTCTTCTCCCTTTGTGAAGGCTCAATCAGAAACACACAGGGCACGGAATCTTCATGGGTTCAGCCGCCACATAGGGCACCTGAATGGCATCAAACTAAGGATTTAGAATTATAACATCTTCTGTTGGAGAATAACGAAAATCAATTCCAAATTCGCGCAACTCTTTGAATCTTACGATACCCTTCTCGGATAGTCGAGATGCGATTTGAAAGTTCTTCATATTTTCACGAATGGATGGTTTTACAAATTCCTTCATATCCACCGAAGGATCACCATCGCTATTGATGTATATTTCTATATTCCCAACCTTTTCCCCATTCACAAGAAGCGGTTTTTTGATTTTCACTTGCTCGTAAGCTGCTTGCGACACAGCCGAAGGGCCTCCATCTCCGTTTAACGAGAAGTCGCTGGGTATCAGCGAAAGTAGAAGGCTTTCCTTCTCGGGAGAAACTTGAGCGGTATCAGCCGCCGCCTCCAACCCCTCCCGAATCATTTGATCTCGGCCAGGCAAGGGCCGCGCCTGTTCAGCTTCATCGGCGCTTAATGGGCTAAGCTCTGACGGCGTTTGATGGGATGCGTATTTCGCAATACCCGTCCGGACGCTTTCTGCCCGAGAAGCTCGATACAGCTGTCGGTCTACCTGCGGCCAAGAATCGAAATTGATCGCAAACAACATGACAGGGATCACGATAACAAGAAGCAAGATCATAAAGATCTCTTCTCCGCTTAATCGATCATTCTGTCCGTCGGCTGCCATTTTGCTTTCGACTCACCCAAATCGATACCGCTGACTCCGAGTCGCAGCGGCTCAAATGGTTAATTTTGCGCGGTTCGCAGCTTACGCCTTAGCAAAATAATCGTCCAGCATCGCCGACTATGGCTGATGCCGATACATCCCTTTCAATGGCCGAATGCTTTCACCTGCAGGCAAACGCCGTCAAATCGCTTGAGCCTCGTTATTGTTGTTTTACAACGACCTGATTGTCATCCGAAGATCCGCTCAGGCATAAAATCTCGCCGGAACGGCGTTGTTCGAATTTGCCCTTCATCATGTCCGTAATTGACACAATAGCCCTCATGATAGGAGTCAACATAGTTTACAGTTCGGTAATTTGAATTAATCCTTCGGTTTAGAATTGGGTCGCGGCGCACGTACGCTGCTTGGGACAACGAGCAACCGGTACAACCGGATTGCTCCGGACAACTCCTTGCTGGGACATTTCGCGCTGCGAGCATTGCAGTCGCGCGAGGAGGAAATCCTCGCCTTGACGAGGAGGGGTAAGAATGAACGAGGATCTGGGCGCCTTTGGTGGCGAACTGGGCGACGCCGAGATGGCTTCGCAGACGTCGTTCTCCGGTTTAGAACCGCAGGCTTCGCGGCAAACTGCGCAGGTTGCTCCGACCGCCAACGACAACATCGTCGTTCTTGCCGAAGGGCAGGAGATCGAACGGTTCGAAGCTGACGGCCCGGATCTCGTCATCATACTGACCGACGGAACAAGGATCGTTGTACCGGATGGCGTCATTCAGGTGCCGCAGATCGTGGTTGGCGGCACCCCGATCCCCCCGGCGAACGTCGCAGCGCTTCTCGTCGGTAACGAACCCGAACCGGCAGCGGGTCCGAACCCGAGTTCAGGGGGCAATTTTGCGGTTGATCCGGGAGATATTCAGGCCGCTTTCGATCTGGGGGATCTTCTTCCTTACACAGAACTTCCGACCGCGCTGCAAGTTGAAGAAGAGGTCATTCCCGTCCCCGCAGGCGACGAGGAAGTGGTTATCTTCGGACTGGATAGCGAAGCGCCTGAGGTTGTACTGGACGAGGATGATCTCGCAGACGGCTCGGACGGCAGCGACCCGGTGGTCGCGGAAGGCAGTTTTGGCGTAAGCGCACCGGACGGCCTTGCTACGGTCGAGGTCAACGGCGTCAGCGTGGTGGTCGGCGGAAGCTTCGCCGGCCCTGTCGAAGTCGCGAATGACGGAACCTATTCCGTTGTGATCACGGGTTGGACGCCGGTCTCGGGACGTGGTGGCGACTCGGTTGTCGCAGCCACCTTCAGCTTCAGGGTTACGCTCCTCGATAATACGCTCGAGCATGCCGAACTAGGCGAGGACTCCGTTCTACGGGTGCTCAATGTCACTGCCGAAGACACTGACGGGTCCTTCGCAACCGCCAGCATCGATGTGCAAATCGTCGACGATGTGCCGAGCGCGAGCGACGACATCGACAGCATTCCCGCAGCAACCTTCGGGCCCGCCACCGGAAATGTGCTGACCGACAGCGAAGGAGATGGCGGAGCCGATACGCCGGGAGCCGACGGGATTACCGTGACGGCCGCTGGTACCGATAGTGACAATCTGACCGCTCTGTCGGAAGGCGCCCTTACCATCGACGGCACCTATGGCACGCTCGTCCTCAACGCCGATGGCAGCTATAGCTACACACGCAATTTCAACACGCCCGGTGGCGTGACTGAGGTATTTACCTACAGGGTGAGCGATGGCGACGGCGACACCGATACCGCCACCTTGACTATCACGATCGATGACGCTCAGGACACCATCACCTTCGTCCCCGAAACCGGAGATGGCACGGTGGTGCGCGAACCGCATCTGCCAAGCCGCGATGGCGAGCCCGCCGGCTCCGACTTTGACGGCAATAACGAAGCGACCACCGGCACCATCACCTTCGAATCGCCCGATGGCGTTGCCAGTGTGACGATTGCGGGGGTCGTGCTTACCCCGGATGCTCTCCCTCAGACGATTGTTTCGGACGGCACCGGCACGCTGGTCGTCACCGCCTACAGCTATGACCCGGCAACAGGTGAAGGCAGCATCACCTACACCTACACCCTAAACGACAACACTCTCGACCCCGACGGCACCGAGTTCCCCTTCGACATTGTGGTGGTCGACCTCGACGGAGATGTTGCAAGCGACACCGTCACTATCTCGATCATCGATGATGTGCCGAGCGCGGCGGATGATACGGACAGCCTGACCGAAGGCGGTGCGGTGTCGGCCAGCGGCAACGTGATCACCGATGCCGAGGCCAATGGCGACAACGGCGCCGAT